>VGZA01000006.1 GCA_016872775.1 Planctomycetota bacterium | reverse complement strand
GACTTAGGAACGGCGGCGAACGCGGCATCCAGAGCCGCCCGCGAAATGACGCCCTCGTCGACCGCTTTCCACAAGGCTGGCCCCTCCAGAAATCGCACGGCCTTCACGCCCCGTTCGGCCCCGCTACGGCGTTCGATGTAGGACTGGTAGAGCTCCAACGCGTGGAACCCGTACACCTCCACGCCGCCATAGGCGATGCCGACCGCAGCTTCGATCTCGCACTTCATTGGCAACTTCAAATCGGCGGTCCGAAATCCGACTGGCAATGACGAGCCGGCCATGTACGGGATCTTGAGCGCACGGGCCCGGTCGTACATCCACTTGGCATCGGTCCACACAGGGCCCAGGTGCTTGTCGTTGAAGACGGGAACGACGCGACCGTGTTTCTCGAAGGCGGCTGCGATCTCCTCCATGAACCGCCGGCGAGGATACAGTTGTTGGCCGATCTTGTTATGCGGATAGTTGCCATGCTCGCCGATGCTGAGCACGCCATCGACGGGAATCGACTTGCCGCTGACCGTCACTGCCTTCTCAATCGTATCGAAGATCGGGACTCCGTGTTTCTTACAGAGTTCCTTGCCAAAGTCGCTGACCTCGGGCTGATCGATGTAAACCGACGCCAATTTCAACGCCGGTCCCGGCCCGCCATCGTGCTTCCAGCCTTGCAGGATCTTGGTCAGGATCACGTCGGCATGCGAGTTGTGTGTGTAGATCGTGACCACGGCGGCAACCGACTTGGACGCGGGGGCCGGCGTGGCTGCCGCATCTGCTTGGGCCAGCAGCGGCGCCGGAGCGACTCCGGCCAATGCGGCCCCCAGTCCGAGTCGCAAACAGTCGCGGCGGGAGAGTTCCCATGATTCTCGCACAATTGTCATTGACGTGTTCCTTTCAGGCAGGTGGAGGTGTGACACACCCAGTTCAAACTTTTACTCCGCTTCCCCCAGAGCCAACAGCGCTGCCAGGTTCCTTTCATCGGGAAGATTGGCATGGTCGATTACGTGTGCTCCACGGTCAGTTCCAATTCCATCAGGTGAATTTGCTGCGACAGGTCGGGACGCAGTTTCGTCGGGGAGACTACGAGTTCATTGACGCCTGACTTCAGTTGGGTCGGTTTCAGCTGGACTTCGTATTCCAGGAACGGCCCAAGCGTGTTGGTGTGCATCCGCGTATCGCGACCGTTGGCCGCACAGCGCAAGCTGGTCTGCTCGTCCAGGATCGGCTGCTCGTTCAGCTTGAGAGCGAATCGTTCGCTCCGCGCGGTGTTCTCGAGCTTGAATCGCAACGTGATCGATTTCGCTTTGACGAATTGGTCATGGCAGCGGAAGCTGGCGGTGACTCGCTGTTCGGGCTTTGACCGGTCGAGACTCGCCTGGTCCGGATCGTGATGCCGATAGGCCTGCGCGCGGGTGTTGTAGTACAGGTAGTGTTTCGTCTTGCCCTGGAGGGCCTCGGGGCGGCCGATTTCCTTCAACGCCTGGGCGACGCGGCTGAAGTCGCGCTGACCGTTGGAAGTCAGATCGACGAGCGACATCGGCACGCGCCCCACGTCGCTTGCCTTCTGCATCGCCAGTTCGAACAGGCAGGGATAGTTGAACAGGTAGACTCCATCCGCGCCGCCGCCATGGGCATTCGCGGCCGCCGCGCGGTACTCTTCCAGTCCAAGGTATTGACCATCGTTGGGCGAACAGCCGACGTACGCCAATGCCCGCGTGCCGTTGGGTAACGCTTTCTTCCAACGTTCCATGGGATGGTTCATGTAGGCGGTGTACGTGCCGGCGCTGATCGCGTGAAACAGCCCCTCGCGATCCCACGCGGCGACATCCAGGCCGCTGACGAGCGACAGTTCGGGGGTGAGTGGCACATTGGCCGTCAGCAGATATTCGGGCCGCTTCAGCCGCCGCGCCTGTTCGGCCAGCGCGGCCTTGATCTTCTTGACAAGTTCCGTAAACAGCGGCGCGCCCGCCGGACCCTTGTCCGGGGGAAAGAAGTACGGAGAGCGCATGCAGTCCAGTTCGATGCCGTCGATCTCGGGGTACAACCGAGCGAACTCAACGATCCGCTCGTAGATGTGCTGTCGGACCTCTTCGTGCTCGTAATTGAGGCACCCGCCGTAGTAGCTGTAGGCGGCGCCGAGCGTCCGCTGGGCATGCTGCTTCCAGAACTCGCTGACGTTGGGGTTGTCGACCTGCGTGAAGTGGGCGTCGTTCATGCGAAAGCTGGCGATCGCCGTCTTGTCCAACTCGTGCAGCAGCGAGATCGCCGTGCCAAAGTAGCCGCCCGGTTCCGACGCGAAATTGTCGACGTTGCGATGGATGCGGATTGATTTGAGGTTGTTTTCCGGCCTGGTGTCCTTGTAGTGGACTCCGACTTTCGTTGGATAGAGGGTGGGCCAGGACATGTCGCCCACGCAATAGGCGATCGTATCGACACCGGGTTGGCAGTAGCTCTGCAGGTAGCGGCGGAGATCGTCGCGGCCGAGATCGTCGCTGACATTCAGGAACACGTATCCGTCGTCGTTCAGCACAAGCGTCCCGAGCTTGCGCGGGGCCATGAGCTGCTCGTCCGCCCGCGCCAGCGGGGAGGCCGCCAGCGCTCCACAAGCCAGTGTGAATTCGCGTCGCGTGAGTGGCGTCGACTCCGTCATGGTTTGTTTCCTCGAGTTGTTTCTTCGAGAGCGTCTGTAATCCAATCCCCGGCGTATCCGCCGAGAAACTCGACCAACATTTATTGTTCGCTACTTCGCCTGGATTCGGATTCCCTGTAATGTCGCGCAGGCCTTTTCCCCCTGTTCGACGCCGCTGCTGCTCGACAACGTCACGTGAACATCGAAGTCACGCAGCCCCTCCAGTTCCGCCTTGGGGACGACGAGCGTCAACGGGCCGTCATGCTGTCCCTGGGAGGTAATCGTCCAACGCGGTTGACCCTGCCGGGGAGCGACGCTCAGGGTGATGCTGCCGCCAAGATTCGGCGAGTCCGCGTAGCTGTTGGCGATGACCGTCAGTTCCTTGAGCGGCCGCGACGCGGAGACCCGTTGGATCAGTTGCGTTGACGTGGCTGTCCCGCCTTTCAGGCCCACCCAGAAATGGCTGAAGCGGAAACCGCCGTGGGATGGATGCGCGGCCGACACCTGTCCGAAGTGCCGCCAACGCATCGTTTGGAAGTCGTCCTCGTAACTCAATACGTCATTGTCGTCCGTGACCAGCGTGGCCGTGGCGTCCGGCGACGGTGGCTGGTGCACGCAACGCACTCGCAATCGATCGAGACGATTGGCCGCGACACCCGCCCGCCCCTCCGGATGTTCCATCATGAGGCGCACGAAGAACACGCGTTTGCCGTGAACAGCCTGCTTGTCTTCCAGCCGCAACGTTGCGATGCCGTCGGAATCCTGGATCACTTCGAGAGGCCAACTCTTCTCCGTCTCGTCCGTCGTCAGAGAAAGCACATTGCGAGCGCCTGCCGCGCTTTGCGGAGTCGCGTTGTGCAGAGCCGCGTCGAGCAGAATCTCCACGTGATCCAGCGGAAACCACGACTCGAAACGATAAACCAGTGAGGCCTTCGCGAGGCCGTTCTCGCGCGGCATCAACTCGAGAAATCCGGCCGTCTCGGGTCGGCTCGTGAGTCGCAGATTGAGGAATCCGCGCAGATCGGCGGCATGCAGCCAGTCGAAGCCCGAGAACGTCTCGACATATTCGCTCGGATTGCCAGGATCGCCGCCGACCTGAAGGGATCGGTCCCGGGCCGAGACATTGGCGGACGACAACGGAAGCTCACCGGGACGAATCGCGTGCATCGCCTCCCGCTGCGCGTGCAGCGCGGTGCGCAATTTGATCAGCTCCGGCGACGAACTGCCGGCCCAGGTATTCACCGACCCGTGCGGTCCCGCCACGGCGAACACGGCGCAGCCGACGTTGAACTCGCGGCAGATTTCAAACTGTCGCCATTCGCGGTCGATCAGCGCCGCGGCAGTCGGATATTGAGTCCACTGGGGCCAATGGGGATCGGCCGCCCAAGGAACGCAAATCACCGGTTTCCGCACCACCGCGAATTTCATCAGATGCTTGCGGAAGCGAACGCTGTCCCAGCCGTACGAATCCCAGATCCAGCCGTCGGCCGTCAGCTCCGGCGATGGTGCGTAGGGGTCGCTGTACCACTGGAAGACTGGAATTCGATAGTTCTGGCGAATGTGATCAGCCAGGGCTTCCAGTAGGGGATTGCTCGATCCCAAATTCTCCTCGCCCAGGCAAATCGCCGGGATCAGTTCGGGGAATGTGGGACTGTTCGGTTCGGATTTCAGCCAGACGTCGAGTCGACGTCTGGCAGCTTCGAGGTTCCCTTCTTTCTCGCCGCAATAGACGATGAATAGATCGTGTCGATGAGGTCTATCCTGCGACGCGAGTTCCTTGCGCAGTCCTTCCCACCACGCGGCCTTGTCGGGAAACGAATCGCCCAGGCTGAGCTTGCGCAGGAAATAGTCGAAATGCTGCTCGGGCCCGCCGGCATAAACCCCCAGCCAGCGATGCCCCGGATCTGGATACGAACGCACTTCGGTCTGCGCCAGGACCGGCGCGACGCAGAGCGACAACGCGAAAATCGTCAACCAACCTTGTCCGTTCAACATTGCACTTCCTCGTCTTCTTGTGCCATCGACACCGCTCGTCCGCGATCATTACTTAGTCGGCGTTTTCAATTTCGGGATAGCGAAACTCTGCCAGCCGGCCGCTCGTGGCTCGACCGACCATCAGTCCGTGTTGGGAGCGCAGCGCGGTTGCCAGGTCGAACGCCTCTCGCGCGACCTGAGCGGATCGTGGAGTTTTCTTCGGCAGGTTCAAGGCGCTCGCATAGGTCTTGACCGCGTGAGCGAACCGCGACAGGGCGACGCGGCGCGTCAGCACAGGATCGCTTTCGACCTTTGCCGCGGCGCGCTCCAGAATCGCCCGGCCTCGCTCCAGGTCCTCCAGTCCGATCTCGCGATGGAGATTCGGGTGATAGTCCGGTTCTTGCCCGGCGGAGCTGCGCAGGAGCGATTCATCCATCAGGAGATAGAACGCGGTCATCTCGTCCGCCGCCGGGCCGTACGCCGGGCCGCACGTGGCGCGAATCACGTCGCGATACGGCGTATCGACGTCCCACAACGTCCGGGCCAGCACGGCGTACCACACAGGGTCGGCCTGAACCTGCGTGTGCGTTTCCCCAAGCAGGCCGATGCAGTCATACTCCCGGTGCAGATGGCGCACCTGATCGGCGATATTGAAGTACCAATACAGGCCCGCGTTGGGATTCTCCCAGTCCGTGTAGTTGTAATAGGTGAGATTCCGCGTGCCTGCTTGCTTCCAGCCTTCCAACCACTGCCGCTCTTTGCGCGCCAGCGGATCGTGCGGGTCCATCAGGCCGACGTTCATCGCCCGCCCGCTCAGCCAGCAGAATTTGATCAGGACGTTCGGGTGAACCTTTTCCCGGATCGGCGGTTCGCGATTTGCGTAGGTGTACAATTCCAGCAGCTTGTTGGGGTGAGTGGCCTGTAGACGCTCGGCCACATAATTGATGTAGCTCAAATACCGGTCCGCCATCGGAGGCAATTTCAGGTGCGGGAACGACGGGTAATTCGGTCCCGTGAAATCCTGATTCCAAGCATAACCGGGCGGATCGAGTGCGCGGCAATCGTCGCATTCGCAGTTGTAGTTCGGCCCGTCCATCGGATTCATCGGGAATACCCCTGAGTGAGGATTCCGCCGGAAATGATCCACCACCAGATCGACCGTGTAGTCCCGCAGACCTCGATTCGATACGCACAACTGGTTGGGAAGTTTCGGCCCGATATCGGCCACGGGCATGCGTCGGCCGCGCACCAGCGGATACCAGTCGGGATGGGTGGCGAAATGCTTTTCATGCGGGGCGATGGTGGCGTTGAAGCTATGGCCGGAATCCTGCACCCAGCCATGGCCGCGATGGGCGCCGAAATCGAGCGTCTGGCCGCCCGTCCAGACAGCATTGAGGCGGTTGCGAATCGCCCAGTCGATGCACGCATCCACGTCGTGGTAGATCCAGCCGCCGCCGGCGTCGAAAACCGCCTCATTGGCCAGGAATCCGCGAACGAGTCGATAGTCGGGAGACTCGACCTTGGATTTGGCAGCGATCAGCGTTTCGCGTTGAGGAATCGTCTCTCCGCCACTGCCGGGATAGAGCCACTGGCATCCCTGCCTCGCGAGGAAATCGTAGACCGCATACAGTGTGCCCAGATCGCTGTTCCCCGCCAGCGCCAGCGCGCCGGGGGCATGATGCACCACGAAGGAATCGGTCGGCAAGCCGCGCAGGACTGCTTGTTGATTCGTCGCCGCTCGCCCCAGAAAAACCAGGCCCCCTTCAGGCGTCTGGTCACGACCTTGGATGCCAACTGTTTTGCCTGTGATTCGTCGCAGCAGTCGTTGCAGTTCGTAAGCCGCATACGACTCGGCGGGTGTTGGCTGCTCCGGCAGAACGATGGCCGCCAGGACCGTGCCGTCGTCCAGCATGAGCGGCGACCCATTCAGTCGCACCACCTGCACGGTCGGGCGAAGGAACTTGACGACTCCGTCCGTCGGGGAATCTGCCGTGAGGTACACCAGGGCGTCGCCACCTGGCGAATCGACTTCGATCGACAGCTCTTGAAACTCCTCGGTCACAACCGCGACGGGGCTGTATCCCCATCCGTTCCCCAAATCCGTCGACAGTTGGGCTTTACCCCCCGCGGCCCCGGCGACTTCCACGCGAATTCGATGTCGGCCTTCCAGCAACGACACGGACTGGAAGTAGTAGCACCGCCCGATCTCACGAGTGCGGATCACCGCCGCGGCCGGCGCCGCCGTAAGCATGTGGGGCGTCTGCGGACTGCCCTGTGGGACCGGGGGATCGACGCCGAACTCATGCCGTCCGTTCTCAATCGCGCGGGCCCAGCCCGATAGCTGCCCCGGGCGCTGCGACATGGTGAATCCGCCGTTCTTAAGCGGATAAGGGACGAAGTCGTCGGCCCGAACGAACGCGAGTGGCACGCTAAGCACCAGCAGCACGACGAGCAAGATCCGATTCGTAAGCCAATCGCAAGACGTCCCGTCACCGGCTCCGTCGCATGTTCCGTGCGATTTTCTCATGAATGCACCGTTCCTTCGAGCTGGTGCCCGCTGAACCGGCCGTAGAGGCCGTCGCCCCATTGGACCGGTTTGAGTCTCGACAGGCGACCGAGTATCTCGCCGAGCGGTCCGGAAACGCTTGCGGCCGCGAGTTGCTTGCCGTCTTGCGAGATTGACAGCTCGGCGCCGCGAATCGTCAGGTCGAGTTTCGTCGGGCCGTTCGTCCAGGCGATGTTCGCGCCAAGGTGTCCCGGCATGGTCAGGCGATAGACCGAACCATAGCCCTTCCACTTGTCCGGCGCGAGAAACGGATTCTGGTCGGGGTTCCATTCACAAGGGTCTTTGGCCGAAGTCGCGACGAACAGCGAATCGCCGTTGGTAACGAGGCTGGTGACGCGCTGCCCCCACTGGTTGCGGACCGGATGATTGACGTTTTCGACATCGTACGGATGCACGATCGCGTCGGACGTCGCGGGATGATCGAACATCCGCTGCAGGAAGTGCCAACGTTTCGCGTCGGGACTGTATCGCCACAGTTCGCCCCACGGCCAGACGCCGACGAGGACTTCGCCACCGTAGATCACTGTCGTCTGCGCTTCGCGTGCGCTGCCCGAAACGCCCGGAGGCACCGGCGGCCAGCCCGCGCGGTCGGTGATGGTGCGGCCATCGAAGTCAAACAACCGGCCGGTCGGGTATTGCCCCATCAACAGCCGATCGTGAAACGCCATCGTCGAATAAAGCTGGTAGCTGACCTTGAGGTTCGGTTCGAGCAGCATTCGCCAGACGCCGTTGTCGAGCAGATAGAATCCGCCGATGTTCGACCCCGTGACGATCTGACGGCCAAGTTGCCCCCACGCGAACGTCGTCTCGCCGACCACGGGCAATGTGCGAACGATCGCTTTCGCGAGGTTCACCCGCGGTTGATCCGGAGTCCACGGGCACGCGTGCAATTTGCTGAAACCGTCGGCCTCATTCTCGAACGGTCGGTAGCCGCGATCACCACGCTCGACGTGGTAAAAGCACAAGTGCCCATTGGCATAGAAGAAGAGCTGATACTTGCCCCGCTGCGGCGGTGTGAGGATCGTCTGACCGTTGCATTTCACGCTGCTGTCGCCGAACTCCAACAGGCTGTCGCCGACCCGCATCGACTCGTGCGTCCCCCCGACATCCGTCTCGACCATCCACGATCTGCTCGACGAGTTCCACGCCCTCAGCCCGCCAAACGTCGATCGCACCACCTCGTCGCGACCCGAGAGATAGGTGCCGCACAGATCATTTGGACGGGGCAACGACTCCACGCGGAACTCGCGCTCGCCGTCCGTCGGCCGCACAAAGAACTGGAGGGCATGTCGATCGGCTCGCAGTCGCGTATTGTAGAGATTCTGAAACCCGGCTCCGATGACGAGTGATCCATCCTCGCTGGTGACTTCAAACAGCGAACCAAAACTCTGCCCGACATCCGCGCCGCGATTGATCGTGATGGAGAACTTCGTCTCGGGTACGTTCGCCGCGGATCGGCCGCCCGCGAGCAGTTCGGTGCCGTGCCGTGTCCCGCGATCGCGGCCCGCGGCCGCAATCCCAAAGGATGATGCGACCAGAAACTCGCGGCGGCGCATCGGATTATCGATCATGTTGTTGCCTCACGGACTGTCGCCGAACTGGAACGAATACAAGTCGGCGTCGCGCAGGACGAAACGAATCCTCACTGTCTGGCGTGCAATTGCAGACAGGTCAGCGTTGGTATTCCAGGTGACGCGACGATCGATCGCGTCTCCAAACAGATCGTCGCAATCGTTGAGCGTGAATCCGGGAATCGGCTCGTCGCGAGCATCTCGCAACTCGACGCGCACTCCGCCCGCCGCCGACGTGGAGAAATTCAGTGAAAGCGTATTCCCGTGGAACTGGATCGGTTTGGTCAGCAACTCGCCGCCGCTCATGGGCGCGTTGAGCGAAACGAAGCCATCCAGTCGCAGCGTGTATCGCCGGAGCGACTTGCCCTGATCCAGCCAGCCTCCCTCGGTGGCATAAAGCGAGAGTTCGCGTGGTGCGCCGTCGAGCGCGGAATTCGTTTCGACGAGCTGCCAGCAAACAAACTGCTGCCCGTAATTCCAGGTACCCGGCCGCTCGATGCCGGGCCGCAGAAACGCTTCGTTCCAGCGGCGAAACGACACACCGTCCCGACTGGACATGAACAGCCCCTCGGTCAGCGCGGAACCGAGCCGTTCTATCAAGGCCGCCCGTTCCTGCCGTTCCCCGAAGTCTGGCAACGATCTCAGTGAGGCCGGCCATTCCCGAATTCGCTCCAGCCCCGCCCGGCCGTTGCCGACTGCCGGTGTCGTGTACTTAGGGTTCGCCCTATCCACGTAGCGCACCGGCAATCCGATCAGCAGGTGTGGTGCCCGATAATAAGGGTGGATCCCGTTCTCGTACAATTGTTCTTCGGGGGAACCGGGATAGTTCAGGTTGGACTGGCGTTCCCAGTGCATCAGGTCGTTCGATGTGGCGGTGCGGATCGCCCGCACGCCGGCCGGCTCCCATTGCTCGCCCGTCGTGACGCCCGCGGTGAAATAGCGCCAGTAAGCGCGATACTCGCTGCGCTCGGAATCCCAAAAGGCGAGGTTCATCGCGTCGAACGCGCCGGCGGTGATGACCGGTGACTTGCTCATCGGCGTCCAGTGAATGCCATCGGGCGATTTCATCGGCAACATTCCCAGCGGACGCTCGGAACTGAGGAACATTTTGTAGCGGGCGTCGAGGTCCGCTCGTGGGTTGCCGTCCTTGAAGACCGCCGGCGCGCCGATGCGCGCGTCGTGCCCTTGCGCCATGGCGCGCGAGAGGATGATGTTATTGGCTTTCGATCCCTGGAACTCGTGCAATCCCAGTTCCGGCTTTCGCCAGTGAATGCCGTCGTCGCTTTCCGCGTAACAGAAACTCTCCATGCGCGAATCGAGCTGGTCGTTCTTCGCTGCCAGATGCCCCGTCACGTAAAACATGCGATACAGGTCGCCGTCCTGGAAGACACAGTGATAAGTGGAGTTGTTCCCTTCCCAGGGTGCATCATGAACGATGACAACCTCGCGCGGCGTCGGGTGCTGCAGCCGAAAATCGGCTTTGCCTCCGAGCCGCTCGACCAGCGCGTCATCCACGAACAACTCGCGTCGGGAACCGATGATGATGGGGGAGTCTGCGTCCATGGCGCTGAGCACGCCTGTTGAAGCCAGTACCAAGGTGAACAAAGGGATCGAAGGGGTGTGCTTCATGGATCATTCATCCCCCGCCAGGCTTGGTCGGCAGTTCCTCGCATCAGCGTCAAACCGCCGGTGATGGCGGCCTGTTCGCCCGGCAAGCACCCGTAACGCTTCCAGTCCAGTCGTTACAATAGCGGACGCCCTTGGCGGCGTACACCGGCATCTCTTGCCCGAGACGATTTCCATTGTCATGACAGTTGTTTGTAGCTGGCGAACTTGTAAACTCAATAGGCTTCGAGCGCAAGGAGCTGCGGATTCAACGCATGCAAGAAATGATCAGATGAGTTCCCTGAGTGTCGTGAGGGAAAAATACGCCAATGCCGTACCTCGAAAACCTGTTTTCGCTACAGGGAAAAGTCGCCCTGGTCACCGGTGCAACGCGCGGCTTGGGACGCGCGATGGCTGATGCGCTGTTGCGTGCCGGGGCGAACGTCGTGCTCAACGGTTCGAATGCAAAAGGGCTTTCGGAAGCGACGCAAGAACTTCAGACGGCCGGCTTGAACGCTACCTCGTTCGCTGCCGATCTGTCAGATCCACGGCAGGTTGAGCAACTGGCCGAGTATGTACTGCAGGCTCAATCGCGGATCGATGTCCTGGTCAACAATGCCGGCATCACGTTGCCGCATGAACTGACCGACTATCCTGTCGAATGCTGGGCGAAAACGTTTCGCGTCAATCTGGAAGCGCCGTTCCAGTTGGCTCGACGGCTCGCGCCGAGGATGAAAGAACTGGGCGGCGGCTCGATCATCAACATCACCAGTATCGGCGCGGAACTCGGCTTTCCCAACAACCCGGCCTACGGCGCTGCCAAAGGGGCGCTCAAGCAGCTCACGAAGTCAATGGCATTTGATCTCGGCCCATTTGGAATTCGCGTCAACAACCTTGGTCCAGGCTACTTCAAGACCGACATGGCCAGCTTCAGTTACTCGGATCCCGAGCGCCGGCAGGCCCGCGCGGGGCGGACGCTGTTGGGCCGCTGGGGCGAGCCGGACGATCTCGCGGGCGCGGTGATCTTTCTGGCTTCGGACGCATCCCGCTACATGACCGGCCAGGATCTCTATGTCGACGGCGGCTGGCTGGCGAAAGGACTTTGACCACGATGGCCCTCGGTATCACTTCTCGCTCCGCTTCCCTGAAAAAGAAGGGCAACGAATGAAGATCCAACCTCGAATCTCGATGCGCGGGGGAAAGAGCACGCCGCAAATCGCCAGGGGCCGATGGATGCACGAGTGCCCGGACTATCGAACGATGTTCTTTGCCCTTGTTTTTTCTTTAGTACTTTGCCCGTTGGCCTTCGCAGCGTCGCGTCCCAACATTGTTGTTATCCTTGTCGACGATATGGGCTGGTCCGACCTTGGCTGTTACGGTTCCGAAATCCCCACGCCGAACCTCGATGCGCTCGCCAAGGGCGGCCTTCGATTCACGCAGTTCTACAACACCGGACGCTGCTGTCCCACGCGAGCGGCATTGCTCACCGGCTTGTATCCGCACCAGGCCGGCGTAGGCCACATGGTAGCGGACAAGGGCGCGCCCGGTTATCGCGGCCGGCTCAATGACTCGTGCGTGACAATCGCCGAAGTGCTCAAGCCCGCCGGTTATTTCACTGCGCTGACCGGCAAGTGGCACGTCGGTCAGAATTTCGGCGTCACGCCGTCGGGCCGTGGCTTCGTCCGAAGTCTCAACGCGGCGGCAGGTGGTTTCTACTTTCCTGGAGGGGCGCGCGCGGAGCTTTTCCTCGACGGCGCAAAAATCGCCAACGACGATCCGCGCCTGCCGCGGGACTGGTATTCCACGGACCTGTGGACGACCTACGGGCTGAAGTTCGTGGATGAGGCGCTCGCGGCGAAGCAGCCGTTCTATCTCCACCTTTGCCACAACGCGCCTCACTTCCCGCTCCAGGCGCCGGAGGCGGAGATTGCGAAGTTCCGCGGCAAATACAAAGCCGGCTGGGACGCGATTGGCGATGCCCGCTATGCGCGACAGTTGGAGATGGGCCTCATCGAAAAAACCTGGCGGAAATCACCGCGACCGCCGACGGTCAAGTCATGGGAGGACCAGACACCCCAGGAGCAGGACCGTTTCGACCAGATCATGGCGGTTTATGCCGCTACCGTGCATCGCATGGACAAGTCGATCGGTGACCTTGTAGCAGGCCTTCAACAACGCGGTGTGTTCGATAACACGCTCCTCTTGTTCATGAGCGACAACGGCGGCAACGCCGAGTCCGGTCCCAACGGCAGATCCGAAGGCGACCCGACGCAAGCGGCTTCGAACTGGTTCTGTGGCGAGAGCTGGGCGTTTCTGGAAAATACGCCGTTCCGCAAGTTCAAGCACTACAACCATGAAGGTGGCATTGCCTCGGCATTCATCGCGCACTGGCCGACGGGGATCACGACGAAAAACGAATTGCGCCATCAACCCGCCCACGTCATTGACGTGATGGCGACTTGCCTGGATATCGGCGGTGCGACTTACCCCACGGAATTCAACGGCAAGTCGATCGCGCCGATGGAAGGCCGCAGCCTCGTGCCGGCGTTTGCCAATCAGCCCCTCCAACGTGATGCGCTGTTCTGGGAGCACGAAGGCAACGCCGCAATCCGCGTCGGCGACCTCAAGCTCGTCCGCCTTGGTCACACCGGTCCGTGGGAACTTTACAACCTTAAGGCCGACCGTACTGAACTCGACAACCTCGCTTCCACCCAACCCGACCAGACGATGCAACTCGCCGCGCAATGGGACGCCTGGGCGGCGCGCGCCCAAGTGACCCCATATCCCGACGAAGCTGCCGGCCAGAAACAAACCAAGGCGAAGAAAAAGTCCGGGAATTGATAGGAAATAAACCCGATGAAATCCACCTCGACTCTTCTCACCGCCCTATTGCTCGTACCCTGGGCCGCGCTGGATGCCGCCGAGGCGAAGAAGCCACCAGCAAATCGCCCGAACGTCCTGTTTCTCATCTGCGACGACATCCGCTGGAATGCGATGTCGTGCGCGGGGCATCCGGTGCTGAAGACGCCGAACATCGACCGTCTCGCAAGCGAAGGCGTGCGCTTCGAGAATATGTTCTGCACGACATCGCTGTGCTCGCCAAGTCGCGCGTCGATCCTTACGGGGCTGTATGCACACCACCACGGGGTTCGCGACAACTTCACCGAGCTGCCGTCGCACCTCACGCACTGGCCGCAGCGTCTCCGCGAGGAGGGCTACGAGACGGCCTACATGGGCAAGTGGCACATGGGCGAGGACAACGACATGCCGCGCTGGGGCTTCGATTATTTCGCGACGCACAGGGGGCAGGGGAAGTACTTTGACACGGAGTGGAACTTTGGCGGCAAAGAACGCCGCGTGGTCAAGGGTTACTACACGAACATCATCACAGATATGGCGATGGAGTGGATCAAAGGCGACCACTCCGGCAAACCGTGGGCGCTGTGCGTGGGGCACAAGGCGCCGCACAGCTTCTACACGCCGGAGCCGAAATACGAGCACACGTTTGACTCCGTGCGCGTACCGTATCCTCAGACGGCGTTCAACCTGAGCGACAAGCCGGCGTGGATCAAGGAGCGTCTCTATACCTGGCACGGCATCTATGGGCCGCTGTTCGATTGGAGGAAAAAGTTCCCCGACGACCGGCCCGAAGCGGTCAAAGATTTTGAAAACATGGTACACGGCTACTGGGGGACGATCCTCAGCGTGGATGACAGCCTTGCGCGGCTCGTGGCTTTCCTCGAACAGCGCGGCGAAATCGACAACACGATCATCGTCTTTATGGGTGACAACGGACTGCTCGAAGGCGAACACGGCATGGTGGACAAGCGCACGGCTCACGAGGCCAGCCTGCGGATCCCGCTCGTCGTGCGTTTTCCAAAGCTCGCGCGGGGCAAGGTGATCAAAGAGCAGGCGCTGACGCTTGATGTCGCGCCGAGCATTCTCGAACTGTGCGGCGCGAAGTCGCTCGATGGCATCGACGGCAAGTCGTGGGTGAAACTCGTGCGCCACGGCGACACGGATTGGCGCAAGGCCTGGTTTTACGAATACAACTACGAAAAGCAGTTCCCCTACACGCCGAACGTTCGCGCCGTCCGAACCGACGAATGGAAATACATGCACTATCCGCACGGCGACGGCTCACCCGACAAACAGATCGCAGAGCTTTACAACATCCAGCACGACCCCGAGGAGCGACGCAACCTCATTGCTGACCCGAAGCTCGTGGCAATGGTCGCTGAGATGCGGGCGCTGCTTGTCAAAGCGATGACCGAGTCTGGCTTGCCCCCGGAAAAGGATACGATGCCGATCGACGCCGGCATCGGAAAGGATTTGCCGGACGCGAAGATCCGGTAGCGAATGACACCGCGGCGAAACGAATGATGCATACCCAACGAACTTAGAGGCAAAGTGAACATGTCCAGACTACGACTCTCGGCTTTCCTGGCCCTGGTTCTTGCCCCATGGTCGATTCACGACGCTGTTGCCGATCCCGGTTCATCCAAGCCGAACATTATCTTCATCATGGCCGACGATCTCGGTTTCACCGACGTTGCCTGTTTCGGCAGCCAGTACTACGAGACGCCGAACATCGATCGACTCGCGGCCCAGGGCATGAAGCTCTTGAGCCATCACCATTGCCAGAATTGCACCCCGACTCGGGCCGCGTTAATGAGCGGGCAATACGGCGCTCGCACCGGAGTCTACACGGTCGGCGGGACGGATCGCTTCGATTGGAGCAAACGCCCATTACGTCCGGTGGAGAATGTCACGAATCTGCCGCTCGATCTCGACATCATCCCCAAGCAGCTCAAAGCGGCCGGTTACGCGACGGGCATGTTCGGCAAATGGCACATCGGTCAGCAAGGCGCTTACCTCCCTGGCAACCGCGGATTTGATGAGGCAATCGTCAGTATGGGCAAGCACTTTGACTTCGCCACCAATCCCGATACCGATCATCTCCAGGGACAGTACCTCGCCGACTTCCTCACCGACAAGGCCGTGGACTTCATCACGCGGCACAAAGCTGAGCCGTTCTTCCTCTACCTGCCGCATTTCGGCGTCCATGCACCGCACGACGCGAAGCCGGAGCTGGTTGCCAAGTTTAAATCCAAGCCGGGATTCGGCGGACATAACAACGCGACGTATGCCGCGATGATCGCCTCGGTGGACGAAAGCGTGGGCCGCGTGATGCAAACGCTGGATGAATTGAAGCTGGCCGACAATACGGTGCTCATCTTCACCAGCGATAACGGAGGAGTTGGCGGCTACGGTCGGCCCGGTGGCCTCGAACGCGAGCCGGGAGCGGAAGCCAACAACAAGCAGGCAAAAGGGGCCGACGACCGTCGCGGAGGTATTACCGACAACGCTCCACTGCGCAGCGGCAAAGGAAGCCTTTACGAAGGTGGCACGCGCGAGCCGTTCATCGTACGTTGGCCCGGCGTGACGAAGCCCGGATCGTCAGCCAACGTGCCGACAATTCATGTCGACCTGTTTCCGACGTTTCTCGAAATCGCGGGCGCACCAACTCCGCGACAGGAGCTCGACGGTGAGAGCCTAGTCAAACTGTTCCGCGATAACACTGCAGGATTGAAACGCGATGCCATTTTCCAGCACTTCCCCGGCTATCTCGGGTCGGGACCCGGACTCTGGCGCACGACACCCGTAAGCCTCATTCAAGTCGGTGACTGGAAGCTGATGGAATTTCTCGAAGATGGCCGGCTGGAACTCTACGACCTCGGCAACGACATCGGCGAATCGAAAAACCTGGCGAAAGACAATCCCGCCAAGGCCAAGGAATTATACGACCGACTCGTCGCGTGGCGCGCCGCAGTGAATGCTCCGATGCCCACGAAGAACGAAGGTGCGCTGGAGCCGCCGAAGGCCAAAGTTCGAGGCAAGAAAAAGAGTGCCTGAATCGCCGCTAAGTGAGTCCGGGAATCGGCTGGCCTCCGTGCGCGATCGGCATGGGGCGGCCGGTGCGGTCCGGGACCGTGGTATGGGCGTCGAGGCCCATTTGCTGATAGATGGTGGCCACGATGTCGGCAGGCGAGACCGGATTCGACTTCGGATAGGCGGCGATCGCGTCCGACTCGCCGTAGACCGCCCCCGGCGTGATTCCCCCGCCGATCATCAGACAGAATCCGCACTGCGGCCAGTGATCGCGGCCGGCCTTCGCGTTGATCTTGGGTGAGCGGCCCATCTCGCCCATGACGTAGATGAGCGTCGATTCGAGCAAACCCCGCTGTTCGAGGTCCTCGACCAGCGCCGGCAAGAGCGTATCGAGTACCGGCAGGTTGTGCTCTTTCAACATCGCGAAGTTGTTTTCGTGCATGTCGTAGGTGAACGAACCGTTCGGCAGAAAGTTCTCCGCGTGTACGCTGATAAACGGTACACCCGCTTCGACCAGCCGGCGAGCGACCAGCATGCTGTTGCCAAACAATGAGGAACCATATTTCTTCCGCAGATCGGCCGGCTCGCCCGAGAGATCAAAAGCGCTGCGGACTTTGCCCGCGCTGAGCAGACGAAACGCCATATCCTTGAACTTGTCGAGTCGCTGGGGCGACTTCGAAGCCGCGGCGTTCGCGAACTGACCGTCCAGTTGGAGCAGTAAGTCGCGTTGCTGGTGGAGCCGATCGACGGTCAAGCCAGGGACCGCTTCGGCGCCGGGAAGCTTCGGCTCTCCCAACGCGATCGCGGTGCCATAGTAGGGACGATCCGGCTTGCGGTCAAAGGTTGGTTCGCAAAGGCTGAACAACGGATCGTATTGACTTCCCAGAAAGCCGCCGTAGGGACCGGGTCGGCGGATCCCGGGATACATGCTGCTTTCGCCCCAGCCGGGATAGCACGGCAGACAGACGGCGCCTGGCATGTCGTCCGGCCCGAGGCCGAAGTACTGACAGACAGCGCCGATGTCCGGCGGATCGTTCGGGTCTGGCCGTAACGCGGCGGGGTTGCCGAGGCTCCAGCCCGTCATGATGTTGAGCGGATTATGCGCGTTGTAGCCGTGCGTCACGGTGCGGATCAGCGCCGCTTTGTGCATCATCTTCGCCGTCTTCGGCAAGTGTTCGCAAATCCGCAAGCCAGGCAAGGATGTTTCGATCGACGTGAACTCGCCGCGCACTTCGACCGGCGCGGAAGGCTTCAAATCAAACATATCCAACTGACTAGGACCGCCTAGTAAATTGAACAAAATTACGGATTTGGCCCGACCCGAGGGACGGCCTTGCCGATCGACTGCCGAGACAAGCGTTCGCTGCCCGGTCATCGGATTCACACCCCAACCCAACAGCCCCATCGCTCCCGCCCGCAGCGCCGAGCGCCGCGTGAGCTGAGGGTGCGTTACGTGATCTGTCAAGCGGGGCATGATTGCTTTCTCCTGGACCAGCAGATTGTGCAAAGTCGCCAGCGCCGATTAGCAAATCAAACTTGATTTCAAGCGTGCGTCGCCGAAAGCACTATCGTCAATCATTACAGTCTATCATGATGCTTGCGGCATCGAGATAGCGAGTGCGCGTCTTACGTTGGGCGCCGCGTCGTAGGACGGGCCTCCTGGCCCGTCTTTCGCTCCGTTGGGCCAATGCGTGCTTTTTTTATCGACGTCGATTCACACTTCTAGACGGGCCGGGAGGCCCGTCCTACGACCCCATCTTACGGCCCCGTCCTACGGTCCCATGCTACGCCTTGCCTCTTATTGCTTATAGATGACGGAGAGTTCGACATGCAGCACGTCGGCAAGTTTCCCAGAATTCGCCTTCGCTTGGCGGGCGTGAAATGAAAGCTCGTTGCGACGCTGCCGAAATTGGGCGCCACGAGGATAAAAGGTCATCCAGCCGTCGGCGCTCTTGTCCGCCAGCTCTTGAACCGTGCCGTTCAGACGAGTTTCCACGAGATCCACGGCACGGGGGTCGCTCAGATGGATGCGGAGCTCCACTTTGGCGAGCGTCCCTTGCTTGTCAGCGAACGGCAAGTCATCGCCCACGGGCAACTCGCATTTCCCCGGCTGACCGTCCCCGGGAATTGGCTGGGGCAGCGCCTGGGATTGCTCAATTCCCTGGACCAGATCTCCTTCGAGAATCCGAATGGGATCGACAACAAACAGTTTGTCTTTTCCCGCCAACGATTCCGGCGAACCGATGTCGGTAAACCGGGGTTCCGAGTTCGTGGGGAATATATTGAAGGTGACAATTCCGTCGACGCCCGCCTTCCATAGATTCGCGGCCGCGCCGCGCCACGCCTCGTGGGCGCTGTAGCGGTTCTCCGGGCCGCGCATTCCCGAAGCGCTGATCGTCGCGTAGACCGGAATATCGGCGCGATGCGCGCTGGCGACAAGTTCCTCCAGAGGCTCCGTGAACGGGATGTAGCCGCCGCCGATTGTCAGCAGATCCACCAGCCGCTCTTGCATCCAGCGTTCAATGTCGATTCCCACATGCAGGCATCGCTCCACGGTGGCCGGCACGCGCGCGATGGTCAGAATCGGGCGGTTCCGTTTTGTTCCCGCGCGAAAGTGCAGTTCGCGCAGGCGGCGCTGAAACCCCGTGAGGATTTCCCGTTGGTCCGGTGTCGCTGGATCGAAATCCAGATTCGGCCGGAAGAACATCGGAGAACGAAAATAGTCGATCTCGATGCCATCGATGTCATAACGGCCGCAAACCTCTTCCTGGATGCCGGCGAGATGCGCGAGGACTTCGGGGCGTTCGAAGTCCAGAGCCGACCACCAGTGTCGGGGTGAATTCACTCCACCGGCCTGCGAGGCGTTCTCGGGCGTGTTGAGCCAATACTGCGGATGTTCCCGGAACCAGGTCGATCTCTCCACCGCCAGGAACTGATTGTGGATGTCGTTGATTCGGTGCGAATAGACGACCTCGAGCCGGCGCCGACGACAGAAGTCGATTGTGAGTTGAACCGCATCAGTCCCGGCTTTTTCCAGCGCTCGCATGTTGTCGCGCATCAGCGCCCATTCGCCGCCAATCTGATACTTGTCGGCCACATCGGCATAGGATTCGGCCACCTTCGTGGGGTGATTAAGCACGTGGGTCGCGCCGGAGCAGATGAACACGCTGTCGACCTGCGTGCCGGGGAGGACTCGCATACGGCTATTGGCCCCGTCGAGGAAGCCCTGCGGTGAATCTCCCCCGGGTTGCATAATTGGCCCGCAGCCGTCGTCGTTGTAGATCAGTCGCCGCCGACGCCGGGCGGCTTTCCGGCGGAGCGCCGCCAGTTCGGGCGACTCATAAACCGCCGGTGATTCCGCCGCACTCAACCTGGGAAGGGTTGTCGACAACTGGATGCCCGCCGAAATTGCGGCGGTGGCTGTGGCCGCCTGTTGCAGAAATTCGCGTCGTGAAGAAGAATCGCTCATGGGTCGCCCCCGATTTCTTCGCTGAACCCAAAAATCCATGCTCGAGATTATAAGAAGTCCCAGACGACTTGATAACGACCCATCATTTTCACGCGAGTTCGTGTAGAATTCCGACATCATGCTGAATCAATCCACAAGAGTCGTCTGTCGCCCCGCCCGCGGGCATGGCGCGTCACCGTGCCGGTGTCCCGTTGATCCGCAGACATAATCGCATCTTGAATCGATCGTTGGAGGATTACCATGTCCAAGCGCGTCGTCTACTTCAACGGTCAGTTCGTTGCCGAATCGGAGGCCCGGATCTCGATCTTCGATTCGGCGTTGATGTACGGCGACATGGCATTCGAAATGACCCGCACCTACAACCAGCGGCCGTTCCGGTTGCGCGAGCATCTCGATCGACTGTACGGATCGCTCCGCCTCCTGGAGATCGACTGCGGCTTGACGATCGACCGGATGGAACAGGTCACCCTGGAGACGCTCGAACGGAATCTCGCTACGGAGCCGCCGGACATGGACTGGCAGATCATGCACGACGTGTCGCGTGGCCCCCTGGAAGTCTACCGTACCGCTTTTCGGGAAGGAATTCGCGCGACCGTCTCGATCAATTGCTGGCCGCTGATCACGCACATGGGTGGTTTTGCACCGAATTATTCGAGCGGTGTCCACGTCGTGATTCCGGCGCAGCAGACACTGCCTGCGCACCTGGTCGACCCGAAGGCCAAGACCCGTAGCCGCCTGCATTACCAGATGGCCAATCTGCAGGCGGCGCGCCTGGGAGCTGGCCGCTGGCCCGTGCTGCTCGATCCCGACGGCTACCTCTCGGAAGGCCCTGGCTGGAACATCTTTCTGGTCAAGGACGGAGAACTGCTGACACCCGAACCTCGCAATATTCTATTAGGGGTGAGTCGGGCGACGACGATGGAACTGGCCCGCGACCTGGGAATCCCGATCCGCGAAACCAATTTGGGGCGTTACGATGCTCTGCGCGCCGACGAGATCTTCTGCACGGCCACGACGTATGCGATGGTGCATGCGACGTCATTCGAAGGACAGACCGTCGGCGACGGTTCGCCCGGTCCCATGTTCAAGCGGCTGATCGAGACCTGGAAACTTTTCGCTGGCGTCGATTTCGTCTCCCAGGCGCGTCACTACGCTGAACGATTGACGCTCTGGGAACGCACAGGCACGAGGGAATAATGGAATGTCTCGACTCTGAACAGCGGAATGCGCCAAACGGTCGAGTGACGTGGTGGTTTCGCACGAAGACGTTCCTGCGGTTGCTGGCGGGACTTCGCCGCCACGATTTTCGCGCATCGCGAACCTGGATACAGATGGTCGGTCCGGGAGACTCGTGGTTCACGCGCTACAGCAAGTTCCTGCGCTGGGCTCTCGATCAGATGTGGCGGCAGATCCCCGAGACGTTCGCGACCGCGAGCTTCGCCCGCCCGATCTCGCGCACACCGTACTGGCTAATGCAAGACAACCCATGGGAGAACCATCCTTGGAAGGACCGCCCCGACGCGGCTCTGCCCGCGCGGGCTCAAGTGGTCGTGATTGGCGCTGGTTTCACCGGAGGTTCGCTCGCCTATCACTGGGGCAAGCGTGCGACCGCGCAAGGAAGGCACTCCATGGTGGTCTTGGAAATGGGAGACGTGGCCAGTGGTTCGTCAGGACGGAACGAAGGACTGGTCGTCATGGGACGATACTGCCAGATGGTCGCCGGCACGGTCCGGAAGCACCTCGATACGATTCGCACCGACTTGAACGAGGACGAGCGCGATCAGTTGGCACGGCAGTTCGCCGTTGCCTATTGCCAGGCCGCGTATCGAAATGGAGATCTCATCGAGCGGACGATCCGCGACGAACAGTTCGAATGTGATTATTCGCGTCAGGGCTGGGTACAGGCGCGCGACGCCACCCAGCAGCAGTCGCTGGCCGAATCGGTTCGCCTTGCCCAGGAGACGGGGATGACCGACTGGACGAGCATCACGCCTGAGGAAGTGCGCAAACGAACGGGGATGCGCGTCACTCACAACGCCGGGTTCTCCATCGCAGCCGCCTCATTTCATCCCGCGAAATGGGTTTTCTGCCTTTTCCGCTCCGCGCTCGATTCCGAGCGGGTACAGCTCTATTCCCGGACGTGCGTCCTCCGCGTGGAACGTTTGCGAGATTCTTATCGGGTGCATACTTCGCGTGGCACCATGGAGTGCGATTATGTGGTGAACGCCACGGAGTCGTATACGCCGCTCCTGCATCCCCAATTTCATGACCGCATCCTGCCCACGCAGACGCAGGCAGCCAGCGGCACGGGCGGACCCGCCGAGATCAAGCCGCACGTCGGCATCAGCGGATCAAGAGCCTTCTTCGCACGTCACGGTGAAGCGATCCTGGTGGGCTCCGATGCCACGCGAGTTCCCGATGCCGAGGCCGGGCTTGTCCAGCCTTCCCGCTTCATCACGGCGTTCGTGCTCGGCGAACTGCGGAACTATTACGGCCCCAGTTCCGTGAAGGTAACGAATGAGTGGAGCGGGACGGTCAGTTATACGCCGGACGAGTACCCCATCGTCGGCCTCATGGATGGCCATCGCCAATACATCATTGCCGGCATGGCCGGGTCAGGGACCGCAGTGTCTTTCAACGGCGGCCGTTGCATCGTCAATCGCATCCTGGACAGGACCGACGAACCGGACGACTATCCGGCCGAGTATTTCGCCCCAAGCCGCCTGCTGGATCCTGCACGCCACCGTTGGCCCGTTTTAAGGGCGACTTGAATTGTGGAAGTCGCGGGCACGAAACCGTGGAAACCCGCCGACGAACGTCTCACTTGTCTCACTGAAAGCGGTAGGCGTAGACAATCGCGCCTTTCACCTCGAACCTCAATTTGACGTCGTGGTTCCGAAGTTCGCTGAGATCGCGGTCGCCTTGCCAGCGGACCTGGTGCTCGATCCCGTTTGGCAGCTGCTGCAGACGGGAATCCTCAAGGCCGAAACCGGCTACCTCGGTCCCATCCGGTTTCAGCACCGCCACGCGAACCGGAACGGCTTCGGTCAGTTCGGCGTTGAGCAGCAGGGTCGATTTCTGAATCGACTGCGGTTTAGTGACGATCACTCCCGGTTCTCGGGCTCGCCAGTTGGCCAGGCCTGCGAACCGATCCCGCTTCAGCGTCATCAGTCCGATCGACATCGGCAGTCCCTGTTTGGAATTCTTCCTGGAACCTCCACCGGTGTAGAAGATCAGCAGCTGGTCGCCCACACGAATTGGCGGATTGTGCGTGGGATAGCAGAGAGCGCTGTCGAATGCCTCGTCGGGACCGACATCGAGGATCGGAGTACTGGGGGACACGCGCCGCCAGGGCTGGCCGTCGCGCTGGCTGATCAATTCGCAGGTGGCCCCGTGCCCTTGATTCGGCCAGCGCTCCAGGAAACCGAGGTTCAATCGTCCATAGTTGAACGGTGTCATGCCGCCATGCCACTCCCAGAGCTTGCCGTGTTCGCTGTCCGGTCCGTTGTCGAAGATCAGTTCCGGCGGCGACCACTTCTCGAGCGATTTGCCGACGCGAAGCGCTGCGTTGCGGCCTCCAAGTCCCGCCGTGCTGCGTTCGTTCAACCACCATTGCTGATTGCGATAGTCCCGAGTCACCATCATGTAGTCGCCACCGGCGCCGTGTGACACTCGGCGGGGCCGCCTGGCCCAATGAATCCCGTCGGGACTAGTGTCCAGGTATTGCCCGATCACTTTATTAGCCTGCTGCATGTCGGCGTCAGTGACATTCGGATAACGATCCCGGTAGGCATAGGCCCACATGCGGTGGTCCTGCATATTGGCGATCAGCTTGTAGCGCCGTTGGGGATCTGGGTCCGAGTCGTCGCGGACCACGGTCAGCCCGTCCAGATTGTTGACGACGCCGATCTGGCGGCCCTCTTCATCGAGCGCCGGCAGGCCAATGTTGCGTCGCGCCAGTTCCTCGTCGACCAGGTTTCGGCCGTCCGGCGCGCAAGTGTAGAAGAGGTTGTTGTCTTTGCTGCCGCGAAATTCGACGACCCCCAGATTCGGTTTCGTCCAGCGCACGCCATCTCGGCTCTCCGCGTAGGCGTATCCACCGCGTTCCAGTTCGTCGGCGCGGCGTTCGGTGTTCATGGCAAAGTACCAGATTCGGAACAAGCCGTCCGGCTCGACAACGACGCTGCCCCACGCCTGCACGCGTTCCCCTTCCCAGGGTTTGTCCGCGATAATCACAGGCTCCGCCAGTTTTCGCGACCGGCCGACCACGCGCTGCAACCCCGTCACCTGCTCCGTCTCCGAATCGTCCACGAACAGGAACAGAGCCGGGTCGGCATGATTTTGAGTCGTCACGACGCGGTCGGGCCCGACCGTCGTTTCTCCCGCATCGACGGCGATCAGCGACGAAAAGAACAGAGCGCCCAGCAGCACGGCCGGTGTGAGCCTCGGCAACAGTTCGCAACAAATTGCCCGTGGCCGAACCACATGCCTTTTCTGAAGCACGGCGCCACTGCGATTCATGGTCGCAGTCTTCCGCGGACTATTTCGCAACAAGAGTTGGCTTCCTGGAACGTGCCGCATCGATCACTCACTTTCATCATGTAGAGGTAGAACGGCCAGCGGGAATTTTCCATCTTGGGTCAGAAGCGTCAATGAAATAGGTTTGAGACTGGAACAGGCTACAACAGTCGCGTCAATACTTGACCGGTCGAAATGCTCCACGGTCGCTGCAGCTCGTCGTGAATCTTGAGCTCGGCATCCAGACCGAGGCAGTGATAGATCGTGGCATGCAGGTCGACGGGATCCACCGGTTCGGAGACCGGATAGGCGCCGATGCGATCCGACGCGCCGATCGCTCGCCCGCCTCGAATTCCGCCCCCAGCCAGCAGAGCGCAGCCGCAGTCGCCCCAGTGATCACGGCCGGCATTGGCATTGATTTTCGGGGTGCGTCCGAACTCACCGAAACAGGCCACCAGGGTGTCGCCAAGGCGGCCTCGCTGATCAAGGTCCGCGAGCAGGGCGCTCATCGACTGGTCGACCATTGGCAAGAGTTCCGACTTCAACGCGAAAAAGTTACTGCTGTGCGTATCCCATCCATCGCAAACGGTCATCTCATTGAAGTGAATCGCGATCATCGGGACACCGGCTTCCGCCAGTTTTCGAGCCATCAGCATGGTCTGGCCGAATCGATGGCGGCCGTAACGGTCACGGACCTCGGACGACTCATCGTCGAGCGAAAACGCTGGCAGTCGCCCGCGATTTGCCGCACCCGTCAACATGACGGCCTGTTGTTTGAGCTCGCTCATCCGTCGAACCGGCGCGGACCCCGGCGGATGATCAAGGAGCGACAACAACGCCGCGCGAGATTCCAGCCGGTCGACATCAACTCCATCCGGAAGAGCAAAGGCTGGAATTGTTTCCGGTGTACCCGGCTCGCCGTTCACACAGAACGGATCAAAACGTGAGCCGAGAAAACCGGCCGAACCGCCACGCAACGGACTGCGCGCCCGTTTGTACTCGCCTTGAGTGCTGCTGCGAATCGCCAGTTCGGGCAGCGCGAGGTATCCCGGCAGCGAATCCGGACCCGGCAGGAATTTGGACAGCACCGACCCCAAATGGGGAAAGTCGGCTCGCTGCGGCGGTCGGATGTCGTTATCGACCAACGGCTGCGCGGTCGCCCGCCCCGTCAGCGTGTAGTAGATCATCGGCGTGTGATTGGAATTGGGATGACTGACCGATCGCACGATCGAGTACTTGTCGGCTATCGTCGCCAGCTGCGGCAACAACTCACAGATTTCCAGGCCAGGCACATTCGTCGCGAT
Source organism: Planctomycetota bacterium (assembly GCA_016872775.1). GTDB lineage: Bacteria > Planctomycetota > Planctomycetia > Pirellulales > Pirellulaceae > VGZA01. Next base: position 119,349 of record VGZA01000006.1, on the reverse strand, counting down.
GGGCTGAAAGGGCCCACGCACTTCCGCCGGAGCCTCCGGTTTCAAATCAAACATGTCCAGATGTGGAGGCCCGCCAAGTAAATAGACGAGAATGCAACTTTTCGCGCGGTGCGTCTGTGGTTGGGCCTGTAGGACGTATCCCGGCCAATACGCCGCCGACACCGCAAGCCCGCCGCCGACCCGCAGCAATGTTCGACGAGATACCGGTGCGTTTGCGCTCGTGAGGGTCGTCAAGTGGAGGCTCTCGTCAACCAAGGATTTTGTGTGGCCCGAACGCCGTTCGCAGGCCGCTGCGCGTGAACAGGAACACGACGCATTTCGCAGGCCAGAGTCTTAACGTAGAAGATGCGATACAAATTTGCAAAGCGCTGGATCAGCGAGCAAGGCTCACTCCGCGAAAACAACATCCGCGGCTTGTAACGGGAGTTGGACGGTCTCGCCGCCGGCTGTTCGTTGCAGAGGGCCATGTTCCATCGAGGTAAGTCTGGAGGTTGGTTTCAGTCCAGGGATCGTGATTGCCAATTTTTGGATCGGTTGACCCGTCCAGTTGAGAAGGGTGATGGCGAGACCAGCGTCGGATTCAAGGAGCACGGCTTCAACGCCGGGAGTGTTTGTGATGACGTGGCGCGGGGCATTCGCGAGCCGGGCGGGCCAGGTCGCGAATAATCGCGCTTCGGTGGACCAGTCGGTCGGCAGGCGAGTAATGTCGGTGCGGTTTGGGCTGAGCCAGTAGCTCACGCCGGACCAGAAACCGATCGTGATGATTCGACCCCTACCTTGCGCCTTCAGGGTAGCGGCAGCGGAACCATCGGTGAACGAAGCGATCGACACCGCGCCGGTCGGCTGCAGCGAGACGGTCTGCGAGATGGCAAACGTGGTCGAAGTGCCGATGGCCGCGTCGCTGACTTTGATCGGCGTCCGTTCGATGCGGAACGCTTGTGTAAAATGCGGAGGAGCGACGCGTTCGACGCCCGATTGATTGGCTCCGAGTTGCGATCGCAGTAGCGTGGTCGGCGAGTTATATTCGTCGGCCGAGCAGGCCCCCGGGGAGATCACGAGCGTGCCGCCGGAATTCGTCCAGTCGAGCAAAGCTTGTTGAGCTTTGAGCGACAGGTTCGGCGCGGTGACGTAAATCGCGGCGTATCGGCGACGTGACAGATCGCCGGCCTCCAGCGAAAAGTCATCGACGAAATCGACCGGATAGTTCTCGTGCGTCAGCGCGAAGTGCAGGCCGTAAAGTTCTTGCAAGTAAGCATTCGTCTTCGAGTCGCTGTCCCAAACCTGGCTGGCCTGCGGAAAGACGATGGCGACCGTACCGTCTCGAGGCCGGCCGGGGGCGACGAGACGCTCCGCTTTGCCGACCAGTCGCATCGCCGCGCCGAGATTGCGGTACGTCACTTCCTTTTCGGACCAGCCGTCGGCGAAGGCCAGGTTCGGGCCGAAGGTGTACGGGTCAATCGCCTTCGCCCCGTGGCCGAGCAGCGACGCGATCTTCAGCGTCATGCCGTCGGCAAATGCACCGGTCGATTGGCCGACCGGGTAGCCGCCATATTCAACGCCGCCTTCCCGCGCCGAGCAACGCAGCATGTCGCCGTACAGCGACCACAGTTGAGCCTCGGCGTCGCCGAACCAGTCTTCGGTCCAGATGCACGACACGGCTCGTTTGCGGCCGAGGTCGAACCAATCGGGCATTCCCTCGCCGGCATCGGGGCCGATGTTGTCGTTGTTTGCGATCTTCACTCCTGGCGACGGGACGTAAAACCGACCCGGCCAGTTATTGAGGTTCATCGTCGTCAGCAGCTTGGGATTGACCTCGCGTTGCAGCGACTGCGTAGCGGCGGCGAAGCCGAGGCTCAGCGATTCCGCATAGAATCGCGTTGTCCAGTAGAAGAGCCTGCGTTGCGGCAGCGATTTCGCCTCGCTGAGTTTACCTGGCCGGATCACGGCCCAGCTATCGGCACCGACATCGGCCGGAGTCAGCCCTTTTGACCGGAGGTACTCGCGGAAGATTGCCAGACGATTCGGATCGCCCGCGACTTCGTCGGTCACGCGCGGATAGTACCAGCCCGGCTCGTCGCCGATGTGCATCAGTTCGAGCTCGCCTGGCTTCGCTCCCATCTTTGATGCCGCGTCGCGGAAACCGGCCGCCCACTTGTCGAGCGACCCGCGCGCGACCAGATCCGAGTTGTAATGAAAGTAGGAGGGCGGGTTATAGATCGCATCGCGAAATCGCCGAATACCGTGCCGTTCGGCTGCCGCCCGAATCGTCTCAGGAGCGACGCCGGGCCAGTTCCAGATCTGCGCCGAGTTATGTCCAAGCATCGCGAGCGTTGCCATGCCCGTCTCCAACGCCTGTTCGCTGGCGTCCAGCCCGATCAGTCCGTTTGCGACCAGAGTCCGCACCGGTCGCTCGGCCGGAGGGACGACATGTTTCCGCGCGAACTCGCGGTACCGCTCGAACTCCTCAGCGCTGGTCCGAACCAGCGCCTTCAATTGAACTGGGTCGTCCAACCCGTACTTCGGCACGATTATCGCGCCGACATTGCCGACGAGCGAAATATCGGCCGTGCGAATCGGCACCTGCTCTTCGCCATTCGATTGCGCTACTTCCCAACGCAGCGTCGCTCGCTTGACTCGCGCGCCGCCAAGTGTGCATCGCACAACTGCCGAGCCGACACCGTTCTTCAATGCCGCGTCGAGTTCAATCCACTCGGAAGTCTCTCCCGAGGCCATCATCCCAAGTTGACGATGCAACCCTTCGACCGCGATTTCGACGACCGCCCCCGGCTCCGGCTCCCCCGCCGATCGCAACGGGATCAGTTCCAACTCCGAAGGATGCGTACCCGCCAGCAGCAAATCACGATTGGCACCTGCTCCCTTTGCCAGCAGAAGCTGCTGCTTGCCGTATTGCCCGGTTGACCATCTGGTCGATTCGCGGGACGGTTCGCCCCGCTCATCGAGTTGCCTTACGAACACCGTCGGGTCGCCCCAGCCTGACTCGTACAGCCGCTTTTTGTCGCTCGACAGTTCGATCGTCAGGCACGAACCGCGCGAGTTTGCGCTCGGGAACAACCGCGGATCGCCGGTCGGATCTCCGCGCTCGTCGAGGTCGCGCACGATCAGATACCCTGGCTGCGTCGTCGGGTTCTCCTGAGCGCCGGCGATATACAACTTTCGACGCGCTGCATCGAGCTTCACTCCCGACAAGATCGCCCGCGTTTCCGGCTTCTCAACAGGAATATCGTCCGCCAACCAGCGCGGTTCGGCCGATGTCGGCATTCCCCGCTCATCCAGCGTCCAGACCGACGTGTTCTCGCGACCTCGATAGCCTCCGACGACATAGAGTTTCCCACGCTCGGAATCGATCGCGGCGTCGTTGACGTGCGTCCCGGCCGGAATCGAGACGACGCCAGAGGCCTCCAATGGTTGCCCGCTTGGCGCTCCAATTGCGTAAACAACGCCGCTGTTCGGATGCACCACAATCGCGCCGATCGAGGCAAGTCCGGTCTTCAACGTCTCGTCGTTGCCCACGGGCATGCCAATTCGGTCCAACCGGAGCACCGCAACCGATCCGTCCTTCCTCGCGACGACAAGCCGTCCGCGCGCTTCGTCCAGCGCGAGTGGGCCAAGATAGTCGCCGTTCGCGCCGCGGAAGGAGGTGTTTTCACCGAGCGAGGTCGGACTCTCCAGCGATCGGCTGACGATCTCGCCACCCACGACGGCATACACCCGCGAGTGTTTTGCTGAAACTGCGAACCGCAGATAGCCCGATTGGTCACCGAATTTGATCGCCCGCATTGCCGGCAGGGGTGTGCCGTCCGCTTCCAGCGAGACCAACGTGCAGCGTATCTTCAGCCCTGCGATCCGATTGCCCAGGAATCCGCGGCCAAGCGACTTCGCCGCCAGCGCCACTCCGTCGCCCCCACTCAGACTGACCGCCTCCGCGCGCACAAATCGCTTCGATTTCCGCACAACGGCACCTGGGCCACCGTTCGTATTCAGCGCAATCTCGTGCACTTCGACTCCGTCCGTGATCCGTTGGTTCGTCAGCGTATCCGAAAACTGAGACGCGACCGCGATCAACAATCGATCGGAGCGGCTAGCCGCCGCGACTCCCTGCAAGTTTGGAATGTCCGCCGACTGCATCCCCCCGACAACCTCGCCGGCTGTGTCGAGAGCAAACCATGACAGTCGCTTGTCCGGCCCGCGAAAGTAGATGGCGCGTTCCGTTGTCACGATTCGCGCGTACTCCTGCGGGCCATTGGGAATCGACACCACTCGCGGCTTTCCCACGACATCGCCGCGCGCGTCGAGATCGCAAACCTCGATCACCGATGGATACGTGCCGCGATACAGCTTCGTCCCGTCTCGTCGCAGCGCCACCGAGTACCCGCCATACCCGCCGGTTCGATGAAAGATCGCATTACCAACCGGCCGCCCCTGTTCATCGCGATCGAGAACAAAAACTCCCTCGCCGCCCCATCCCACCGCGATCAGTCGCCCATTCGGATGGAGCGTCAGCGCATCACACGACTTATTCGGATTCCCATGATCGAATGCCTCTGGCTTGCCCCGCGGTTCGCCTCGCTCGTCAAGCGAATACATCACCAGCCCACGCGTATGCGTCGGATACGAGGCCTGCACTCCAAAGTACAACTTCCGGCTCGTCGCGTCATGCAACAAACAAACGACGGTACTATGTTGTCCTGCCGGCAACTCATCGGGATGGTCGGAGTATTTCCGCGGCTGGCCCGTCGGCTGCCCATCTTCACGCAGGTCAAATACCCACAACCCCGTCCGCGCGGCATCCCGCGACAGAGTCCCGACGTACAGTTTCCGTTGCGCGGGATTGGCCACTGCCGACGCGATGTGATCCACTGCCGTCTCATCAACTCCCACCAGCGGCACCGTCAAAGCGGCTTCCTGACCGCACGTTCGCGCCTCAAACAGCAGCCAGATCGCCAGAAAGATTGCGGCGAACGAGGGTTGGCGGCGGAGCTGACAACCAATTCGCGAAATCATCCAAGGGCGACCTTCGTTGCCCGCATCGATATTTGCTTCAAACATCGTGATGCCAGAGAGCATGGTGGAAATCCGCGCTGTTTGTGCTCACGCCATGATTTCTCGCACCAAGTGGGCTTCCTCGATGCCGGTAAGTCGGAAATCGAGGCCAGCGTGGCGGTAGGTGAGCCGTTTGTGATCGAAGCCCATCAGATGCAGCATCGTAGCGTGGATATCTCGAACGTGAACGCGATTCTCGACGGCTCGATAGCCAAACTCGTCGGTCGCGCCGTAGGCGAATCCTCCTCGAACGCCACCGCCGGCCATCCAGATTGAGAAGCCGTGGTGGTTGTGATCGCGGCCGGTAGGATTGCCGCCACCGATCGGGATTTCGACCGCCGGAGTGCGTCCAAATTCGCCGCCGCAGAGAACCAACGTCTGATCCAAGAGCCCTCTCTGCAGCAGGTCAGTGAGCAAAGCCGCGATCGGACCATCGCATTCATTCCCTAATCGGCGGTGTTCGTCTGCCAGGTTGCTGTGCGAGTCCCACGGTTGTACGTCCCCGTGGTAGCACTGCACGACGCGCACTCCTCGTTCAATCAGCCGGCGTGCGATCAGCAATTGTCGCCCGTGGACCGTCTCCGCCTTGTAGAGGTCCTGAATCGCTTTTGTCTCCTGGGAGATATCGAGTGCATCGGTGGCCTCCATCTGCATCCGATAGGCCAGTTCAAAAGACTGGATGCGGGCCTCGAGATTAGGATCCTCACGTCGAGTAGCCTGGTGCCGCCGATTCAAATTCGTCAACAGGTCCAATTGCCGGCGCTGACCCGACGGATCCGTACGCGGACTCTGAATGTTGGCGATCAGTTCGGTGACTTTCGTCTTGCGTGTGTCGAGATAGGTCCCCTGATAAATCCCCGGCAGAAAAGCGCTGCGCCAATTCGAAGAGTCAGCGACGGGCAATCCGGGGCAGAGCGTGACAAACCCTGGCAGATTCTGGTTTTCGCAGCCCAGCCCGTAGGTCAACCACGAACCGTAACTCGGGCGCGATAACCGTTCGTCGCCCGTATTCATCAACCGCATGCTCTGTTCGTGATTGGGCGTGTTGGCGTACATCGAACGAACGACACAGATCCGGTCGGCATGGCGACTTGCGGTCTGCTGGAAAACCTCGCTGCACCAGAGTCCGCTGTCACCGTACTGAGCGAACTGGAAGGGCGAAGCGAGTGCGACGCCGGTTTCGCGTTCGGTGGTCAGATTTCCCAGCGGCAGTTTTTTGCCGCCCCACTTCGTAAGCTCCGTTTTCGGGTCCCAGGTGTCGACTTGTGAAGGGCCACCATTTAAATAGATGTGAATGATATGCTTGGCGCGTGCGGGAAAATGCGGGTTGCGTGGCGCCAATGGATTCGCGTTGGTCTCCACGTCGGCCTGGAGCATGCCGGGCAAGGCCAGCCAGCCGATACCGGTGCCGATCGTCGCCAGGAGATCGCGTCGCGAAAGTGTATGGGAGTCGCTTGGCATGGCAGGTGCCCCCTTGGTTCATCTCAGGTTCTTTGTAGCCGAGTTGCTCCGCAGCTCGGCTACGGGACTCAATCCACAAACATCAGTTCATTGCTCATTAACAACACTTGGGCAAGTTGCTCAAGCGTCCCGGCCGCCAGGAAACTCTCGCACAGTTCCACCTCGGCAGGAGTCGGCTCGCGGCCCAGCGCGACGGCATACAGGCGTGGTACGCGTCGCGCTGGCTCGGTGTCGGCAACGCGCTTCGCCAGCGCATCGGAACGGGCCAGCATAAACGTCGAATTCAACGCGAACAGCGCCTGCTGCGGAACCGTGGTCATGCTTCGGCGGGGAGTGGATGTGTCGGCGTTGGCAAAGTCGAAGGTCTGTACCATGGCCGGGATGTTCTGTCGTTCGACGAAGGCGTAAACCGTGCGGCGGCGATTCGCATCGTCCGTAACGACCGCGGGTCGTCCAAACATGGTTGCATCCAATTCGCCGGCCACGGTCAACATCGTGTCCCGCATCTGCTCAAAGTCAAGTCGCCGACGATTGGATCTCCACAACAGCGAGTTGGACGGATCGCGTTGACGCTGCTGTGCCATCGCTTCGGTCTCGGGAAACTGCGACGAGCGCTGATAGGCACGCGAGGAGAGAATCAGCTCGTGGAGTGGTTTCGTTCGCCAGCCATGCTTGATGAAATAGTCGGCGAGGAAATCCAACAGATCGTGCTGTACGGGTCGCTTTGCCTGCAGGCCGAAATCGCTGGGATTCTCCAGCAGCGAATCGCCGAAGTGATGCATCCAGACCCGATTGACCCAGACGCGGGCCGTGAGCGGATTGGCTGGCGAGGCGATCGCATTGGCGAGTTCGAGCCTCCCTCCGCCTTGGGAAAATGCCGGGCGATTTTCGGGCGACAGGATCTCCAGGAATCGGCGCGGTACCGGTGTGCCGCGCGCGCTGGGATCCCCGCGTTGATAGATCACGGGATCGCACAGCACTTCGGCATCGTGAACCGTCATCGCCCGCGAAGCGGCGTCCTTGTGCTTCACGGCGATCGCATCCAGTTGCCCTAACAGACCACGATAAGCGTCCCCCGGTTGCCTTGATAAGTAAAAGGCCACATCTCGAATGGGAAACCAGACCGGTCCGTCCCGCGCCACCAACAGCGCGACGAGCGGATCGCTCTCGCCGCCGCCGCCTGTCGTCCACGCGTCCCGGATCACGTTGCCGTAGATTCGAGCGACGTCGGCCATCGAAGTCGGCTGGGCAGCCACAAGTCCATCGATGATTCGTGAATCGATGCCGCGGGCCTTCCATGCTTCCGGCTTGAGAGCCAGATCGTGTTGCAGATCGGACCAGGGACCGAAGATCGGATCGTCCGTAAATGCCCGCCGCGCGATCAGTTGCCGCCAGCGCTTGGTGATCTGCGGTCGCAGCTGCTCAGGCGTCAATGACAGGAAGAAGATCGCTGTTTCGGAAACGTCCGGCTGCGTAGTCGCAACATGGATAAGGTAGTCAGGCGTTCGCTCCCTGGCGATCTTCAGTGTTTCCGTGTAATGGTTGGCCTGCTGGCCTTCAATTTCCTTCAGTTTCGCGGCGAATTCCTGTTCGAACGCCTGACCTGCCTCGGTCACCGGTCCGATTCGAGGACGGTCGTACGGCTCGATGCAACTGGCGAAGACACCATACAGCGAGTAATAATCGGCCGTCGGAACCGGATCGAACTTGTGATCGTGGCATCGTGCGCAGGCCACCGAGAGTCCCAGGAAGCCGCGACCGATCACATCGATCTGGTCATCGATCACGTCGTGTCGATTGCTGTCGAACATCCGACCGAGTGTCAGCAATCCCATCGCCGCAAAGTCGGGTGAATCCGCGGGAAGATTCAACTGGTCGGCGGCGAGCTGCTCGCGCACGAACTGATCAAAAGGTTTGTCGTCATTGAAAGCCCGAATGACGTAGTCGCGGTAGGTGTAGGCAAAGGGCCGAATGCGACCATCGCCATACATCAGCACGCCATCCTTCGCATCCGAATACCGGGCGACATCGAGCCAGTGGCGCCCCCAGCGTTCGCCATAATGCGGGCTCTGCAAGAGACGGTCGATCAGCCGCTTGATGGTCTGTGGTGATGAAGGCGGCGGATGCGTTTCGTTCTGCGGCCGAGTCACTCCCTGACTCGACGCGGAATTGCGGAGCGATTCCGCAGCGAATTCCTTTTCAAACTCGCTGATCTCCTCCGCGCTCGGTGGCAGGCCCAGCAAATCGAAGCTCATGCGTCGAACAAGTGTCCGGGCATCGGCCGGCTCGGTCGCGACGATATTCTGCTCGCGATGTTTGCGTTCGATGAGAAAATCGATCGGATGAGAATTGTCGGCGACATGCGGAGCGACGATCGGCTGAAACGCCCAGTGCTCGCGGGCGGCCTTCTCCAGATCGGTGACGACCTTTGTACCGCTGCGCGGATCGTGGGCGCCGTTTCGAATCCAGCTCCGCAAGTCCTCGATTTCGGCATCGTTCAGTTTGTCGCCGGTATCCGGCGGAGGCATCTTGAGTTTGTCGTCGCGATAGGAGACAGCCCGCATGAGCAGGCTTGACGAAGGATCCCCCGGCACGATCGTCGGCCCACGTTCGCCGCCTCGTTCCCAGCCATTCTTCGTATCGAGCCGCAATTTGCCTTCGGCGGCGGCCTCACCGTGACACTCGTAACAATGTTTGGCAAAAAGCGGCCGAATCTTTGACTCGAAGAAGCTGATCTGCTCCGCGGTCGCAGCGCGTGGTTCATCGGCCTGTGTTGCGGCGCCGGGTCCAAGCAGGCTCAGTACGCTGAGAACGATGACCGTGACCGGGCTGCTGATTGTTGCCGGGTTGCCTGGCAACCCGGCGCGGAGTCGCGGAACGACTCCGCACAATCGGCCGTCATTCTTCGTGGAACTCATGCCAGAATCTCCTTCACCACCTTCGCCCCCTCAACGCCGGTGAGGCGGTAATCGAGGCCGGCGTGGCGGTAGGTGAGTCGTTCGTGATCGAAACCCATCAGTCGCAGGATCGTCGCGTGGAAGTCGCGCACGTGAACCGGATTGTCAGCCGCCCGAAGCCCAATCTCGTCGGTCGTTCCATGCACATAGCCGCGCTTCACGCCAGCTCCGGCTAGCCACGAACTGAACGCCCAGGGATGATGTTCGCGACCTTTCGCGTCCGCCGTGTTGTTGAACGGTGTGCGCCCGAACTCCGTCGTCCATACGATCAGTGTCTCGTCGAACATTCCGCGAAGCTTCAAATCCTGTATCAAGGCCGCGATCGGCTGGTCGACATTCTTGGCCAGGGGCACGTGTGTCATCATGTCGCCGTGCGCATCCCAGTTGTTGGATGATCCGACATCGATCAACTCAACGAATCGTACTCCGCGTTCGATGAGTCGTCGGGCCGCCAGGCATTGCCAGCCGAAGCCGGATTTCTGGTCAAGACTCAGACCATAACTTTCCAGCGTCGCGGCGGTTTCTTTTGTGAAGTCAAACGCATCGGGCACCGCCATCTGCATTCCGAACGCTGTTTCGAAGGTCCGCAATCGAGCGGCCAGTTGGGGATCGTTCGATCGCGCTGCGAGATGTTCAGTGTTCAATTCCTGCAGGGCGGCCAACTCCAGTTGTTGACGATCGGTTGGCACGCGCGGGCGAACATTGGCAATCGGCTCGGCACCAGGTACGACCAGCGTTCCCTGGTAGGCGCCGGGAAGGAAGTCATTAGCGTAAACTTGCGTACCGGCATAGGTTTGCGCGGGCGCGATGACCACGAACCCGGGCAGGTTACGATTGAGCGTACCCAACCCGTAAGTGACCCACGAGCCGATGCTTGGCCGCGAGAACGCGAACGAACCGGTGTGCATGCCGAGTGTGGCGTTGTAGTGATTCGAATGGGACGTATGCATCGAACGGATCAACGCGATGTCATCGACACGTTCAGCGACATGAGGAAAGAGCGTACTGACTTCAGTCCCACACTGGCCGTGTGGTTTGAATTCCCATTGCGGGCGCTTCAGGAAAATCCGTTCATAGCCGGGCCGGTTCTTGATTTCCGGATGATCGGCCTTGATCTCCGCACCATGTTGTTTCGTCAGCTCCGGCTTCGGATCAAATGTGTCGACATGCGAAACTCCTCCTGTCATAAATAGGAAAATGACATTCCTGGCCTTCGCTGGAAAGTGCGGTTCGCGCGGAGCAAGCGGGTCGCCCCCATCGGCGAGCAGTTGCTGTACGATGCCGGGAAAAAGCACTGATCCCGCGGCAGCGGAACGCAGGAACGTTCGCCGCGAGGGAGCAGCTGGCAATACGCGATAGTTCATCCTCGTCTACTCCACAAACAAAAATTCGTTGCTGGCCAGCAGGACGCGGGTCCAGGCAGACCATTTTTCGGTCAGGTCGCCGGGATAGCTGTCGAGAAATCTCCTCACCCGTTCGCGCTCCGTTCGCGAGGGTTCGCGCTGGAACAATGTTCGATACACGGACTGCACTCGAGCCTCGTCGCTCGCGTCCATCAACAAGGAACCTGCGAGTCCCGTGGCCTGTGCGTGGAAGAAGGGATCATTGATGAAGTACAGAGCCTGCGTCGGGACGATCGTGGATTGGCGGGCCGGGGTCGACGCGTTGGGGTCGGCGCCATCAAACAGCGCCAGATACGGGTGCCGACGCTGACGCTGTACCATCAAAAAGGTGCTGCGGCGGTTGGTGGGATAGATCGCGTTGAACGGAGCATGTTGCGAGAAGGTCCAGGTTTTCTCTTCGGGGAACGGGTGGCCTTCTCCGGCCGTCAGATCGAGTTGTCCCGAGGCAAAAAGGAGGCTGTCGCGCAGTTCTTCGGCCGAAAGGCGGCGTCGGCTGTAGTGGGACAGCCAGCGATTGTCCGGATCCGAGGACAGAACGGCGGCGCTGGCGCGCTGATACGTCTCCGTGTGCAGAATCAGTCGATGCAGCGCCTTGATACTGTACCCGCTCTGTACAAAGCGAGAGGTCAGGAAGTCGAGCAATTCCGGATGTGTCGGCCCTTCGCCGCGCGCTCCAAAGTCATTGGAAGAGCGCACAATACCGCGACCAAAGTGCCACCCCCAGATTCGATTGACGATCACCCTGGCCGCGAGCGGATGTCGGGCGATCCAGTCGCCCAACTCGCGTCGCCCGCTGCCGGCGTCTTGCGGAACCTCGGTTCCGCCAAAGACCGACAACCAGCGGCGAGACACTTCCCGACCTGGTTTCTCGGGATCGCCTCGCTCCTGAAACTTCGCGTTCTTCGCTTGTTGGTCAACGACCGCGTACGCAACCGGGATCTTCGGTTCGGCTTCGAGTGACGGCATCGGTTCACTCAAGATTCGTCCCGCCTCCAGGAGCGCAGCACCGGCTTCGGGTCGCGCCACATGTTCAAGTCGAAATGCCACACCATCCAGGCCAGCCGGATGCGCATCGGCCACTCGGCCTTCGATCGCGATTTTGCCGTCCACCGGACTGACCCAGGCAACCGCCACGGGGCGATTCTGCCCCGGGTGCACAAAAAACGAACGAGCGGCGAGCAACGTCCAGACCATCACCGGCTCGTCGGAAGTGTTGACGAACACGGACGGTGTGTCCGCAAAACTCCACCTCTTCAGAGCACTCTTGCCGTCGATTGCGTCGGCCTTCTCCCCGAGAAACACCGGACCGTCTTTGGTCAATTCGACAAAGCACCAGGCGGCATCGTGAACCGTTCGCGGGTTGGACTCCGTGAGATTGTCTAGAAGATCCCCCGTACTCCACTGCCGTTGCTGGCCGCCCAATTCCCGAAGAGTCAACGCGCACAAGGTGCTGTCCGCGCCGTGATTACCGCCCGGCTCCACCGTGAGCAGTACAAGTTCGCCCTTATGCACGGCGACGGTCGTCGGCATGAGCTCGACCGACGCCCCCTCTTTTACATCGGCCTTCTCGATCAGTCGTGTCGCCTGGACAGCTTCGGGTGTGAATACCTGTTTGGCGACCTCGGCGCGGCGTTGCAACGCGAGCTTCAGTCGCTCTTGCTTCTCCTGCCACGGCTTCATGATCGCATCGACTTCCGCTTGAGAGATCAATGGCACCAGGTCGCGTGGCTGGCCCTTGGGTTCGCAGCCCGGAAAGGCGAACTTCGTGCTCTCGAAAATACCGTAGAGAGCGTAATAATCCTCCGCGCTGACCGGATCGTACTTATGCTCGTGACACCGGGCGCAACCGAGCGTCAAGCCGAGAAAGTTCTTGCCGAGGTTGTCGATGACGTCCTCGTGCGTCAGGTACATGTCCTTGTCGATGTCGTGGCCAAAGCGGCGCGCGATCGCAAGGTAACCGGTGGCGACGATCCCTTCCGCGCGCTCAGGTCCGCTCCGTTCTTGTGTCAGCAGATCACCGGCGAGTTGCATGCGGACGAATTGATCGAACGGTAAATCGCGGTTGAAACTGTCAAGAACCCAATTGCGGTAACGCCAGGCATGCGGCAGGGGGCGATCGGAGTTCTCGCCGGCCGTATCGGCGTAGCGCACGACGTCGAGCCAGTGCCGGCCCCACTGCACGCCGTACTGCGGCGAACCGAGCAACCGGTCGATCACCAGCGACCACGCGCCCGGTGACTGATCGGCGACGAACGCTTCGACCTCCTCCGGTGTGGGCGGCAGTCCGGTGAGGTCATAGGCGAGCCGCCGCAGTAACGTTCGGCGATCCGCGGCCGGCGTAACGTTTAGTACTTGGCGGCGGATCTCGCGGAGGACGAGTTCGTCAATCTGCTTCGCATCGGTCGCGATATCAGTGGCCGGCGTCGGAGGAATCGGTTGAAATGCCCACCAGCTTCGTGCCTCTTCCCGAGTCATGCCTCCCAGGACGTCGCTGCCGTCGCGCGGATCGGGAGCCCCCATCGCCACCCATTTCGTGAGCAGGGCGATTTCCTCGGCTGGCAGCTTGCCGCCTTTATCCGCAGGAGGCATTTCCAAGGAACGATAATTGACGGCGTCGATCAGCCGACTTTCGTCAGGCTTGCCGGGAATGATGGCCGGCCCACTCTCCCCGCCTTTCGCCCAGCCACTCGCGGAGGCCAGCGAAAGTCCGCCATGAGCCTTCGTCCCGCCGTGACATTCAAAGCAACGTTTCACGAGCAGCGGACGAACTTCCTTTTCGAAGAAGGTGCGGTCCTCGTCGGAGATCGGCGACACCGCGACGCGGTCTTCGGCTGCCGCAAACGATGAGCATAGCAGGCAACAGAATAGAGCGACGGCGATACCGCTACGGACATTATTCATGGCAACTGCCTCTTGTGACTTTCAATGTGTCGTCGCAATTTGGCCGTCGCATCCGCGACTCGGCTGGCTGCGAGCAAATCGATCAGTTGCAGGTGGCTCTCGATGCTGCTCTTCCATTCCGCCTTCTTAACGCTCTCTCGAAAACGCTGAAAGAAGATCCGCAGCAGGTCGCCGAACGCCACGAGCGGCTGAAGGCCGCTGGCTTCCATCAACGTGCGATGAAACAGGATGTCCAATTCGATCCATGTCTTCAGGTCGCGAGCAATATGAAATCGCTCGGCTATTTCTCTCAGCCGCAGCTCAATCGAATTGTCGGCAGCCATATTGCGCGCGACGTGCGGCAACACACCGGTCTCCAGAATTACTCGGCTATCAATGAGCTGCCGCGGGTCGACATCCAACAGGGCGGCATGGAACCCTAAGTGTTCCGTCACACGGCCGATATCGATCCGTCTGACCGTCAATCCGACCCCGGTTTTCGACTCCACAATGCCCAGGAACTCCAGCGACTTGGTCGCCTCGCGCACGCTGAGCCGGCTCATGCCAAAAGTCTCGGCAAGCTGCGTTTCCGTTGGCAGTCGATCGCCGGGCAGCAGTTTGCGATCGATGATGTACTGCTTGATTCGCTTGGTGGCTTGCTCGCGTACCTTGGGACGGTGAAGCGTTCGCATGGTGTATTCCAGACCGGTTGCAGACCAAAATCGCTGTCTATAGATTATCTGACAATCAAGGTCGAAGCAATGTATGCATGGTCGTCGCACCGCTCCGCGATTCGCCGCTTCGCGATTCGCCGACGAGCGGCGGAGGGCGGGCGCGGTATGCGGAGCGATTCAGCCACCGATGCGAAGTTCGAGAGGAGATTGGTAGATGAGTCCCGTTTCGATAACCGCCTTGCGTGACGCGGTAACACGAATGCTGCAGCGCTGCGGTCTGGGGTCGAGCCCAGCGGACGCTGCCGCGGAACTGCTCGTGACCACCGACGCCATGGGCGTCTTCACGCACGGCACGAAACTCCTGGCGGGTTACATTAAGAAGCTGCAGGGAGGCGGATACAACGCCGCAGCAGAGCCGCGCATCGAACGCGAGGGACCAGGCTGGGCGATCATCGATGGACAATCGGCATTGGGGCAGGTCGGCTGCCTGTACGCGATCGACGTTGCGATGCGAAAGGCGCGCCAGGTTGGGATCGCTTACGTCGGACTGCGCAATACCGGTCACATCGGCGCGGCGGGCTGCTACGCGGCCCGCGCGGCGCGCGCCGGCATGATCGCCATGGTGACGGGGAATGACATTCCCAGCGTCGCGGCTCCTGGTTCGCGGGCCGCGGTCCTGGGAAGCAATCCCCTGGCGTATGCCGTCCCCGTGGCCAACGGCGACCCAATCCTGCTCGACATTGCCACGGCCGCTGTGGCCGGGGGAAAAGTCTACGCGGCGATCCAGCGCGGCGAACCGATCCCCGACACCTGGTTGATCGGTCCCGATGGATTGCCCACGACCGACGGCAGCCTCTATCCACAGCAAGCTGCCCTGGCGCCTATGGCAGGTCACAAGGGTTACGGTTTCGGCCTGTGGTGCGAAATTCTGTCGGCGGTTCTTCCCGGAGGACAGATGACCTGGCAGGTCGGCAGTTGGATCTTTGATGAGCCGAGTCGGCCCTCCTGGCATAACGCCTCATTCACGGTAATCGATCTGGACGCCGTTTCGCCGATGGACGAGTTCCAGCAGCGATTGCGACGATTGATCGACGAGTTGCATGCCGCGCCCGCTGCTGCGGGAGTCGAGCGCGTGCTACTGCCCGGCGAACGGGAATGGAATAACTATCGACGAGCACAAGCAGAGGGAATCCGGCTGCCAACCGATGTCTGCGACAAGCTGGTTCAGGCATCGGAGCTCACCGGTGTACCGCTGGGGGAGCTCTTTGGCGATTGATTGGCAGCCCGAGCGATTCGGCAACGGCTCAGGACGAAGCCATGCCGTCGGTGAAGACGGCCGTGGTGAGGGACATGCCGGCGAGGTGGTCGTTGACCCATTTGATTCCGGCGCTGCAGGCTCCCAGGAGGTGCGGGGCGGGTGCGATCAAGGGCAGGATACTGTCTTCGGCCTCACTGTAAACAGGCATGAGGTCGCCTCCCTGAATGGCGCAGAAGCGGTCGCCCGCGCCGATCGCGAGCAGCATTTTGGCGTAGCTTTCCAGGTTGACTTCTCCCTCGCCGTGCCCGCAGAACTGATGGCCGCGCTGCGTCCAATCCTCGCTGATCATGAGTGTGGAGGCGCCCTGGAGATACTTGAAGTTCTTCACGTGACTGCCGACCACGCGCGGTGCGACGAATGGGCTGGTGAAGCGCTGCGTCCAGTTTTCGCCAGCCCAGCAATGGCTGGGATCGCCCCAAACGCTGAGCGAACGGTCGTAGTCCGTGGCCAGCAACAGCAGGCCGAAATCGCGTGCGCAGATCGCCCCTGTGCCAGGATGGAGTTCGTGGGCGAGATAGGCACCAAGCTCGTTGGCCCGCGCGCGGATGCGGGCGGTCTTGTCGCGGAAACGCGCAAGGCCCGCGGCCATCATCTCGTCCCAGCCGAAGACCCACGGATATCCGCTGTGAAGCACAGGGTTTCCCCATAGGCCCCAGAACCAACCGAAGATGTGAATACCGAGGGCCGTGCCGGTCTCGAGCAGGCCGAGGATGTACTCCTCGGACCAGTCCTCAACATATTGCGCACCCTGGGCCGCCACGGACGCGGGCACAAACTTGTCCACGTTCTCGAGGCCCCAGCGGGCGCTGAGATGCGCATAGCCTGCGCAGTGGGCGCTGATGACGGGCGCCACGACACCCGCGTCGGCGAGCACTTGCCGTAACTCCGCCGGTTCGCGGAAAACGATCCGTCCATTGTCACCATGACCCGGCCCGTGCAAAAGGTAATTTGAAATCATCAGCGAGCGGGCGCCATGGCCGGTGGCATATTTGGCCACAGCCTCCAGTGACTTCAGGGATCCGACGAGTTGCCCGGTCTCCACGCCTGAAACCAGGCTCACCTGCCGGCCACAGCCGACATCCAACCGTGCGCGGTTCGGATCGAAAAACGCATTCAGCTCTTTGAAATAGAGAGGATTCATCGATGGGGGTTCCCTGTTTGAATTGGCAGTATTTAAACAGACTCTGCCTGGAAAACAAAGCGGGTAGCCCAGTAGTCCGTCAAGAGTTCGGCGTTTGCGGACGTCGCAGATAGAATTTCCAATAGCCCAGGACGTTGCTGATCAAGAACGAGGCTTCCATTACCGTCGCTACGGGCGTTATGGCCAGCAGATTATGGACCAGCCAACAGCTGTTGCCGCACATGAAACAGAGCCGCATACTGCGATCGGAAGCATGAAAACTGCCGACGGTCCCGCAAAGCACAGCCGCCATCGATAGCCAACTGAGCGGTCCATCGAACGTTACCGCGGCTCCAATTACGGCGACGACTAGGAACAGGTACAAATATCGGCGGCGTTTCGAATAGATCGCCGTGACGTAACGTGAGGCGGTCAACACCATCATCACGGCCGGCGTGTGCCGGTCGAGAAGCAGAAAATGAACTGCAT
This sequence comes from Planctomycetota bacterium, assembly GCA_016872775.1. GTDB lineage: Bacteria > Planctomycetota > Planctomycetia > Pirellulales > Pirellulaceae > VGZA01. The sequence continues at coordinate 101,986 of VGZA01000006.1, read as the reverse complement.
TTAATGTTGCGAGGCAGGTCAGACAAAGCAGCACCATCCGACGCTGCCGAAGTTGATACGAAGCCAACCCGCACGAAAACGCGCAGGCAGCCACAACCTGCGACCAGAAAAACGGCGTCAACGGTTTTCCTCTCCTGCGCTTTCCAGATCAACGCTTTCCAGATCAACTTGCGCTTTCCGGATCATCGGCACCGCGTCAATCCGGCCGTCGGCTCTGCATTCCTCGCGTCTCAGGCGTCATTCCGCACGAGAATGTCGCGAACCACCTCTCCATGCACGTCCGTCAGTCGGTAGTCGCGTCCCGCGTGGCGGAAGGTGAGCCGTTCGTGGTTCAGGCCTAGCAGGTGCAGGATGGTGGCATGGAAGTCGGGCATCGTGACTTTGTTCTCGGCGACGTAGTAACCAAATTCGTCGGTCTGACCGTAGGTGGTGCCGCCGCGAATGCCGCCTCCCGCCATCCAGAAGCTGAACGCGTGGGGGTGGTGGTCGCGACCGTCCGTTCCTTGCGCGGCGGGAGTCCGACCGAACTCGGTCGCGAAAACGACCAGCGTATCGTGGAGCATCCCACGCGACTTCAGATCTTTGAGCAGCGCGGCGATCGGTAGATCGACTTTGGCAGCGTTGGTCGAATGGTTATTACGCAAGCCGCCGTGCGCATCCCAGTAGTTTCGCGGATAACTGAAATTCACCTGCACAAAACGCACACCCGCCTCCAGGCAGCGCCGTGCGAACAGACACTGCCGGCCAAACTCATCGGTCGGCTCGACGCCGACCCCGTACGCCGCCTGTGTGGCCGCCGATTCCCGTCCGATGTCCATGACCTCGGGCGCTTCCGCCTGCATCCGAAATGCCATTTCGAACGAGGCAATGCGCGCTTCCAGCGCCGAGTCCGCTCCAACACTCTCGAGATGACGCTCGTTGCGCCGCTTGAGCAGATCGAGTTGCATTCGTTGCAGTTCCGGAACCTCTCCCGGCGCCAGGCTCGATAACCGAGCGTCCTTGAAGTGCGTGCTGCCATCGCCGAGGCGCGTTCCTTGAAACGTTGCGGGCAGGAACGACGATCCGTAATTCTGCGCCCCGCCGTGATACAGCGAAGGACTGAGACTGATGAAACCCGGCAGGTTCTGATTCTCGCTGCCCAGGCCATAGAGCGTCCAGGCGCCGAGGCACGGGCGGGCAAAGACCCCGCTGCCCGTGTTGATGTTCAGCAGGGCAGGGCCGTGTGAAACCTGGTCACCACCGTTCATCGAACGAATCACGGCGATATCGTCGATGCAACCGCCGATCTGAGGAAACAGATCGCTGACCTCGATGCCGCTCTGGCCGTACTTCTGGAAATTCCAGGGTGACGCGAGCAGATTACCCGTAGGGGCAAATTCAAACTTTGGCTTCGGGAACGGCAATGGCTGCCCGTTCAGCTCGGTCAGCTTCGGCTTCGGATCGAAGGAGTCGACATGCGAAACGCCTCCATGCATGAACAGAACTACGACCCGCTTGGCCCGCGCGGGGAAGTGCGGTTGCCGGGGTGCAAGTGCGCCCGAAGCCGCGCTGCCAGCACAGGTATCGTTCGCAAGCAGGCTCGCCAAAGCGATGCTGCCGAAACCAACGGCGGACTGCTGAAGAAGTTGTCGCCGATTCGTGAGCCCGATCATGACGTGACTCCATGGTCCTGGATCGCTGCGCGGTCCAACGTGTGAGATGAATTCGCCGTGTCGCGGGACGACCCGGCTCCAAATTGACTACTCCAGATACAAAAACTCATTGCTGCACAGCAGCGACTGGCAGAACGCCTGCCAGGCTGCAAGTCGTTGTTCGGGTTCGGGTTTGCCGGCAAGCGCCGACGACTGCATGACCGACGTCAGAAAAGCCTGCGTATCCTGCTGCTCGATCGGCGTGGCCGAGCGACCGAAGGCGAGGCGATGCGCCCCTTCGATGCGTCGGTCGTCCGACAGCGCCGCATCCGCCAAAACGCGTTCCGCGAACGCCTTCGACTGCCCGCGCACAAACGGATGATTGATCAGGAACAGCCCCTGCGAGGCGACGGTCGTTTCGTTGCGGACCGCGGTGACGCCGTTCGGGTCGGCCGCGTCGAACAGCGCCAGGACGTCAGGCAGCATGTTGCGGACGATCGGCAGATATACCGACCGCTTGCGGAACGTTGTGTAAAACTCATCATCAGCGCCGACCCGATTGGGCCGGATCATCGCGCTGATGTCTTCGGCCTTCGAATTGAGGAACTCGCCGCTCTCGCTACCTCCTGGCACACGGTCCAATTGTCCGCTCACCGCCAGCATCGCGTCGCGGAGTTCCTCGGCAGCCAGACGCCTGCGTTGAAGACGTAGCGCGGCGAGCGATGACGGACCGGCCCCCGACGATCCCACGGATGCGTTGGGTATCCGATAAGTATTCGAGTGCACGATCAATCGGTGCAGGTTCTTGATGCTCCATCCGCCCTCGATGAATTGCGTCGTCAGCCAGTCGAGTAACTCCGGATGCGACGGAAGTTCTCCTCGCGTTCCAAAGTTATCGGGAGTGCCGACGATTCCCCGGCCAAAATGCAGTTGCCAGACGCGATTGACGAGGACCCGAGCGGTCAGCGGATTCGACGGACTGGCGATCCAACGGGCCAATTCCAATCGACCGCTGCTGAACTGGTGCGGGTTGATAATCGACGGGGAATCGTCATTGGCCGAGGGACTGACCGCGGCGATGATTCCCAGCGCGTCGCGAGGAACGACTTTTCCAAGTGTAAAACGGTTGCCGCGCAGGTGAACACGGAGATTTCGGGATTGGGCTTCCTTCGGTGCCATCACCATGAGTGGCTCGACGCCGGAACCCTGCGGAACCGCGTATTCCCACCACATCGTCGCGTTCCGTACCTCATTCTGGAACGGTTCCGTGCTGCGGAAGATGCCCGCGATCGCGTAATAGTCGGTCGTACGAATGGCGTCGAATTTGTGGTCGTGACAACGGGCGCATGCCAGCGTCATCCCCAGCATCGCGCGGCCGGTCACATCGATCTGATCGTCGACAATATCGAGCCGGGATTGTTCCTTGTCGGTCTCGGCCAGAGCCTTCGGTCCGATCATCAGATAGCCCGTCGCGATGACCCGGCGCGTGTTGACAGCCACCGACTCGGTCGGCGGCAGGAGATCACCCGCCAGCTGTTCGATCAGGAACTGGTCGTACGGAAGGTCGCTGTTGAACGCCTCGATCACGTAGTTGCGATAGCGGCAGGCATACCGCATCACGGCATTGGCGTCGTTGGCGGTCGACTCGGCGTATCGAACGAGATCGAGCCAATGCCTTCCCCAGCGTTCGCCATAATGGGCCGATTCGAGCAGCCGATTGACGACGGATTCGTACGCCTGCGGCGAGGTATCAGCCAGGAAGGCGTCGACCTCTTCCGGCGTCGGTGGCAGGCCCGTCAAATCGAACGTGACTCTGCGGATCCAGGTCAGCTTGTCGACTTGCGGTGGTGGCGTCACCGCGTTCGCCGAAAATGCGGCGAGCGTGAAGCGATCGACCTGAGTGCGGACCCAGGCGTCGTTCTCGACCGCGGGAGGCGCGACGGTGCGAACCGGCTGATACGCCCAGTGATTCTTCTCCGCCTCGGTGTACACCGCTTTCGGCGCCCGTGCTCGCTCTTCGTCGATCCACAGGCCAAACTTCTCACCAAGGTAGATCTCAATGCCAAGCCGATCGGCATCGGAGAGTGCAGAGTTGTAGAGCAAGAGCTCCCCGACGTCACCCTGAAAGGCACCGCACCAAGAGAGCGCTTTGCCCATGAAAACGCCGACGTCCGTACGATGCTGGATGTCGGGCACGGTATCGCGTCCCGTCAGCGGCCTGTCATCGATTGGTCCCGCCAGTTTTCCGTTGATGTAGAATCGTGTGGTGTCTTTCATCGGCCCCGGGCGCTTGACAATCGACAGGATGACGGGCTTGCCAAACAGTGGTTGATACGAGCCCGGTGCGAGCACCGCGTCGTGGCCCCAGCCGCCGGCGAAATCGAGCGAGAACTGCTGAGGCTGATCGATTTCGAGCAGTGCCGCGAGCGGCTTGCCTGGGTCTCCGCTGTAGGCTGGATTCCCAACGCAGAAGACGCTCGAATGCGATGGCTGCCCTTCGAACTGGGTGAGGTTCATGACGATCGTCATCGTCAAAGCGGCATCGCCTCGGATGTCGACTCGATTTCCGGGTGAAGACGCGAGCCCGCTTCCCGGCGAAAATCGCACCGCCGGTCTCCCGACAAGGTTGCTTTGCTTGACGAAATTTGCTGGCCCGCCGACACCTGCCTCACGGACACCCTTGGTCGCGGAGAGATCTCGGCCATGGCCACTCTGATCCGGCCAGACGGGAACCGACTCGCCATCGGCGAGCTGCAGGGCATCGGCCCGCAGCCAGAGTTGCAACGATGGTGCCAGTTCGCCGGCGTTGGGCTGCCTGGGGCTCGGCGATGAAGATGGATCGGCATCTTCCGACGCCGCGGTCGGCGTCGAGTCGGGCCATGCGGCGCCGTCGCGAATCCAGCGAGCCAACGCTTCCACCTGGGCTGTCGTCAGCTTGCCGTCCGGAGGCATCTGCAAGCCGTTCTGATGCAGGACGGCGTGTATCAGCAGACTCTCCTCGGGCTTGTTCACGACGATCGCCGGTCCGGTCTCACCGCCTTTCAAGATCGCTCCACGCGAATCCAGCCGCAATCCACCTTTGCTCTCTTTTGCGGAATGGCATTTGTGACAGCGCTCAACCAGCAAGGGACGAACATGCTTCTCGAAGTGGTCGTCACCGTCGGCCGCTCGAGCCGCTCCGGCCGCTGTCGCAAACATCGATACGAGCGGAAATAGCAGGGTCCCGAAAACCAAAGCTCGTGATCCCACCCTTTGCCGCTCCTTGATCCACCGTTCGCGCTCACGACGATCGAATCGCGGCCGGCGGACGTGATTGTGAAGATGGATCAAGAGCATCAAACCCATCGCGGTATATCCCAAAGCGGTGAGGCGTGCGTCAACAGGACGGCGTGGCGGGCAAGTCGTCAGCTCCCTATCATATCATGCTGGAATCACTGTGACACTCTGCATTGTGACAATCCACCGTGTGCCACACTTGCTAACATCCGTGGGAAGTGAAAATGCGTGGGCACTATCCTGTGTTTTTTCGCCACGCTGGGACGGGCCGCCGCTCTCGATCTATTCGATCCGGTACAAATCGGCCTCGCTTCTCAAGAAGAGAGCTTTTCCCGAGACGGCCGGCGACGCCTTGAAAGTTCCTTCCAGCTGGTTCGTGGCCAGTACCTGATACGACCGTCCGGCGGCGAGCACCGTCATCTTGCCATCGCGGCTCAGGTAGTAGATCCTGCCCCGTACTTCGATTGGTGACGCATCGTAATTGCCACCCAGCCGCTCGCGCCATAGCACCTCCCCGGTCAGCGCGTCCAGGCACGATGCCACACCGCTGTTATCGACGACATACAGCTCTTTGCCCACCAGCAGCGGTGACGGAACGTGGGCGATCCCTTTCGAGCATTGCCATGCCAGTTGATCTTCCCGCAGTTTTCCCTTGCCGGGGCGAATCGCGAAGACGCAAAATTGGTCTTGGGCCACCGAACCGACCACGTAGAACAACTCGTTGCCATACGACGGCCGAGCGACCTGCGAGAACCCGACATAAGGCATCCACCAGATCTCCTTGCCCGTCCTCAGGTCGTAGGCGGCCACATGATCCGCGACATTGCTGATCAGTTGTGGCGAACCGTCGACGTTCTGGATCAGCGGCGTGGAGTAGGCCATTTTGGCGATTCGGGCCATGACGGACCCTTCCGCATGCCGCGCGGCGGCATTCTCAAGATGCGCCCGCGGCTGCTTCCAGACGATCTTGCCAGTCTTCTTGTCAAGTGCAACCAGGAACTGATGGTCGGTGCCATCGCAGGTGAGTATCAGAAGATCGTCGTGAATAATCGGCGAACTGGCCGCTCCCTGAAACGCATCGTAAGCGAACTCCGTATTCCTCCAGACGATTTCCCCATCGCGATGGAGGCAGGCCGTGCCTCGAGGACCGAAATGCACATAGACTCGGTCGCCGTCCAGCACGGGTGTGGGAGAGGCATATCCGTTTTGTGGATGGCGCGGCCCTGCCTCGTCGGTCGTCAGAACCTTCACGTTGTACAGCAACACGCCCGAAGTCTTGTCGAAACAGAGGGCGTGTAATGATTTCCCGTCCTGTTCGGAACTTGTCAGCCAGATCTGGTTGCCGGAGATCACCGGTGAGGACCAGCCTGCGCCGGGAACGGCAACCTTCCAGCGAATATTTTTCTGTTCGCTCCATTCCGTTGGCACTCCTTCCGCATCGGAGTGCCCCTGACCGTCGGGGCCGCGAAACTGCAGCCAGTCGCTTCCATTCGATGCGACGACCTGGAACAGGCTTGCGATCAGAACAAGGAGAGCCGTGGTATGAAATCGCATGGAACACCCTCGCGTGCGGACTAGGGAGTGAAACTCATTGCCATTTAGCGGGTCAACTTAATGTTCAATGCCAGGTTGGCGATTTTCAGATCAGCGCGGCGATCGGCTCACCTTCCACGACGCGCAGCGGCCGCCCGGTCCGGTCGGGGAATGTCGCCTCGTGGCTGACGCCCAGCAGGTGCAGAATCGTCGCAGTCAATTGGGCTGGAGTGACGCGATCGCGTGCCGGATACGCACCGTTACGGTCGCTGGCACCGTATACCTGTCCCGCGCGAACTCCCGCGCCGGCCAGGGCGAAGCTGAAGACGTTCCCCCAGTGATCCCTGCCGCCGCTGGCGTTGAACGTCGGCGTGCGCCCCATTTCTCCCACGGCGACGACCAGCGTCTCGTCGAGCAGTCCGCGCGCTTCGAGATCCTCGATCAGCGCTGTGAAGCCCAGATCAAACTGCGGGCAGAGGATATCTTTCATCCGCACGTTGTTGTTAGCGTGGGTGTCCCAGAGCGGATTGGGAGCGCTCAGGTCGCCCGGCTCGCGCGGCCACTGCACGAACACCATCCGCACACCGGCCTCGATCAGTCGTCGCGCCAGCAGCACCGACTGACCCCATTTGCCGCGACCGTAGCGTTCTCGCAATTCCGGCGGTTCCTTATCGATTGCGAACGCACCCTGGGCGGTGCCCGAGACCAACACGCCCAGTGCGTCCTGGCACAGCCGCGTGTGGTCCGCCGTCAACGGCGTGCGTATCGGAGCCGCGACATTCAGCGCCGCGAGCAAGCTGCCGCGCGACTCCATCCGCGAAACGGTAATTTGCTCCGGCAACGTCAGGCTCTCGATACGGAAGTCGGTCGCCGACGGATCACATTTGAGGATGTCGGGATCCCAGCGGCGCCCAAGAAAACCGGCGTTCTGACCCGGAAGGAAAACATTGGGATTGGCGATGATCGGTTCCGGCAGCATCACCGCACTGAACGGTCCGCGCTCGGTGGGCTTCAACATCTTGACGATCGCGCCCAGCGTCGGCCAATCCGTCGGCGCCAGCGCCCGCATGTCTGGACCAGCATACTTGTGGCCGGTGTTGATCCAGTAGCCGGCTGACTCATGGTTGGGATCATCCGTCGCAAAAGACCGCACAATCGCCAGTCGATCGGCCATCGTCGCCGTCCGCGGCAGCAACTCGCAGATCTGCGTCCCCGCAACGTTCGTCGCAATCGGAGAGAAGATCCCTCGAATCTCCGCCGGCGCGTCGGGTTTCGGATCAAGCGTTTCGTACTGGGAAGGACCTCCACTCAAATTCAGGTAGATGACACTCTTGGCCCGGCCGAATGATGCCTGAAGATCGCTGGCGGATGTACTCGACGGTGTCGTCGAGGCCGCCTGCGCGGCACCTCCGTGCAGGATCCGTAAGACGCTCGACGTCATCCACGCGGAGGCGCCCGCGTGTAACAGCCGGCGACGGGAGAAGGGGGTCGTTACAGGTTGGTTGGTCATTTTGATCTCGTCTATGACGCGAGCAACTACCGGTTGGCTGGTTTCGTGGATTCCAACGCCGCGAGTTTTTCGAAGACCTTGAACTCGGCCTCCGCGTCGATTTCTTCATGATCGTGGACGAACGCAGCGAAAGCCAGCCGCATTGTTTCCCTTTTGGCGACGGTGACCGCGCTGCGAGCACCTTGCTTCATCGCCTCCCGCCCGAACGGATTGGCGACGAAAACGCCGTAGTCGCGGTTGTGCCACCAGCTTTGGCGAAAGTTGCTCGGACCGGCCATCAACGTGATACCGCCAGAGTTCGGACCGGTGCCGGAGTAATCGCACCACGCGGCGGGCTGGCCCCAGGTCTGCTTCGCGGTCTGTTTGCCGGTCGAGCTGCGCAACAAGCCCCCGTTTTTCTCGGTAAAGGGCGTGGCCACGCGTGCTCCGAGCCCCATTTCCTCCTGATCACCGAACACGAGCGGCTCTCGATCGGCATGGAATTCGGCGTTCCAGACGAGCAGCCATCCGTGCGGCCGAGAAACCAGTACGAAGCGATTGGTCAACAAACAGAGCGGATCGCCCGTGCCGGTCTTCAAGTGGCACTCGGTCGCAAACCGCAATTGTCCGTCCACGTTGGCCGGAGGCGACACAAAACGGATATGTTCCATCATCCCTTTGTTCCGCCAGAAGTCCTGGCCGCTGATATCGCCTAATCCGAGCCAGATGCCGGGGTGCATCGTGTCGTGATCCAGCGAATCCACTCCCTCTACCGGCGGATGATTACGCGTCACTTGCAGGCCGTTCGGCAGCCGAGCATTCGCGAAGTAAGGTCGCAATATCTTGTTGTCCTTGAACACGAAGTCGACGATCGGCTTCCCGGTCAATGAGATACGCAGCCTGTCCACTCGTTCGTCGATGGAGAATTCTTCGAATCGCTTTGCGGTGCTCACCGCCACAGCGGTTGATGCGTCTTTCCCAGCCACCCGAACGACGCGCCCGATATTGGCGCGCCCGTCCTGCCCTTCGGCGCCGTATCCGCGCATGGAATTGATCAGAAACAGCACCAGTGCCAGAACCAGCGACAGCCTCGGCCACATCACGAGCGACGACGCAGTGCGAGAAGGCCAGCGACGAGAAATGGGTGGGATCAGGCGCGGTGCCATATTCTCTCGTCTAAATCAGTTCCCGGATCGGATCGCGATAATCTACCAGATACTGCGGTCGCCCCGCCTGGTCGGGAATCGTCGCGTTCCCGACGTCAATTCCCAGTCGCTGGTAGAGTGTCGCAAACACTTCCTGGTAGTGGATCGGGCGATCGTGCGGTACTTCGCCCAATCGATTCGTCGAGCCGATGACCTGTCCCATCCGCATTCCGCCACCAGCCAGCAGGCAGCAGGAAGCCTGCGGCCAGTGATCGCGACCGCCGCCCGGATTGATGCGCGGTGTGCGGCCGAACTCTCCCCATGCGACGACGCTGACGTCCTGGTCCAGTCCGCGCTGGTGGAGATCCTCGATCAACGCGGTGATCGCCTGATCGAACTTGGCGAGTTGAATCGGAAGCCGTTCGAAGTTCGCACCATGACGATCCCAACTTCCGAACGAAAGTGTCACGCACCGCACGCCCGCCTCGACCAACCGCCGCGCCATGAGGAACTGGTCCATCCAGTGCGGGCCAGCATCTTCTCCGAACGCCGGATCGGCGCTGCCGCGGCCGTAGCGGTCACGCACTGCGGGATCCTCCTTGTCTAGATCCAACGCTTCGACCAGCTTGCTCGAACTCAAAACGTCAAACGCCTTCCGCGACAGCGCGTCCGCGCCCCGATAACTCTCCTGGCGATCGACCTGCCGACGAAACTCGTCGAACGATGCGAGCAACTGTTGACGGTTGCGCAACTCGTCGAGCGAGATTCCGTTCAATCGCATGTTGACCATCCCCTCGCCGCTCGGCTGAAATGGAGCGTAGGCAGCGCCCAGAAACCCCGGAAATCCCGGATTGGAGTAGGGCGAGTGGCCGGTCTTGGTAGTGAGGCCGACGAAAGGCGGTACAGCGGGATCGACGGGTCCCTGTAATCGGGAAACGGCGGACCCGAGCGACGGATGATTGTCCTGGCGTCCTTTCGGCCCGATCGGATAACCGCTCAAACACAAGTCCGAGGCGTGCTGGTCGGGGCAGCCATACAGCGAACGAATGATCGCCACCTTGTCCATCATCGTGGCCAGGCGCGGCATATGCTCGCAGATTTCGATTCCGGAAACATTGGTCGAGATCGGGAGGAATGAGCCACGGATTTCGATCGGCGCTTCCATTTTCAAATCGTACATGTCTTGATGGGAGGGCCCCCCTGACAGGTAGATCATAATAACCGCTTTGTGGTCCAGCGATTTCCCGCGCGTTGTCGGCGAAGATTGCTCGGCCTGCAAAATCTGCGGCAGCGACAGGCCGCCCAATGCCAATCCGCCGATCTTCAAGAAGTGGCGACGCGCGTGACCGTCACAGTGCGACGCGGTATTTCGTCCGAGAATATGGAGCATGCAAGGGCTCTCCGGAATCGGGTGCAAGGCATGTTTCAAGTGAGGCCGTGGATCGGGTCGGCGTGGTATATCTGGTGGGGGCGTTCCAATCCATCCTTCCAGGCCAGCGTGCGAGGCAACCCCAGCGCGCTGTAGATCGTCGCGGCCATGTTCTCCGGAGTCTGCGGATCGGACTGCGGGTAACCGCCCATCGCGTCCGATTCACCAATCACCGTTCCGCCGCGCACGCCCCCGCCGGCAAAGAACACGGTTTGCACGGCACCCCAATGATCGCGTCCGGGAAGGTTGGTCTTGGCTCCCGGGTAAGTGAAGACTTTGGGCGTGCGACCAAACTCTCCCGCCATTACGATCATCACATCGTCCAGGAGGCCCCGGTCCGAGAGATCTTCGATCAACGCCGAAACCGCTCGGTCCGTCGGCGGCAAAAGGAATTCCCGCAAATTTCGAAATGCCGCTTCATGCGTGTCCCAGGACTCGTCGTTGCCCAGATTCACCTGGACCAGACTGACGCCGGACTCCACGAGCTGCCGAGCCATCAACAACGACCATCCGAACGAATTCCGTCCGTAACGGTCCTGAACCCGATCGCTGGCGGAATGCACGTCGAGCGCCGTACGAACCTGTCCATCAAGCAGCATGGAGACCGCCGTCTGCCGATGCCGGTCAAGTTCCATCACGCGCGCTCCCTCGTCGAGCATCCTTCGCTGTGATTCGAGCGACGCCAGCAGGGACCGCCGGGCTTCAAACTGGTCACGCAAGTCGCCGGGCGCGAGTTCCAGGCGAGGCGCCTCGTAGCGATAATTCTCCGGAGTCGCTTTTCCATTTTGACGCTGGAATCCGTATTCCGGAAACGCGCCATGGGTATAGTTCGCGTCGCGATATTGGCTGGCTTCAATCAACCAGGGGTCGTACCGGCTCCCCATCTCGCCGCCGAACTGTCCCGGAATCGTGCGGCCCGTAACGTGGATCAGCTTCTCCGGAAGCACCGCGGCAGGAGGGAGGTTGTTTCGCGGCGGTACAACCTTTGTCACAACGGACGCGATCGACGGGAAGTCGCGCGTCGTCGGCCGGTTCGAATCAAAGCCCGCGGGCGTGGGTGTGCGACCGGTGAGCATCACGTGATGGCCAATCGAGTGTTCGTTGTAGGGATGCGTCAGCGAACGCACCAGCGCCCATCGGTCACTGCATGCGGCCAGCATCGGCAAGTGCTCGCAAATCTGCAGGCCGGGCGTTTGGGTTGCGATCGGAGCGAACTCGCCGCGGATCCCCTCGGGAGCCAGCGGTTTCGGATCAAAACTGTCGTGTTGAGCCAAGCCACCAGACAGAAAAATGTAAATTACGGACTTCGGTGGACGAGTAATCGGGTGATCGACTTCCGCGGCGAGCGACCGCAACCCGGCCAGATGGTTCATTCCCAAACCCAACAGTCCGACAGCGCCCGCCTGCAGCGCGACACGTCGCGGCATCGAAGGGTGCACAACCCCGTGGGGCAATTGAGGCATTGGTGAAATCTCCAGCGAACTCAAGCAGGACTCGGCCAGCGGACAGTTCAGTTTACTGTGATCCGTGGTCGGGGAAATACTGTAAAACAAACTCGCCCGCCGAACAGCGCCTTCCGACTATGTGACAAACATCGGCGGGCGCGGTCCACTTGCACCATTCGCAGTTCGCGGAAGTGCCTCATTTCACCGGCAAGATGAGCCGCGACAAGGCTCCCGGCCGGTGGTGAACATGTTCGGTCGCCACCGCAGTCTTGTCGCCAAAAATGCCGATGGCGGTGTTCGGGTTGCGGTCAAAGAGCGGAAAGAGCGAACCGCAGATATCGACGCGAAGCCGATGGCCTTTTGCGATCGTCGCGGCACAGGGACCAAGATCGACGGTGATTTCGTAAACTTCTCCCGCTTTCATCAACTCAGGCTTGAGCAGCGAGTTGCGATACCGGCCGCGCACGATACCCGTGGCGAGATTGATCGCGACGCCGTCGGGGCGAACATCGACGACCTTGACGACCCAGTCCGCGTCGGGCGTGTCGGTGCTGACGAACAGACGGGCTTCGAGGTTACCGGCGAAGGTCATTGGCTCCGCGACCGGAGACGTACTGTATACAAGCACGTCGTCGCGGTCCTCCAAGATTGATTGATCGACGGGGCCCCAAACGGCGGCACTGATCGGCCGCGCGTCCGTGACCGGGCAGGCAGGGACGGGTTGTGACGGATCAGCGCGAAACGCGTCGCTCGGTTGTGCACTGGTCGGCGCGTCGCGAGATAACCGGCCAGTTCCATTTCGCGTGGTGGCGTTGCCGTCCGAGTGGAGATAGTACGACGTCGCTTTGAATCCCTCGGGAGGCCAGGTCTGGGCATCGAGCCAGACGTTGTCGCCCATCGAAAAGTAACTCACCGGAGAAAACGACCCGGCGATCGCCGTGGCGTCCCGCTTCAAATGGCGATCGAACCAATCGAGCTGGATTGCCGCAACGTCGAGAGCGGCCGCCGGTCCAAAATCGACTTCGGCGACTTGCGACTTCCCGATCGTGCCATGGTCCCAGGGGCCCAGCAGGAGTCGCTGTTGTTTCCGCGTCGATGGGTCTCGCGCTTGACGTTGCATGACCATGAAGTTGTCGACCGACTCGCGCGAGAAGAAATCGTAATAGCCGACGACGTGCAGCACCGGGAGTTGCAATTCCGGTAACCTCGCCGTGAGATCGAGTCGCGTCCAGAAGCCGTTCGGCTCGGGGTGCGTGAGATACGCGTCCAGCCAGGGCATCGGCCAGCCGATCGCCTCGTCGACGTCGCTGAGCGGCAGGCGCATCAAGGCGCTACTCATGTTGGCTTGGGTCGCGCCTTCGGGCTTCGGCGTGTTGCCCGCGATCCAACTCGAGATCAACGATAGTCGGACCGCGCCCCCGAGGTACAAGTTCCGATAGAAGCTGCTCCATGTGGCCTGGGGAGCGATCACAACCAGGCCCGGTGGGTTCTCGACCGCCGCCTGCCACTGCACCGCGCCGACGTACGAACCGCCGACCATGCCAACTCGCCCGTTGCACCACGGTTGCCGCATCAGCCACTCGATCGTGTCGTAGCCGTCCTGACCTTCGTTGTTGTACGGCGCAAGCACGCCTTCGGAAGCCCGTGTGCCACGACAATCCTGCGCGACAAAGACGTAGCCCGCTTTTGCCCAGCCCTCCCCGATACTCTTTTGCCTCGTGCGATCGTAGGGCGTGCGCATCAGGACTACGGGAGCCTGCGCCGAGGCGTCATCACGATAGACGTCCGTCACCAGTTTGACGCCGTCGCGCATCGACACCACGACCGTCGACGTAGTGATTTCGGCGCGCGCCGCTGAGGCAAAAGCCAGCAGGCAAACGAAAAAGATCATTCGTAGTCGAGTTGCTCCGCAACTCGACGTTGAGCTGCGGGGCAGCTCGGCTATATCGTTTGAGAAGACGGTTTTCATTGGGTGTTTGCGGAAGCGATGGTTGGGTGTGTCGTTGCGAATGAAGCGCTTTTGCGTTTCGGTCGAGTTGCGGAGCAACTTGGCTACAGGATTCTCACGCCAGGATCTCGTTTACTACCGTGCCGTGGACGTCGGTCAAGCGGAAGTCGCGGCCGACCTGGTTCCAGGTGAGTCGGGTGTGGTCGATGCCAAGCAGGTGCAACATGGTTGCATGCAAGTCGTGGATGTGAACCTTTCCCTCGACCACGCGGTAACCCATCTCGTCGGTTTCGCCCCAAGTCAGGCCGCCTTTCACGCCTCCGCCGGCCATCCAGGCGCAAAAACTCTCCGGCTGATGTTCGCGGCCGTGCTTGTCGAACGGCGCGGTGCCGGTCACGTCCTGGCTCCATGGCGTGCGACCGAACTCGCCGCTCCAGAGCACCAGTGTGTCGTCGAGCAGACCGCGCTGTTTCAAATCCTGCAGCAGTCCCACGACCGGTTGATCGGTCTGCTGACAGAGCTTCGGCAGCAGCGTACGAATGTCGCCATGATGGTCCCAACCATCCATCGTGACCTGCACGAACCGCACACCAGACTCGCTCAATTTGCGGGCCAAGAGACAGGCTCGACCGTTCTTGTCGCTCTCTTTGCCGCTGCCGATCCCATACAGATCGAGCGCCGCTTGCGTCTCGTTTGAGAGATCAACCAGTTGGGGCGTCGTCGTCTGCATGCGGAAGGCGAGTTCCATGTTCTGGATCATTCCCTCCATGTTCGCGTCGCCTCGCAGGTCTTCGATCAGCCGCTGGTTCAATCGTTTTGTCAGTCCCATCCGTCGTTGCTGAATCGCATCGCTGCTCGACACGTTCCGCAGATTTTCGATCGGCAAAGTCTTGTCGTTCAGTGGCACGGTCAGCGGCGTACCCTGATGCTCGGCGGGGAGAAATCCCGACCCGTACGTTCGCACGCCGGGAGCGTGAATGCTGACGAAGCCTGGCAGGTTTCGGTTTTCCGTCCCCAACCCGTAACTGATCCAAGCTCCCATCGAGGGACGCACTTCGGTGAACACGCCGGTGTGAAACTGGTTGACGGCACTGGCATGCTGCGGGTTGTCCGTGTTCATGCCTCGCAACAGGCAGATGTCATCCGCGACTTTGGCAAGATGCGGCAGCAGGTCGGAGATCATCATCCCAGACTCACCACGCGGCCGAATTGGAGCGACTGTCCCCAGCGCAAGATACTGTTCCGTTCCGACCTGGAGCACTTCCTTGCGCAACGGCGAGTCGATCTTCTGTCCGTGTCGATCGGTGATGAACTTCTTTTCCTGAAACAGGTCGTGCTGCGAAGGTCCTCCAGCCATGAACAGAAAAATAACCCGTTTGACTCTGGGGACCATGTCTGGTCTTCCATCAGCCCGGGGACCGTTGGCGGCGGAAACCAGGTCTGCGAGCGCCAACCCGCCGAAGCCACAAGCCGTTGTCTGCAACATCCGACGGCGGCTGATTGTACGAAACTGGTTCATGATGCCCCTTTAAGACCTATGTTCATGTCAGATTCGGAACAGAAACTCGTTCGACGCCAGCAGGGAGTGGCAGAGTTCCTGCCAGTGGAGCGACTCACGTGTGGAAGCATCCTGGGAATCGAGCGATGCTTCAAGTTCTGCAAGGAAGGTCAAGGCGGCGTCCCGTTCGGCGGTGGTGATCGGACGGCTGAAGGCTCGCAGCCAGAGCTGGTTCAGTCTCGCGTCGACCTGCGGGGAATCGGTGATCAGTTGATCGGCAAGCGTCTTGGCCCGTTTGCGGAACAGTTCATTATTCATCACGAACAGCGACTGGGTCGGGACCACGGTCTGGTTGCGCTGGCCGGCGATCTGGGCGGGATTCACGAAATCGAAGAATGAACGCAGATTGTCATGCGTGGCGGTGCTGGTTCGCATTACCGGCAGGTAGATCGTTCGCACAAACTCTTCGCCGGTGCGCGGTTTGCGATGCGTATAGTTGGGCGGGTTCACGCCCGATTGCCGCAGTTCGCCGCAGTTTTCGGGTTCCTCGAGCACCAGCCCAGGCCCGCCGTTAGTCGGCTTGAGTTCGCCGCTGACGGCGAGCAATTGGTCACGCAGTGCTTCGGCATCGAGCCGCTGGCGATTCATCCGCCACAGCAGGCGGTTATCCGGATCGACCTTATTCGCCGCGTTGTCATTCGTGCTGCTCAGGCGATACGCCCTGCTGAGGACGATGGCGCGAATCAACTGCTTTTGCGACCAGCCATTCTGTAGGAAGCGTGTCGCGAGATGATCGAGCAGTTCCGGGTGGGACGGCGTTTCGCCGCGGGTGCCGAAGTAGTCGACGGTACGGACGAGCCCTTCGCCAAACAGCTTCTGCCAGATCCGATTGACGGTGACGCGCGGTGTGAGCGGATTGTGTCGGTCGGCCAGCCAGTCGGCGAGTTGCAACCGGCCGCTTTGGCCGGCGGGGATCGGCGGGAATGCGTCCCATGAGGCCACGCGGATCGTCCCGCGCGGAACGACGTCGCCGGGCGAATACGGGTTGCCGCGAATGTAGATTGGCATATCCGTCGGCTGTGCCCCGTCGCACATCGCGAACGCATGGGGAACTTTCGACGCGAAGAACTCCGCGTGCTGAATGCGCGGTGCGAGTTTCTTGAGTTGCTCGGCCAACTCATCGCGGCGTTTGGTGAGCGACGTCTTCTCTGTAGGGGAGTCGCTCCGCGACTCCCCGCCGAGTTTCGGAGCAACTTGGCCATCGAGCGAGGCTCCGACAGCCGCAAGTTGCTCGTCCACGGTCTTCTTTTCAGTTTCCAGCTTTATTTGCTCGCCTTTCATCGCCGCGAGCTTCTCCGCATGCTCTGCTTCCAGCTTCTGTCGTGCGGCCTTTTGTTCCGGCGTCTCCGGCAACTCGGTCGAGTTCAGCTTGCTCCAGACGCCAAACGGAATCTTGTGGGTTGCCGGCGAACTGCGCAGCATCCCCGCGATGCCGTAGTAGTCGGGCAGCGCGATCGGATCAAACTTGTGATCGTGGCACCGCGCGCAACCGAGGGTCATACCGAGAAACGCCGTGCCGATTTTGATCACCTGCGTGTCGACGTGATCGGCTTCTAATTTTGCTTTGTCGGGTTCGACGATCTCGACATCCCCCACCATCAAGAAGCCGGTTGCCGTGATGTTCTCGGCGCGCTCCTGCGGAGAGGCAGCAGGAAGCAGATCGCCCGCGATCTGTTCGCGCACGAAGCGATCGAACGGTTTGTCATTTTGAAAAGCCTCGATCAGATAGTCGCGATAGCGCCAGGCGTGCTCGGCGAAAACACTGTTCGACGTGCCCATCATGTCGGCATAGCCGGTCAGGTCGAGCCAATGCCGCGCCCAGCGTTCGCCGAACGCTCGCGACCGCAACAGCCGATCGACAACGATCTCGCAGGCATGCGGTGAGTTGTCGCGAACGAACGTTTCGATCTCGCCGGGTGTCGGCGGCAGGCCCGTCAGATCGAGACTGACTCGCCGCAGCCAAGTGTACCGATCGGCGTCGGCGACCGGTCGCAGCCCGGCCTGTTCCAGCCGCGCCAGCACGAAATGGTCCAGCGGATCGACGGGCCAGGACGCGTCATGCACCGCCGGTATCGGCGGATCGCGGACCGGCTGAAACGACCAGTGCTTTCGGCCTTCCTCCAGATCGACCGCGCTCACTCCGACCGGCCCTTTGGCGACTCGCGGATCAGCGGCTCCCATCAGGATCCAGGTTTCAAAGTCCCGAATCACCGAGGCCGGCAGTTTGCCCTTCGGTGGCATCTCAATTCCGTCATGTCGCAGCGCCTTGATCAGTAAACTCTGCTCGGGCTGCCCGGAGACAATTGCCGGACCGTTGTCGCCGCCCTGGAGTAATCCATCGCGCGAATCGACGCGCAACCCGCCTTGCACGATTTTAGATTCCGACGAATGGCACTCGTGGCAATGAGTTACCAGCACCGGGCGGATCTTCGTTTCGAAGAAGTTGAGCTGTTCTTGCGTCGGAGCGGCCTGGTCCTGGGCGGCGACGGAGGAGACAAGTCCGAGAACGACGCTGAAAACCAGCGACCGTGGCGCCACATCGCGGTTCGGCCGCGCTACGGAAACACTCATGCCAGCTTCTCCTTGAGGACCCCCACCTGTACGTCATTCAACCCAGGACGTCGGTCAACTTTCGGTCGAGACCATTATAGTACCAGCTGAGCGGTCGAAGTAGCTATGTCGCGCAGCTGAATCGCCCCGTGTCCCGTAGCTCGAAACTTGCACGTAACTCGAAACTTGTTTCGAGTCTTCCAGCGGCTCTCCACGTGCCGCATCTCTTCGCTCCACTGGCTGTCCGCCGGTGTGCCTTCTCAGCGACAAACATTCTCGCCTATGTCAAAAGGCGCCAGCAGCGGAGCCACGTGGCCCTAAACCTCAGCAAGCCGTTCTCGAGAATCGCCAAACTCAGGAAGCGTTACGCCGAACTTGTCGAGCAGCGACAGGTAGAGACTGCACATTTTTCGATTGGGTTGGTTGACGAAGTCGAGCACGCGGCCGCCTTGCAGTTGCCCGCCTCCGCCTCCGACGATCACGCAGGGGAGGTTGCTGGCGTCATGGCTGCCGGTCTGCATGCTGGAGAGGTAAGTCAGGACCGAGTTATCCAGCAGAGTCCGGTCGCCTTCCTGGATCGAATTCAGTTTCCGGGCGATGTAAGCGAACTGTTCGACAAAGAACTGGTTTACCTTCAGCCAGTCGGGCGACAATTTGCCGCGGTCGGAATGCGACAATTCATGGTGGCCCACCGCGACGTTCAGGTGTGGGAATTGAAGGTAACTGTGATCATTGTTGAGCTTGAGTGTGCAAACGCGTGTGCTGTCCGTCTGAAACGCGAGAATCAGAATGTCGCACATCAGCTTCATATGCTCCGGCAAGTCCTGGGGAATGCCGTCGGCGGGGCGCTGCAGCGTCGTCTTGTCGAACGTGGGACGCCACCCTTCAAGATGTCCGTCCTTTCCGGCCCGAGCGATCCGCGTCTCCACCTCGCGCACCGAATTCAAATACTCGTCCAGTTTCCGCTGGTCCGTCCTGCTGACGTTGCGGCGCACTCGACTCGCTTCCTGGAGTACCGCGTCCAGGACGCTCTGGTCTCCGTGCTCGGTGCTGTCTCGAAAGAGCCGATCGAACGCCAATGCCGGATAGAGTTCAAGCGGCGTGGGGGCAGTGGGGGAGCTCCATGAAATATGTGAGCTGTAGAGCATGGAATAGTTTTTGTGGATTCCCGGGTTTGACCGTTCGCATGCCAGAGCCAGGCTGGGTACCTTCGTGGAATGCCCGTAGCGCTGTGCGATGATCTGGTCGAAGCTGGTGCCGGATCGGATCTCGCCTCCCGAGGCCAGCGGCGCTCCCGACAGGAGGTTTCCGGTCTGCGAACTGTGAATATTCCCCTTCAGCGCTTCGGCGTTGTAGAGGCCGTTAATGAACAGCAGGCGTTCACGAAAGTCGGTGAGCGATTCCAGCACCGGACCAAGCTGCATCTCTTTGCCCGCTCCACGCGCCCACCACTGGCCCGCGTGAAAGCCGTTTCCGGAGAACAAGACCGCCAGGCGAACCGGTGGCTGGCTGTCCCGCCGACGTGCCGTGGACGACTCGTCGCCCCAGACCCGCAGCGACTCCATCCAGGGCAGCGCGATACTGACGCCTATCCCGCGCAAGAGCTGACGCCGATTCCAGGAGTATGTTGGCGGCTGAGCCATCAGTTGGTCTCCGCAAGTTGCGAATCGCTCGCCCGGATTTCCCGGAACTGGCGACTCTGGATGATGCTCAAGAATACAATAGACACCCGATATTCATTGTCCGCCAGCCTGCGCAGCATCTCGTCCAGCAACGGCTGGTCGGACAACTGGATCTCGCGCCCCAACGCATAGCCCAGGAGCTTGCGGCAAAAATGGCGCACCACAGTGTCACGACGGTGCTGTAGCAGATAATCGCGGAGTCCGGGAAGGCCGTCAATTTCGCGGCCGTCGACGAGCCTCGTTCGAGTGTCGATGGCGACGGCGGCCGAAGTCGTCGCACGGCGCCGCCCGATCGCATCGAATCCCTCCAAGGCGAAACCGAGTGGATCGATGCGCTGGTGACACTTGGCACATGTCGCGTCACTGCTGTGACGCTCGATCAACTGCCGTTCCGTCAACCCGACGGGTACCGATTCCGCGAGTTGCGGTACATCCTGCGGCGGTCGCGGGAGTTTTTCTCCCAGCAGCGTCTCGCTGACCCAGTTGCCGCGCAGGATCGGACTCGTCCGTGAGGCTCCGGACTGTTTAGCGAGGATTGCGGCGAAACCCAGCAGACCTCCGCGACCATGTTCCCGCGTTCCGTCAACGCGCCGCCATTCATCACCGGTCACGTTTGGCAAGCCGTAGAACTTTGCCAGTCGCTCATTCGCGAAAGTGTGGTCGGCATCGAGCAGATCGAGCAGTGAGCCGTCGCGCTGAATCAGATCGGTCAAGAACAGAATCGGTTCCTCGTACATGTCTCGGCGCAGGGTGGCGAACTCGGGATATAGCTGCTCGTTCTTCGCCTCGGTTGCGGGGAAATCGTAGACGTGCAGCCACTGGCAGCCGAATTCCGTGGCAAGGCGGCGAATCGGAGGCAACCGCAGCATCCGCACGGTTTGTCGCTCGAGTTCATCATTGCGACACAGGGCGCCGCTGGTCGCCGCGGCGAACAGCTCGTCGTCCGGCAGCGAGGACCAGAGGAAGTAGCTGAGTCGACCAGCCAGTTCCCAGCTCGAGACGGCCGCCGACCGATTGCCTTCAGGTACCGACTCCAATCGGTAGAGGAACGGCGCCGCCGCGAAAAGCCGGGCCAGCAACAGGCGGAACGCCTCTTCGTGGGACATGTCCTCCGAACGGAACCGCTGGTACAAAGTCCTGAGGTCGGTGATTTCCGCTTCCTCTAGCGGCCTGCGATAGACGCGCGCCGCGAAGCTCAGCAGGGCTTCCAGCTGACGCGGCTCCGCCTCTTTCACTTGCGTGCGAAACCGCTCCGCCCGCTCATGAAACGGTTGCACCGCGGCGCTGAACGCATCCTCCTGCTGCAGCTTGGTCGTCTCGACAAGCGAATCGAGCACTTCCGCCAGTTTGAGCGGATCCTCGCTCACGAAGCGCAACTCACTCCACAAGCGATCCAGCGCCCGCTGTTCGTTTTCGTCTAGCAGCAATCGCATCAGCGGTTCGTCCTCGCGATGAAATTGCGTCAGCGTCAATACCTCATCGGCCGGCACAATTTGCGGATAACAGAGCGAGACCGGGAACAGCCGGCGATGGGCCTCCATTGCCAACTCGAAACGCTTTCTCGAGGGGCTTGCCGGGGCGGCGATTATGGGCCACTTGTAGGAGATCGTCCGATGCTCAGGGTAGAGCGCGGTGACGGTAGAGAAGGTCGCATTCGTCGTCGCCGGCATCAACCCCGCCATAATCGCAGCCGCTCCCAGGGCAACGTGCGGTTGCGCGCTGGCCTCGCCGTCCGCAGGGGAGTCGAGCGTGGCGGTCGTCACCAACGTCCGGCTCGCGGCGAGGCGGCCCGGCAAGGTGAGTGTGAGAACCGCGGGGGCTCGTATGCAGAGCGAAGCCTTGTCGAGTGTTTCTGGGTCACGTGCCGTTGCGTCGCGCACTCGACCTTCCGGGTACTCGCCGAATTGGTTCCCCCCAAGCCCTTGCAGCTGCGGAACGTCGCACAAGAGCAGATCAGGTTGTTGGTCGGCGACCAACCGCGGTCGTCGCCAAACAACCCAGTCATTGTCGTTTCCATCGCCACAGTCGCCGACCAGCAGCGAGATCACAACATCTTTCGGCTCCTCGCCCTCCTTCGCAGCGGGGATTGCAACTCGGAACTCCTGTTCGGTGACGATCGGAACGGTCGCCTCCTGCCAGCATGAGCCACTTCCTTTACGGCCGAGAAGGCCGACGACATTGAATGTCCAGAGGCCACGCTGCCACGCCGCGACTTCGGCAGCGAGCGCCGCCGCGTCTTCAGAATTCGCGGCCTGCCAGCGACGACGAAGATCGTCCAGCACGGCAGACGGCTCGGGCGAATGAAGTTGCTCCCAAAGCAGCCGCAGATATCTGGCGTTCAGTTGGCGATTGGCGGCCACGGTTTCCAGCGTTTGCTCGCCGGCGGCGATGGACCGACGTTCTTCCAACGTGGCCCGAAAGTACTTGTCGATCGGCAGTATGCCTAGCTGCCCGAGTCGGCAATCGCCGTGCAGATTGAAGACGCCCACCGACTCGCCGCGCCCCAGTTCAACCAGTTCGATTCGCCGCCGATAGAACTCGCGGATTCGTTGTACGGTTTCGTTCGTCCAATCGCGTGGAGTGCTATGTTGCGAGAAACGAATTCCGTCCGGCAACAGGACGGCGTGTCGTGCGATCTGCTTGCCTGCATCGAGATATCGGGAGAACGTCGCAGGCGACATCGAGAGCGCATTGCCGACATTCGTGAATCCCTCGCCCGCCGCGCCGTCGACGGGGAACTCCCGCGCCGGATTCAGATCGACCTCCGTCAGATCGCGCACCGTATAGTTGTATTCCGCATTGTTCAGTCGCCGCACCACGACGGGTCCGGGATCACCGGCGTTCGCTGCCGCTTCCGCACGCAGGTAGCGATCCACCCAGCTGCGTAAACGTCGCCGTTCGTCGGCTGTCGGCTGCTTCGCGTCCTGGGGCGGCATCTCGGAAGCGTCAAGCTGCTCGGCGACTTTGAGCCAGACCCTCGTTCCCCCGCGGACCTCTTTTAATGTGCGGAATTGTTCGAGATCGAGGTCTCCCTGGGACTCAACGGTGGAATGGCAGCTCAGGCAGAAGTTGACAAGCTGCGGCCGTACGACTGCTTCAAACTCGGCTTCCAGCCCAGCGAATGGGGTCGGTTCAAGATCCGTCGCGATCGCACAACGGACCAATACGAGACCGACAAGGCAACAAAGTCGCGTCATCGTCGAAAGTCTCCCGGAGATGGCTTACGTCATCCCAACGTGTCTCAGCGCGCACAAGGATTGGCTCGAGCACAATCGTATCGTACCAAAACCGCGGCGAACAACACTCGCGGCGAAATTGTATTTCGACCTCTGAACACCAGCTGTGACTTGGAGTGGCATGGCAGTTGGCCGAAGGCCAAAAGATACAGGCGCATGGCGAGACGGGCGGGGAGCGGGAACCGGGGTTGTTAGCGCAGGAAGCTTTCGCTGAATATCGCGGCCCGGATCAACTGTCGAAGCCGGAATTTTTCCTGTTGCGTGCGGGTGAGAATTTCGTCGACCGCCAGCGAATCGGCCGGGTCAAGTTGAGTTCCCATGGCGAATCGCAGCAGGTGTTCCGTGAACGCTCGGGCAAAGCGGCGGTCCTCCTGCACCAGGCCCGTCTTGAACGCTACCACGCCATCGAACGGGTATTTTCGTAACAACGTTCCACTCGAATCCACGTCCCGTCCGTTTTCGTAACGATCGCGCCAGCGGCCGGTAATGTCGAAGTTCTCCAGGGCAAAACCGAGCGGGTCCAGTCTGGTATGACAGCCGGCGCAGGACGGGTTCTCGCGGTGAGCGGCGAATTGTTCCCGAATCGTCAGGTCGTTTTTGGCGGCATTCTCGTCGAGCGGTGGCACGTTGTTGGGTGGCGGTGCCGGTGGATCGTTAAACAGCACTTCGATGACCCAGACGCCGCGCGCCACGGGGTGCGTTCGCTTCGGACCCGACGTCATACTGAGCATCGCCGCGTTCGTAATGATTCCACCATAGCGAGGGTCCTTCGCGGGCATGCGTCGGAAAGTGCGCGATCTCAGTTGCCGCCGCAACTCATCCTCGAAAGCGAGTTCGGCTTGCTGCGTTGCCACTTTGGGGTCGATGTTCGGCGGAACATTGTTCAAGTCCGATACCGTCTTACTTAGAGTCACTGTCAGCTTTTCCCTCGCCAGACGCTGTTCAACCGACAGAGCCGCGGCCAGCTCCGATTCGGAGATATACGTTCCATTACCGCGGGACGAGGCAGCGACTTCCTCCTCGGTCAATGCGCGATCGTACAGGCATGCGCGATCCAGGCTGACGGCAAGAAACCTGTTTCCGCCAGGCGGCAGGTGACGCAGGCCGAAGAGAACCGAGGACTGCTCGCGCGGAAACACCGCCTGCCCTTTGCGGTAAGGTTCGCCGTAGGGTTTACCGTTCCGATAGAGTCTCGTCGTGCCGTCTTCGGCATACACCATCACCAGATGCACAACCTCGTTCGTGACCGTTTCTTCCGTGGAGCCTGGAAAATCCTCGGTGCGGCTGAAGGTATTGCTTCCCGAGATCCAGTGCCGGTTCTTGCGTTCACCAATCACGATCGTATCAAAAAAGTCGCCCGGCCCCTGAATACCCATTAAGCCTCCACCCGCCTGATCCAGGTTGTTCAGGCGGCAGAAGACTTCCAGACTCTTCGCACCCAAATCGACAGGCAGGGCGCCACTCTGCAAATGCGACTTGTCCAAGACGACCATGCCGTCGCGAAATTCGATGTTACCGTGAGCCGTCAGATTTAGATCACGAATCGAATCTTTCAGATCCCCGTTGAATTCCCATACCGCAAACGGACGAAGATCGACGACAGATTCCGCATCGGCCCGCCGCGCGGCGAGCAATCGCTTGCGGATCGGGTTCAGCAGAGCGTCGAGCTGCTCCCGCGTCGACTTGATCGCCTCTTGAAGCTCTTGTCGCCGGCGGTCGTGACGCTGGTTGTCCACCTGAATCTTCTCGGAATCGACAGGCGGCGGTCCCAGAACTTTGCTGTACCAGGTCCGCAAGAAGTCACTGTGATAGCTGAAATCAGGAGCGATCAAATCCACGATCGGTCGGTCTTCCACAAAGACGGCGTCGAACAGCAACAGCGGCTCCACCACCATCTGCAGGCCGGCGGGTACTTCCCGGTCGAGGCTGAAATATTTGTTGATTTGAGGATCTGGAGTTGCCGCCAGCACGTTCTCCAGTTGCATCCACTGCGATGGAAATGAATCCAGAAAACGCTCGATCTTTGCATCGGCCAGCATTCGTGTGACGGTACGATCCAGTACGTCCGACCGCGACAACTCGCTTCGCTCCGCCAGGTCCAGCAGTTCCTGGTCCGGACAGCTCGCCCATAAGAAATACGACAGGCGGCAAGCAAGCTCAAACTGGCGATCGCGGTCGTTGGCGGCAGGAACTCGATAGAGAAAGAGCGGTGATGACAGGACGGCCGAAGCGACTCTCTTCATGCTGTCGGTAAAGGACAATCCTTGCTCCATTTTCGCCAGAGAGTATGTCAGATACCTCTCCAGCGCGTCGTCATCCACCGGGCCACGGAATGCTTGCCGAAGAAACCGTTCCAACCGGTTCCTGACCTCCTTCCGCAGATCCGTGCCCGCCGCCGGCGCCGCGAAAAACTCGCTCCAAATGCCGACCGACTGTTCGTTGAAGTCCGGGCTGCCGATGATGGAAACGCTTAATTCCAGAAAGGCATCCAACAACACGGGAGAAAGCGACAGCTGACTCGCTTGATTGTCGAAGCCGTGTTCGGCACGCAGATCCTTGGGAAACGGGACCACGCCCTGCAGTGCCGGTTGCGGATTGAGCGCAGGCGAGCCGACTTGAACGATTTCCGGCATCTGTCCCGGCTGGGTTGGATCGGTGGGGATCCGCAGGTACTTTTTATCCCGCGTCATCAGCCGTTCCGGCAGGGCGAACAGGTCCCGGTTCAGCTTGAACAGGTCGCGCACGGTGTTGTTGTATTGAAATCGGTTAAGCCGCTGGAGAGGCGTCGTTCGCTGCGACGTGGCCTTTGAGGAGTCGCGCAGCAGGGCTTTCAATGCGGCGACCGCTTTGGTGCGAGTATTGTCGTCGAGCGCCGGCTCGCCTTCCGGCGGCATTTGCGACGTGTCAAGAACTTTGATCATCTTCTCGAGCAGGTCGGCTCGCTCTTGAAGCTGGTTCACCGCGTTGAATCGAAGAAGATTGACGTCGGCGTTTGTCTCGTCGCCGCCATGACACTTCACACATTTTTCGACAAACAGCGGCTTCAGTAGCTGGTCGAACTCGTTGCCCTGTGCCGCGACGGGCAATGCAATCAGCGACAAGAACAGCAGCAGGCCGGTTCGACGGTTGTCGCATTTTGGCTGATTCATGACGGTTCTCCACGCCCGAGCCGCGCGTCGGGGAATCATGTCCACAGGTCGGAAACGAGACCGGTGCTGTCGGCGTAGGAGTCGATTTCAAGCCCCATCAGATGGGCGACCGTCAACCACAGGTTGGAATTTAACGTTCCGCTTTTCATCTTGATAAAGCGGCCCTGCTTGATCTGGCCTTGCGCGCGGCCGGCGACGATCATCGGCAGGTCATAATACTGATGCGTGGCTCCATCACCCAGGCCTGCGCCAAAGGTAACAAGCGAGTTGTCGAGCAGCGGGCTGCCGTCCGAATCCTTGAGTTCCTTCATGCGCTGGATCAGGTAGGCGTATTGTTGCAGGTGGAAGATGTCGAGCTTCTGCAGGTCCTTGTAGCCGTCCCCCTTCTGATGGTGCGTCATGTTGTGATGTTGAACCGGCTGGTCAAAGACGCCTTCGTACATCAATGTCGCGTCCCAGCGTTCAGGACCGATCATGAAGGTGCAGATATTGGTGATGCCCATTTGAAATGCGAGCAACATCAAGTCCATTTGCAGGCGGATGAATTCTCCGCGCGGGAGGAGCTCGTTCTTGGGTACTTTGATATCCGCATCGGCCAGCAGCCGGTCCATTTTCTTGATCCGCAGTTCGATGTTGCGAATCATCGCCATGAATTCGGCCATGGTTTCCTGGTCCGCTCGGCCCAGTTTCCTCGCCAGAGCGTTGGCGTCGGCCAGCACAAGATCCGTCACGTCGACGACATGCCTGCGATTGCTTTCACGAAAGAACAGCCGGTCGTAAAGTTTTTGTGGTTCCCGAATCGAAGGTGCAATCTTGCCGGGTCCGTACCAGGAGATGTTGTCGAACTCGATCGGCTCCTTGGGCGCCGTGAATCCGTTGCAGCTGATTTCGAGCGTTCTGAAAATGGAATTGCCGCCCACAGCGTCGCCGATGACGTGGTCCAGTGTGCGACCGTTGGGGTGCTGAATTTTCCGCTCGGTAGCCTGCGCCGGCGACAGGCTGGTGAGATAACATGATGCGCCTTGGGCATGAACATCCTGCCCGGCCTTGAACGATCGATCGAGGCCCGTCACAAGCGTCACGTCACCCATGTGGGGAGCGAGCGGCTGCATGGTCGACGTCAGTTCCAGCGGGTAGATGCCGGGCTGGTGCTGGAATCGACGCTGGTTCTTGACCTTGTCCGCTTCGAAATCGCCGATGAAATCCGGCAGTGCCGCATTTTCCTCGCCGGGGAAAAAGCAGCGGCGCACAATACCGTTGGGAAGGTACAAAATGACCAGCTTCTTGCTTGGTCGGACGTCCGTTTTGGAGTCACCGGCGTTCGCCGCGATGGAAGGAAGGGACGGCAAAGCCATCCAGGCACCGTTAGCGCGCAGAAAGGTCCGTCGCGACAAACGCATCGAAGTACTCCGTGATCGGGAAGTCATATGGCTTGAGCAGTTTCTACGTTCGGAGGGGATCGGCTCAACCTACCAACAGCCCCAATGTAGCTCCTAACTTCTTGGAGTGCTACACGATTTCGCGGCGAACGCGGATTCGTCGGTTTGTGGTGGGGCGTGGTTTTTTTGGTGTTGCGCTTATTCGCAGTTTCGGACGGGTCTGGAGACCCGTCCCACTCCCGTTCTACGGTTCTAGTTTGACCCAGGAGACCTGCGTGATCAGTTGATTCAGCGCGGCGAACGAGATGGAGGCGTTGACCGCGAACCGTGGCGACGTGTTGGAAGGAAATGTCGCCAGGGAGGCGTCCGCGACCAGAAAGACGTTGAAATCCTTGGACAGATTTTCATAACCGGCTGTCGTGCGGCAATAACACATGTCGGTGGCGTAGCCGGTCAAGAGCACGTGCCGCACGCCGTTGTTCTTTAAGAAATCCCGTAGTGGCGGATATCCCTCCGCGTCGTAGATCACGATGTCCTGTGGATCGACGGAGACCGAGGTGCTGACGGGGATCGGAAGGTTCCAGAAACCGTCGTGATTGTATCGAGCACTCGAATCGAGTCCGGGGAATTGCCGGAAATAGTCGATCACCGGCTTGTTCCTGGAAAGCGTCAAGGTTTCCGGAAGCGGCTCGCCCGTGTAGTCAAAGTCAGCGAGGGTCTTTCGCAATTCTTTTTCGCCGGCTGCGCGCTCGATCGGCGTCGGCACTTTGTTGAAGGAGCGATAGACTTTGGTACGGACCGGGTCGGCCGGGCCGGGAAGGCTGTACATCACAAACGCGGCTTTGCCGCGCAGCTTTTTCAGAAAGGGATCAATGACCTTCTTTGTATGTCCCGCCGCGAGCGCATTCTTGGTTGGCGTGCAAAAGTCGGCGACGCCGTTCGGCTGCGGGCTCTTCCAACCCCATTCGTCATCAATCGCCCAGGGATGCACCATGATCACGGCGGTCTCGGCGGCGCGCAGATGGTTCGGCATCTCGATGATCCCTCGCGCGTTGTAGGAAAACCGCCAGGCACGCACATGCAGATCCGCGCCGTCATCTTCGACGATGGCGGGTGCTTCAAAGTGCGCTTCCTCCCGAATCGGTTCGAAGTACTCCGGGTAATCGGCGAGCAACGGTTTCGGCTCCTCGATTCGCCGCAGCTGGTTCCGGTAGTTGCGTGGTGATGGCTCCTCCGACGCGGCGAACGTGGTGAGAATCCCGAACAAGAGCAGCGATAATGTTGAGGTCCGCATGATTGTCGCCTCGATGGTAAACATGAAACCGTCGTGACCGGAAGTCGCCCAATCGGCGTCATCGATCGTCCACAGGCACGCCTTATCGTTTTGACTGAAGGTATGCGAACAGGTCGCGCAATTCCGCCGGCTTGAACTGCAGGTAGAGATTTTCGGGCATCAAGGATACGGGGGAATCTTGCAATTCCGCGATCTCGGCGGTCGAGACCGATTGCTTTTCTCCTTTGGAGTCCACCAGCGTCAAAGCCGCATCATTACGTTCGATCGGCAGTCCCGTCATCACGCGTCCGTTGGTGGTCTCGATGATCACGCTTACAAACTCCTTGCGGATCACGCTGCTCGGATCAACAAGGCTGATCAGCAAATAATCCCGATCCTGTCGATTGGCCGTCGTCAGGTCAGGGCCGACCTTGGTGCCTTCGCCAAACAGCTGATGGCAGGCAGCGCAGTGCTTTGTAAAGAGTTGATGGCCGGCCGATACGTTCCCCGCCGCGGCGCGCAGGTCGTTATTGAGCCGACGCACTTCGGCGAGCTTTTCTTCTCGGGATGCACCCTGCAATCTTCCCCAGTGTTTGGTGACCAGTGCGTCGAGTTGCCGATTGTCGAGCAGCGCAACGCGCCGGATCTGTTCGAGCGACGTGGATGACGCCGGGATTTCACCGCGGTCGACGGCCTCGAGCCAGACGCCGGCCGAAGATGCCCGCGACAGAATCACGTCGCGAATTTGTGACTGCAATCCGGCCGCCTTCAGCGTGTTATGGATGCGGATCAGCTCTTTCGGCACCGACGGGTCGTCGAAACGAGCGATCAGTTGCAGCGCCGCGGCACGTACCGGCTCGGTAGAATCTGTGGCCAGCAGCTCCAGCGACGGCGCCAACAGTTTCTTCTCGTCGACGGTGCCAAGAATGCCGAGCATTGTGACGCGACGCCCGGCTTCTGCCTGGGAATCAAACGCCGTCTTTGTCACCGCGTCAACCAGGTTGGCATGCCGCAATGCGCAACCCAGTTGCAGCAGCGTCAGGTCCTCGGGAAACGCCGACCACTCCCGCAGCAGCAGCTGCGAGAATTCGTGCCTGCGAGCCGATTCCAGCCAACTGCCCGTTTGCGCGTCCCGAACTTGTTCCTGCCAGCCGAGCCACACATGGGGCCAGAGCTGCTTCCTGGCATTCGGATCCGGCGCTGCTTTCAGAAGTCGAGCGACCGAATCGAGACCCTCGACGGATCGCTCGGCGGTGTACCGCCGAATCAGTCGCGTCAAGAGGAAATCGCGACCGAGCCGCGACTTCCATAGTGTCGGGCGCACAAAGCGCTTCAGAACAGCCTCCCGACCCGTAAGACTCTGTTTTTCGACGGCCCACCACCAGAGCAGCGGCAGATACGGATCGTCGGAATCGATGTCGCGATTGATATTCGCGTTGATCATCGGCATCGCTTGATCCGGTGGGAATCTGGCGGCACTGCAGGCCAACTGCTGCCGCACGGAAATCTCTGGTTCCTGCTCGGCAAACTCGTCAAGCAGATGCGCCATTTCCGCGGTAATCATTCGGCCGTCACCCAGCAGGCGAACGGTCCACGACCGCACGGCAGGATGGGGACTGCGCAGCAACTGCATGGCGAGCTGTTCGTCGAATCCACCGAGCAGATTGAGCGACCAGAGCGCTTCGAGGGCTGCGGTTTCATCCGCTTCCGTCGTTGCCGCCCGATGGAACTTGCCGCGCAAACTAGTCGCTTCGGAACGGTGACGCTCATCCCGATTCGGCTCGCCATACCGTCGCACAATTTCCTGCCTGGCCTTGCGCACATACCACTGGCTTGGATGCTGATGAAGTTCGAAGAGTTCCTGGGCGCTCGATTGGGTGAAATCGACGGTCTTGGTGCGCTGCGTTCCCACCGCGGCGATGCGATAAATGCGACCATTCGAACGGTCCCAGGTAGCATCCGGATCCGGATGGGCGGTGCGTTCATCGTGCCAATCGGTGACGTAGATCGCGCCGTCGGGACCCATGGTGACGTCCGTAGGTGCAAACCATGCGTCCTGGGAAGTCAACAATTCACCGCCATGGCTCGTCGCGACGGTCGAACCACGGCGATGGATCGAGTGCCAGTAGACACCGTGGCCAAGCAGATCGCCCGCGATATACTTGCCGCGGTACGATGCCGGGAAATTATCTCCCTGGTAGATGATGCCGCCAACGGTGACATGCCCGCCCCGAAAATTCTGGTGTGGCGCGTGGTCAAAATAGCCGTAGGCATGCGGGTTGTGCAACGCGCCGTGCTTGCCGAACGACTTGACAAAGTAGCCGCCCTGCACGGCATGCAGTAACGTGTAGCCCCCAAAATTCGTGCTGTATAGCAACCGGCCCGTGCGATCAAAGTCGAGTCCCCATGAGTTGCCGCCTCCCTCACAGAACAACTCGAATTCACGCGTCACCGGATGGTAACGCCAGACTCCCTGCTGAAACTCGATGCCGCGAATGTTGGCGGTAACCGTACTTCCCTGACAGCCATACAGCCAGCCATCGGGCCCGAACGCCAACGAATTGGCGACGCTGTGAGCGTCCTCCATTCCGAATCCCGTCAGCAAGACTTCCGGGTCGGAGTCGGGAACGTCGTCTCGATTGCGATCCGGATAGAACAGTAGATACGGCACGTTGAGCACAAACAGACCGCCGTGGCCGAACGCCATCCCGGTTGCCAGATTCAGTCCATCGATGAAATCATGTGCCCGATCGATGCGGCCGTCGCCGTCGGTGTCCTCGAGGATCGTAATTCGATCGTCGCCTCTCGGGCCATGCGGCGGCGGTTCCGGAACGCGGTCATACCTGGTGCGGGAGTAGCGGTCGACCGACACGCGTTTCAAACCGTTCGGGTTTGGGTATTGCAGGTATTGAATCACCCACAACCGTCCGCGATCGTCGAAATCGATAGTGACCGGTTGCCGTACGAGCGGTTCCGCCGCGACCAGTTCCAGCATGAATCCCTCGGGGACGTTCATCTTCGACTTCGACTGCTCTGGAGTCAGGCCCTGGCCATAGACCGCGGAACCTAGTCCGCAGGCCGTGGAAAACAGCAAGAGAAGTCGCAGCATCGTCACACTCCGATTAACTTTTGTCGTGTCCGCGCTGCGGGTTTGCAGCCCTCGCCGCTCACGCCAGAATTTCCTGAATCACCTGGCCGTAGTCGATGTCCAGCCGTTTGCGTCCGGGGATTTCCAGGCGGCGCGTGTCGAGGCCCAGCAAGTGATAGATCGTGGCGTGCAGGTCGGTTACATAATGCGGGTGTTCCACCGCGTGAAAACCGAGCTCGTCCGTGGCGCCATGGATTCCGGGTCGGATGCCCGCGCCGGCGAGCCAGATCGTGAAGCCGTGCGGATGATGGTCGCGGCCGGTGGCCGATTTGTTGAACATGCCGAATTCGACGGCCGGCGTGCGACCAAATTCCGTGGTGAAGACCACCACCGTGTCGTTCAGCATCCCACGCCTCTTCAGGTCCTTCAGCAGCCCGGCCACCGGCTTGTCGATCCGCTCGCAGGAACGGGAGTGGTTTTTCTGCAGGTCGGAATGTGAGTCCCATTCCCCGTAGTCGCTGAGGTACACCAGCGTGAATCGGACTCCCCGTTCGGCAAGCCGTCGGGCAGCGAGACATCGCTGGCCGTAAACCGCCGTCGCAGGCTGATGAATGCCGTACAACTCCTGCGTCTCGGCGGTTTCTTCGGCCAGTTTGAGTGCCTCGGGAACCGAACGCTGCATGCGAAACGCCAGCTCGTAGGCGTCGATCCGCGCTTGAAGTTGGGCGTCGTCCGGAAACTCTTCCGCCGCGAGTCGGTTCAGCCATTGCAGAAAATCAAACTCGCCCCGCTGTTCGGCTTCCGAAAGATCCGCGCTGCGTACGCCGAATGCCAGAGGCCTGGCGGGATCGAGCTTCAATTGCACGCCCCCATGCGTCGGACCGAGGTAGTGAGGGTCAAAGTTCTCTTTGACTCGCGGGTCGCGGAATTCACCCAGGAAGACGAATTTTGGCAGGTTGTCATTCAGCGTGCCCAGCCCATAGTGGATCCACGATCCAATTACGGGCTCGGGGGTATCGAGTTTATGTCGACCCGTGTGCATCTGAAACTCGGCCGCATGGTCATTGTCCGTCGTCCACATCGAACGGACGACGGCCAGGTCATCCGCGCAGCTGGCGAGATGCGGCAACCAGTCGCTGACTTCCAGGCCGACCTCGCCATACTTCTTGTAACCGACCTGCAACGGAAAGATCTTCGCATGCAGTTCGCGATCGATGCCGACGACGGACCGAGACCGCTCGAGATACATCGGCAACTTTTGTGGATTCGGCAGGCGCGTTTCGTCGTACGTCTTTCCGGCCATTTCGTTGAGCAGCGGCTTCGGGTCAAATGTCTCCAACTGGCTGACGCCGCCCGACAAGAATATCCAGATTACATTTTTTGCTCGTGGTGCGAAGTGCGGTCTTCCATCGGGAAGAACCAGCGTTCCCGCCGATTCGGCGCGGACAAAGCGGTCCTGCTGGAGCAGGGAATTCAGCACAACTCCGCCAAAGCCCATTCCAAGTTGCGTCAGGAATGTGCGTCGCGATCGTCGGCAGGGTGGACCGTAGCGATTGCTCATGGAAATATCGTCGAAAAAGGTCGGCCTATCGAATGGTCACAAAGTCGTTGTGATTCATCAGGGTGTGAACAAGGTTCTCGCGCGAGCGAACGGTCGGATCGATGCCACTCGTTGCAACATCGGGCTGCGCGAGTCGCGCCGCTTGCTGTTGCAGGAAGTCGATCGACGCGGACAATTCGGGTACGCGCGGTTCCCGGTTCAGGACTTGCAGAAAAGCCTGCTTAACAAACTCGCCGGTGGGATCGGATCGGGTGGGGTAGGTCGGTTCATTAACCTCCGACCAGAGCCGCGCCGTCAGCGCGCGGCTGAGGTTCCTGGTCAGTTCGCTGTTCGTGAGCGCGAGGGCTTGCTGCGGCTGGATCGAGGAAGTTCTACGGTAGCAGTCGAGCGGATTGGCGGCGTCGAAAAGCTCAAGGAACTCCATCTTCTCTTCGCCGTGGTAGGCGAAGTAGAGACTGCGGCGGCGGGAGGTCAAGCCCAGTGGATGGTCGAGTTCGTGCCCGCCCATCGTGCCATCCAATTCACCACTGACTGCCAGCAGGCTGTCCCGAACAACCTCGGCTTGCATGCGAGCCGATGGAAATCGCCAATAGGTCCGGTTGTCCGGATCAATTCGCGGTGCCGTCGCGTCAGGGCCCGATCTGCCGGCCGCGGATGCAGGCAGAATACTCGCCCTCCGATAGGTTTCCGTTGTCACAATCCGCCGGTGCATCTGCTTCATCGACCAGCCGGAATCGATCAGTTCACGCGCCAGCCAGTCGAGCAATTCCGGGTGCGTGGGTCGACTTCCGTTGCGACCGAAGTCGTGAGTGGTTTCGACGATAGCCCGGTTAAAATGTCGCAGCCAGATATGATTGACGGCGACGCGCGCGGTGAGCGGGTTTTCTCGATCAGTGATCCACTGCGCGAGTGCGGTACGACGTCCGGTCGATGTCGCGGGATATTTTGGGGAAAGTGGCGTGTATTCCCCAAGGGGCTTGCCGAGGTTGGTCTTCGCGCCGG
The DNA here is from genome assembly GCA_016872775.1 of Planctomycetota bacterium. Lineage (GTDB taxonomy): Bacteria > Planctomycetota > Planctomycetia > Pirellulales > Pirellulaceae > VGZA01. The sequence goes on along the minus strand of VGZA01000006.1, from coordinate 67,612 downwards.
CGAGCGCGTTCAAGGCGTTGCTTCGCTGCTGCTGTGCGGCGAGTGATTCCTTGGCAGCCGCATCCTTGGCTGCCTGATCGTTGGCGGCGACGGTCTTCGCCGCGGCAGCCGCCATCGCGAGGTCGGCTGCAGCGAGTTGGGCCTGCGCGGAAGCCAGCGCCGCTTCACGTTCGCTCTGGCAGGCCGCGTGGATCCGCGCCTCGACGTCGGGACTCCCGAACTGATCCGCGGCTGAAGAGCCTGATGCGTGGCGCGCGGCGTCGGCCTGGATGCGGGACTCCAGGCTGGCCAATTCGCTTTGAGCGGCGTCGAGCCGCGCTTCGGCAGTGACGACTCCTGACGCCGGCAAGTCGAGCACCCGCTGCGCAGTTGCCAATCGCGCGACAGCCGCCTGCACTTGGGGATTCAAGGCAACCGCCGAACAGACTCTGGCGGTCGCAGGAGCCTGACTAAAGCTGGTGCTAATCCAACCCCCGGACTTCACGACGTCGTGGCCATCGAGATGCGTCGGTGCTTCAAAATCAAATCTCAACAGCGGGCTGCCATCCGTTTGAGCGAACGACAGATCGTCGTAAACCGCCTCCGTGCCGGGCCGGCAGTCGACATACAAGCCGCGTTTGCCGTTCGCCGCGGGTTGCCAGCCATTCAGCGCCACGGGGATGGCGTTGACCAACACCTGATTCTCGGCGAGAGTTGTCACCGTCAATGCGAACTGGTTGTTGGGCAGATCGAGCTGCAGCTCGATCTTAAATCGGTTCTGCCCTTTCGCGGCGTCGTAAGTTCCCACGACGATTTCCTGGAAACCGCCAGGCGAATAGCTCTTGATCTTGCCTTGTTCGAAACCGATCCAGCCACCAGTCAATCCCTTTTCGATGTCGAGCGCCAACTGCAAGTTGGTGTGCCCGTCGACAACGATCTGCAGGAGATAAGAGACGATCCCGTTGGGGGCCAGGTTCTCGATCCCTGGCAGCGTGTGAGCCAGCGCCGCCCGGCCCATCTTGGCGTCCAACACCAGCGACTGCATTCCCGACAGCACCGGGGAGAGGGTATTTGTACTGTCGGCCAATGCGTTCTGACGGGCGGCGGCGAGCGCGGCTTCCGCGGCCTGATGCTCCTCCTTCGCGCCAGGCGGGAGGTTCGATTGGGCTGCTCGCGCCTGGGCAAGTTCCGCCTCGGCGGCAGCGATCTTCGACCGCCGCGCCGCGCGTTCCTCCGATTGCACAAACGGTTTCAGGCCCGGATACGCGGCTTGGGCTGGAAGAGCAAGCGATGTCGGCGTGATTTGGTCTCCGCCGAGGACGACCGGTGCCGCAGGCGTGACCGGAGGCTTGCCCTCCATCCGCAGGCGCGAATCCCCTTTCGCGAACATGAATGTCTGCGCGTCGAGCTTCTCGTCGAACACCCGTACCATGCCGCTCTTGATCGGACCGTAGGGCTTGCCGTAAACATACTTTTCGAACGGACCCGGATCAGGCTCGCCGGCGACCCGATCGTGACGCAGCTCGAGCGGCTCAAAAAAAGCACGGAAGCGAAAGTACTCTTCCTGACCGATCGGATCGTACTTGTGATCGTGGCATTGCGCACAATTCAACGTCAAGCCCAAAAACGCCTTGCCAGTGTGTTCGACAAGATCCTTCTTCCACGTTTCGTAATTCCACTTGAACCAGCTGCGGACAAGATATCCCGTCGCGGGAAGAGTCAGCTCATCGTCGGGCACGACTTCATCCGCGGCCAGCATCTCAACAATCATGCGATCGTAGCCCTTGTCGGAACTGATCGAACGGACGATCCAGTCACGCCAACGCCAGATCATCGGATAACTGTTCATGACGTCGGGCACCGCACGGCGACCATACCAATCGCTGTAACGCCAGACGTCCATCCAGTGACGGGCCCACCGCTCGCCATATCGGGGCGACGCCAGAAGCCGTTCGATCACGCGCTCGTACGCATCCGGCGCATCCTCGGCAAGAAAGTCCCGCAACTCGTCCGCCGTCGGTGGCACGCCAACCAGGTCGAGATACACCCGCCGCAGCAGAACCTGTTTCTCGGCGGCGGGCAGGGGGGCTAATCCCTGACGAGCAAGTTCAACTCCGATGAACGCATCGATCGGATTTGCAGCGCGATTTAAGAAATGTTCGGCCGGAACCGCCGCGCGTCGCGGCTGCTGAAATGCCCAGTGTCGGCGCGGGTCCGTTTCCGGTTGCTCATTTTCGAGCGATACGGCGCCCTGCGAGATCCATTGCCTCAGAGCCAGGATCTGCATCGCCGTGAGCGGTTCCCCCTCCGGCGGCATTCGCTGGTCAGGTTCCATTGCCGTTACCCGGGCGATCAGCGGACTGGCTTCGACCTTTCCTGAAATAACGGCCGGACCGCTGTCGCCTCCCTGCCGCAACGCTTGCCCCGTATCGACTCGCAGACCCGATTCCTGCTTCAACGCTCCGTGACATGCATAGCAGCGCGACTTGAGGATCGGCTTGATGTCGCGCAAGTAATCCACCGCCTCGTCCGCCGGCGTGAATCCCAGGTTGCCGAAAAGGATGGCAACGGCGAGTGCTAGCCGCGTTAACCACCATTTCTTTCGCATCTTCGAATCCCCACTGTCGCCGCCATGCCGTCAACCGTGCTTCGTGGATTACCTCACTGTGCACCCGTTACGATCTTCTGTTGAGTATCCGCACATTCTGGAACGTTTTCAAGCCAATACGAAGTACGGGCACCCGCAAGGTATGCTTATGCCAGAATCTCCTTCACCACGGTTCCGTGCACGTCGGTCAAGCGGTAGTCGCGGCCGCCGAAGCGGAAAGTCAGCCGTTCATGGTCCAGGCCCATGAGGTGCAGAATCGTCGCGTGCAGATCGTGGACGTGGACTTTATTCTCGACGGAGTGCCAGCCGAATTCGTCGGTTGCCCCGTGCGTCATGCCGCCACGCACGCCGCCGCCAGCCAGCCACATCGTGAAGCCGAACGGATGATGTTCCCGGCCGTTGTTACCCTCCGCCGTCGGAGTGCGGCCGAACTCGCCGCCCCAGAGCACGAGCGTATCTTCGAGCAGACCTCGCGACTTCAAATCGGTCAGCAAGGCGGCGATCGGCTGATCGACCGCCTGGCACCGCTTGGGTAAATTCTCGCGCAAGCCGCCGTGATGATCCCAGACATTGTTCGTGGGAGCATCGAAGAGTTGCACAAAGCGTACCCCGCGTTCCACGAGTCGGCGGGCCAGCAGACACTGCCGGCCGAACAGCTCCGATTCCGGCCTGTCGGTTCCGTACAGCTTGTGCGTCGCCGCGGTCTCCGCGGAAAGATCGAAGGCTTCGGGCGCCGCTCGCTGCATCTGGAATGCAAGTTCAAACGAAGAGATGCGGGCGTCGAGCTGGCTATTCTGCGCGCGGTTCTGCCGATGTAATTCGTTCAGTTTTTTCAAGGCGTCGAGCTTGCCGCGTTGTCGGTCCGTCCCCGCGGATGCGCCGCCCAGGTTGGCGATCGGCTCCTTCAGATCCCGTACCAGCGTTCCCTGGTACGCGCTGGGAAGAAAGCTGGAAGCCCAGAGTTGCGCCCCCTGGAAAACGGGCGCAGGGCAGACCACCACAAACCCCGGCAGATTCTGGTTCTCGGTTCCCAGACCGTACGTGAGCCATGACCCCATACTGGGTCGCGAGAACGCCTGCTCGCCAGTACACATCTGAAGCGCGGCACCGGAGTGATTGATATTGTCGGCGACCATCGAGCGGATCACGCAAACGTCGTCAATCCGCGACGCAAGCCCGGGCAGCAACTCGCTGACCTCGGTCCCCGATTCCCCGTGGCGGGCAAACTTCCAGGGTGAGGCGAGCAAGTTACCTGTCTTGGTTCGTTCCAGTTTGGGCTTTTCAAACGGTAACGGTTTGCCGTTGTCGACTTCCAGCCTCGGTTTCGGATCGAGCAGGTCGACATGGGACGGTCCACCAGGCATATACAAAAATATGATCCGCCTGGCCTTGGGGACGAAGTGTGGGGGTAGAACGGCGAACGGGTTGGCGGCGCGATCGGAGCTGTTCGCAGCGACCGACTCCCGCGCCAGCAGGTCCGCCAGCGCCAAAGTCCCGAACCCACAGCCAAATTGCCGCAGCCACTGACGACGGGATGAACCGGCATTCGTCTTCATCAACTTTCCTCTCGTTAGCCTATTCGCGCGTAGGACGGGTCTCCGACCCGTCTCTCACGCTGGTTCGCCAAGGCGAGCACTTTTTCTCGTCGATTCACACTTCCGGACGGGCCCCATCCTACGATGAACGCTTGACGTATTGTAGGACGGGTCTCCTGACCCGTCTCTCACGCTGGACCGCGCATGCGTGCTCCTTTTTCTCGACGTCGATTCACAGTTCCGGACGGGCCAGGAGGCCCATCCTACGTTGAACCGCAGAGTCAATCGATGTAAATCAGTTCGTTACTGCAGAGCAGGACATGCGCGAGATCATGCCATCCACCACTCGCGACGACCGCTTGCGCGATGGCCAGTTCCACGTCGTTTGGGCGGCGACCGAAGAGCAACTGATAGGCGCGACCGATTCGTTCCGCGTCGTTCTGCGGAACATCGCGTTCCAATCGTTCTGCGAAGTGCCGCGCCTGCTCATGTACCCAGGGATGATTCAGCAGCAAGAGTGCCTGCGGCGCGACCGTGCTCGTCACACGCCTTTCCGTCGACGCGTCGGGATTCGCCGCGTCGAACAGATTGGCGTAGCTGTCCCGCTGCCAGCGAGCGGTCTGGACGTAGAGCGAGCGGCGGCGAATCGTAAAATCATCGCCAGCCGGGCCGCCGCACGCGGGATCGAGCTGACCATTCGCCAGCAGGATCGTGTCCCGAATCGCTTCCGCTTCAAGCCGCCGCGGCGCAAATCGACCGATCAACTTGTTTTCGGGATCAACGTCGAATGCCTGTTGCGAAACTCGACTGGACTGCCGGTATGTCGCCGAGCTGACGATACGCTGATGAAGCTTTTTCAACGACCAGCCGTCCTCGATGAAACGGGTCGTCAACCAGTCGAGCAGTTCGGGGTGTGATGGTGGCTCCGACAGCATCCCGAAGTTGCTGGGGGTGCGCACGAGCCCTTCGCCGAAGTGCCAGTGCCAGACGCGGTTGACGATCACCCGCGCCGTCAGCGGGTTATGTGGCGAGGCCACCCATGCCGCCAACTCCGGCCGACCACTGCCACGTGCGATCGCGGTTTGATTTTCACCGGCCAGGAATTGCGGCAATCGCCGCGGCACCACCGGACCAAGCCGCGCATAACTGCCGCGGATATGGATCGGAACATCCTGGATTCCGGGGAACAGGCCGCCCGGTGTTCCTCCATCGGTCACCGCCATGGCGAGCGGCACAGGGACGGATAATTCCTGCTGCAGTCTGTCGCGATTCGCGATGAGGTCTCGTCGCTGCGGCGTGTCCGGCGGCGCGGATGTCGGCAGCGTCTCCGCGACCGACAATCGCAGCTTGCCCAGTGCGTGCTTGTCGGCGTGTCGCTGTTCAATCGACACGATCAAGCGAGAGCCGGCGGGGATGGCGGTATCCGACGCAATCTCGAAAACCGCCACATGCGGCTTTCCGATTTGCGGCGACACGGCCCAACCATCCTTCGGGTCGTCGTCCAAACTGCTCTTGGCGGCAAAGTTCGCCTGCTCAAAGTCGGCTTGCGCGGCGACGAACTTGATCGGTGTCGATTCGGTCTTGCCGTCAGGCGGAACAAACGAGGCGCTGAATCGGCTGACGACAAAGTTCCCATCGTCGGCGCGCCCGGGACCGCCGGCAGGCAGCACCGCGTCGGGCAACGCTTCCAGCCGCAGATATCGAACTCGAATCGAATCGGGGACTACAGCCTCGAGGAGATATGTGTCCTTAGCTAGGTTCCCACTGAACAGGATCGCAGCGTCATCGCCGACCATCGCCACTGCTCCTGCTTCGCTCTTGACAGCGGAAGGAACAAGCGGGCTGCCCCCGGCGGTCAATTCCTGCAGCCGGTGCAGTCGATCCTGTTCCGCCAGCGCCGCGTTGATATCGGCAAGCCGCTTTTCCTGCTCGGCTCGCTTTGCCAGCGCCGTTGGCCCGATCAGCGGGACACGGTTGACGTTGTATTCGCCACCCTTGGTGCCAAGTTCCTTGAGGATATGTGAACTGTAGAAGATCCCTGCCAGGCCGTAATAGTCTTCCGTGGCGATCGGATCGAATTTATGATCGTGGCAACGGGCGCATTCGAGTGTCAGGCCCAGGAACGCTTTACCAATGACAGCGATATTGTCGTCGGCCATGTCGCTGACGATTTTCTCCTTGTCGGCATCGCCGCGATCCCAGACGCCGTTCGAGAGAAATGTCGTAGCGATCAAGCCGTCCGGGTAGATTTCCTCGCCCGAGGGACTGGGAAGCCGATCACCGGCGATCTGATGGACGATGAACTGATCGAACGGCAGGTCGCGGTTGAAAGCGTCGACAACCCAGTCGCGATACCGCCAGGCTTCGGTAATTTCGCAGCTGGCCACCCGTAGTTTTGGATTGAAGTCGTGATAGTCGGCATACCGCACGACGTCGAGCCAGTGCCGCGCCCAGTGCTGCCCATAGGCCTGCGAATTCAGAAGTCGTTCGACCACGGCCTCAGCGGCCCGTTCCGTTCGGTCGGACACAAACGCGTCAACTTCTTCCGGAGTCGGAGGCAGTCCGGTCAAGTCGTAGGTCACCCGCCGCAACCAGGCGATGCGGTCCGCGGCGGGGGCCGGCGACAGTCCCGCCGATTCCAGCTTGCCGAGAATGAAACGGTCGAGCTCATTGCGTGGCCAGTCGACGTTCCTGACAGCGGGAACCGCCGGGTCCTGAATCGGTTGAAACGCCCACCATTGTTTCTGTTTTTCGGTGACTCGAAAGTCTCCCGGCGATTGCTCCCCGCCGCCAAGTGACGAGTTTTGCGGCCATGCAGCGCCGGATTCGATCCATTGGCGCAGCAGAGCGATTTTTTCGGGCGGCAGTTTGCCGGTTGGCGGCATCTTAGGTTCGTCCAGATAGTCAACCGCCTTGATCAAAAGGCTTTCTGCCGGCTTGCCCGGCACCAACGCCGGTCCGGAATCGCCTCCCTTCAACAGCGACTCGCGCGTCGACAGACTCAATCCGCCTTCTTGCTTGTCGCGTCCATGGCACTTGGCGCATTGTTCCAACAACAGCGGTCGAATCTGCTTTTCAAATTGTTCCAATTGCCGGGCGGAAAACTCATCCGCCTCAACCATCGCTGAAGAGAGCCAAGACAAACCGCCGAGCAGGGCCAGCGGAATCAACAGTTGCGGTAGCCTATCTTTCACGCCAGGATCTCCTTCACGACGTGCCCGTGCACGTCGGTGAGGCGTCGGTCAATTCCATCTTGCCGCACGGAAAGCTGCGTGTGATCGATTCCCAGCAGGTGCAGCACGGTCGCATGCAAGTCGTAGCACCAAGTCTTGTTTTCGACCGCCTGATAACCCCAGTCGTCGCTCTGGCCGTGTGCTACGCCTGGCTTAATCCCCGCGCCCCAAAGCCAAGTCACAAACGAACCGCCATTGTGATCGCGGCCCACGCTCCCCTGTGCGAACGGCGTGCGGCCAAACTCCGTCGACCAGATCACCAAAGTGTCCTGATCGAGTCCCCGTGCCTTCAAGTCGCGCAGCAGCGCGGCGATCGGTCGGTCAACACTGACGGCCATCGGCGGCAGTTCCTTCTCGATGTTGCCATGGTTATCCCAGTTGTTGACGGCGCCCTGCGGCCCGCTCCAGACCTGGACAAAACGGACTCCACGCTCGATTAATCGACGCGCCAGCAGGCAGCGTCGCCCGAAATCAGCCGTTTCCGGTTGAGCCAGCCCGTAGCTGGAATGGGTAAGCTCCGATTCCTGCGACAGGTCGAACGCGGGCGGCGCGGAAAGCTGCATCTTGGCCGCAAGTTCGTAGCTGGCGATGCGTGCATCGAGTCGATCATCGCCGCGATGCGCTTCGGCATATTGTTGGTTGATTCGCGCCAGCAGTTCGAGTCCGTCATGATCGGCGGATCGGCTGGCGAAAGCGAAACGGTCGGAGGGAAAGAGATCGGGGATCGGCGGCTTCGCCGTGGCATCGATCACGATTCCCTCATGCACGGGTGGCAGGAACCCCGAACTGAAACAGCCTTTCTGATTGTAGGGAAGGCCACGCGAATCGGGCAGCACCACAAACGTCGGCAGATCGTCGGTCAGATTCCCCATCGCATACGAAATCCAAGCGCCCATGCAAGGAAACCCTGGCAACAGGAACCCACTGTTCATCATGTAAGTGCCGGGGCCGTGCACGTTGGTCTTGGTGGTCATCGCCATCAGGAACGCCATCTCGTCGACGAGCTTCGCCTGTTCCGGGAAAACGCTGCTCACCCAGCGCCCCGATTGGCCATGCTGCGCAAACGAAAACGGACTCTTCATGATCGCGCCGGCCGGAGATGTAAATCCCTCGGGCTTCTCCTTCGGCCCCAGCATTTGTCCATGCAGCCGCTCCAGCTCGGGTTTATAATCATAGGTGTCCATCGGACTAGCGCCGCCTGTCATGAACAGCTGGATGATCCGCTTCACTCGGGGCGGGTGATGCTGGACAGGAAAGCCCCTTGCGTACTGACTTCCCTCCGCGCCTCGCACGGTCGAATCGCGTTCCAGCAGTTGGCTAAGCGCGAGCAGTGCGAATCCACCGCCGCTCTGTAACAGCAGCTGCCGTCGCGTCGAAATCGAGTCCTGCATGCGAATTCTCCAGGACAATCAGGGGACAAACAGAAACTCGCTTGAATTCGGCAGCAGTCGACAGAGCGCGGCTAGGCCGTGTTGCCGTACGTAGGACCGAAACTGCTCCTGCTCCACCGCCGATGGCATCCGTTGGAAAGCACGCTGCAAGGCCTCGACGATCTGTTGATCGATGTCGGTCGTTTGTTCACCAATCTGCCGCGCCATCGCCTGACTGTGGAACAACACGAAATTGTTGTTGAACAGCGCGAGCGCCTGCAGCGGAGAAATGGAGTTACTGCGAGTCGGCGCGAGGAGGCCGAGGTCGGGAAAGTCAAGCGCCGACATCAAGGGATCGGGAATCCCCCGCCAGACATAGCGATAAATACTGCGGCGATTGGAGCCGGGCGACGCCCAGTCGTACACCGCGTAATCAAGTTTGGGTGTCAGTTGAGCTCCCGGCGATTGCTGGAAATGCTGGATCGCCGGACCGGCCATCGTGAAGTCGATTCGCCCCGACACCGCCAAGACAAAATCGCGGTAGGCGTCCGCATCGAGCCGCAGACGGTTCTGCCGCCACAGCAGGCGATTGTCGGAATCGATCGCGGCTGCTTCGTTGCGTGTGTCGGATGACTGTCGATAGGCATGGCTGGTGACGATCAAATGGTGCAGTTTTTTTAGTGAGCCTCCAGCATCGTCGCGAAACCAGACGGCGAGCCAGTCGATCAATTCGGGATGGGAAGGTACGCCGCCCATCCGGCCAAAGTCGCTGGGCGTATCGCACAACCCGCGACCGAAATGATAGTGCCAGACGCGATTGACCACGCTGCGCCAGGTCAGTACGTTGTCCGGATGCGCAATCCAGTCGGCAAGTGCTGCCCGCCGGGCGGGTTCGTTTTGCGGAGCGATGTCGGTGAATCGCGATGGCCGATGCGTCAACACGGAGAGCGCGCCCGGAGGTACTTCCGCCCGCGGCTTGCTGATGTCGCCGCGCTGCAGCAGGTTGACGACCTTCGGAGCAGCGATGCTCGCCGGCTGCGAGTTACCGTTTCCCGTTGGAATCTTCACCGAACGCGCCACCGCGTACACGCTTGCTGGCTGTGGCAGTCGAGCCAGCTCGGACTCGACGGCCAGTCGGACCACGTAACCCGCGATGGTTTGACTCTGGGTGGCGGTCCGTTGCGGCAGGGCGACATTCAGCGCCTCCTCCACTTCCCGCGGCAGTGCGACTGCCTGCGCCACGGGGCGATCCGTGACCGACAGCCGAAACGCTCCGATCAGGTGAGATCCGCCGTGCAATTGCTTGAGCGTTACCGTCAACGAGGTGCCCGCCGGCATGTCAAGCGGTTGGGCCAGCTCGAAGACGGCGTGATGCGGCTGCCCGACGGCGGGGTGAATGCCCCAGGCCGTTTTGGGGTCACCGTCCAGCGCGCGGTCGACTGCCCACCCTTCCTGGTTAAAGTCGGCGGACGCCCGCGAGATCGGAACAGGATTGCCTGCCTTCTCTCCTGGCGGAAAAGCCGTCAACACCACCTCGGACAGGTGCAGATTCCCGTTGTTGCAGCGGCCCGGTCCTTTCATCGGCAACGAATCGTGCGGAAACAGATCGAGCCGCAGAGCGGTGATGCGGGGCAGGGGACTCGTCAGCGTCAGCACATAGGTATCCGTCTGCGGCGCGGGTCCACTGGCGAGAATGCTGTCATCGGCCTCGCGGGTCAATTTGGCTCCCTCGGTCGAAATGAACGATCGCATATCGACCGGTTTCCAGTCCGCCCCTTCGCCGCGAAGGCTCAGCCATTTCGCGACAAGTCCTTGACTGAATTCCGATTGCAGAACGGTGGCGTCGCTGCGCTTAGATGCGTCGAGCAACAAGTTCAGGCGGTGACGTTCGGCGGCAGTGCGGGCGTCCGAGTCATATTGGATGTCGCCCTTGAGTACGCCCGAGAAGACCGCTTGAAGCGCGTAGTAGTCCTCCTGAGTTATCGGATCGAATTTGTGAGCATGACAACGGGCACAATTCGCGGTCGTGCTGACGAACGTCGCCATCGTCTGGGTCAACATGTCATCGCGGTCAAGGTAGTCGAAGGTGACAGGACCGGTCGAATAGGTGCTGAAATCGAAAGTGCCCGCGCCAAGGAACCCCAAGGCGGGAATCAAGTGGCCCGATTCCGGCTCGAAGTGGTCGACCGCCAGTTGCTGCCGAATGAACGTCGGCCAGGGTCGGTCCGAGTTCAGCGCGTCGATCACGTAATCACGATACGGCCAGGCATGATCGCGTCCCACGTCGTGTTCATATCCGTGCGAGTCCGCGAAGTGGATTGTGTCAAACCAGTGCCGCGCCCATCGCTCGCCGTAGCGCGGAGACGCGAGCAACGATTCCACGATCTTCCGATACGCGACCTCGCTGGGATCCGCCTCGAATTGCGCGACCTCCTTGGGCGACGGTGGCAGTCCCACGAGATCGAAGTGGATGCGACGAATCAGATCGCGCGGGGAAGCCGCCGGAGACGGCGAAAGTCCGATCGCGGCAAGCCGTGATTGCACGAAGGCGTCGACCGGATGCGGTCCGTTATTCGCCGCCGACGGCTGGCTGGCCGGTATCGGAGGAGCGGCAAGAAGTTTCAGCGACCACCAGATCTCCGCGTCTTTGGACCTGGGCGAGACGACACGGTCATCGAAAGCGCCTCGCCGCACCCATTCGACGAGTAGATCGATCTCCGCGGCATCGAGCTTCTTTTCCGGCATCTTTAGATCGGGATCGCCATGTCCCACCGCGCGAATCAAAAGACTCTGCTCGGGCTTGCCCGGAACGATCGCCGGACCGCGGTCACCGCCGGCGACCCAGCCGCTCTTCCAGTCGAGGGCAAGACCATTCTCCATATGGTTCGCCGCATGCGAGTGGCATTCATAGCAGTGTCGCCGGAGAATCGGCTCGACCTTGCCATGAAAAAACTCCGCCTGCTCCTCCGCGCGCGCGAAACCCGCGGTCACCATCAATGCCGTCAACAGAAAAACGAGTGGAATGCGACCGCGAAGCTGAGCGTACCCGGGGATTCCAAAGGTTCCCTGGTCGAATGGCAGTTGAACGATCGAATTCCGTTCGGATTCCGTCATGCCAAAAGTTCCTCAACCACCCTGGCCCCAGTCACATCGGGGTCGGTCAGACGTTCCGGCCTTCCATTATGATGATAAGTGAGCCGGCGATGGTCGATACCCAACTGGTTCAGAATCGTCGCGTGCAGGTCGGGAACACTGACCCGTTGCTCCTCGGACTTGTAGCCGAATTCGTCGGTCGCTCCGTGAATGTGTCCCGCCTTGAATCCACCACCGGCCATCAAGGTGCTGAAGGCATGCCGATTGTGATCGCGTCCGTCGGTCCCTTCCGTGATCGGTAACCGTCCAAATTCACCGGTCCACATTACGATCACATCGTCGAGCAGCCCGCGCTGCTTCAAATCGGTGATCAGCGCGGCGCTCGGCTGGTCGACATATCCGCAGATCTTGCGCAGGTCTTTCTTTAAGTTCCCGTGGTTGTCCCAAGGCTGGAAGGAAGGATCGAGCGGCGGGAAGACTTGCACGAACCGTACGCCCGATTCGACCAGCCGCCTCGCCATCAAACAACGCGTGGCATACCCCGCGGTCGCCGGGTTGTCGAGACCGTACAGCTTGCGAGTCGCCTCGGTCTCCTGGGACAGGTCGAGCACCTGGGAAGCGCTCAACTGCATGCGGGCCGCCAGTTCAAAATTCTGGATGCGGGCCTCCAGTTCCGATTCACGCGGATGATTGTCGAGGTGCGTCGCGTTGAGCTCCTGCAGGAAGCGGCGCGCGCGGGCCCGCGATTCTTTGGAGACCGGTCGGGCGGGATCAAGATGCAGCACCGGAGTCCCGCTGGAACTGAACTCCGTCCCCTGATAGACCGCGGGAAGCCAGCCGCTGGACCAGACCATCTTGCCCGACGTATTGTAGCCAGCCGGATCGCGCAACACGATGTAGCTGGGAAGATCGCCGTTCTCGGTTCCCAGCGCGTACCCGATCCATGAACCCATCGCCGGGCGGCCAGCAAACGTCTTCCCCGTCTGCAGCATGTTCAACGCGAAAGGATGGTTGTTGTTCTCCGTGTACATCGAGCGGATGAGGCATAAATCGTCGGCGACTGAACCGAGATGCGGAATCAGTTCCGAGAACTCCATCCCGCTCTGTCCATGTCTCGAAAACTGAAAAGGCGTCCCCATCAAAACATTCTTGTTGCCCAGTTGAAAGGTTTCGACTTGCTCGGGGTGCGGCTGCCCGTTGCGCTTGGAGAGCTCCGGTTTATGATCAAATAAATCCATCTGCGACGGGCCACCATTCTGGCAGAGCTGAATAATGGCCTTCGCCTTCGCCGGAAAGTGGCCTTGTCGTGGCGCCAGAGTATCAGCGCGCGGAGAAACTTCGGCCGCGTCCAATTGCGTCAACCAACCCGATTGTCCAAGCAATCCCGCAAGTGCCACGGCGCCGAAGCCGCCGCCGATCGATTGAAGAAAATCTCGCCGAGTAAGGGACATGGTGAGGAGGGGGTTACGGGGAACGGGGAACGGGGAACGGGGAACGGGGAACGGGGAACGGGGAACGTCACCTTATCTTAGCAAGGGTGCGAAGTCGCGATCAAAATCTCGCTTGGCGAGGGCCAGGAGCAGGGCCAGCGCGAGCGTGATCAGGGTGAGTCGCAACGCGGACAATTGCCAATCTTTCCAGTCGCGTACCGCTCGTATTTCGGTCACCCAGCAGAGCAGGGGAGTAAGGAATGTCAGCAGAGCAGCGGGGGTCCGCAATCCTCCGTAGAACCGTCCGATGAACAACAGGCCGAACAGTCCGAGGATGCCGACGCCAAGGATGCTCTGCGTTGCCGCGCGGTTTCTTGTCAGGTTCGCCACGATCGCCGTGGTGGCAATCGTGACTGCGAGCGGCCCGGCGGCCATGCCGCCTTTGATGTAGCCGGCCAGCATGATCGTCGCTCCCGCGCATTGCGTCGCCATGCTGATGGCGATGGCGATCGAAACTCCAGAGCGTCGCTGCGCGAGCCAAACCAGCAGCAGCCAGTAGAGCGCCAGCAACACGCCGCAGGCCAGCAGGGTGGTCGGCGTGGCGAGCGTATTCCATTCCGGCAGTTCCTGGCGCAAATAGACGGAGCCATACAACAAGACGGGACTGGTTGCGGCGGCGAGACCGATGCGCAAACCCCAGGCCAACTGCGGAGAAATTCTCGGCATTCCCGCCGCGAATTCGATCACCAGGGCAGCCGGCAAAATGAGTTCGAGCAGTCGATCGAGCGCTTTGGCCGGCGGCCACACCCAGCCGAAGCCCAATAACAGATAGCCGCTCGCCAGTCCCGCGCCGACGGCGCCGATGCCGCTGGCGACGACCCGCCAGGAGGCGGCCGGCCGACCCAGCCAGCCGCCGCCGAGCGCAACGCAGGCGCTGACGATCAGACTGCCGATCGACGCCTGCATGTACATTCCCCAGTCAGGCATCGGCTATTTGCGCACGCCTTCGCAGTCGATGAGGATCCGGGCTTCATCGCCGATCAAGCCGATCGCATTCTTGTCAAAACCGAAATCGCTCCGTTTCAATGACAACTCGGTGGAGAAGGCAACAATTTTCGAGTCGCGGAATGTGATCTCCTTGCCGCCGTGCAGCACGAAAGTGATCGACTTGGTCTTGCCGTGCATCGTGAAATCGCCCGTCACCTCGAAACCGCCCTCGACCACCTTGACGTTCGTGCTCTTGAAATCGATTGTCGGGAATTGCTTGGTATCAAAGTAATCGGGCTGTCTCAGGTGTTCGTCACGGGCCTTGTTGTTCGTGTCGACACTGTCGGCCTTGATCGACAATTGAAAGCTCGACTTGGTGGGATCGGTACGGTCCAGCGAGAATTTTCCGCTGACCTCATTGAATCGGCCGTGAATCCAGCTGATGTCAAGATGCCGCGCCTTGAAGCTCACGGAAGAGTGCACGGCATCGTAGGTGTATTCGTCGGCGGCGCGCGCCAAACTCGCGAAACTCCAGACAAACACCACCAACAAGGACCCGATCATCACTGGCAGCGATCGACGCATAACTTGGTTCCTTTCTTAAGTTCATTCCCAAGGGGGACGGGGGATGGGGGACAGGGGTCAAAAAAGACTATAGACGCAACATTGTTCCCGGTTGCAAGGCGGGTTGCAAGATAACGAAGAGCAGGCGACCACCCTGCTTGGCAGACGACCGTCAGAGAGGAAGTGGCAACCAGGCTCGAAATGAATTCCGACCTTTGAAAATTGGCATTGAATCAAGGACAACTGTACGTCTAAAGTGCTACCTGTCTGGCCATCGTCACGCAGGTCTGGCAACTGTCGCTGCTCATCGTGGCGGTTGCGATCGCCGGGCGACTCCTGTCGCGACGTCATCCGCACCTGGCCTACGCGCTCTGGATCGTCGTGCTGCTGAAGTCGGTAACACCTCCCATTTGGACCAGTCCCAGCGGCATTTTCTTCGATCGATGGACGCAGCAGATACACTGCCATCGCATCGGCTCCGAGAGCTGGCTGCGAATCTGGCGCGACGACTGTGCGCCAACGCGTCGACGTATGAGTCACCGACCGACCGGTAGGCCCGGCTGTATACGGGTTGACTCGTCCGACGATCGTCATTCCGCTCGCGCCTCCCAATCCGCGGAGGTGCTTGCGAATATCGTCACGCCCCAACGACTCGGCTCGTACGTCGTGCCGGCGTCAGCGGAGGCGAACGAGGCGACGACGACGCGCATTTACGAAGCAGCCGAAGTCATCAAGCGGTTTGCCGACGCTCTTGGCATCGAAGATGAGAGCGTGGCACGACGCGATTTTGCGAGATTCGTTTCCAGCGAAATTCAATTCAACCCGTCGCGACGCGACGCGGTGGATCCGCCCTCAACCACCTTCTGCCAGGGCGACAATATGGTCGTGGTTGCGACTGCGGCGGTACATGAACGCGTCAAAGAACTGGAATGCCGACTCTGTCACTGTGGATCACGATCAAACTCCGGGTTCCAGTGTGATTCAGCCCACGCTGCTGCCTTGGGACCATGAATCGCCGCGTGTCGCGCCGCTGGCGGCGACATCCAACGTGGAGAAGCGGCTGCCGATTTGTTGCGCCGTATTAGATAATGATGCCACCCAGCGGTTTTGCTCTGAATTACAGGCACAGCGAACTGTCAACATGATCTTGGCGCCCAAAGTGACAATGTTGGACTCTCAATCCGCAACGATCCAGGATGCGGCGGAGCGCGCATTGGTTGTAGGTTGTCGGCGCGGCGGCGAACAAGTTCCCACTTATGAACCTCAGGTAAGGGTCGTGCGAGAAGGAACCACGATTCAGCTGCGCCCAACGCAAACAGGCGAGGATCAGGTTCGCGTGGACTTGTAGGTCGATCTCGAACAGATCAAGTCGATCAACAATGTGAAATTACCGATCAAAGTCAACGGACAACACCAAGAGGTACAGATCCCAGAAATTGTCGCCATCCGAATCCGACTCGCTTTGAATTCAAGATCCGGAGAATCCCACCTGGTCTATTGCTTGGATCCGGAAGGTGCAAAAGGCAAATCCACCGTGGCACTGTTGATTACGATAACGAAAGTTGCCGCACTGTAGCTGTTGCGATGGCGGTGGCGCCCCCGCCCACGATCGATCGGATCTGGGCGTAGCCCGCCGCCAAGCCAAAACCGGGTTGCAGAATCTGATTACTGGGGATTTCGTACAGCTGGCCAGCCTGGACGCAGGACAGGCTGTTCCAGCCAGGCCGTTTGCGAACGCGCTGCCAATCGACCGGTTTGCCGCACCACGAGGCGATCATGATTTCAGGCGCGGCGGCGACGATCGCGGATGTCGTGACAGCCCGATCGGCGGCCGCTGCGCGATTTCGAAACTCGGCGAATACATCTTCGCCGCCCGCTCGCTCGATCAATTCGCTTACCCAGCAGATGCCACTCACTGGCGGATCGTGCCATTCCTCGAAGTAGACACGCGGCCGTCGCGGCGGCGGTTCAACGGCGGCCAAATCGGCCCGAAGCTGTACCAGCAACGGCTCGGCCGCGGCCGCCCGGTCGACAGCACGAGCGATCAATTCCAGCGCGTCGAACAGTTCATCGATCGTGCGCTGGTTGGTGACGACGACCGTCAGGCCCCGGCGCACCAATTCCGCCGCGACGGCGGCTTGCACGTCCGAAAACCCCAGAACCAGATCGGGATGCAGCGCCACGATCGCATCGAGTTGCGCCGTGGAAAAACCCGCGATTCGTGGACGAGGTGCCAACTCGCGGGGCGGCTCGTAAAAAGAGGTCACGCCCACGACCCGTTCCCAGGCGCCGAGTCGGGCCAGCCAATCCGCGGACTCGGCCGACAAACAAATAATGCGTTTTGGGAATCGCATCGATATGCCGGTTCACGGAAGGGAAGACTGCGAGCCAACGGTCAGGTCACGCCTTTGACCGCCATCACGATCCGCACAGTCTAGCAGTTCCGTGGTCGGGAGTCTTTGGCGGTAACGCTTATTCAAATGGTCTGCGGATACGCGCCAAAGACTCCCGACCCCCTGAAGCTTCCTGCCGCCTTTTCGCAAGAGGATTCCTTTGCGCCTCTGCGAGATAAACAACGATCGGCGTTGATTACCGCCGATCAAAACGGCAGTTCTCGCGAAGCTCGTCCTGCAAGTCCTCAATCTGATCATGGAGTTGCACCAAGAGACGCGCCGCGGGACGCACATTGACGCGTGGACAGGAGCGGTTTCGATTCCGGGCCTGCCAATCGTCGACGTCCTCCAGCAGATCTTCCAGAGAATGGAGCGAGCGGTCAAGTTGCGATAATTCCCGCTCTACCGACCATCCCGGCCCACGAAACAGTTGATGGCGCAGGCCGCAGACGCGCTGGTGCAGCCGGCTCGCCTCCGTAAGTAATCGTACAAAATGCGGCACGCCGCGAAAATGGCCGCGGATATCGTCCACCAGGTCATCGGAGAGACGTTCCAGCCGATCGAGGATCCGGTTCGCCTCTCGAAAATGGTCGGCCCGCGCTGCCTGCGCCGAAATTCCGAATCCCAATCCTGCCGCCAGGATCAATGCCATAAGTCTCATGTTCGTCCCCCCCGTTGCTTCAGTCTTTGAACAACCTGCCGACTCCGGGCCATTCCATTGCAACTGGAATGCCACAACGGGAATGCCCGTGGAAATGGGCTGAATAGGAGCCCAGCGCAGGATCGAGAAAAACGCTTGTCCCACGCCAATTCGGCGGGGCCGCGCCACGGTGGAACCCCAAAAAGAATGTCGCTGCTGCGTCATCAAATCGATGACGCCCCGATCATTTTGATTTCGGTTTGCAGTACTTGATCGCGAGCAGTGCGTACCCGGTGACTAGGTTGGCGTCCCCTTCCAGCCAACGCTTGTTGGGGTTGACCCAGGAACCATCCGGGTTTTGTCGAGCGACCAGTTCTTGAAGTAACTCACTGCGCCAGCGATGCGCCACACCCTTGTCGTCGACAAATTCCTCGAGCTTGCTGGCGTCCAGCGCCTTGGCGAAGGTGTGGTAATAGTAAAAGAGACCGCTGTCGCCCATCCCTGGATTTTCTTTGAGATCGTAATGCGATTGCAGCCATTTCATGGCCGCTTTGACGCGCGGGTCGTCGGCGGACACGCCGGCAAAGATCATCGACTTCAGGCCGGCATAGGTCATCGATGCGTAGCTTCGCAGACCGCCCTCGTCGGTATTTCCCGCCTGGCTGTTACCGCCGCCGGCGGGGGTGTAGTAGAAACCGCCGTCCGGGTTCTTCGCCGAGAACGGCGTCGTATTGTGCTTGGATTCCAGGTTCTGACATCGCGAGACAAAAAACAATGCCTTCTGGATTGCCTCGCTGTTGGCGTCGTTGCCGGTGGCCTTGAGAGCGTCGATCAAGAACGAGGTATTCGAAAGGTCGGGACGTTTGCTGTTTCCGTAACCCGCGCCTCCGTAAGCGAAGTCGGATCGGTCCTTGTCTTCGCTTTCATCCCACTGCAAGTTCTTCAGGAACGCATCGGCCTTCTTCAGGGCTGTGGTGTACCGGCCATCCTTGTTTGCTTCGGTAAGACAGAGCACAGCCACCGCCGTTTCGTAGTTGGGGTGCAGCGATTCGCCTTTATAGATCCCCCCGTCGTCGCGAACAAACTGTTCCAGGTATTTCAAGCTCTTGGCTACCAGGGGATCCTCAGGGCGGCGACCATGTTGCAAGACGGCGGTCGTGACCAGGGCGGTAATTGCCGGACTGGCCTGCGGGCTGTACGAACCGTCCGGACTCTGGCCTTTTTGTCGTAAATAGTCGATCGCCCGCGCAACGGCCTTTTCGTAGACGCGTACCTCTTCGATATCCTGACCGCAAACCGACCCGACGGCCACCGTCAGGACGAGCAGGCAACCCAGGGCAACTCCACACCTTGTGAACATACTCCCCCTCTTACGCATTAGAAATCGGTCACGAACAAGGTCGTGAAACGCATTGTAACGCCGGTTTCGAATCCGGCAGCGCCCTCTCCACCAATCCTCAGGCATGCCCTGCGCAGGCAGCCAGACCTGGACGCGACGCGCGCCGTTTCAGTGCGTCGGAACATTCTACTCAAGGATCGCCAAAATGTCCTCTTCGTTCATGATCAGCAGCGGCTGATCATCGACGACAACTTCCGCGCCTGACCAGCTGGAAAACACCACGCGGTCCCCCTCCTGGACCAGAGGTCTTACCCGGGTCCCGTTCTTCAAAAGGCGTCCATCGCCGATGGAGAGTACGCGGCCTTGCTGGGGTTTTTCGCGCGCGGAGTCGGGCAGCAGGAGTCCGCCCGCCGTTCGCTCCTCTGCCTCCAATCGCTTGACGACGATTTTGTCACCGATCGGTTCAACTTTCATGGGTCACTGAACTCGGAAAAGAGGCTGGATCCAGAGCGAATTAAACATATCCGCTCGCGGCGGAATCGCCTCGATTGTCGCACGGCCGGTTGCGGACTACAAGGGACGGCTCCCGAGCGACCTGGTCCATAGCCTGGGTGGAAGGCACGGTCGTTTCGACGAATCCGGCAAGTTCGACAAAACAGGTGGGGAAAACTCTAACCTCTGGGCGGAGTTTGCCGATAAAAGGGCTGGTCCGCGGATCGTCCACGGAAGCAGCAGGCACTGCGAACCCGGCAGACCGGCATTAATAACGGCCATGGCCAGTATCACAAAACAGGATGCGATCGACGCCAAGCCGGCTGGAGAACCCGGCCCGTTCGTCTCGACGCGATTCGACGCACCCCACGTCTTACCCGGGACGCAGCCGGAGTTTGTCGCAGAATCGTTCGTTTCGCCTTCGGTCCCCGCTTCCGCCGCGCCAGAAAACGCTTCGATTCGGGACGACTCCGACGACGACCTGGGGACAAGCCTGGACGACTGGGCAGCCCGGTTTTCCGACGGCGGTACCGCCGTCGATCCTCAGGTTCGGCTGCAGGCCAGTCAACTCGCCGAGATCCTGCAGACGAAGCAGCGCGATCTCGACCAGCGGGAAGCGGCGCTGAACGCCGCCCTTTCCCAACTGGACAAACAACGCCGTGCGCAGCGACTGCAACTGCGCGAACGCGAAGAGGAACTCCGCCAGCGCGCCGCCGCACTCGACGCGCGCGGCAAGGAACTCGACACCCGCATCGCCGACCTGAACGCCGCCGAAATGTCTGTTTCCCATGATCAGGCGGCGGTCGAGTCGAACATGCTGTCGTGGCGGAACGAGTTGGCCGAACAACAGCGCGCGATCGAAAAGCGCATGCGTGAGCTGACCCAACGTGAATCGGAACTCGCCGCCGAGCGACAATCGTTCGCGCAACTGGTCGACGGAACCAAAGCGTATTGGGACGAGCAGCAGCGGGAATTGGAGGCAACTCGACAGAGCCAGGACCGTGAGTTTGCCGAACTGGTGACGAATCTGGAAAACGACCGCCGACAGTTTGATGCGCGCTGCCGGGAAGAGTCCGAATCCGCCACAGCGCGCATTCATGCCGAGTTGGCCGCGGGGTGGGAAACGCTGCGCGCCGAACAGGACGAGTTCCGCACCCGGGTCGAACGCTTTGACGGCTGCGAGGCACTGCTGAAGGAAAGTTGGGAATCGTGCGAACGACAGCGGCGGGAACTGGAGGCGAAACAGAGAAAGAACGAGGAGGAGTTCCAGGAACTCAGGAGGCTGCTGAACCTGGAACGACGCCAGCTCGAAGACGCCCAGCAGCAAGCAGATCTTCGTGCGCGGACCCAGGAGGAGTCGCTCGCCAAACGCGCGGCCGCCGTGGAACAGATTCGAGCCGATCTGATGCGCGTCCACCAGGGAACGCTGGATATACGGCTGGTGCTCGAACAGCTCTGGGGACAACTCTGCGATCGCCTCGGAGCCGCGGAATTGAGCCGCGCCGTTGCCGCTGGACGAGCCCGACTGGCGGATGAATATCGCCTGGCGGGACAAACTCTGGCTGAGCAACGCAAGGAAGTCGACGAAGTCGCGCGACGGTTGACCGAACAGCAATCGCGGTTGCGTCGGCAGCGCACGGAGATTCAGGAATGGCTGGCACGCCGCAATCAAGACCTGCACGAACGGGAAACACGCATCGCCGTCCGTGAAGAACGGCTGGGACGCGCCGACCAGATCGTCGCTGACCTCCACCGACAAATCGAGCAAGAACGGTTCGCCGCTCAGAAACGACTTGCCGAACTCAGCGCGCAACTCGGACGACGAATTGTGGCGGAGGAAAAAACGAGCCCCCACGGTCTGCCGCGTACCAGCACGGCCTGAGGGAAACGGAGCGGGACCCACGTCGAGGCTTTGCGTGCCTCGCCATCAGGTTCGCGCGATGCGTCGGACTCTCCCAGGTCACAATGCCATCTTGCCAGATTCCCCCGTGCGAATGCGAATCGCATCCGCTAGATCGGTGATGAAGATCTTGCCGTCACCGATCTGACCACTTCGAGCCGCTCCGGTGATGATCTCAACAACCTTGCTTGAATCGGCATCGTCCACAACGACTTCGACTTTGTGCTTGGGTATGAAGTCGACCTGATACTCGGCACCGCGAAACACCTCGGTCTTTCCTTTCTGTCGACCAAAACCGCGGACTTCGGTGACGGTCATGCCATGGAATCCGCCACGCACCAGGGCGTCTTTTACGGCATCCAGGTTGTGGGTCCGAATAATCGCTTCAATCTTCTTCATCGAACTGATCCTCAACGAGCTTCGAAGGTGCGAGGCTTATTGGCAGTTCACTCTGCCGCTCGACAAGCCAGCAAAATGCAGTCGGGGCCTAATATGCAGCAATCGTGCCGTCGACCGCGATCCCGGCCGCAAATTCGGACCATGGTGCGGAGGCACCGAGGACGGACAATCCTTCAACGGGCGGCGGATGCCGCTGGAATTCCGCTGTTTTCCGCCGGTTTTCCCGCAAATTCGTACCAGCGAAAGTTCGCCCTTCGCCGTCGGCGCCCTCGCGCTGGCGTCGAAGGAAAAATTCAGCGGACCAGCACTTCGCCGATCTGCATGCGTCGTTTGCTGCCGAATCGGTCAATGACTGCTTAGAGGGCAGGCAGTCTGCGAAAGCGATTACAACGGCGAAGAATTTTCGGTTTCCGCGCGGCAGCGTTAACTCATGTATGGAGCATGGATTGGACGGACAACCTGCGCGGAGCGCCGTGCGGTTGGCATGAGCCGTGCATTGTCAGCCTGACCGTGTTGTTGTTCATGGTCGGTCGTATGTTTGCGATCGTGGCGGAGTGAGTTCGTCCATGGGCGACGTTTTTTGGCTGAGGATAAGGTGACCTAACGATGTTGTTGGATCTCAACAAGCGGCGGCGCGTTCGGCAGATCTTTCTAGGGCTCTTTTTTTTAGGATGGGTTGGATTCGTGTTGGGGCAGGATTCGGCGGTGCCGCAATCCAACGCGCCCGCGGCGACAACCGATGCACCGGCGACAACCGATGCACCGGCGACGGCGCCCGAATCGGCCGCCGCGGCGGAGACCGCGGTGCCCCCACCGGTTTTGCCTCCCTACTTCTCGGGGACCAATCCTGATCCAACGAAACCTGTCTGGCCCGATGCGACCGGCGCGGCCGCCGGTGCCTGGGCCACGCCCGCCGGAGATGGCAAAGGTGACCTGCCGCAATCGATGTCGCTTTCGGATGTCTACGATCGGGTCGCGCACAACCTTTTCTCGATCAATATGGTCTGGGTGTTGATCGCCGGATTTCTGGTGATGTTCATGCAGGCCGGATTCGCAATGGTTGAAACGGGCCTGGTACGCTCGAAGAACGCGGCACACACCGTGGCGATGAACTTCATGGTCTATCCGCTCGGCTGCATTGCTTTCTATGTCTATGGCTTTGCCCTGGGATGGGGTAACTGGTTCAACGGTCCGGTAGCGCCAGGCTGGTACGCGTCGCTGGGTCCAGGGCTGTCGCTTTTGAATGAGGGAATTGGAATCGGCGGCGACCCTTCGACTCCCGGCGTTTTCAGCTACGGCTTGATGGGTACGAAGGGATTCTTTCTGAACGGCTTGGACGATGTAAGCGTGATGGCAATGTTCTTCTTCATGATGGTCTTCATGGATACCACCGCGACCATCCCGACCGGCAGCATGTGCGAGCGCTGGAGTTGGAAGAACTTCTGCCTCTACAGCCTTTGGATCGCGCTGCCTTACTGTCTGTTTGCCAATTGGGTCTGGGGCGGCGGCTGGTTGGCGCAGGCAGGCAAGAACTGGAGCCTGGGACACGGCATGGTCGATTTCGCGGGATCGGGCGTGGTCCACGCGATGGGCGGGATCATCGGGCTGGTGGGAGCATGGTGCCTCGGCCCGCGGCTCGGCAAATATGTCAACGGCAAGCCACAGGCCATTCCGGGCCACCACGTGCCGATGGTGGTGGTCGGCACGTTCATCCTGGCCTTTGGCTGGTTCGGATTTAACCCCGGATCGACCCTCTCCGGCACCGATCTGCGGATCAGTGTGGTCGTTGTCAATACGATGCTGGCTGGGATCGCCGGGGCGATCGCAACGTTGGCGACATTGATGATCAAAGGAATGAAGCCCGATCCGTCGATGCTCTGCAACGGCATGCTGGCCGGCCTGGTTGGCGTCACCGCGCCTTGCGCCTTCATCGACAGCTGGGCGGCGCTGGTCGTCGGCGGCGTGGCTGGCGTCCTGGCGGTTTTAAGCGTCTTCTTCTGGGATCGTGTCGGAATCGATGATCCGGTGGGCGCGGTTTCGGTGCATGGCGTGAACGGGACCTGGGGAGTGATCGCGCTCGGTTTGTTCGCCAATGGAAAATACGGTGCCGGCTGGAACGGCGTCATCCGGGAGGATTACGTCGCAAAGTACGGTTCCGACGGTGTTCGTGGACTGCTCTACGGCGACGCATCGCAGCTCATGGCGCAGTTGGCCGGTGCCGGGACCGTCCTGCTTTTCGGTGGCTTGATGGCGCTCGTCTGGTTCAAGGTCAGTAACCTGATCGTGCCGCTTCGCGTCTCCCGCGAAGACGAGTTGCAAGGCCTGGATATCCCGGAAATGGGTGCCTTGGGTTACCCCGAATTCTCGAACGGCAAGTAGGAGTGCTTTCTCCCGATCGTACTCGTACTCTGGATTGAAACCGCCTTCGGTCCGGGTACGGGTACGAGACGGAGTTTTTTTTTGGGGCCTATTTACGGAAGAGACTTGGCTTGGCGTGCGTCGCTGTTTGCTCCTCGACGTGGAACTGCCGATCGCCCACCATGGCGACACCGATCCAGCCGTCCTGAACGATGAACTGGCCAACGATCAGGTGTGCCAGTTGGGGATTCTCTTGGAGCCGCTTGTTGACGACGCTCACCGTTCGATTGCGCGACAGAATACGGGAGAAGATCGCACGCAAGGCAACCTGATCGCGCAGACTCAATCGCTCACCCGCCAGTTCGATCACACCATCCCGTACCAGATTGGCCTCGACCTGATTGGCCGTCGGGACATAGTGAGCTCGCACGGCGAAATTCTTCCATTTTTCCGATTTTCCGTGGACCAGTTCGGCTAACTGGATCGTGAGTGTGATCCGGCCGTCGGTGCAACGCACGCGCACCGCGTTTTCGTCGGCGAACTGCACCACCACGTCGTCGGGCACGTCGTCAGGAATCGGGACGCTCTTGCGTTCGAAGCGGTCGGCCAGTTCGCGATAAAGGCTGCGCAGATCGGTGCACCGCTGCTCGAGATGAAGATGTTCGAGTGCGTTATTCATGGCCGATTCGTGGATCTGCATGCTGAGCAGGCTGTCACCGGGGGCTTGCGGACGCGGTGTGTGGGCGGCGAGTTGAAAGTCGCCGGCCAGACGCTCGCGCACAATCAATCGCTTGTCGGTCGTCTCCATGTCGACGGCCGTCGGCTTGAGGTCGAGTTCCCGCAAGGGCTTGAGAACCTTGCTCTTGAACTCCTTCTCCGCCCTTTCGATGCGCTGATGCACTTCCTGATCAAACCGTTCACTGGCGCGGGACGCCATGCGGCTTTCGACTTCCCGTCGAGCCTGTCCGGATTGCTCGTGGTACTGCTGCTTGGCAATCGAGCGTGCCAACATGTTTAGAAACGGCACGCCGTCAAAATCGGTTTCCAACCCCAGCAGCGAAGAATCCGATGAGGCGTCGGCCTCGGCTTCACTGACGCGTACACCGCGGCGATCGACCAGCAACGTCTTGCGGGCCTGAAAGCGGCCAAATGCCTGATTGAAGAATGCCGCTACGCCCTTGCGGCTTTCACTATCGGAGTAGACTTCGCCGTTGGCTTCAAGACTCAAACGCCATTGCCGCCGGTCCGGAAACAGCGTCACTCGCAACTTCGTCGTCGCCTGGCTGTAGCTGTGGACGTCGGCGTCCAGAATATTGTCGTACGATTCCTCATTCGTCTGTTGAGGCGGAGGAAGCAGCCGGTTGATCAGCGAACCGGCCAGGGCGATGCGGACATTGGCGTTGCGGTACAACGCATTCAACTGGTCGGCGACACGCACGACATGCGGGTCGCTGGACCAGCGAAGAATCTGATAATTGCGGGCCACCCGTTCGCCATCGCGGCTGTTGAAATCGAGTTCATAGCGTTCCAGGTCGACCAACATGCTGCGGTAATCGACCGGTTCAATCGCCCAGCGTTTCAGCTCCATGGTGAATCCGCGATACGGCTCCCCCTGCAGAAACTCGATCTGCTGTGTCGTCAGTCCCGGATCATCCATTCGCGAGAGGATGCGGCGAGCGAGGGCGCGAAATCGCGGCGCGTCGACTTGCGGTGCCTTGATGATCGCGGATACCTGATCCAGCAACAGAAATTCGCGCCAGACGTTCGTCTGCGCGATCTGGCGCAGGTGTCCATCCACGCGAGCCACAGCGCGACGAAGCGCTTCCGGCCGCAGAGCCGGCTCCGCGGGCGGACCTTCCAATGCCGCAAGCTGATGAATCGAACGCCACAGAGCGACGCGCCGCGTCGTGGAATACGATGCCCGCAACAACTGGGAGCGCGGGAGATCCTCCAGGCGACCTGCCATCTGCTCCGCCCCCACCGTCATCTCCGCCAGGTGATCGAGAATCGGCCCCGATTCAGGATCGGTCAACGATTCCAGCTTCGACATCCGCTCCAACAAACCATCAAGCTCATTCGCCCAGGCTTCCGTTTCCGGTTCGGCTTTTAACGGTTCCAGTATCCGGATCAACGCGATCGGCAGCGGCCAGCCCGGCGAAGTCGGGATCGGTTCCGAATCCTGAGCCAACAATCGCTGCGGCTTGATCACTTCGTCCGACGGTGGCATCTCGTCCTCAATCGGCAATTCGGGCCGCTGGGGAGTGTGCGTCGGTAATGCGGGCGTCTCCAGGATCGACGGGTCGAGAACGATGCGTTCCGAAACCGGCGGCGCGACCCTGGCGAATTCGGGTGGAGATTCGAGCGCCGCCAGCTCCCAGACGCGCGGATCCGGCTGCTCCGCAACCGCTTCCGGAACGGGAAGTGCTACCACCATCTGCTCACGCAATAGAGCATAGTGCGCCCACCACTCGCGAGGAGCCACGACCGAAAGCACGACCAGGCAGACTGCCAGCACTGGCACAGGCCAACCGGGAATTCGAAAGTAGTAATGGCTCATCCCGACCCTCGGTGATTCCCTCGACGGCACCCTCAATCCATGCACGACGCATCGACGAGCGCGCTCATGAACCGCGTTAATCAAGCGCCCTCATCAAGCGCGCTCGTCCTAGAAATGATCGGTGGCTGCGGACATAGAAATAGAATAGGAAATCCGAGATAACCGCACTTTTCCTAGCTTATCAGTACCGTATCGTCGTGCTCGTAGGCCGGAACGCAACAACAGAGGAAAACCAGGGGGTTTGCACCGGTATTCGTAATCTGGTGAATTTGTCCGGCCGGTATTGCGATCGCGTCTCCAGGTCCAACGTCACGCGATTCCTCACCAACACGAACCTTGCCGGTGCCCGCAAGCAGGTAATAAATTTCCTCGGTGCGAATGTGATAGTGCAGCACGGTGGTACAGCCCGGTTCGACCCGCGCTTCCGCCAGACTTTGATGGCGGATCAGCGAATTGCGGTGCGCTAATAACTCGCGAATCTCCGACCCGTCTTTGGTGGTGAAAGCCGGCACGGTGTTCAGATTCCTGACATCCATCCTGGAACAGCTCCTGTTGCGATTTCTTTGGGTCGGGCGACGTACATTATGTGTTACGAGTCTCGCCGCCGCCAACCGCACTCGCAGGGGGCCTATTGCGCAGAGTATCCTCGCGCACGGAGGAGAGGATGGGTTTTCGCGCGGAGGCGCAAAGGCGCGGAGAAACGAGTCAGTTCTCGATGGGCGACAGAAAAGTGCGGGATCGGCGTCGAGCCCGACGCAACTACCCCCGGTTTTTCCGGCGGTGCGTCAGCAGATCGCGGGCGAGGGCATCGATGACGTCGTTCAGGGCCGCGTCGAGCTGCGGATTGACGGCGGGAACTGCGATCGAACGTGTTGTGGGGTTCGACAGCTGCGGCAATACGTAGTCGGCGAGCGGCCCGGTTTTACGCTGTGGATTCCACGACTTTGCCACGCCGATGTCGGGAACGGAGGGTGAACGGGATGAAACCGAGGGAGTTGCGACCGGGGCTACGAACGACTCCCCCTCCCCGCCCGAACCGAGGTTCGGGCCACATGTTGATCGATTACGATTCAGCTCGTTGATGATCTTGAGTGGGTCGAGTGCCGTAAGAAAGCCCTCGCCACTCACATCGTAGAACGTTGTCACTACCGGGGGAGGTGTCGGGAGGTTGCCTCGACCGTCGGTGATGAAGGGGCGGTTCAGTTCGTTGATCAGGATCGAGACATCGATGGCGCTGACGCAGGTATCGCCGTTGACATCCAGGGGATTGATGGGGTTCTGCCAGCCGATGACTCGAATTGCCACGGTTGCGGAGCCCTTTCCGCCAAGCCCGTCAGAGATGGTATAGGTGACAACGTCGGAGCCGAGGAACGGGCTGGGGGCGGTATACAGCAGGGCGCCGCCATCCTCGGTAATCGCCACACTGCCTCCGCGCAGCGACGTCCCCGGCGCCTCACTGATTCGAATGGTGTCGCCGTCCGGGTCGCGGTCATTGGCGAGCACGTCGAGTTGAAGTTGCACGACGTTTTGCCGCACGACGATATTATCGTCATTGGCGGCGGGATCGCTGTTGAAGTCGCCGACATTGACGAACACGGTGGCCGACGAGGCCCCGCCACGTCCGTCGGTAACCGTGTATTGGAACGTCTCCAGGCCGGCAAAGGCAATCGCCGGCGAATAACGCAAGACCGAATTATTGACGATCTCGACAACGCCGTTCGCGGACGGAACAGTGACATCGGTGATCGTCAGAGTTTCGTTGGCGTCGGGTTCGGTCGAGTCATTCTTGAGAACGGCGAAATTGTGGCCGCTGCTGTTGATCCGCACATTAAAGACGTCATCGTCGGCCACCGGGGGATTGTTGATCAGGTCGACGGTGAGATTGGCCCTGGCTTCGGCGAAACCACCGTTGCCGTCGCTGATGCGATAGGTGAATGAATCGGTCCCGATGTAGCCCGCCGTCGGCGTATAGGCAATGCGATTCTTGTCAATTTTGGCGGTACCGTGCAAAGGCGTTGTGACCTGGATGATGGTCAAGGTCTCGCCGGAATCCGGCGCCGCGGAGTCGTTGGCAAGAACGTTCAGCCCGTTGTTGACGCTGCCGGGCAGCACATTCAAGTTATCGGCGACCGCCGTTGGATTATCGTTCGTATTCACGACCGATACGGTGACCGTTCCCTCGGCCCTGCCGCCATTGCCATCGCTGATGGTGTACGTGAACTTATCCAGACCGGCAAAGTTGGCACGAGGTCGATACGAGACCCGCGTCCCGTCGTCGACAATCTTCAGCTCGGCGCCGTTCGAACCCGCACTCACCTCGGTGATCGTCAAAACCTCGTCGATATCGGGAGCGAACGAGTCGTTCTCCAGAACGCTGAAAGTCATGGCGGCGGAATCTTCCAGCACGGAAAACGAATCGCCGTTGGCGACCGGCGGTTCGTTCACGTTCGAAACCAGAACCTGCACACGCCCGGTCGCAAAACTGCCCAGACCATCGCGCACCGTATAGTGGAATGACTCCGTGCCCACGAAATCGGCGGCCGGTGTATAGCGGACGCTGCGTCCTCCCACAATGGACACCGATCCGCCATGGTCGGGCGTTGACAGGGATTCGATCACCAACAGACCGCGCGAGTCGACCAGATCGTTGATCAGAACACTGAGGATCGAATTGTTGGTATCCTCAGCAACGCGAAAGATGTCATCCGTGGCACGCGGTACACGCGTTGGATCCTGCACAAACGCGGCGAACGTCGTGCCATTCGACGGGCGCGCCGAAAAGAAATCGACGCCATCCAGTCGAGTATTCGTCAGGGCAATATTCCCGGTATTGGAAGCCACGAGCAAGGTGCCATCGGATCGAATGTCGAGATCCGCCAGGATTCCGGTGATCGGACTGGAAATCTGGTAAAGCAGGTTCCCGGAGGCGTCGTAACGCGCAAGGCCCGGGTTGGCCGCATACAGCAGACCGCTGGCGTCGACGGCAATCGCTCGGTGTTCGCCCACCAATGTCATCGTACGAAGCCGCTGCAGTGTTCCCGGATCGTAAACGTTGACGACGTTCCCGCCGCTGGTCGGCGAATTGGAGTAAATCAACGTGTAGACAAGCCCGTCCAGACCGACCGCAACGTCCAGCACGCTCCCGTCCGCCGACGCAAACCGTTCCGCGGAGTCCGTGTTCTGCGGCGTGAAGAACGTATCGTTCGGTTCGACCTCGTTCAACTCGCCATTGCCCGCCGGTATGAACAGCGAATGATGCTCGAGCGACAACTGCAGATCGTAGCTGCTTCCGACCGGTACGCCCGCGAACGGGCAGCAACTGCCGACCTGGATTCGATAATCACCAAGCTTACTGAACTCGTATTCCAGGTAAGCATCTCCGGTGCCGGTGCTGCCGAGTCCGCCAACATTGATCGGCACATCCCCGTTGTTTTGCGCCAGCAACACCCCCTCACTGTTGAACAATCGCAGCCCGGAACGAAATCCGTCCGTTGTCCCGGTATCGCCCCGATCGATGTCGAATATCCCACGCGCGGGAACTTGTGAAACCGTGAACGAATAATAGTCCACGCTGCCGTTCCCCGTCCCATGCACCGTCAAATGGGGAATGAACGTCGACGTATTGACGATGCTGTCGCCAATGTCCGGCGCCGGGTTCAGCGTCCACCCCGAATTGAGATTCTCGACGTTGAATCGCACCAACCCGCGCGAACTGTCCGGCTCGCCCCGCACCTGCTGGTCCGTGGTGAACACAAATTCATTCAAAGCCGCAATCCCGCCATAGGTCACGTGACTGCTGGTATCCCACGTCGGGAAGTTGGTGTGGGAAAAACTGCCGGAAACCGGGTCGAAGGTGGTCAGACGCGGATTGTACGAACCGTTGTAAATCTCCACCTTGCCCGAACGATCCACGACGATATCGCGCGCCTTGTCGATGCTGGAATTGGTCGGATGCGGCACCACGACCGACTGCACCAGCTCTCCCGTTGGCGTGTACTCCAAGAGCATTGCCGGCTGGTCAAACGGGGCGCTGCTTACCAGGATGTTCCCAGGGGTGAAAGCGGCCAGAAGCTGGCGGTTTTCCAATGATTCGAGAAACAGCCGGCGGGACGAACGGATACGGTGATCCCGCCGTGATTCGACACGGCGAGCATGGGGGAGTTTTCCAAACACAACGGCCCCTCTGCAGCGATCGTAAGGAACGGGTCTTACTGAGGTTACAACCGGAAAATCATACTAACACGGCAAAATCGGATTATCAACAAATCTCGTGATCTTTCTGACCTTTATAGAATTCACGCCAAGCCTCGCTGGAAAAGTCAGCCTAAATCGCCAGGTTTTCTCAACCGTCAAAGCCCTTGTAACCGACAAACATGGTGCGGATCGCGATCCGGTCCGCCGAACCAGTCTCCGGTCGGTTCGATTCGGGCGCGAAGGCGGAGTACGGCAATGGTGAAGCGTGGCGACGGAACAACGGGCCGGGAGCGAAGCCTGATTCTGGCGATGCGGCTGGCAAGACGGCTGACCGCAACGATCGCCGCCGGCTGGATCGGCATGCTGCTGGCGACGACCAACC
This sequence comes from Planctomycetota bacterium, assembly GCA_016872775.1. Classification (GTDB taxonomy): domain Bacteria; phylum Planctomycetota; class Planctomycetia; order Pirellulales; family Pirellulaceae; genus VGZA01. The sequence continues at coordinate 36,159 of VGZA01000006.1, read as the reverse complement.
TGGCGTTGGGCGGCGAGTATCGATTTCATGCCGGTTCCCGAACGATTGCCCGTGCCTCCGCGGAGGAACCGGTCGAGGACCCGAGCGTCCATCCGCTTGCGGAACCAACCGAGTTGCAGTTCGGCGAATTCGGTGACGACCCATGCTGGAGCGACGCCGGCTGTTTTGATCCCTACGAACGGGACTACTGGATGGAACTCGATTACCTGCTCTGGTGGCGGAAGGGGATCGGTCTGCCCCCTATGGTGACCACCAGTTCACAGGGAACGGCATTTACCGACGCGGGAGTCCTGGGCCTGCCGCCGACGACGTTGCTTTATGGGAATTCCGATGTTGGTGATACGAGCCGACCTGGGGGCCGGTTTTCCATGGGGGCCTGGTGCGATCCCTGTCGCATCTGGAGCGTCGGGGGGCGATTCGCTTTTCTCGGGTCGAGCGATTCCCACTTTCAACTTTCCAGTGCGGACACCACCACCCTTGGCCGGCCGTTTCTCAATGTGACCGACAATCAGGTGATTCAGCAAGACGCGCTGGTCGTCGCGTTTCCTGGCGTTCGCACAGGAACGGTGATTGTGGACACAACCTCGGAAGTGATCGCCGGCGACGCCTATCTGCGGCGATTGATCTCCGACAATGGACGATTGCGCGTGGAACTGCAATACGGTTATCAGTTCTCCCGGATCGCGGAAAGCCTGACGGTTCGCAGCGAGACCAACGCGCTGGACCTGGCGGCGGAGCTGCGGGTGTTCGATCAGTTTCAAACACGCAACGAATTTCACGGTGCAACATTGGGCCTGGCGTATACCGTGGACGATGCCTGGTGGTCGTGTCGCGCGCTCGTTAAGGTCGGTTTGGGCAACATGCACCAGTCAGCCCGTTTGAGCGGCGAACAGATTATCGACGATGGCGTGAATGCACCGGTCGTCTCCGACACGGGATTGCTCGTTCAGTCGACGAATCGCGGGCTGTTCAGCCGCAACACGTTCGCCGCGGTGCCCGAGTTAAATCTCACGGGAGTTTTTCACCTGACTCCTTCGATCGACCTGTCACTGGGCTACACGTACATTTATTGGAATCAGGTTCTGCAACCTGGCAACACGATCGATCCCAGCCTGGCGGTGAATCTGGCGGTGCCGCCGATCGTTCAACGTCCCGCCCGCGTGCTCGAAGACGGCGGCTACTGGGTGCATGGACTCAACCTGGGTGTTGTCTGGCGCTATTGATCACCTCGGATCACGCCGCCGCCGCGCCCGCACAGCTTTCCTAAGCTCTCCACGAAAAAATCGTTACCTGTTCTCTTCGTCTCGACTGCCTCAACGAAGATCGCGCCCATTGCGGCGGCCCCCCGAGGATACTAAAATCACCGGGTTTAAGTCGGTTGCGGGGATGCTTCGTCAAGTTGCCATCCGCCGGACCGGCCCCGTTCAGACGATCAAGGGGAGCCGCCTGCGTGACAAAATACGTCCTGATGACCGGCGCCACGGGCCTTGTCGGGCGCTATCTCGTTCGCGATCTGCTTCTGGATGGCCATCGGCTGGCACTGGTAATTCGGCAGTCGGGAAAGCAGACGGTCCGCGAGCGGGTCGAGCAAATTCTGCAAACCTGGGAAAACGAATTAGGCAATTCCTTGCCACGGCCGGTGGTGCTGGGCGGAGATGTTTGCGAGGACGGGCTGGGCCTGAACCGCACCGAGCGGCAATGGGTGGAAAGCCATTGTGATACCGTTCTGCATAATGCCGCATCCCTGACATTTCACGGCGCGGATCGGTCGGCCGATCCGTGGCGTACCAATCTGACGGGAACGCTGAACCTGAAAAATTTCTGCGAACAAATCGGAATTCGCAAGGCGCACTACGTTTCAACCGCCTACGTCTGCGGATCCCGCGACGGTCGAATCATGGAGAGCGAGCTCGACTGCGGGCAGGAATTCCGCAACGAGTACGAACAGAGCAAGATGCTGGCGGAAATCGCGATGCGGGAAACCAGAATCTTCGACAGCCTGACCGTTTATCGACCGGCGGTCATCGCTGGAGATTCGCGTACCGGCTACACCAGCACCTACCATGGCCTGTACATGTATCTGCAGTTAATGGCGGTTCTGAATCGCAACACGGAACCGGATGAGCATGGCGTGCGGCACACCAATATTCGCTTGAATATGTCGGGGGATGAACCGCGCAATATCGTGCCCGTCGATTGGGTCGCATCGGTGATCGCCCATTTGCTGGCCCGTGAGGAATCCCACGGTCTGACCTATCATTTGAGTCCCATTGATCCCATCACTCCACGGCAGATCATCGAAGCCGGTTACAGGTTCTTCAATTCCTGTGGCGTGGAATTCTGCGGACCCGAGCACGACGCGGATGACGCCATCTCGCGAGCCGAACGGGCAACCTACGACAACAAAACGATGTACGAAGCGTACGAGCATTCCGATCCCGAATTCGATACGACCAACCTGCAGCGGATGGCGCCCGACTTGCCCTGTCCGCGCATTGACGAAGCAATGTTGCATCGGTTCCTGAAGTTCGGGGAAGAGGATCGCTGGGGGCGTCGGAAGCCGGCGGAACCGTCGATCCCAGGATGGGGCGACGCGGAGATTACGTCGCTCGCACGCGAAATCGTCGGCTCGTTCCTGGCAACGCACGGCGAACCGCGCCGGCAAATCCTGTCGTTAGGCTTCAATCTGACCGGCCCTGGCGGCGGCCAATGGACGTTTACCCGGGATAAGTCGGGCGACGTGATTGTCGAATCGGGACTCCCGGATGGCGACGATCCCGTATTGAACTGCGATTCGGTTCGCTTCTTCCAGTTTGCCGAACAACGCCGGAAGTCAGCCACGGTCCCGCAGGCGGAACTCTTCGAGTTCACGCAACTTACAAGGTAGTGGCCCGTCCGAGAATCGGTATCCGTGACGAGCTCGAGTTACTGTTCAAGGCGGGCAACAGTTCGCTAATGACGACCGACCTCATGGAGACGCTCGCGGTTTCACTTCATCGTTCAATCATCGCGTCGAAGCGCGCGTTTTCGACGATGGACGGGGTCGGGGTCGGGAGTCTTTGGCGCCAATCAACACACCATGCGAGAAGACGCCGCCGCCAAAGACTCCCGTCCCCCTTTACGTTGAATCGCGAATCGTGCGACTCGTGCGGGCCGAGTTAGCGACAGTGGTGACGACATCCTGTCTCGCTGTGCGCGGGTCTCTGACCCCGCACAGCCCGCCGACCGAAGGTCTCCCGAACTGCGAACGGACGTCGTCTCAAAGCGCGACGTCGGTTGGTGCCGGTGGCCGTGGCGCTCGACCGAGAACTCGGATGGGTGCTGGTAGAACCCAGGGTAGGAACGGGGCCACTTAGTCTAACCGTTTCCGTACCACGATGCGAAGAACTGCTCGAGCGCCAGGTGGCCGGCATCGGCGTCCAGCGAATCGTGCGTGTGGTCGTGCGGTTCGGACGACTCCGCAATCGCTGGAGAAACGGCGTCGGATTCGGCCATCACCGCATCAACGACCGACGGTGCCAGACCCGAATTGCCGGAGAGTCTGCTTTGACGATGGGCTGCGTCGACAAGATCCGAGCCGCTGTTCGATCCCGCGACAGGCATCGTGATCTGTGAAATCGGAAACAGGCCGTTCAGATTCGATGCGGCGGGTGGCGAACTCGCGGCAAGCGCGGGGATTTCCGGCGTGACGTCAAGCGTAAATGTCGAACGGGCGGCGGGGGTGACCATCGGCATTGTGGAAATGCCCTGCGGTGGCAAGGCCGACGATTCGCCTTCACCGGAACCGCCGTTGGTGCCGGAACCGCCGTTGGTGATCGGCTGGAAATTCAGGTCCTGAGCATTGCCGGAAATCGCATAAAGAATGCTGTTGCCATCGTGCGCCAGTGTTCTCACCCTGTTATCGGTGAATGGCAGGATGGCACGCACGGCTGTGGAACTGTTCCCTTGCGGCTGCAACGCGTTGAGTTCCAATCCGGTGCTGTTGACGGCTAATCCGGTGATTTGAGGAGTCGTATTCATGGACGACGACCTCCAGAGAACCGCGTCGTTGGAAACGGCCGCGTAAACCAGTCCGGTATTGTTGCGAGCAGTGAAATCGGCCAGTGTAAGGAATCGCGCCGGCCGGCCTCGTTCGGCAAACGAGTAGTTATTGGCGGCCACATTCTCCGGAAGCGTGACGCGGATCCGGTCATTCTGGTCGATCGTACCGCCATGGGTCCCCACCCGATCCAGGCCATCGTTAATAAACGCAGGCTGGGTCTGGATCAAGCTGTACGTCCCAGGCGCCAGGTCGGCGAACTGGTAGACACCATTGCTGTTGGTGAATGCTTCTCGCTGCACCGTCTTGTTGGTAACCGAATCGATACCGTCAAGCGTGATTTTGACACCCGCAATCGGCGCTTCTTCGGCGTCCTGGATGCCGTTGTTGTTCCGGTCGAGGAAGACGTTGCCAGCGAGCGAACTAGGGATGAAGTCGAGCACCTTGACCGTGGCGGTCGCGGTCGCCGTGCCGCCGTTACCATCGGAAATCGTGTAAGTGAAGGTCTCCTGGCCAACGAAGTCCTTGGCGGGAGCGTAGCTCACCGTCAGTTTGTTATCGGCGATCGTCAAACTGCCCCCAGCGCTCGGGACGCTCACCGAGGTAATCGTCAACGTTTCGTTGGCGTCCGGGGAACTGCTGTCGTTGGCAAGCAAATTCAATGACTGTGCCGCCGCATTCTTGCGCGATTCCAAAGTATCGTTTGTCGCGGTCGGCGGGTCGTTCGCGTTCTTGACCGTAACGAACACCGTTCCCTGGCCGGTGCTGTTTCCATCGGTCGCCGTATACGTGAACGAATCGGCACCGGCGAAGTCCTTGTTGGGAGTATAGACCAGCGATTTCTTGTCGGCCGAGACCGCAATCGTTGAATTCGTTGAGCTGCCGACGCTGGAAATGGTGATCGGGTTGTTTTCGGCGTCGGTGTCGTTGGCGAGCACATTGAGCGTATTGCTCTGGCTGTCCTCGTCGACCGTGACAACGTCATTCAACGCGTTAGGAGGATCGTTGCGCTCGGTGATCGTCAAGGTCACCGTGGCGGTGGAAACGAGGTTGGCGCGGTCGGCCAGCGTGTAGGTGAATGTCTCTGTGCCAAAAAAGTTGGGCGCGGGGCGATAACTGAGGTGCAGGCCGTTATTTCCCAACGATACGTTGCCACCTTTGCTCGGCGCCGTAAAGGACAACACGCGCAACGAATCGGCAGGATCGATATCGGTATCGTTCCCCAATACATCCAGCGTCTGGCTGGGCGAATCTTCCTGGAAGGTGAAATTGTCGTCCTTGCCCACCGGCGCATCGTTGACATTGAAGACCTGGACATCGACGGTGGCCGTTGTCGTGTCGCTGCCCTCCTGCACGGTGTAGCTGAATTGGTCGGTGCCGGTGAAGTTGGGCGCTGGAGTAAAAGTGACCGCTTTTCCACCGCTGGTGACCGCGACCACGCCGCCTTTGCTGGTAGCGGAAACGCCCGTGATCGTCAGCACTCCGTTCGAACCCGATTTGTCGTTCGCCAGAACATTCAACGAGTTGTTGCTGGAGTCCTCGTCCACGGAGAATGTGTCGGCGTTCGCGCCGATCGCCGACTGCACCTGGATCGTGGCGGTACCGTATCGCACCTGATCATTCGGGAAAAACGTACCGAGCCCATACAGCAGGACTCCACGTTGCTCCTGGTTGTCGGCCGGGTTGCCCTCGAAGGCCAGAAGTCCGGAGCCTTTGGCGCGGAATCGGGCCGTCCCTACCAGAAATTCATCGCCGCCTAACGGCGACAGACTTCCCGCCGTGCCGCCGAATTCATCGAGCAAGCCCGAAGTGGCCGTTTCCGGAATCGGAGACGGCGCGACACCGTAGGTCGAGGAGTGCACGAGCGGATCCGTGGTGCGTTCCGCCTTCAAGGGATCGAAGGTGATATCCATGTACGCGCTGAATACCCCCAGATCGATGTTGGGGGTGGTCCGCAGATCTTGAGCGAACATCCGTACGTCGAAGACCGTGCCAACGTCAATCGGGCCGGTGAGCGGATTGCCGCTGGTGTTGGTGATCTCCAGCCGGAACTGAACCGGTTTGCCGTCGGCAACCGAGAGAGTTACCGCCTGGGTCGTACCATTACCCGCCGTGTCGGTCGCCAGGATCCCGAAAGACTGGGTGCCCGACTGCCCCGAGCCGGGTGTCCATATGACGATCCCGGTGTTGGCGTCGATCGTGGCGCCCGAGGGTGGATTCACCAGACTGAACGTTACCGTTTCATTCACGTTTGCGTCGTAGCTCAACAACGTTCCGACCGTCGCCTGCGTCGGCGCGGTGGAACTGAACGTGGGAGCTGTCGAGTCGACATTCACCGTCAGTGCGCTGCCCGCGTTGCTGGCCGCTCCAGAGAGTGTTTGTATCGCCGTAATGTTGTGTGCTCCGTCGCTCAACGCGACGTTCGTCGTAATCGCCACAGTTCCCGTCGCGCCCGCGATGGCCGAACCGAGCACGGTACTGCCTTCACGCAGTTCGACCGTCGCACCATTGGCAACACCGGAAACCAGGAACTGAAGTCCATTCTTGAGGTTCGTGCGGTTGTCGGAATTGCTGGCCCCGGAATCGAAGGCGTTCGCCAGGTCCGGCACACCGGGGGTCGCAGGTGCCACCGTGACGTTCACAAGCTGCACATCGGACGCATCCCCGGTGTTGTTCGGGACACCGGTACCTGCCTTTACCGAAACCGTGACCGGCAGCGTCCCTGTAAATCCGGTGGGTGGCGTCACGCTGACCAGCCCCGTGGGCGAAACGGAAACCGTCGCCGAGGAATTGGTCGACGTGGCTGTGAAGGCGACGGCGTTGCCTTCGACATCCTGAGACACAAGTTGGAACGTCACTGGCTGGTTGATCGTGGTTCGAACCGGCGCGATATCGTTGAGAAATGGTCCGCCATTCGACGTGTCGGGCGTGACGTTCACGCGAAACGTACGGCTGAACGACTTGCCGGTCGAGTCGGTCGCGGTGATCGTCACGTCGGCCGATCCGGTGGCGCCTTCGGCCGCTTTGAGCTTGAAAACAGTGTTTTGATTGTCGCTGAAAACGGCCGCCGCGCTGATCACAACCGGCTCGACGGGCTTGGAATTCGTCACGGTAACGTTACTGATGCGATCCCGGACGTTTTCGCCCTCGGTCAGGATTCCAAAAATCGAGTGATTGAAGTCGAGGTGGCGCTGCGGGCCTTCGGTCACAAAGAACTGGGAATTGTTCGTGTCATCCGACGATTTTGCATACGAGAGCAATCCTGTGCGATTGTGCTGCAGATCGACATGGAATTGATCATCAAAATTGCCCAATGGGGATCCACCGCTGCCCGTGCCCGTCGGGTCACCGCCCTGGATGACAAAGTTGTCGATCACTCGGTGAAAGATCGTGCCGTTGTAGAATCCGGAACCGGCCAGTTGGGCAACACGGTTTGCCGGTCGCGGCGCTAGATCCTGGAAGAGCTGGAACACCATATCGCCCAGGTTTTCCGTGGTATTGTCCGACTCCTGCTGCTGGATCGACAGCTTCAGACTTTGATTGCCGGTCGCCTGCGATAGCCCCAGCAAATTCGGATTCGTCGTGGAAATCGTGTAAATGAGGCTGTTTCCTTCGGCGTCAAACCCGTCTACGGGCAGAAACAGCGGCGAGCCGCCGAGCACATTCTGCGTCTCAATCGGCGCGAAGAGCGGGGTGCCGGCCGCAACGACGGACTCGTAACTCAGCACCACACGATCGCCGTCGTTCGGGACGAAATTCTCAAATTGAGTGTTCGGAACCCCGTTGACATACATGCGGACGACATGGCTGGCGTTGGCCGTCCTGTCCATGAGGTGCGTGGAATCGAAGAACGCATTGGGATTGTTCCAGGTCGTCCCGACTCCCTGGGTGCGCCATACGTCGAAGAAATCTTTCATTGTCACGAGCCGCACAATACCACTCGTTCCCGCCGTAAGCCCATCTTCGCCGACGTGGATCTTTCCGGTCGAATCGTGCGTGTGGGGATTGAACGTCTGTGTGTCCGTGATTCCCAGGTTGTTTGGGATCGTAACCTGTTGGCCATCAAGGAATATCGAAAAGTAGGGGTGGATATGATCGGTGGGGGAAAGCGCCAGCGCCAGCCGCGGTTCCAGCAGCTCGAAACGGACCCGTTCGCGGCGTTTTTGTCGAGGAGATCGAGCGATCTGCTTACCCGCGAATAGCCGACGAAACTGGGACCATGCACGTGCCGACTTTTTCATAAATCGAATGCCTCGCGACGAGGGGACCTGAAAAGGGAATCGTGTGCTTTGACCGAGCAGGCCGGCTTCGCAGCGATGCTCGGGAAGTCCCGCAACTATTCATCCTAACCAAGAATGCGGATTCCGCACGCAATCAGTGCAAATTGCCGGCCAGTCGCAAAACGGACAGCCAAATCGGCCTTTTAGCGACTGTCAATTCCTGCCGAATCGGTTATCGCACGCCTTCCCATGCGTAAGGCCGTATTGACAGCCGATCTGTCACAATCCGACGCAGAATCTCCAGCGCGCGAAGCGTTGATCGCACCACCCCCGCGCCTCCGGTTCGGCCGACCATTGATTATTTTTCGCAACGGTTGCAGAAAATCAACCGCCTGAGGCGATGCTACCTTCCTTGACAGTCCAGACCCGTAACTCGAAACTTGTTTGTAGATCGAAACAAGTTTCGAGCTACCGCTCTCGAAACAGGTTTCGAGCTACGTGCGACTTCTTGAAAAAATGCGAGTCAACCAAATATGGGCCGAGTGCAATTGGCGTTTGCCGTCTTTTTCCGGGTTTTGGCCAATCGCGAAACGGCGGACCGGGTTGCCAGTGCTTTAGCGGCCAGCGACGCTGGAACGGGTCGTGCAAACGCCGAACGTCTTACGGATCAACGGCCCGGCAGTGCCACGTCGCCAATGCAGCAGGGAGCTCGACCGGCCGGCTCACCCCGAGCGGATCACGTTCCCGTCGGGCCGCCGAAGGCGGTACGGAGTGAAGCGGTAACTCTGCTGGCAACGCTGCAGCGGGAGGCTCGGTTTGTTGATCTGGTTCACGAGTCGCTGGAGGGCTATGCCGATGCGCAGATCGGTGCGGCGGCTCGGGAAGTGCTGCGGGATTGCCGCAAAGTACTTGATCACTGTTTCAACATCGGCCCGGTCTGCGAAACCCCAGAAGGCGATTCCCACGCGGTTCAGGCCGGTTACGACCCTGGAGTGTTCCGCCTGGTGGGCAAAGTAGCCAGCCTGGAAGGCGCGGACGGATCACCCGCCGGCGGAAAAGCGTATCCGGGAAAGGTGGTTCACCGTGGTTGGAAGGTCCAGCAGTGCCAGCTCCCTGCCTGGTCCGGGAGCCTCGACGCCGCGGCGGTAATTGCGGCCGCGGAAGTTGAGGTGTGCAATAAGCGATGACGGCACGGTTTTCTGTAGGGATCGATCTGGGCACGACCAACAGTGTCGTGGCCTATTGTGATCTAAGCGCGGAGGATGCGCGAATCGAGCTCCTCCCGATTCCACAGCTCGTCGGTGCGAACACCATCGACGCGCGCCTCCAATTGCCGTCGTTTATCTATCTGGCGGGCGACCATGAGAAAGGTCGTGGTCAATTTGATTTGCCGTGGGCCTCACGGAACGATTTTGCTATCGGCGAATGGGCGCGGGCCAATGCTGCGACGGTCCCGGAGCGGACCGTGTCTGGGGCCAAGTCGTGGCTCTGCCATCCCAAGGTCGACCGCCGACAACCCTTGCTGCCCTGGAGTCCCGGGCATGCGCCTGACGCGTCGATGGGCGGTCGGATTTCACCGGTCGGCGCATCGCAGCGATACCTGGAACATCTGGTGGCGGCTTGGAACCAGGCGTTTCCCAATGCGCCGTTAGCGGAGCAGCGCGTGGTGTTGACCGTTCCGGCCTCGTTCGATGCGGCGGCAAGAGAAATCACTCGCGAAGCGGCGATAGCCGCCGGACTGGCCGAAGGCTTGCTGTTGCTGGAGGAACCGCAGGCCGCCATCCATGCCTGGCTGGCGAAGTCAGGCGATCGATGGCGCAAGTCGCTGGAATTGGGCGATACGATGCTGGTTTGCGACGTCGGAGGTGGCACCAGCGACTTGACAATGATCGGCGTGGGCGAGGAATCCGGCGAACTGCAACTGCGCCGGCTTGCGGTCGGCGATCACCTGTTGGTCGGCGGCGACAATATGGACCTGGCACTCGCCCATTTCGCAGCGCAATTATTTGCCCAGCAGGGGCTGCAGCTCGACGCCTGGCAGTCCGTTTCCCTCTGGCATGCCTGCCGCAATGCGAAAGAGTCCTTATTGCAGTCGGCCGGCCCCGATTCGTTACCGGTCACGGTTCTGGGTCGAGGCAGTCGACTGATTGGTGGTACGGTTACGGTGCCGTTGCAAAGGAAACAGGTCGAGCAGCTTCTGGTCGACGGGTTCTTTCCGCGCTGTCAGTTTCTCGACAAGCCGCAGCGTCGGCGCGGTTCGGGATTCCAGGAAATGGGGCTCCCGTTCGAATCCGATCCGGCGATCACGCGGCATGTGGCGTCGTTCGTGCGCGCCCAGACCCAGGGCGAATCGATGCCGATCACCCATCTGCTTTTCAACGGCGGTGTCTTCAAGGCGCCGGTTTTGCGTCAGCGACTGATGGAAGTTGTATCGAGCTGGTCGGAGCGTGACCCGGTACGCGAACTGGATGCCGAACAGGACCTTGATTATGCCGTCGCTCGGGGCGCGGCGTGGTACGGCTGGACCCGCGAACATGGCGGCGTCCGCATTCGTGGCGGCACGGCGCGGTCCTATTATATCGGCATCGAAACGTCCGGATTGGCAATCCCCGGACTGGCACGACCTTTGCGCGCGTTATGCGTGGTACCACGCGGCATGGAAGAAGGGACTCAAAGCAGCGTCCCCTCCGCCGAAATCGGGTTGGTGGTGGGCGAGCCGGCCCAGTTCCGGTTTTTCAGTTCCTCGACGCGCGCCCAGGACCGGCCCGGCGATCTGCTGGACCGCTGGAGCGATGACGAGCTGGTCGAAACCGATTCGATGGAAGCGACGTTGCCCGCCGCCGACGATCAGGAAGAACAGTATTTGCCGGTACGATTTGAGTCGCGGATCACGGAACTTGGCGTGCTGGAATTGTGGTGCGTCAGTGTCCGGGATGATCGGCGCTGGAAACTGGAATTCAGCGTTCGTCCGGATTCCGAGGCTTGAGCTGTGAACCACGACGACGCAACGGAACCGATTCCCAGCCGCTACGTCGTCGGCATCGACCTGGGCACTACCAATTCCGCGATCGCATCGGTGGATACGTCGCGGACCGACTGGAATGTGGAGATCCTTCCGGTTCCCCAGCTGACGGCGGCGGGACAGGTTGAATCGCTGGAGATTCTTCCTTCGTTTCATCTGCAGGCCACTCCGGCCGAGATCGCAGCGGGAGCGGTGCGACTTCCCTGGCAACGTGACTGCCCGAATTACTCCGTCGGCAAATATGCTCGCGACGCCGGCACGCAGCTCCCCGGATGGCAGATCGCGTCGGCGAAGTCCTGGTTATGCCACGCGGGTGTCGACCGGCGCGGGGAGATTCTCCCCTGGCACCCGGCGGAAAATGTGGAACGACTTAGTCCGGTGGAAGTCAGCTCCCGATTCCTGCGTCACCTGCGCGAAGCCTGGGACGCCTCTCACCCCGGGGAGCCGTTGCAGAACCAGGACGTCGTGCTCACCCTTCCGGCATCGTTCGATGAAGTGGCGAGAGAATTGACCGTCGAAGCCGCGAACAAAGCCGGCCTTCCTCGGATTACACTGATCGAAGAGCCGCAGGCGGCGTTCTACGCCTGGATTCACAAACACGCTCGTGACTGGCAGGAACGGGTTGACCTGGGTCAGAAGATCCTGGTCTGTGATATTGGCGGCGGGACGACCGACTTTACGCTGATTCGCGTTCGGCAAGGCGACCACGATCGCGTGCAGTTTCACCGCGTGGCGGTAGGCGACCATCTGGTTCTGGGCGGCGACAATCTCGATCTCGCGCTGGCCCGCTTCCTGGAATCGCGGCTCGGTGGCACCGTCGACACCCGGCAATGGGACGCGCTGCTGCGCTCCAGCCGCCGCGTGAAAGAGGAACTGCTTGGGGCCACCCCGCCGGAAAGCGTCACGGTCCACATTCCTGGATCGGGTGCGAAACTGATCGGCGGCGGCGTACAGTGTGTCGTGACCCGTGCCGAAGTGGAGTCGTTGCTTCTCGACGGGTTTTTTCCGGCGGTCGCCTTATCGGATCGACTCCGGGCGCGGCAATCGGGTTTTCAAGAGTTCGGGCTGCCGTTCGCCGCCGACCCGGCAGTGACCCGGCACCTGGCCGAATTCCTCACCGCGCACCGCCATGTGTCGCTTGAGGCCACTCGATTCGAAGCAACGGCCGACCCAGCCCGTCCCGACATTGTGTTGCTGAATGGAGGAATGTTTGAATCGCCAAGGGTTCGACATCGGTTGCTGGAACTGATCGGCCAGTGGTTCTCCCGACCCGGCTCCAACTGGTCCCCAACGCTGCTCGACAACGACCGCCTCGATCTGGCCGTCGCCCGCGGCGCGGCCTATTACGGCATGGTGCGTCGCGGTGCCGGAGTGCGGATCGTCGCCAGCCTGGCTCGCTCGTATTACATCGGCGTCGAACACGACTCGCCCACCTCCGTCGATCCGGACACACAACAACATCCGCTGCTCTGCCTCGTGCCAGGAAACGCCGAGCCAGGGACGGAAATCGTCGCGCCGGAACGCACTTTTCTATTGCGCCTGGCGCAGCCGGTCGAGTTTCCGCTCTATGTATCGAGTGTACGACTGACCGATCTTCCCGGCGACTTCGTGCCGCTCGATCCCGCGCAGATCAGGCCGCTGCCGCCGATCCGAACGGCGCTCAAAACCCGCAGCCGCAACGAACGTGATTTGGTCCGCGTGCGGATTCACGCGCGACTCTCTGAAATCGGCACCTTGGAACTGTATTGCAGGCAAGTCGATGCGGACCGAGCCTGGCGGCTGGACTTTGATATTCGCTCCGCGACGCAGACCGAACTGGAAGCGACGGAATCGACGGCGGAGCGATCCGGTGTCCTGGAAGAAGAGACCTGGAACGCGATCCGGCAGGCATTGCGCAGTCTGTTCTCCGTCGAGGGGCGATGCGCGCCCGATGCGATTGTCAAGGAACTTGTCGCCGCCAGCGGCTTGATGCGCGACGACTGGCCGCCGACGCTGTTGCGGCGGATTTGGGCGGAACTTTTTGAACTCGAAGCGGGCCGCAAACGATCGGCGATTCATGAAGCCCGTTGGCTCAATCTGCTCGGCTATGCGCTTCGCCCGGGATATGGCGTGGCGGTCGACGATTGGCGCGTCAAGGAAACGTGGCGGTTGTTGCAAGGCAAATTGTTGCATTCCTCGCCCCACTGCCGCACCGAATCGCTGATCCTCTGGCGGCGCGTCGCCGGTGGGTTGACCGCCGGTCAACAGCGGGCGCTGGCCGAACCGTTGCTGGGTGCGGTACGCGCGATCCATCGCCGGTACCACGCCGGCAAGGCAGGTGCCGATCCCGCGCTGAGTCCGCACGAGGCGAACGAGGTACTGCGGCTGCTGGGCTCGCTCGAACTCCTGCCACTCGGTCTGAAGAACGAACTCGGCCGGATGCTCCTCGATCTGGTCGCCCGAAAGAGACTGGAGGCGAAGCGTTCCGCCATTTTCTGGACGATTGGTCGCGTGGGAGCCCGCGTTCCGACTTATGGACCACTGAACACGATTGTGCCGGTGGATGTCGTCTCCTGTTGGATCGAACGGCTGCTGGAGGAACCGTTCGACACGCAATTGGCATTTGTCATGATGCTGCTGGCCCGTCGCACGCGGGACCGGTACCGGGACATTCCCGATCCGCTTCGCGCAAGAGTCGTGGACTGGCTAAGCGCGGTTGCGGACGCCCCGCCCCACTTTCGAGACCTGGTTGAGAACGGCGGCGCGCTGGACAGCGAAGAACAAAGTCGCGCGTTTGGCGAATCGTTGCCGCGAGGTTTGAGGCTGATGACCGCCGGCAGCGGCTTCCCTTGACGCCCGATCGCAATTAGGCTTGGGATTCGGCTTGCTGGTTCCCCCGGCGATCCGCGTCATTCACCCTGGAGGCCGATTTCGGCACCACGCATGAAACCGCTGACAAATTCTCCCAGGCCGTGGAATCACGGTCTGCTGCTTGCCTGTTTCAGTACCGCGATTCTGCTTGTCGTCGCTCGATCGACGGATGCGCAGGATCGCCGCGGGCCGTTCACACGTGAACCGCGATCCCTGCGAACACGTGAAGTCGATCAGCAACATATACGGCTGGATTTGTCGTTCGATCTCGACAAACAGAAATTCACCGGACGCGCCACGCACCGCATCGCTACCTTTCGCCCCTTGTCGAATCTGACCCTCGACGCTGGCGAGATGCGGGTCACCAAAGTCGCGCTGCTTGGACCGGATGCCGCCAGCACGCCGCTGGAACTGAAGTTTGAAGTTGCCGCTCATACGTTGAACATCGAGCTGAACCGCGAGTATCCGGCTAACGCCGAACTGCGGTTGGCGATCGACTACGAAGTCGAACAACCTCGCAAAGGAGCCCATTTCGTCGTGCCGGACGCGGAGGAGCCGACGCAGCCGCGGATGGTCTGGACCCAGAGCGAACCGGAATTTGCCCGCTTCTGGTTTCCCTGTCTCGATGCGCCAGGCGACCGCATCACCAGCGAGACCCATGTAACCGCGGCGGCCAACTATTTTGTATTGTCGAATGGAAAGCTGCAGCAGAAACGCGAGAACGCCGACGGCACCGTCACCTGGCATTGGGCCCAGGAACAATCCCATGCACCTTATCTGATGTCGGTGGTCGTGGGTGACTTCGAGGCCTACGAGCAGCAGTGGGACGGAATTCCGATCACATCGTACGTGCCGCGCGGGAGGCTGGCCGACGCCCCGCGTTCGTTCGAGAAGACACCGGCGATGATGCGGTTCTTTTCCGAGAAGATCGGGTTCCGATATCCTTGGCCCAAATACGCTCAGATCTGCGTCGATGAGTACGAATGGGGCGGAATGGAACATACTTCGGCCACAACGCTGAACCTGGACACCTTGCACGACGAACGGGCGCATCTGGATGGCGACAGCGATGGACTGGTCGCGCACGAGCTGGCGCATCAATGGTGGGGCGATCTGGTGACGTGCAAGGACTGGGCGGAGCTCTGGCTGAACGAGAGTTTCGCCACCTACTTTGATTCGCTTTGGACCGAACACAATGAAGGCTGGGACGAGGCGACCTGGCAGCGGCGTGGCGAAGCGAACGGCTATCTGGACGAGGACCGCCGGGTCCGTCGCTCGATCGTCAATTATCGCTACAGCACGCCGGAGAATATGTTCGATCGGCACTCCTATCCGAAAGGGTCGCGCGTACTGCACGCCCTGCGATTCGAATTGGGCGACGAGTTGTTCTGGCGCGCGTTGCAGCGATATGTCACCGTCAACCAGCATCGCGCGGTGGAAACCGCCGATCTGCGAACGGCAATCGAAGAAGCAACCGGAATCGGAATGACTTGGTTCTTCGACCAGTGGCTCTATCATGGCGGGCATCCTGAGTTCCACGTGACCTGGGATTGGGATCAAGCTACCAAGGTCGCAACGGTACAAGTGAAACAGACGCAGAAGATTGATGAACTGACTCCGATCTTTCGCAGCAGTATCGAAATCGAGCTCGCCGGCGCGACATTCAACTTGATGCGGCGGGTGCAGGTCTCAAAGAGCGAGGAAACGTTTCACTTTCCCCTGGAGTCCCGACCGGACCGCGTCTGCTTCGATCCTCGCGACTGGGTGTTGAAGACGCTGCGATTCGAGAAGAGCAAAGAAGAGTTCCTGAATCAGCTGGCGAACGACGCGCACCTGATCTGCCGGGTCCAGGCGGTTCAGGGCCTGGCCAATTGGGCGCAGGATGATGACGTCGTGGCAGCGCTGACCCGCGCGGCGAAGTCGGATGCCTTCTGGGGCGTGCGGCAGGAGGCAGTGCAGGTGCTGGGCAAGAAGAGTTCCGAATCGGTCCGTACCTCGCTCCTGGAAATCGCCGCTCGCGACGCCCGGTCCCACGTACGGCGCGAGGCAATCGCGGCGCTGGGAAATTTCGCGCATGACGATGTACGTGGTTTCCTGCGGAATGCGATCAAGCAGGACCAATCGTACCAGGTCGTCGCCGAAGCGCTCCGATCGCTGCGGCGCGTCGACGGGGAGAAATGCGAACCGGACTTGCTCGAAGCACTGACGGTCAGCAGCCAGCGGGATCAGATCGCCAAGGCGGCGGTCGACGGACTGGTGGAACGGCGTTCCACGCAAGGAGCGGATCGCATCGCCGAGTTACTGCGTCAGCCGCAAGTACCCGAGCGGCGTATTACCTACATCGCGGCGCTCGCCCGCCTGAAGCCAGACGACGCCAGCTACCTCGAACTACTGCACACCCAACTGAACAACGAGCGACGCAATGTGCGACGGGCTGCCGCCGACGCCCTGGTGGAACTCGGAAACCCGGCAGCCCTCGAATGGCTCCAGGAACGGCGGACCAGGGAAATAACGCCGGCCGCCATACTGGCAATCGACCAATCGATCGACCGCCTGCGCGCCAAACAGCAGGACGCAGCCTCACTGCGCAAAGAACTGGAAGACCTCCGACGGCAAAACAAGTCGCTAGAGGAGCGCTTGCGTAAACTTGAACAACAGAAATAGTCCGCCGTTCTAGTTGGACAGCCCCACTTTGCGGCCAATTCTCCAGTTCGTCCTGCCCCGAAGGGAGTCGATCGGTACTCCCAGGCCCGTGCCGCACGATCCAGCACGGGCTTGGAGTACCTCACCCGTTGGCACACGGTAGGAGCACGGGCTCGGAGTAGCGGGTAGTCCTTGCCGCCATTTGCGCGCGGAGCTTCGAGAAAACAACGGCTCGACTCGATTCCAGCTGGAACGACCCCGCACGTCGCGAAACCATTTCCATCTTGTTAACGCCGCCAGCGTGAACGCAACCGATTCTGGTGGGCCTCGGAGTACCTGGAGCCACTCTCGACCCACGCTGCGCCTACTCAAGACCCCTGGAATTCGACTCCTGTGGCGTTGTAAAAAAGCACTTCATGGCGTCAGCGTAACCACCACCGATTCTGGTGGGCCTCGGAGTGCCTCGACCCACCCTACGACAATGTCGCGCGTTTACAATAACAGGAGTTCGATATGAGGTCACTCGCATTAATGGGCGTGTTTCTGGGCCTTTGGTCGATCGTCGGAGCGGCGCCGGCCGCGAAGTGTGACGAGGTCGATCTCGGCAAAATCACCGAGAAGCACCAACCGATTCCGATGCGCGATGGCAAGCGTCTCTCCGCTTACTTGTACTTTCCACCGGGAGCCGGACCGTGGCCCGTGGTGTTTGAACAGCGGTATGCCGACCTGCGCGGCGCGGCCACCCGCATCGCCGCGGCACGATTGGCGGAGTCGGGCTTTGTCGTGGCGATGGTCAATTTTCGCGGCACCTACTTGTCGGAGGGTACCTGGGTCGGATACCGGGCGCTTGGCTGGGGCGAACTTCGTGACGGCTACGATACATGCGAGTGGCTGGCGACACAGCCGTGGAGTACGGGAAAGGTCGGCACTTTCGGCAGTTCCCAGGGCGGCTATGCGCAGAATTTCCTGGCAGTGACGCAACCGCCGCACCTGGCCTGCCAATACATGGTCGACACCGGCTTAAGTCTCTTCCAGGAAGGCTATCGCATCGGCGGTACAACGCGGCCCGAGCGATTCAAGTCGCTTGAGAAGAGCTGCCGCGATCCGCTCGACAACCGTCGGCTGCTCGAAGAATGGTTTCGTCATCCCCACTACGACGACTATTGGCGCGACGAGGATTGTTCCCTGCACTTCGGCAAGATGAATGTTCCCTGTTTCACGATCGGCAGCTGGTACGATTTTATGAATCAGGGATCGATCGCCAGTTTTCTCGGGCGACAACACCACGGTGGTGAACAGTCCCGTGGTCGACAGCAGTTGTTGATCGGCCCGTGGCTACACGGACGGCTTAATAAGTCGAATATCGTCGGCGATCTCGCCTATCCAGAAAATGCAATCTGGCCCGAACAGGATCATATGGTGCGATGGTTTAATCGCTGGCTGCGTGGCGAAGAAAATGGCGCGGATCATGATCCGCCGATTCGCTACTACGTGATGGGTCCTGCCCCGGCTGCCAAGGGCGGGAAACCCGACGACGATGTCGGTCCAAAGCAAGCGACATCACCGTCGATCGGCAACGTGTGGCGCACGGCAAGCGATTGGCCGCCTCCCGTGCGCGCGATCTCATATTACCTTGGCGGCGCCGGGCGATTGAGCAGGGAACCGATCGTCGACGGGCCGGAGGCAACGAGCTACGAATCCAACCCGCGCCGACCGATGGAGATCCCTGGAGCTGCTTTCCCCGGCGCGAAAGATGCCCGGCCGTTTGAACGGCAGTCCGACGTCCGCACCTTCACCACGCCACCGCTCGACGGTCCCGTCGAATGGACCGGGCGTGTGCGAGCCGAACTCTGGGTCTCATCGACGGCGCGCGATACCGACCTGATCGTACGAATCAGTGACGTCTACCCAGATGGTCGCTCGATATTGATCGTCGACTATCCCTGGCGGCTACGATATCGTAACGGCTTCGAGCGGGAGCAGCTGCTCGAACCAGGGCGCCCGACACGCGTCGAGTTTGACGTCGGATGGCTCAGCCAGATCTTCGCCGCGGAGCACCGGATTCGAGTGACGATTGCCAGCAGCGGCGCTCCGCTCTATGAGCCGAATCCGCAAACTGGAATGCCGTTGACGATCGATTTTCCAGACGATGTTGTCGTCGCCACCAATTCGATCCACCATGATCGCGAGTATCGCTCGGCAATCCTCGCGCCGGTTATGGCCGATCCCGCCAGCGAGTAATCACGGCGGCGCGTGCGGTTGAGGCACACCTTCGAGCGTATCGTCACGCACAGCGCGGCAAATTGAACCGAGCGGCTCAGCGACGGTCGCAAGGTCGCTTTGCAAGCCCGCTTTCTGGACACTAAGATGGCATCGTATCGACGTTGATGCTGCGTTGGAACGGGCTCCCAGCGCATCGTGGGGTCTGCTCAGCTTATGGTCAACAAAAACGCCGGATCCCCGGAAAGTGTGCTGACGAAACAGGGTGTGTAGGATTGAAGGAAGACTGACAATGCGGAAAAAAGTCGAGTCGGTATTCGTTGCGATACTGGCCGCGTCGATCGGTGTGGGATTGGCGGGTCTGTCGACGGCGCAGGAGCGGCTTGAATATAACCGAGACATCCGCCCGATATTGGCCGACAACTGCTTTGCCTGCCATGGACCGGACAGCGCATCTCGGAAGGCCGATTTGCGAATCGACCAGCGGGACGCGGCGATCGAAGCTGGCGCGATCGTGCCGGGCCAAATCGATCGCGGTGGGCTTATCGAGCGGATTCAGTCGTCCGACGCGGAGACGGTGATGCCTCCTCCGGATAGCGGCAAGAAGCTGACGCCGGAGCAGAAAGAGCGACTGGCTCGCTGGATCCGGGAGGGTGCGGAGTACCAATTGCACTGGTCGCTGATCTCTCCGCGCAGACCGGATCCACCTCCGCTGGCACCAGGCCTGCGGCCAGGCATTGAAGCGAGGAACCCGATCGACCATTTCATTCTGGCGTCGCTTGCGCCGATTGGGCTTCGGCCCGCGCCGCAAGCCGATCGCCGTACTTTGGCGCGGCGTCTGAGCCTCGATCTCGTTGGTCTACCGCCATCGCCGGCGGAAGTGGAAGCATTCGTCAACGACAACTCGGAGAATGCCTACGAAAAATTTGTCGATCGGTTGCTCGATTCGCCGCACTGGGGCGAGCATCGAGCCCGTTACTGGCTGGATGTGGCTCGTTACGCCGACACCCATGGCATCCACTTCGACAACTATCGCGAGATCTGGGCCTATCGGGACTGGGTGATTGGGGCCTTCAATCGCAACCTGCCGTTTGACCAGTTCACGATCGAGCAGCTGGCGGGTGACCTGTTGCCTCAGAGGACGCTGGAACAGCAGATCGCGTCCGGTTTCAATCGTTGCAACATCACCACGAATGAAGGCGGCACGATTCCCGAAGAGTACCTGGTGTTGTACACGCGGGATCGCACCGAAACGGTCGCACAGGTCTGGCTTGGCTCGACGTTCAACTGTGCCGTCTGTCACGACCACAAGTTTGATCCCTGGACGATGAAGGATTTTTATTCCCTGTCGGCGTTCTTTAATAACACGACTCAGGGGGCAATGGACGGGAACATTCGCGACACGCCACCGACGGTGGTCGTGCCGAGCGCGGCGGATCGAGGTCGATGGGAGGCGCTTGTAGCCGAGATCCCCGCGGCGCGGGTTCGTGTCGATGCGCGCCGCGAGGAGGCTCGTCCGGCGTTCGACGCCTGGCTGGCAAGCGCAACCGCCGACATGTTCCGCGAGAAGCTACCGTCCGAAGGTCTGGCGATGCACGCACCGTTGAATGAAGGCGAAGGCAACACACTTAAAGTCAAAGTTGGTGGTGAGCTTCGCGACGTCCCCTTGCAGTCGTCGGCCAGCTGGCAGGACGGCGTTGGCGGCCGTAAGGCGATTCAGGTGCAAGGTGCGGCGTGCGAACTGCCCGACGTGGGCGACTTCGAACGTGGCGAGCCATTTACCTGCGCCGCCTGGGTACGACTGCCGGCGAACGATTCGTCGGGGGCGATCTGCGCCCGGATGGATCGAGCCCAGGCATACCGCGGCTGGGACTTCTGGGCCCAGCGGCGCCAGGTCGGTACCCATATCGTCAGTGCCTGGCCTCAAGACGCGGTAAAGGTCGTCACCAGGTCGCAACTGCCCGCCAACCAGTGGGTTCATGTGGCGTTCAGTTACGACGGGTCAGGAAAGGCCGCGGGGGTGAGGATCTACGTCGACGGCAAGCCACAAGAGACCCTGGTCGAAGCCGATAAACTGGCGGGCGCGATCCACACCGACGTCCCGTTCAAAGTCGGACAGCGCAGCGACGGGGAGCCGTTGAGTGCCGCGGGAATCCAGGACCTGAGGATCTACCGTCGAACGCTGGAAGCGGGCGAAATCAACGCGCTGGCCAGCGCCACGCGACTTGTCGAGTTGCTGGCGAAACAAGCCGAGCAGCGCACGGACAAGGACCGGGACGAGATCTTGCGCTGGTGGCTGGAAAACCATGACACCGAGTTCCGTTCCCTTGGCGCCGCGGTTGCCGCGCTGGAACAAGAGCAGCAGACCATTCGCGGTCGTTCGACGATTGCTCATGTCATGCAGGAGCGAACGGAAACGCCGGGGGCTTTCATGTTGCACCGCGGCGAGTATGACAAGCGACGGGATCCAGTAACGCCGCGAACTCCATTAGTATTGCCATCAATGTCCGACGACCTGCCGCTCGACCGACTGGGTTTTGCCCGGTGGCTTTTGCGTCCGGAGCATCCCTTGACCGCGCGGGTCACTGTGAACCGCATCTGGCAGGAGCTGTTCGGAGTCGGTCTGGTGCGTACGTCCGGTGATTTCGGCGTCGCGGGCGAATTGCCGTCGCATCCGGAGTTGCTGGACTGGATGGCGGTCGAGTTCCGCGAGTCAGGCTGGGACATCAAGCGTTTCTACAAGTTGCTGGTCAGTTCGGCGACTTACCGACAATCGGCGGCAACGACGGCGGAGAAGCTGGAGCGCGACCCGGCCAATCGGATGTGTTCGCGGGGGCCCCGCTTTCGATTGGACGCGGAGGTACTGCGCGATTACGCTCTGGCCGCGAGCGGCCTGTTGGTCCCCAAGCTGGGCGGACCGAGCGTGAAGCCATACCAGCCGGACGGAGTCTGGGAGGCGGTAGCGATGATCGGCAGCAATACGCGCGACTATCGACCGGACACCGGCGAGAACCTCTATCGGCGCAGCATGTACACATTCTGGAAACGCAGTGCTCCGCCGGCGTCGCTGGACATCTTCAACGCGCCCAATCGAGAAACCTGTGCCGTCCGCCGTGAACGAACCAATACGCCACTGCAGGCGCTGGTGACTTTGAACGATCCGCAGTTTGTCGAAGCCGCGCGGCTTCTTGCCCAGCGCACCATGCAGAAGGGCGGATCGACCGTCGAATCACGCGTCGACTTTATGGCCCGGCAGATTCTCTGTCGACCTTTACGCGACGCCGAACTGGCGGTGGTATTCGATTCGTTCCGCGAACTGTCCGAGTACTACGCGGCCAACCAGGAGGACGCTCGCCGGTTGATCGCGGTCGGCGAGTCGCGCGCCGATGAATCCCTGCCGCCCGGCGAACTTGCCGCCTGGACCATGCTCGCCAATGAACTCCTGAACCTGGATGAAGTCGTTAACAAGTGATCCCTCAATTCCGCCGGAACGAACGCCGCCGGAATCCCTCGAGTCGCGGCACGGGAGATTACGCCATGCAGATGCCAGATGACTTTCGCACGAATATCACACGCCGGTATTTCTTCGCGCGAGGTTCGCACGCAATCGGCGGCGCGGCGCTGGCCACGCTGCTCGGCGACACCGGCATCCGGGGCTCGGCCGGACTGGCCGGCGCGGTAGAGGCGGCCGGGTCCGAGCCGAAATCGGCAGCGACTCGCACGCATTTCCCCGGCAAAGCCAAACATGTTATCTACCTGCACATGGTTGGCGGACCCCCACAGTTGGACCTCTACGATTATAAACCGGTGATGAACGAGTGGTACGACAAGGACCTGCCCGACAGCGTCCGCATGGGCCAACGGCTCACCACCATGACATCGGGCCAGGCCCGATTTCCGATCGCGCCGTCGAAATTCAAATTCGAACAACACGGAAAATGCGGGATGTGGGTCTGCGAACTGCTTCCGTACACCGCGCGGATGGTCGACGACATGTGCTTCATCCGCAGCATGCATACCGAGGCAATCAATCATGAACCGGCGATTACCTACATCCAGACCGGAAACCAGGTGACCAGCCGGCCGTGCCTTGGTGCCTGGACCTCCTATGGACTCGGTTCGCTGAACGAAAACCTGCCGACCTTCGTCGTGCTGGTCGCGCGCTCCACCAATGTCGAACAAGTCCAGGCAATCTCCGCGCGACTCTGGTCGTCGGGATACCTGCCCGGCGAACATGCGGGTGTTTCGTTTCGCTCCGCGGGCGACCCGATTCTTTACATCAACAATCCCCCCGGTGTACCCGCCGCGATCCGCCGCAAGACGCTCGACGGAATCAACGCCCTGAATGAAATGAACTACCGCATGGTGGGCGACCCCGAAACACATACGCGAATCCAGCAGTATGAGCTGGCCTATCGCATGCAGTCCAGCGTGCCCGAACTTACCGATATCGCCAGCGAACCCGAATCGACGTTTCAACTCTACGGCGAAGAAGCGAAAAAGCCCGGCACGTTCGCCAACACTGCACTGTTGGCGCGCCGAATGGTCGAACGAGGCGTGCGATTCATCCAGGTCTATCACAACAACTGGGACACGCATGCGAACGTGGCGGGTCGCCTGCCCGATCAATGCCGTGATGTCGACCAACCTTGCTGGGGCCTGGTACAGGACCTCAAACAGCGCGGATTACTCGACCAGACTCTGATCCTCTGGGGTGGCGAATTCGGCCGTACGATCTATTCCCAAGGAGGATTGTCCCACCAGAATTACGGCCGCGACCACCACCCACGTTGTTTCACGATCTGGGCCGCCGGCGGCGGAATCCGCCCCGGAACGATCTACGGCGAGACGGACGACTTTTCCTACAACATTGTCAAGGACCCGGTCCACATCCACGATTTTCATGCCACGATTCTCAAGCTGATGGGGTTCGACCACCAGCGATTCACCTTCAAGTTCCAGGGGCTCGACCAAAGACTGGCCGGCGTCGAAAAAGTGAATATCATCGACGCCATCCTGGCCTAGATTGAATCCGCGCCGCGAGCCGCCGAACTTTGCGGCAAAGGAAAGATCAACAACTCCGCGATCACACGCCCATTCACCACGGTTTCTTCGATGATCCGAGGGACGTCGGCCAGAGTCACGCGTCCGTACCAGATCCCCTGCGGGTAGATCACGAGCGTGGGGCCCATTTCGCATTGGTCGAGGCAACCGGAATAATTGGCCCGCACCTGGGCATTCAAGCCTCGCTGTTTAAGCTGCGCTTTGAACGCGTTTCGCAATGCGTCGGAGCCATCCGGGTTGCAACAGCCACGCCGATGTCCAGGCTCGCGCCGGTTGCAGCAGATAAACAGATGATGCGTGAACGGCCCTCCTGCCTCGGACGGACGGTCGACGTTCGACGCCGGGCCGCCACGGTCCCCGTCCCCATGCGACGCGCCATCCAACCCTTCCTCTGCCATGGTAAGACCTTTCGCGGTTCGTAGTTCGTCGGCCGCTTGCTTGACTCCATCGCGACCTTCGTCGCACGGTCCAGTCTAGCGGAAAGCAAGCCACTTGCCATTGCATGAGGCATCGACGCTGGGTCCGTGATTTGCGATATTCTTGCAGGTCGTGCCTCCGGCATCTCCGGCATCCTCGGCATCGGTTGTTCGCCATGAAAATCACGCGATTCGAAACGTTTCTGGCCAACGCCGGATTGCGGAATTATTTGTTCCTGCGGTTGACAACCGACGCAGGGTTCACGGGCGTGGGCGAGGCGACTTTGGAGTGGCAGGAGAAAACGGTTCAGACGGTTTGTCACGAATGGGTTGAAGGCCGCATTTTGGGACGGGATCCATTCGATCTGGAGGCGGTGGTCGGCGGGATGATCCGCGATCAGTACCAGGGCGGGCCGACGGTGATGACGGCGATCAGCGGCGTGGAGATCGCCATGTGGGACATTATCGGCAAGGCTTGCGGGCAGCCGATCTACCGGTTGTTGGGCGGCGCATGTCATGCCAACCCGCTGCCGGCCTATGCCAACGGCTGGTATGGCGGCGCGGTGGAGCCGGCGGAGTTTGCCCGGCAGGCGCGGGACGTTGTGCAACGCGGTTATCAGGCGCTGAAGTTTGATCCGTTCGGCGTGGCCTGGAAGGAACTGGCAGCGGAGGAATGGGAACGGGCCGAGGCGATTATCGCCGCGGTGCGCGAGGCCGTCGGGCGACAGGTAGGGTTGATGATCGAGTTTCACGGTCGACTGTCAGCCGGCTGCGCGATTCGCGTGTTACGACGACTGGAACGCTTTGATCCGGTTTGGTGTGAGGAACCGGTGGCACCGGAGAATGTCGAATTGCTGGCGGAGGTGAAGCGATCGACCTGCTGTCCGATTGCTGCCGGCGAGCGGCTGTATACGATCGCCGATTTTCATCGACTGGCGGGCCTTCGCGCGGTCGACGTCGCGCAGATGGACGTCGCCCACTGCGGCGGAATCCTGGTCTCCAAGAAGATCGCCGCGATCCTGGCGGCTGTTGATCTTCCGTTCGCACCGCACTGTTCGATCGGTCCGGTGGCGTTAGCGGCCGCGATGCACTTGGATGCTTGTACCCCCAACTTCATGATCCAGGAGTCGTTCGCCGAATTCGATGTTCCATGGCGGCGCGACTTCGTCGCGGGACACGATCCGGTAGTTGGCGGCCGATTGAAACTCAGCGACGCGCCGGGGTTGGGCCTGGAGTTGGACGACGAAGCGATTGCGCGGCACCCCTACGTTCCCAACCCGTTTCCCAGCCTGTGGGACAAGAGCTGGACCGACGACTTTCACCAGTCGGAATCGTTCCCACCGGGGCCGCGCGATGCCTGAGTTCCGTGTTGCGTTGACGGGGGACTTCCTGGACGTCGCCGGCCAGCCGGCATACGGATCGTTCGCGGAACAGTTGCTGCGTTCCGCGCCGGGCATTGCTTTCCACTACTTGATGGAACAGGCGCCGCGACAAGGAGACGCGTCCTATCTGCGCGATCTATACTCGATGCGCGTTACTCCTGACCAGTTGCGGGGCGTGCACGGGTTGATCGTCCTGCGCCCTTGGGTTCCGAGGGAGGCGATCGCGACCGCCAGCGACCTGGTTGTGATCGGTCGTTCCGGCGCCGGCTACGACAAGATTGACCTGGCGGCCTGCACGGAGTCTGGCGTCGGCCTGTTCAACGTGCCTCGGGCACTCGACCATTCCACGGCCTCAGCGGCGCTGTTGTTCATGCTGGCGCTGGTCAAACGCCTCCCGGAACAGCAGCAGGTCGCGCGGGCCGGGCGGTGGGATCGGCAGGCGGAGGTGATGGGTGGCGAGTTGCAGGGCAGGACGCTGGGAATCGTCGGGTTGGGCCAGAGTGGCCAGGAACTGGTGCGGCTGGTTGCCCCATTCGCCATGCGCGTGCGGGCTTTTTCGCCGCACGCCGATCCGCAGATCGCTCGCCGGCTGGGCGTCGAATTGACCAGCCTGGAGCAGGTGCTCAGCACGTCCGACATTGTCAGCCTGCACGCGCGGCTGCGTCCGGAAAACCATCGCATGATCGGCGCAGCGGAATTGGCCTGGATGAAACCGTCGGCGTACTTTGTGAATGTGGCGCGCGGCGAACTGGTCGACCAGTCGGCGCTCGTCGACGCGTTGCGGCAAAAGCGAATCGCCGGCGCCGCACTCGATGTTTTCGAACGGGAGCCGTTGCCGGTCGACGATCCATTACTGGCACTGGACAACGTGATCGTGACACCTCACTGGTGCGCGTCGACGTCGGATATCTGGCGCGCCACGGGAGAGGCCACCGCGCGGGGCATGCTCCGCGCGGCGCAAGGCCGGATCCCGGACAACCTTGTCAACCCGGATGTTGCCGACAACCCGGTTTTCCAGCGGAAGCTCGCCCAATTCGCCGCCGATCATCATTGATATTTCCATCGGCGGCCGACCAACGGTAAGATGGCGTTAACCGTGATCGAACACCAGCCAGGAGTCTCCACGCCATGATCCGCAATGCCCCGCAAGACGCGAACAATCCGTTGTCCAGCCTGGACGATTGGGACGATGACGTGAGGCGGCGTTATGCCGTGGAGCCCGATCCGTCACATGCCAAGAAGGCCGATGCGTTCCGCGATTATGGCGATTCGGTGCCGCTCCACGTGCGCGAGTTCTATCGGATCAATCACCAGCACCAGACTGTGGAGTTCGTCCGCGCCGCGCGCGACAAGTACCTGCCGCTACGCACGCGCCGAATGGGGATCTGGGAAGCGGTCGAGTTTCTCAATCAACTGGTCGACGACAGCGACCCCGACATCCAGCTTCCGCAGATCGCTCACGCCATGCAGACCGCCGAAGCGATTCGCGCCGACGGACACCCGCGCTGGTTCATCCTTACCGGCCTGCTGCACGACATGGGAAAAGTACTTTGCCTGTTCGGCGAGCCGCAGTGGGCGGTGACCGGCGATACGTTTCCGGTCGGCTGCCGTTATTCTGAGAAGATTGTCTTTCACGAGTACTTTCACGCGAATCCCGACTGGGAGAGTCCGGAGTACCAGTCCGAGTCGGGCATTTATGAACCGGGTTGCGGCCTGGATAAAGTGCTGATGTCGTGGGGACACGACGAGTACCTCTACTATGTGGTGAAGGACTATCTGCCTGTCGAGGCCCAGTACATGATCCGTTACCACTCGTTCTATCCGGGTCATCGCGAACGGGAATACCAGCATTTAATGGATGAGCGGGACCGCGAAATGTTCCGTTGGGTGCGCAAGTTCAACCCCTACGATTTGTATACCAAAACCGATCGCGCTCCGGACGTCCAGGAACTGCTGCCGTTCTACCGCGACCTGGTTGCCGAATTCTTCCCGCCGGTGATCGATTGGTAACGGCGCGGGAAATGGACTTGGGAAATGGCGGATCGAGTCCCAATTGCGTGAACGGGACGGGCGAGCGAGACGGGCGACAGGTGGCTCAACGCCGCATTGGGCCGTTCCGTGCCCGGTTGGACCCGGCGGCCGGGCAGCGGCTCGGGGCGGAACCGTTGGAAGCCGCGCCGGGGAGTGTCTGTTCAGGACTTGCCATCGCAACGGACGGGAACTAGATTCGTGCCTGTTTCGATCCGCAACTCCTGGCACTCGTCGAGGCATCCATGTCGCAAAACCAGTTGATCGCCAAGAAATCGCTGCACCAGTTGTTGAAGGAGATGGAGGGCGACAATCGGCTGCGGCGGGTGCTGGGCCCGATTTCGCTGACGAGTCTTGGCATCGGCGCGGTAATTGGCGCGGGAATCTTCGTCGCGACCGGCGCGGCGGCCCATGACGTGGCGGGGCCCGCCTTGATGGTCTCGTACATGGTCGCGGGCATCACCTGCGTTTTCGCCGCGCTATGTTATGCCGAATTTGCTTCGATGGCACCGGTCGCCGGCAGCGCCTATACCTACGCCTACACGACCATGGGCGAATGGTGCGCCTGGATGATCGGCTGGGATCTGGTTCTGGAATACGCCGTCGGCGCCGCCACGGTCGCCAATGGATGGTCGGGGTACTCGCAAAGTGTCCTGGCGAAGCTCGGCCTGACGTTACCGTTCATCTTCACCGGAGCACCGTACAAATACGACCAAGGCTATTTCCTGCCCAACACGGTTGCTACTTACAAGGGTGCCGAAGTCACGCAGATGACGGTTGAGGAAGGGAAAGACAAAGAAAAGAGGAGCGTGATCAGTTGGGTCAATCGGGAAACCAAGGCGAAATTGGCCAACGTTGGCGATCGTGAATTCGAAGCAGAACTGAAAGATCATCAGCAGGCGCTGTTTAATCTGCCGGCGGTCCTGGTCGCGATGCTGGTGACGGCATTTCTGGTGAAAGGGATTTCCGAGAGTGCGGGTTTTAACTCGCTGATGGTCGCCATCAAAGTGGCGGCCGTGTTATTCGTGATCCTGGTCGGTGTGGCTTATGTCAATTCGTCGAACTGGACGCCTTTCGCCCCGTATGGCTGGACCGGGTTGAGTTTCTTCGGGATTCCGTTTGGGCAGCAACAAGGGGGGGATAAGCCGGTCGGAATGCTTGCCGGCGCGGCGATCATTTTCTTCGCCTACATCGGGTTCGACTCCGTGTCGACGCACGCCGAGGAAGCCAAGAATCCGCAGCGCGACGTGCCGATCGCCATCATCGCGTCTTTGTTGATCTGTACGGTACTTTATGTGCTGGTGGTGGCCGTGTTGACGGGCATGGTGAGTTACAAGGATATCGATGTGGATGCCGGAGTGTCGAAGGCATTCGCTTCGGTGGGCCTTGAGTGGGCGGAAGTGATCATCGCGGTAGCCGGCGTGGCGGGGATTACCTCGGTATTGCTCGTGATGATGCTTAGCGCGCCGCGCGTCTTTCTGGCGATGTCCCGCGACGGCTTGATCCCGTCCGCATTTTTCGCCGACGTGCACCCAAAGTTCCGCACCCCGTGGAAGAGCACGATTCTTGTCGGCGTGTTCGTATCGTTCTTGGCCGGGCTGCTGCCAATCACCGCGCTGTTACATCTGACCAATATCGGAACGCTGTTCGCATTTGTGGTCGTCTGCGCGGCCGTACTGATCATGCGTCGAACGAATCCGGAAGCGCAGCGTCCTTTCCGTTGCCCCTGGGTTCCGGCGATTCCGTTGCTTGGAATCGGCGCTTGCCTGATGTTGATGTTCTCGCTGCCGGCGGAGAACTGGCTGCGGTTGTTCGGATGGCTGGCCTTCGGCCAGTTGATCTACTTTGCCTACGGAAAGCGAAACAGCGTCCTCGGCAAGGAACTGCGCGGAGAGATTGCCCGCGCCGAATAGCCGTGCGATTTTTCCAAGACGAGGGTTATCGAAAAATCGGTGAAGGACCTGGTGTGCTCCAGCGGCCCGGGCGACGCTCACGGCACGGCACAGCAAGCCGGAACGGAACCCGCGGAGAATCGTCCGAAGGTGTCAACCGGTCGACGCGGGTGATCGACCTGACGCGCGACGCGCCCGCATCGAAAGGGCCCTGCTCGATCTTCGGATCGATTCGGAAGTCAATGAAACCCAGCGACGACCGATCATCCACGCCCGTCTGGCGGAACAGTCTCCGCCAACGGTCGCGGAGCTTTATCGCTGGCTGTACCGCGAAGTGCTCGATACGAACCTCGATGAACAGTATCTGGGATGAGGGCACCTTGTGCCCCGCGACGACCCGTTTACCGAGTAGGAACTTTGGGTTCGCGCACGAGGGACGCTTGACCGGCAGCCGCATCGTTGCCAAACTGCCTTGCACCATTCATGGCGACAAGGAGTTTGCGCGACGATGCGGCGTACTTTCAAGGAACTGCTGGCGACCGACGAATTGATTCCCACCTTCGCGCTGGCGCGAATCGTGCATCCGATAATGATCGAAATGGCGGGCCTCGCCGGAGGCTATCGCGGATTCTGGCTCGATCTGGAACACGCCTTTGTCTCCACGGAGCAAATGGTCGTGGCCGGACTGGCGGCGAAAGCCAACGACATGGACTGCTTCGTCCGCCTGGCACCGACGGGGTACTCGCCGGTAACACAGTGCCTGGAGACCGGGATCGGTGGGGTGATGGCGGCGCAGATTCACTCGGCCAGCCACGCGGAAGAATTCGTGAAATGGACGAAGTTCGCTCCCCGCGGAAACCGGGGGTTGAACATGAGCGGTCGTGACGCCTGCTACACCCATAAGCCGGCAACGCAGTTCATCCAGGAAGCAAATCGAGACCACTTCGTCGCCATTCAGGTCGAGACGCTGGGCGCGCTCGCCGAGGCCGACGCGATTGCGGCGATCGACGGCGTCGACCTGCTGTTCATCGGACCGGCGGACTTGTCGCTGGCGCTGGGTGTACCGGGCCAATTCCATGCCGAGAAACTCTGGGAGGCGATCGCCCATGTCGCCGCGGCCTGCCGTAATCGCGGGATTGGCTGGGGAGCTGTCGTGCCCGACCCGAAGTTTTGCGAACGGGCCGTCGAACTCGGCTGCCGCATGCCGACGATCGGCAACGACGTCGGCATCGTCCGCCGCGGCATCGAGTGGTTCCAGAACAGCTTCGCGCCAAACTCCCTGGGCAAACGCAGCTGAACTGGGCCGGGGGACGCGTCATGTTTATGGACTGGTATCGTCGGGCCTCGCGATCGTTTGCGGCGGACGGGCGTTGTGATCGCCGCGCGGTGTTGCGGGGTGCGTTGGCGAGCGCGGGCGGGTTAGTGACGCTGCGAGAGTCGACGGCAGGCGCGGCATTTTTCGCCGGGGCGGAACGGCGCGACTTGCCCCGCGTGGCGGTGGTCGGCGCCGGATTCGCGGGCTTGGCGTGCGCCGATGAACTTGCCGCGTTGGGATACGACGTCACGGTCTTCGAAGCCCGGGATCGCTGCGGCGGCCGGGTACGCTCGCTGCGCGACTTTGTTGCCGGGAAGGTGATCGAGGCGGGTGGCGAGTTGATCGGTCCTAACCAACTGACCTGGATGGCGTATGCCAGGCGGTTTGGGTTGCAATTCGTGGAAATGCCCTGGCCGGCTTGTGACACTCTGTGGTGGGACGGCAAGTTACTTTCGGAGCAGGCGGCCCGGGCGCTGTGGGGTGAGATGCGATCGGCGCTGGAGCGGTTGAACGGGCTGGCGGAACCGATCGATGCCGATCGGCCTTGGGACAGTCCGGGAGCGGAGGAGCTCGACCGGCAGTCGCTGCAGGACTGGATCGATCGTTTGGAGGTATCGCCGGACTGTCGGGCTTTGATGGCGATCCAGATGACAGGCATTAACGGGCTGATACCGGCCTGGCAAAGTTTGCTGGCGATGCTGGCGATCGTGAGAGGGGGCGGACTGCAGAAGTTCTGGGACGAGACCGACACCCTGCACTGTGTGGGGGGCGCGGATCAGTTGTCGAGTCGCTTAGCGGCATCGCTGGTGGAGCGGCGCGGGGCGGCCAGTCTACGGCTGGCGACGTCCGTGCGTTCGATTGTCCGCCGGGGGCGGTCGCTGGTATTAAGCTTGTCCGACGGTACCGATTATCATGTCGACGACTTGGTGTTGACGGTGCCGCCGACGACCTGGAACAAGATCGGTTTCGCGCCGCCCTTGCCGGCGGCGCTGAGCGTGCCGATGGCGGCCAGCACGAAGTACCTGGCGGTCTTTCGATCGCCGGTCTGGCGCGAACTGGGGCGTCATCCCAATGCGATCTCCGACGGGCCGGTTCAGCTGACGTGGGAAACAAGTGCCGGCCAGGGCGACGACGGCGAACATGTATTGGTTGCGTTCGCGGGCGGGTGTGCGGCCGACGAATGCCGCGGCTGGGAGGCGAGTGTTCGGGATCAGCGTTACCGGTTCGAGATCGATCGGTTGTTTCCCGGCGCGGCAGAGAAAATCGTGCGTGGCCGGCTGGTGGACTGGGTGAGCGACCCCTGGGCACGGGGCACCTACTCATTTCCGGCACCCGGGCAGGTCACAACGGTTGGTCCGATCCTGTCGACGGGGCATGGGCCCGGTTTGCATTTTGCGGGCGAGCACACCTGTTACGCGTTTACCGGTTGGATGGAAGGAGCCCTGCGATCGGGGGTAGCCTTGGCGCACCGAATGGCGACCCGCGATGGAGTTATGCCGGATTAACGGCTTTTGCGGTTCGCATCGCGGCGGTTGTAGCGACCGTATCGGCCATGCGCATTGTGCGCGCAATTCGGTCTTTTTGCAGTACCGAGACTCTGTCTATTCGTGAGGTGCTGTTGCGAAAACGTGTCGTCCCGAGCGACCGGAATTCTGAAATGGAACCACCGATCGACCGACGATGATGCTTCGGGTACCACGGATTGGGCCTCGGCAGCTGTAAAGCTGACGAACGGAAGAATTGCGACTCGCGGCCCGGATCTTGGGTTTGTTCGCTTTCGATTTCACGGAGGAACACGGATGACGCTGCGTTGGCGCGAACTGGTGCGAAGACTGGTTTACGGGATAGGCGTTGGATCGGCACTCGTCGCGGCACCCTTGTGTGGCTCCGACGCCCCGTGGTTCCAGTTCAACGAATCAAGCTATATCAACGACGATCCCCCCGCGGTGGTCGTCGAGGGGGAGGAGTTCATCCTCAACGAGGATGGATCGCCCATGGACGCTGGTCTCGACTGCCTGGATGATTTCGGCTGCGGCCCGAACTGGACCGTCCAAGCGGGTGCCGTGATCTTGCGGCGCTTGCACGACAACCAGTATCTGCTGACGGATGGAACGACACCGATCAACCTGGCGGACATGAACTTCCGCTACCAGAGCGGACCGATGCTGAGCGCCACCCGGAATTCCGTACTCGGTTCCTGCTGGGATCTGCAAGTGACCTATTTCGGGGTCAATAACTTTGATGCGGTTGCGTCGTCGGCCAACGTGACCAATTTCGCCACGGTCCCGGCGTTTGTTCCTGGTGCTCCGGTTTCGGCGATCACCAATTACACATCGCGGATCGACAGCACGGAAGTGAACATGCGGCGCTCGATGAACGACTGGTTCACCGGCATCGTCGGCTTTCGCTGGGTGGAGTTGCGCGAAGACTTGAACACCGACTTCGTCAATGCCACGCACGCAATCAATACCAACAACCATATGTATGGCATTCAATTCGGCGGCGAATCGTTGTTCCTCGACCGAGGCGCGTTCACTGCGAGTCTGTTTGGCAAGGTCGGCATCTACGAGAACAGTGCCGATCAGAACACCGACATGGTGAACATTCCCGGCGCCGTGGCGTCGACCTTCGGCACCGCATCCAAAACCGCGTTCATCGGCGACGTGGGAATATTCGGCCACTATCTGATTAATGACTGCTGGTCGATCCGCGGCGGGTACCAGGTGTTGTTCCTGGACGGTGTCGCTCTGGCGTCCGACCAGATTTTTGCGTCGAATATTGTCACCGGAACGGCGACGGTCGACGTCGGCAACACGGCAGTCTACCAGGGGTTCTTTGCCTCGATTGAGAAAAGCTGGTAAGGGCTCCACGGTAACTTCAAAGCGGTCCGGCCGAATTCGGTCGGACCGCTTTTGTTACTGGGGTTATTGGGGGCGCGGACTTGATTCTGGCGGCGGAAATCGGGAGAACCAGCGAGTCTTCCTTTAAATCTGTTGCGGAGCCTGAAGCATGGTTGATGCTTCCCGCCGTTCCTTTCTGCGTGACCTGGGCCTGGGAGCGGCGACGCTGCCGTTCCTGGCCAACCTCCCCAGCCTCGGATTTGCCAATCAAGGGCGCCGCAAGCAGCGGTTGGTGGTGATGTTCAGCCCGAACGGGATTGTGCCCGGTACCTTCTGGCCGGACGAGCAAGGCGAGTCGTTCGCGCTCAAGAAGAGCCTCGAGCCGCTCGCGCCGTTCCGTGAGCAACTGCTGATTCTGAACGGCGTCTGCGACAAGGTCCGCGGCGACGGCGACAGTCATATGCGCGGCATCGGCTGCCTGTTGACCGGGATCGAACTGTTTCCGGGAAACATCCAGGGCGGTTCGGATACTCCGGCCGGTTGGGCGAGCGGCCTGTCGATTGACCAGGAACTCAGGAATTTCCTGCAGCGCAATCCGGAGACGGCAACCCGCTTCGGTTCCTTGGAATTCGGCGTACTGGTGCCCGAGCGGGCCGATACCTGGACGCGGATGTCGTACGTCGGTCCGAACAAGCCGGTGACGCCGATCGACGACCCCTACCAGATGTTTAACAAGCTCTATGGACAACAGCAGGATCGCGAACATTTGCGGAGTGTGATGGATGGGCTGCGCGAGGACCTGGCGAAATTGCGGCGGGTCGTCAGCGTGGAAGACCGGCAGTTGCTGGACGAGCATGAAGGGTTTGTGCGCGAATTGGAGCGGGAGCTGGCCGCTTCCGACGAATCGCTCGGCCATGCCGTCCCGCGGCTGGAGCCGGGCGCCAAGGAGGAAAACGACAACATGCCGCGCATCAGTCAACTGCAGATCGATCTGCTGGTTAACAGTTTTGCCCAGGACTTCGCCCGGATCGCCACGCTGCAACACACCAATTCGGTTGGGGGAGCCAAGATGCGGTGGTTGGGCGTCGAGGAAGGCCATCATGATCTGTCGCACAAACCGGACAGCGACGAGGATGCGCAGTCGAAGCTGACGAGGATCAACCATTGGTTCTGCGAGCAGCTCGCCTACCTGGCGCGGCGTCTGGCGGAGACGCCGGAACCGGGCGGAACCGGTTCGCTGCTCGATAACACCACCATCGTCTGGACCAACGAACTGGGCAAGGGAAATTCGCACACGCTGGACAATATCCCGTTTGTGCTGGTCGGCGGCGGATTGAACTTCCGCATGGGCCGGTCACTCAAATTGCCCAAGGTACCCCATAACCGACTGCTGATTTCACTGGCCCACGGCATGGGCCATACGATCGACCGGTTCGGAAACCCCGACTTCTGCGCCGCCGGCCCGCTTTCCGACCTCACTTAACCGTTCCCCGTTCCCCGTTCCCCGTTCTCACGCTACAATTTGAAACCACAGGTTCGCCATTTCCGGAGGGTATCCGAATGGTGAGGAGTCTGATTCGAAATCAGATGCCGGGCAACCGGTTGAGGGTTCGAGTCCCTTGCCCTCCGCTCGCGCGAAATCATTGAATTTCGCTGCTGCAGTCGCTCGGCGTCTCGCTCTTCGGTCGGGCGATCGACGTTGCGCCTTTGCGTGGTTGCTCCAGGAATTAGAGATCTCGCAGAGACGCGAAGGAAATTTCATCGAGAAAAGGCGGCAGGACGTGGCGGGGGCTTCCAGCCGCTGTTAGCGAACGGATAGTGTCTGGCGGAGTATCCGTGCCAATAATCCGATGTCGCTTCCCAATCCCAGTAATCGAAAGCCCTGCGTCCGGCGTTCGGCGAGATTTTCCAGGCTGGTGGCGATGACTCCGCACTGCTTTCCGTTCTGACGCAGGTACCGCATCGCGTCGAGAATCTGTACGGCGACACCAGGCCCTTCCCATTGTCCGCGATAGCCGGCGGTGGACGAGAAGTCGGCGGGACCAAAATAGAACAGATCGATTCCCGGGACGTCGCACATGGCGGGCAGCGCCTGCAGTGTTCGAACGGTCTCGATGATTGGGACCAGCAACACATGCTGGTTCGCGACGGCCGTATGTTCGACGAGTTGCAACCCGAACATGGTGGCTCGTTCGCCACCAATTCCCCGTTTTCCCTCGGGAGGATAA
>VGZA01000005.1 GCA_016872775.1 Planctomycetota bacterium | reverse complement strand
GCTAGCCCGCTTCTGGCGAAACCGACCGCCGCGCCTGACCGGCTCGCGTTGCCATAAATCTACCGTTGCCTAAATCGCAAAGTGCGTGGTGCGCCCATGCCCAGTTGCCGACTATAGGTAAAACGCCGTAGGACGGGTCTCCTGACCCGTCCGCGCGAGAAAATGCGATCATAACGGTTTTGCAAAACGAGTAAGGACACAGGCCAAAGATGGGTCAGGAGACCCGTCCTACCCCCATGTTGATCGAAAATCGGTCCCGTCCTACGCATGGCTACGAACGGCGAACCTTGCTTGCAGGCCATTTTTCCCCATTTTTAACTATCGGGGAAGCAGCTACCGGACGAAAGCGCTATAATGGTCGGGCGATCCGCACGAGGTCGGCGGTTCGGGTTGCGGCAGTTCAAGGCGGCTAATCGGGAGCAACGCAATGGAAGAAATACGCAGGCAGGTGATCCGAGCGCGGCGTCGACTGGTGCTGCAACAGTTCCTGAAAATTGCTCCGTGGGTCTTCTTCGTGGCGTTTCTGATCGCCGCGGCGGGGCTCGCCGTGCCGAAATTGCGTCCGATCGGGTTTCTCGACAACGCCGAATCGATGCGTATTTGGACTTGGAGCTGGATTGGCGGCGCCGCGGGACTTGCGCTGCTGGTCTCCTCGCTTTGGACCTGGCTTGTGCGACGCAATGCGCTGGATGCCGCGATCGAACTGGATCGCAGGTTTGGATTGAAGGAGCGCATTTCCAGCAGCTTGGCGCTCCGTGCCGACGACCGGGAATCGGCGGTCGGCCGCGCGTTGCTGGAGGATGCCGCGCGACGCGTGGCGCAGATCCGGGTCGCCGAGCAGTTCCGGATCGCACCGCGCTGGCACGCCGTCGCGCCGTTGCTGCCAGCCGCCGTCATTGGACTGTTGTTCATGGTTGAGAACGCCACTTCGAGCCAGAAACAATCGCAGGCCAACGAGGCCCGAAAAGACGGTGAAACGAAAGTGGTGAAAAAGTCGACCGACGAGCTGCGCAAGAAGCTCGAAGAACAGAAACAGAAGCTTGACGAGAAAGGCCTGGAGGAAGCCAAGGAACTGTTCGCCAAGATGCAGAAAGCGCTCGACAAACAGCTTGGCGAAAAAGAGCGCATGGACCGCAAAGAGGCACTCGTCAAGCTCAACGATCTGTCGAAGGAACTGGAGCGACGCCGCGAGGAGCTGGGCGGAACTGACAAGCTGAAACAGCAGATGCAGCAGATGAAAAATTTTGAAAAGGGTCCTGCCGATCGGATGGCCGATTCGTTCCGTAAAGGCGACTTCAAGAACGCGATCAAAGAGGCCAAGCAGTTGCAGGAGAAACTGGCCAAAGGGGAACTGACGCCGGAACAGCAGAAACAGCTTGCCAAACAGATGCAGCAGATGGAGAACAAGCTGAACCAGCTGAAGGCGGCCCACGAACAGGCCAAGCAGGAATTGCGCGAGCAGATCAAGAAGAAAGAGGACGAGGGCGATCTGGCGGAAGCGAGCAAACTGCAGCGGCAGCTCGACAAGCTCGAGAAAATGGACCAGCAGATGGACCAACTCGAAAAGCTGGCTCAGAAGTGCCAGCAGGCTTCCCAGGCATCGGAAAAGGGCCAGCAGACTCAAGCCGCTGAGAAGATGGCGCAAATGGTCGCCGACCTGGAAGAACTGGAGAAGCAGCTCGAGGAATTGGAAGCGATCGAGCAGATGATGGATCAGTTGGCGGACGCCAAGGACACGATGGCGTGCGACAAATGCGATGGCGATGGTTGTGCGCAGTGTCAGGGCAAGGGAGCCAGCCGCAAGAACGGACAGCCGGGACGCGGTTTGGGAGACGGTCGCGGTCAGGGGGATCGCCCGGAGGAACGGACCGATACCGGAACCTACGATTCCCGCGTGGTGGGTAAGCCCCGCGCCGGGGAATCGGTCAAGGCCGGCTTCGCCGACGGCGCGAATATCGCCGGCAAGTCGAAGCGGGAGATTCAGGAACAGGTCATCGCCAATTCCAAGTCCGAGGCCGATGCGTTGCCGAACCAGCCGTTACCCAAAGCCCAGCGCGATTACGTGAAGCAGTATTTCGAGAGCTATCAGAACCGCGAAAAATCGCAGTAGCGCGAAATCAACGTGTCGCGTCTTGGCGTCATCATTCCCAGTCAGACCCGTTCCGCCTATTTGCCGGGGCTGGCGACGCGGAGCGGGATGGTGAAGGAATAGAGCACGATCACGGCGCCGCCGGATAAAAGTCCCCAGGGCGCCCATTCTGGAGGCGCGAATTCGCGAGGACCGGCGGCAGGCGCGAGCGTTTCCTGGTTCGTTCGCTTGCTGTGGGGGGCCAGGATCGCTTTCTCAATCGCCAGGCATTCCGCGCCGAGAATAATGCAGGTGATACCCACTGCCAGAAAGAAGGAACGCCACA
The DNA here is from genome assembly GCA_016872775.1 of Planctomycetota bacterium. GTDB lineage: Bacteria > Planctomycetota > Planctomycetia > Pirellulales > Pirellulaceae > VGZA01. The sequence continues at coordinate 159,639 of VGZA01000005.1, read as the reverse complement.
TGATACGACTCTCCGAGTTTGAGGCTCCTTCGACTTATCGACCGTAAGAAAAGCATTGGTTGCACCATCGGGTCGGAAGTTGGAATAGATCAGCTGTGTGGAACAGACCGGTGTTGCCGGTTTTGACGCTGTGCGGAATGGCTCTCTAGGAAAACAGGCAGTTTGGGGCAATAGGGGATTCGGGAATGTGGTGTCGGTAAGTGAACTTTTGGCGCTGGAACTGCCGAAGCAAGAGTGGCGACGTTGTGGTTGTTTTGGGAAAACTCCACCCGTATAATCGGAATGGATCCGCACTTTCACAGGTTGGCACATGGATTCTTCGGCCCGTCCGCACTTCCTTGAAAACATCCTCGACGGCATGCCGGACGGCGTGGTCCTGATCGACTTGGAAAACCGTATCCTCTGGGCGAACAAGCAATTTCGAACCTGGGCGGGCTCCCGCCCCTTGTTGGGGGATAGTTTCTATTCGGCATTAATTGGGCCGGAGATCCTGGGTCCCGATTTTTGTCCGTTTCATACGGCGCTGGCGACGGGCCGGCCGAGCGGTTCGACGTTGCGAACGAGTGAAAACCGCTACTTTCATGTGCATGCGGCGCCGCGCTGTGATGACTCGAGTGGCAATCGCTTCGGCGCTACGCGCGAGTTGGTGGTTACGGTCCGGGATGTCACCGCCGAAATGCTGCAGCAGCAGAAGATGGCGGCGATTCATAAAGCGGGCACCCATCTGGCTGACTTGAAGCCGGAAGAGGTCTTCAACATGCACGTTGAGGACCGGATCGAACTAATGAAATCGAATATCTTGCATTACACACAGGATTTGTTGAATTTCGACGTCGTCGAAATCCGCCTGCTTGACCAGGCCACCGGCGCTTTGACGCCATTGTTATCGGCCGGACTGGACCGGGAAGCTTCCGAGCGTCCGCTGTTCGCCCGCCCGCAGAATAATGGCGTTACCGGGTTCGTGGCGGCGACCGGGAAGAGTTATCTTTGCGAAGACACGACCGAGGATCCGTTGTATCTGCAGGGGTTTGCCGGGGCGAAGAGTTCATTGACGGTGCCGTTGATTTTCCACGACCAGGTGATCGGCACGTTTAACGTCGAGAGTCCGGAAACGCGCGCTTTCAGCGAAAGCGATCTGCAGTTCGTGGAGATTTTCGCGCGCGACGTGGCTGCCGCCTTGAATACGCTGGAATTGCTGGTGGCGCAGAAGGCGAATACGGCGCAGGAGAGTGTGGAGGCGATCTATCGGGCGGTGGCGAAGCCGGTCGACGAGATTTTGAACGACGCTGTGAACGTGATGGAGCGGTATATTGGCCACGAATCTCAGGTCTCCGATCGACTGCATCGCATCTTGCGCAACGCGCGCGACATCAAGCAGGTCATTCAAAAAGTCGGACAGAAATTCACACCGACACAAGCCTCGGTGCCGAACACGGTCGATCGACCCAAGCTGATCAACCGGCGCGTGCTGGTGGTCGACGCCGACGAGGCCGTGCGCAACGATGCTCACGCGCTGCTCGAGCGATACCACTGCATTGTCGAAACGGCGCACGACGGCGACGAGGCGATTTTCATGGTGCGCAACTGCGGATCGCTCGGCGCCTACGACGCGATCATTTCCGATATCCGTCTGCCGGACATGCGCGGACACGAACTGCTGGCAAAGCTTAAGGAAATCAGCGACTGCGTTCCCTTGATTCTGATGACCGGCTTTGGCTACGACCCCGGCCATTCGATCGTCAAGTCTCGCCAGGCCGGTCTGCATCCCAAGGCGGTCCTTTACAAGCCATTTCGGCTCGACCAGCTGATCGAGACCGTGGAGACGATTGTGGAATGGGGTGCCAGCCAGGTTCCGTCGGCCTGACGGGCGAGCGGGCATGGAATTCTGCGAAGCGGAACCGGAATTCATGATCGCCGTCCAGTTGATGCTCTATCTGCCGGCGTTGATGGGCCATCTGGTGCTCTGGGTCGCGATTTTCAATCGTCTTCATTCCACCGGTTTGCGTCATCGCCCGCTGAAGCTGCTGGAGAAACTTATTTTTCTCGCCATCCTGGCGATCCCTGCGTTGTTCGGCTTCTGGCTGTGGCGCGCCGAACGGACCGCGGTTCCGGTGCCCTCGATCGGTCAACTGTTGATTCCGGTCTATACCGGTGTCTGTTGGTTGACGTTGCTGATCGGGATACCGTGCTGGTGGCGGTATCGAACCGAGGCGCGGCGGCAGCTGCCGGTAGTCGCTCAATCCCACAAAGTCGTGGATGTTGCCGCGCGGATTGGCGATCGCCCGGTTGGTAATCCGCTGACCTGGATTTCGGTGCGGCTGCCGGGCAATGAAGTCTATCAGCTGCACGTGAGCAGAAAACAGTTGTGGGTTCCCCGCCTGCCACCGCGGCTGGAGGGGCTCTCGATCGCCCACCTCTCCGACTTGCACTTTTCCGGGCGGATTCTGCCACCCTATTTTCAGGTAGTGATCGACGAGACCAACGAATTGGACGCCGACGTGGTGATGATCAGCGGAGATATTGTCGATCGCGCGGAGTGCATCGACTGGATCCCGGCCACGCTAGGACGGTTGCGCAGCCGTTACGGCATGTACTTCGTCTTGGGCAACCATGATCGGCGTGTGGCTCGGCCGCAGGACGTGCGCAATGCACTGGCGGACTGTGGATTTGTCGATCTGGGCGGACGCGTGGAACGACGCCAATTTCGCGATGCACCGGTTCTGCTGGCGGGCAATGAAGCACCCTGGTTCTATCCGCTGCCGGCTTGCCCGCCGCGGGAAGACGGTGCCGGCGAAAACGGCAATGGTTCTCCGCTGCGACTCCTGCTTTCCCACGCTCCCGATCAGATTCCCTGGGCCCGTGCGCAGGCATTCGACTTGATGCTGGCGGGCCATACACATGGCGGCCAGATTCAGTTTCCCGGGATTGGTCCCACGGTTTCGCCCAGCCGATTCGGCATTCGCTACGCCAGCGGCAGTTTCTACGAAGCGCCGACCGTGATGCATGTGAGTCGCGGCATTTCGGGACTGCATACGATCCGCTTTCGATGCCCGCCCGAGCTGGCGCTACTGACGTTGACACGCGGTAGCGGCGACCGGAACGATGCTCGATCCAACGGTTCGGCCTGAGGCGGTTTTCTCGCGGGAGCGCTCGGCTATTGGGTGCATTTGCGATCGAGGTGCGTATAGCCGCCGTCGACGAAGATAATCTGGCCGGTCGTGTGGCTCGATCGAGCCGAAGCCAGAAACACGACCATGTCGGCGATTTCCCGACAGGTGGTGAAGCGTCGCCCCAGGGGGATCAGACGTTCGATCGAGGCCTTGGCCGCGGCAGGATCGGGGAGCTGCCGTAACAGCCGATCGTAAAGCGGCGTCCAGGTTTCCGCGGGAATGACCGTGTTGACCCGCACCTGGTCGGAGGCGAAATCGACCGCCCATTCCCGCGTCAGGCTGTTGATCGCTCCCTTCGCCGCGGCGTACGCCGACGTATGCCCCTGTCCAGTGACGCTGACTTTGGAACCGATATTGATGATCGCCCCGCGTCGGCTCCGCAGTTCCGCTTCCGCGTGGTGGACCAGCGCGTAGAAGTGGACCAGGTTGCGACGCAGCGATTCCAGGAACCGGTCCGGACCGTCCTCAATACCTATCGAATCGTTCACGCCGGCGTTGTTCACGAGCGTATCCAGCCTTCCGTAGCGTGCCAGCGTGAATTCGACGGCCTGCCGCGACGCCTCCGGCTGGGCCAGATCCGCGGGAAAATACGCGTAGCGTTCTCCGCATCCCCGCGCGGCAAGTTCGTCGCCCAGCGTGGAGCCCTCGCTGCCGGCGCGATTCACATTGACGACCCGCGCGCCTTCACCAACAAACGATTCGACAATCGCTCGACCGATCCCTTTGGAACCGCCGGTAACGAGAACAACCTTGTTGTCGAGCTCCAGATCCATACCGGGTTCCGCTGCTGCGAAGGGGCTTTCGTTCGACCAACGGACGGGCCGGAGGCCCGTCCTACTCTTTGGAACGCGTCGGTTGAAGCATGATTTTCACGTCACGTTCAATCGATAGAACTTGATCGCGTTTTCCGACCAGAGCTTGCGCTGATCCTGCTGGCTGCGGCTGTTGACGATCTCCCGCAGGGCGTTCACCCAACCGCTCAAGGGGCTTCCCAGCAGGCAAACGGGCCAATCACCGCCAAAAACAACGCGGTCGGGGCCGAACACGTCCAGGCAATGATTGACGGCGGGCGCGAGATGTTCCGCGCGCCAGCCTGCCGGCGCACTCGCCACGATTCCGGAAATCTTGCAGATTACGTTATCGCGCTTGGCCAAAGCCTCCATGTCCTTGCGCCAGGGATCGACCGCGTGCGCGGGCTGCTTGTCGCCGGCCAGTTTGGCGTCGAATGCCTTGGGGTCGGCGTTGCCGCAATGGTCCACCACGAAGCGCGTGGCTGGACAGAGTTCGCTGAGTTTCAATCCGTCGCGCAATTCCTGCGGGCGCATGCACAGGTCGAAACTCAAGCCATGTTTACCCAGCGCCTGCACTCCCTTGACAAAATCGGGCTCCAGGCATCGACCGCGGGGCGAGTCGGGATTATGCAGAACCTGGCGAACACCTTTGACGTAACCACCTGCCTTGTGACGATCCAGATAGGCGACGAAGTCGGGCGAGGCGGGGCGCCCGCCAATCACGGCGCCGATCGTCGGCTCCTTGCCGCTCTTGCACAGGCCGATCACATATTCCGCCTCCTTGTCGTGATCGCTCGTCGCCACATCGACTTCCATATACACCGTTTTGACCTTCAGTCCCGAGGTGGCCTCCGCGTATTCTTTGGGGCGGTAGTCGTGCTTGAGGATTTCCGGAGCCCCGTCCAGCCAGGGAAGTTTCAGTTGCTTCAGGTCCCACAGATGCTGGTGCGTGTCGATGATCAGCATTTCGCTTCCTTTTTGTGCCGCCGCCAACTGCAGCGCTTCGACCGGCTGACTGGAAAACTGTTCGATCAGGCCTGTGACGCAGGCCGTACCGATCAGGCTCGTGGAAACTCTGGTGAATTCGCGCCGATTGGAGTGCATCTCCCGTTCTCCTCGCTGCCAGGGGTTACGTCCAGATTGGATCGTGGTATTGTGGGGTCGGCGACGACGGTTTGCAATTGCTCAACAACGTAACAGGAGGTTCCTATGTCGGTTCGCACGCGGTTTGCCCCCAGCCCGACGGGCTATCTGCATATCGGGGGCGTGCGGACCGCCCTGTTCAACTGGCTGTTTACGCGGCAGCGGCAGGGGCAGTTTCTGCTGCGAATCGACGACACCGATGCGCAGCGCAACAAGCCCGAAGCGTTGGAGCCGATTCTCCACGGGTTCCGCTGGTTAGGCCTGACCTGGGATGAAGGCCCCGACGTCGACGGACCGTACGCGCCTTATTTTCAGTCGCAGCGGCTGCCGAGGTACCAGGCCGCCGTCGAGGAGCTGCTGCGGCGCGGTTGCGCCTACCGCGACTTTGCCACCACGGAGGAGATCAAAGCCGAGCGCGAAAGCGCGGAGAAGGAAAAGCGGGTCTTTCTCTACAGCCGGAACTGGATGGCGGAAACGCCGGAACGGATTGCCGAATTCGAGTCCCAGGGAAGGCAGGCGGTCGTCCGACTAAAAATGCCTCGCGAAGGCGAATGCCGATTCCACGACCAGATTCGCGGCGATGTCGCCTTCGCCTGGGCCCATGAACAGGATCACGTCATCCAGCGTAACGACGGCACCTGCCTCTACCACCTCGCCAGCGCGGTCGACGACTACGACTTCCGCATCACCCACGTGATCCGCTCGGAAGAACATCTCTCCAATACGCCTCGTCAGATCTTCATCATGCAGTGCCTGGGTTACCCGCTTCCGGAATTCGCTCACCTGCCCTACGTCGCCGAACCGGGCAGCAAGAACAAGCTCAGCAAGCGTAAGATCGCGCAATATCTGAAGAACGCGGAGTTCAAAAAACTATACGACCATGGCCAGTCGATCATGTCCGCACTGGGCCAGGCCACGTCGGCCGAGACGTTTAATCCGGTGATTGTGGACTTCTACGAGCAGACCGGATACCTGCCGGAAGCGATCGTCAACTACCTGTTGTTGCTGGGTTGGTCTTACGACGATCGGCGCGAAGATTTCACGATCGAGGAGATGATCCGTGAGTTTTCGCTGGAGCGCGTGAATCGGGCCCCGGCCAGTTTTGATCCGCAGAAACTGTTCGCCTTCCAGGACCGCTATTTTCGCGCCCTTCCGGTGAAGAGGAAGGTGAAAATGGTCTTGCCGTACTTGCAGCGAGCCGGGATCGTCTCCATGCCTCCGCCTTGTGAAATCGGCCCCTATCTGACGCAGGTGATCGAGGCCGCGGGCGACCGAATCAAGGTGGCCGGCGACATTATCGCGTTTGAGGACTTTTTCCAGATGGACGAGCAATTGCGATACGACGGGCCTGAATTCGCCAGGGTATTCGCCGCCGATTCCGCGCGGGAGCTGATTGCCAGCTTCGCGGCGGGACTGGCGGATGTCGAACCGTTTACCGCCACGCGACTCGAAGAATTCCTCAAACAGTTCGCTACCGCAAACGAAAGGAAAGTCGGTCAGGTTGTCCAACCGGTGCGTCTGGCGGTAACCGGCAAGTCGGTCGGCCTGGGCCTTTACGAGACAATGGTAATACTCGGGAAGGATCGCACGCTGCGGCGGATGCGGTTAAGCCTGGCGCGCGCTGCTGGGCAAACTGCGAACAAAGAAGTTAACTCCTGACCGGCCTGGATTACCCGCCGGAAACTTCTGATAATGGACCGCGGACCCAACCCGCGGGAAAGTGATTTAGCGGCCCCCTGGCGCCGAATTGGCGCCGGAACACCGGCCTGTCGTTAGCTTCAGGATGAACGAAAATGACCGAACAAGAACCGGTGAGATCCGATTTCATACGCGAAATCATCGAAAACGACCTGGCCACGGGGAAGCATGGGGGGCGAGTGCAGACGCGGTTTCCACCCGAACCCAATGGATATCTGCATGTCGGGCATGCCAAGGCCATCTGCTTGAATTTCGGCATTGCCCGGCAATATGGCGGCAAATGCAATCTGCGATTCGACGATACCAATCCGACCAAGGAAGAAACGGAGTATGTCGATTCGATCATGGAGGATGTCCGTTGGCTGGGGTTCGAATGGGACGGCCTGTATTACGCTTCGGACTACTTTGAACAGCTTTACCAGTGGGCGGTACAGTTAATTGAGGCGGGCAAGGCGTTCGTCTGTGATTTGACCGCGGACCAGGTGCGGGAATTTCGCGGGTCGCCGATGGAAGCGGGGCGTCCCAGCCCGTTTCGGGATCGACCGGTTGGCGAGAATCTGGATCTGTTCCGGAGGATGCGGGCCGGCGAGTTTCCCGACGGCGCAAGGACGTTGCGCGCGAAGGTCGATATGGCTTCCCCCAACATCAATCTGCGCGATCCGGTGCTGTATCGGATCCTGCACGCGACGCACCACCGTACCGGCGACGCCTGGTGCATCTACCCGATGTACGACTTCGCGCATGGTCAATGCGATTCGATCGAGCAGATCACGCATTCGATCTGTACCCTGGAATTCGAAATCCACCGTCCACTCTACGACTGGTTCATCCGGGAGCTGGGCATTTTTGCTCCGCGGCAGATCGAATTCGCGCGGCTGAACCTAACTTACACCGTGATGAGCAAACGCAAGTTGCTGCAACTGGTCCAGGAGAACTTTGTGTCGGGCTGGGACGATCCGCGGATGCCGACGATCGCCGGCATGCGGCGGAGGGGCTACACGCCGGAAGGGCTGCGCGCTTTTTGCGCGACGATCGGGGTAACCAAGTTCAACAGTCTCACCGACGTGGCGTTACTTGAGCACCACCTTCGCGACGATCTTAACCGCCGTGCGCTGCGAGTGATGGCCGTGCTCGATCCGATCAAGGTTGTCATCGACAATTATCCGGAGGGACAGTCGGAGGAGCTGGACGCAATCAACAATCCGGAGGACGCCAGCATGGGCACCAGGAAGGTGCCGTTCTCGCGGGAGATCTACATCGAACGGGACGACTTCCGCGAGGATCCACCGAAAAAATTCTTCCGTCTCGCCCCAGGCCGCGAAGTTCGGTTGCGCTACGCCTATTTCCTCCGCTGCGAACGGGTGGTCAAGGACGAAGCGACCGGCGAGATCAAGGAGTTGCATTGTACGTACGATCCAGCGACCCGCGGCGGTAATGCTCCGGACGGGCGCAAGGTTCAGGCCACGATCCATTGGGTTTCCGTCCCGCAGTCGCTTGCCGTCGAAGTACGGGACTACGATCGACTCTATCTCAAGGAAGACACCAATGACCTTGGCGAAAACGAGGATTGGCGCACCCATATCAATCCGAAGTCGTTGATCGTGAATACGTCCGCCAGAGTCGAGCCCGGGCTGGCGCAGGCCCGGATCGGCACGGCCTATCAGTTTGAACGGCAAGGCTACTACTGCCTCGATTCCGTGGACGTCACAAGGGACCGGCTGGTCTTTAATCGCACGGTGGGACTCAAGGATAGCTGGGCCAAGATCGAAAAGCGTGGAGTGTAATCGCTGCGATGCTTCGAGGAATTTCGCCCTTGATCAGCCCGGACCTGCTGGCAACGCTTTGCCGAATGGGGCATGGCGATGAACTTCTGCTCGCCGACGCCCATTTCCCGGGCCACAGCCTGGGACCACTCGTCTTGCGTGCCGACGGGCTGCGCGTTGCGGATCTGCTCGACGCCATCCTGCCACTGCTCGCACTCGACAGCTACGTGCCGACCCCCGTCACGATGATGGCGCCGGTTCCCGGAGATCCGCTCGACCCCCGGGTTGAAACCGCGTGCCGAGCGGTGATCGACCGTAGAGCGCCTGGCACGCCGCCGATCGAGCGGCTGGAACGATTTGCGTTTTACGATCGCGCTCGATCGGCCTTCGCGATCGTCATGACCGGGGACACCGCCAAGTACGCCAACGTCCTGTTGCGCAAGGGGGTCAGCTGATCTGAGGCGTCCGCCGACTCACCGCCCCTGTCGTACCAGTCCCGTGTCATTACCTCCGGTTGCCTGCGGGGCAGCTCCCAGGCTCAGCAGTCGTGCCAGGGTCTCGGCCAGGCCATTCAGGGAGTCCCGATCCGGCAGCGTCAATGTCAGCCGCTGTTGGCCGACATGCGACACATCAGCAGCGCCTGCCGCAGCCGCAACAGATTCATCTCACTGATGTACGGTTTGCGGACAATCTGGGAGACGATCCGCATGTTGGCCTTGTGGAATTCGAGTTGTTCTTCCGTGGGGTTGATGCGCACGACTTCGTCCGAGCGTGGCGGCAAATCTCCCAGCACGGAGTCGCGCGTGCGGCGCAAGAGAATTGGTTTGAGATTCCGCTTCAGTTCATCCAGATTCTTGTATCCCACCACATATCCTTTTTCGTCCGCGACGCGCTGGCGGGGCGGCGACGCCAGCCCCAACGTCATCTTTTCCTCAAGGATCAGCGAAAACACCGCCCCGATATGCTCGCAGGCCGTTTCGCATCGCGTGCAGGACACTGCCCGGCGTCGTCGCGAAGCTGAATCCGCACCGTCGCCTCGTTGAACGCCACTTCGAAACGGTCCGGAAACCAGCTCACCTGATTGGGGATATCGATCGCGACGCGCCCAGAATGATCCAACGCCGACCTTCCGGTCCGACCAGTTTGCAGGCCTCTGTGAATGTGAGCCGGGAGAGTTTGTCCAGCAGGGTTAACTGATGGGGCTTCTTGATCGCCGTCATGACGTAGAGACTCCTGAGGTCAAAAAACAGAAAGGCCGACGTCTAATGGACGGCTTCCCCCGTTTCGGACAACTGTCATCCGGACGCGATGCCGCCGCCAGGATGGGACTGCCATTGCCAGCGTGCCCGCAATTCGTCGTTCACGACCTTTCCCGCCGGCCATTCCCCGCGCGATAAGCGTACGATGCACTCGGCCGCCTCGCTGGCCATGTTCTCGACCGACAGCCAGTCCGCGCCGCCGATGTGCGGCGCAAGGACTACCTGATCGAGAGCAAACAGCGGATGGTTCGCGGGCGGCGGCTCGTCTTCGAATACGTCCAGGCCGGCGCCGGACAACTGCCCCGATCGCAAGGCTTCGATCAAATCGGACTCGACCACCAGTTTTCCTCGCGCGGTATTGATGAGAACGCTCCCGCGCTTCATCCGCGCGAAAGTCCGCTGATTAAACAGGCCGGTGGTTTCCGCGGTATGCGGGCAGTGGACGCTCAAGAAGTCCGAGCGGGCGAGCAGCTCCTCGAAGTCGACCAGTTCCACCCCGGTCCGCTGGCAGAAATCGGGGCCCGGAACCAGCTCGTGGGCGATGACTCGCATTCCCAATGCGATCGCGCGGACCGCCAGACTGCGGCCGATCCGCCCCAGCCCCAGAATCCCCAAAGTCCGCGTTCGCAACGGCTGCAGCATTCCGCCACGCCACGCGCCACTGCGCACCCGCCGATCATTGACGATTGTGCCGCGCGCCACTGCGAACATCAGCGACAACGCATGTTCGGCGACACATTCGTGGTTGGAGTTGGGAGTGATCGTCACCGCGACGCCACGCGCGGTCGCGGCTGGCACATCGACCCGGTCGTAACCGACCCCGCAGCGCGCAATCACCCGTAACCGGGGTAACGCCGCCAGCACCGATTCTCGAAAAAACTCGCCGCCCGCCAGGATCGCGTCGCAATCCCGTAACTGCTCAATGGTCGCCTGATCTCCCACCAATCCGCGGGTGAATGTCGGGTCGTCTGGATACAGCAATTCGAACCCCGCCGCCTCCAGCGCCGCGGAATAAGGACCTGGCTGCCGATACAACTCCTCCGGACCAATGAACGCAACCGGCATCGATACGCCTCCTGATATGCCTGAAAAGTGCCTCTATGTCGCGTCGTACGATCCCGCGGGGGAACGCACCACGCCGCAAAACACTGTAGGCGATTTCCCGCTGGGACGCGAGATCGGGAGTGGGATTGGCAGTCGGTGCAGCGATGAACTCCACGTTGTGACACGGGCCCGACAATCTGCGAACCCGCCGTTTCGATTTTCCGCACCAAGGTGTAATCTCATGAAGTTCGCACCAGCATCGGCAAGGGAGAAGGCGGTCATGACAGCGGCTAAAGTGGCGTTGATCACAGGCGCGGGAAAGCGGCGGGTCGGTTCTCATGTCGCGGACGCTCTGGCGTCCCGCGGCTACGCGCTGGCGATCCACTATCGTTCCTCCGCAAACGAAGCCCGGCATGCGGTGGCGGAATACGAATCCCGCGGGGTGTCTGCGATTGCGCTGGGTGCCGATCTGGCGGACGAGCGGGAGGTCCGCCGGCTGGTGGAATCGACGATCGCTCGCTTCGGACAGCTCGACGTCCTAGTGAACTGCGCTGCGATATGGCAAAGCAAAAAGCTGGAGGAAATCACCGCGGCCGATGTCCGTTCGCATTTTGAAACGAACACCTTGGGAACATTCCTGTGCTGCCAGCAGGCGGGGCTGGCGATGGTGCGGCAATCGCAGGGCGGCTGCATTATTACGTTGGGGGATTGGGCCGACGCGCGCCCCTATCTGAACTACGCCGCCTATTTTCCGTCCAAAGGAGCGATTCCGACGTTGACCCGCTGCCTGGCAGTGGAACTCGGGACACGAAATCCCCGCGTCCGCGTGAACTGTATTCAGCCCGGTCCGGTGATGCTCCCGCCCGACCTGCCGGCCAACGAACGACAACAGGCGATCGATGCCACGCTGGTGAAGCGCGAGGGCAGCCCTACCAACGTCGCCCTGGCCGTCCTGCATTTCATCGACAACAATTTTGTGACCGGGGTTTGCATGCCTGTCGATGGCGGCCGTACGGTCTATTCGAGTGACACGGAGTGAACCGCGGAGCGCCGTCGGCGTTGCTCGAAACAAGTTTCGAGCTTCGTCGATCGAAACTTGTTTCGATTCATGTCGCGCGAAACTTGTTTCGAGCCGCGCGCTTCGAACGGCCCAGGGCGATCTTGGCGATTTCGATGACGGTGCCCGGGACCAAGGCCAGGATGAGCACCAACGTCCATTGGCCGGTCGTGAGCGGCACGACGTTCAACCAATTCCCGAACAAAGGCCAGTTGACCACGACGACCTGCAGGATCGACGACAACGCCATCAACAAATAGGCGTTCGAAAATGGTCCCAGCTCCGGCATCGTGCGGGTGAAGCTCCGGCAACTCAGTGAAAAGAAAACCTGCGAGAGCGTGGACACACTGAAGGCGATCGGCCGCGGCGACCGTGGTGAGCGCGCCGTCCCGCACCACTTTGGCCTGCGGCGTCGAAAGTCGCCGCAGCGCCGCCAAGGCCCGTTCGGCTCGTTCCTCCTGGACAAACCCCAGGATCGCGTTCATCAAAACGATCGCCAGGATCGCGACAGTGTCGGTCCACTCGCCGAGGACTCCCGACAATGTCGCGGCAATCAACAGGATCCAGATGACCAGGCTCTGGAATTGCGCCGCGAACTTCTTCCAAAGCGGTTCACCCGGCGCTTCGCTCAACTGATTGGCACCGAACTGGCGGAAACGACTTTGCGCCTCGACCGACGTCAAACCCCGGTCGCGGTCCACTCCCAGACGCAGCACGATCTGTTCGAGTGTCAATTCATAGGGTGCGTCGACCGAACCCGACGTTGAACGCATGATGTCTTAAAGATTACGAAGATATTGAATCGAGTTTTCGATATCGACCAGGGGCTGCTGGCTGTTTTCCCTTTCGACCGTGAAGTAGCCTCGGTACTGCTGGTCCTCAAGCAGGCCGAAAATTTCGGGAAAATCGACCGACCCGCGCCCCAGCGGCACTTCCAGGCCGCGGCCTTGCGCCAGATCTCGCACTCCATCCTTCACGTGGACATAGAGGACATGCCGTGCCAGCAGCCGAGTTGCCTCGCTGGCGGAAAATCCATGGATGATCAGATTTCCTGGGTTAAGTGTCACGCCGATCGAGCCGGAGGGGAGAGCTTCGATCAGTCGCAGCAGGTCGGCTCCGGATTCACTGCCGGTCTCCGCCGCAAGCAAGGCGCCGATGCGCTGCGAGGAACGTCCCACATCCCCCAGAGTTTCCCGCAGGAGTTCCCATTCCCGTCCTTCGGATTTGTCGGGAACGCGTCCAACCTGATTGACGACTAGGTTGCAGCCCAGGTCGTAGGCGAATTTGAGTGCCTGCAGGGTCGCGTCGACGCGACCTTCCAGGCCTTCCCTGTCGCCATAGCCACGACGCGTCCGGAATCGTACCGCGCAAACCCGCAAATTCAGATCTTCCAGCATTTTCCGAATCTGGCGCACCGCCGTTCGGGATAGTTCCTGCGGTTTGATCTCGCCCCGCGCGTCAATCTCAACCGCTTGCGCCCCCAGTCGTGCCGCAATCGGCAACGCCTGGCGGAACGGAAGACGTAGACTTGCGAGTTGAACTCCAATTTTGATTTCCATCATCAGCGGAACCACTCATGAATTGGTCGGGATTGTTTGCCATTCTAGCGGCGACCGCCGGAATGCCCAACGCCGTCGGCAATCCACCGGTCTGGCTTGCGATCAGCACCGCGCCGCGGGTAATGCCCGGCGCCGCCGGCTCGCCCCCGGCCGATCCGGCATCCCCAAGTACGGTTTACGCTTGCGACTTCTTCGATTCGGTCGATGCCAACTACGACGGCTGGCCCGATGGCTGTACGCGACGACGTGGCACAGGATACCCTCCGTATCTCAAGGTCGGAATCACACCCATCGATCCCGAAATGCCTCGAGGGCCGCGCCAGCTGCAAATGAGCCTGGACGGTGGCGCCATCCAGGTGAACTCGCCGCTGTTGCCCGTTTTCGACGACGGTGAACTGATCGGCAAAGTGCTATGGTTACGGGCCGAAGAGGTCGGCGGGGATCGGATGCTGAGCAAGGATCTGTCGGTCGACCCCTGATTCGTTCGCACCGGGAAAACCGCGAATTGGTCGAAGAGGCGATTGACCGTCGACGCGCCGAACGACTAGGCTGGCGCCGCCGGACCGTTTCGCCGCAGGTAGCTCGACACGTTGCGCCGGCGGAAACCCACCAGGACCAAGGAGTCCGATGATGTTACGATGGCGAAGTTGTGTCTTGAATGCGCCCCTGTTATTGGCAGCCGCCGTTTTTGGAGCCGCGAACATGAATCCGGTTATGGCCGAACTGAAACCGGGCGACCCCGCCCCGAATTTTGAACTGCGCGGAAGCGACGGAAAGGTCCACAAGCTGGCCGATTACCAGGGCAAGAGCGCCGTGGTTCTGGCCTGGTACCCCAAAGCAAAAACCGGCGGGTGAACCAAGGAATGCAAATCGCTGCGTGACAGCGGAGCCGCCTTGAAAAAGTTTGAAGTTGCCTATTTCGCCGCAAGCTGCGACGAGGAAAAACTGAATCAGGAGTTCGCCGAGGAACTGAAACTCGATTACCCACTGTTGAGCGACCCGGGCCGGAAAGTCGGAGAGGCCTATGGAGTCGTCGACGCGGCGCAGAAGTTCCCGCGTCGCTGGACATTCTACATCGGCAAAGACGGTAAGATCCTGCACGTCGACAAGAGCGTCATGACCGAATCCCATGGAACGGACATCGTGGCGAAACTGAAGGAGTTGGGTGTCGCGGAGCGAAAGTAGCCGCGCTGTCCGGCGCGTTGCCGAGATTGCCGTCCAAATTACGACGTACGATTCAGCGCGGAGCCCGCGCTGCCGGTTGCTGGCTCCGTGCGCCGACGACTTGACGGTCCCACAGCGCCCCAATGATGCTCCTCGCGCAGCGTCGCGGAAGTCTACCGGGGGATTCGTTGTCCGTCGTGAAACGACTCACATCCGCTCGACGACCGGAATTCCCAGCAACGAGAGGCCGATTTCGATGATACGGGCGGTCAGATCGCAGAGCTTCAGACGGCTCGTCCGCAGCGCTTCCGTCTCCGCGTCGCGGACGGGACAGTTCTCAAAAAAGACGTGGAACGCTTTCGCCAGGTCGTAGAGATAAGTCGTGAGCAGGTTGGGGCGATAGTCGACGATGACGTCCAGCAGCGCCTGATGGAACTGCGCCAGGATCATCGCCAGCGCGCGGTCGGCGGGCAGCGCGAATTGTATGGAGCCGGGGGACGTGCGGATCCCGGCGCGATCCACCTCCGCCTTGCGGAAGATGCCACCCACGCGCGCGTGCGAATACTGCAGGTAAGTAATCGTATTGCCGTCCAGCGCAACCATTTTCTCGAGACTGTACTTGTAATCCGACTCGCGATTCTGTGACTGATCGCCATACTTGATCGCGCCGATTCCGATGATCTCGGCGATACGTGCGCGCTGTTCCTCCGAAAGCTCACGGCCGTTGCGCTTTTCGTCGTCGAGTCTGCAAATCACTTCGTGTGCTTTTTGCACCGCCTGGTCAAGCAGCCCTTCCAGGCCGACGGTGTCGCCGGATCGGGTTCGGAACGGCTTGCCCTGATCGTCCAGAATCGTCCCGAATTTGATATGCCGGAAGTCGATCCGGTGGTAGCCCAACTGCCGCGCCGCGGCGAACAGCTTTTCGAAATGCTCGCTTTGGCGATGATCGACGACGTACAGAATCACGTCCGGATTCCAGGTTCGCGCCCTGAATTCGATCGTCGCCAGGTCGGTGGTGGCGTACAGGAACGCACCGTCCGATTTGCGGACGATCATCGGCGTCTCGAACCCATCGAGGAAAATACAGATCGCGCCGTTGCTTTCCCGGGCAATCCCGGATTGCAGGCAGCGGTCGACCACAACGCTTAACTGGTCATGGTAGAAGCTCTCGCCGTATTCGAAATCAAAGCGCACATTCAGCCGGCGATAGACGCGCTGGATCTCGTCGCGGCAGTTGGGCAGAAACTCGTGCCAGAGTCGCAGGTTCTCCGCATCGCCGCCGTGCAACAGCGCCGTTTCACGCAGCACGTCATCGGCGATCCGGGGATGGGCGGCGAGCAGCGCGGCGGTCTTCGGTTCGGACTCGAGTTCCCGAACCCTGGCTTCGGTTTCTTGAAGCGCGTCCTGCGCCTCTTTGAGCTGCCGCTGGGAGCGCTGAAGTTCCGCGCTGCGTTTCTTGTCCGATTCCGGAAGGGCCTGGCTGCGGCTCAACAGCGCTTCACGCTGTTGCACCTGTCCGCGCAGTTCTGGAAGCTGCTGTCGCGCATCAAAATACCCAACCAGTTTGTTGACCAGCCGATAAAGTCGCCCCAGTTCCTGAACCGGGTGCTCAACGTACGCCGCCCGATCGACGAAATGTTTGTAACCATAGATGATCATGCCAAACTGCGTACCCCAATCGCCCAGGTGGTTGTCGCTGATCACGCGATGGCCGAGGAAGCGCAGGACATGGTCGAGTGCATCGCCGATAACGGTCGTGCGAATGTGGCCGACATGCATCGGTTTGGCGACATTGGGGGACGAGTAGTCGACGACATACGTGCGCGGCGACTCCGTCGCTTGCACACCACACCTCGGATCGGCGACGGCCTTGTTCAACGATTCGATCAGCCAATCGTCGCGGATCCGCAGGTTGATGAACCCTGGCCCGGCGACCTCCGGCACTTCGCAGAAATCGTCCAACTTCACACGGTTCAGAATGTTCGTGGCCAGTTCGCGGGCCCCGACGTTGGCCCCGAGCTGTTTGGCCAGTGGCATGGCAAAATTTGCCTGAAAATCGCCGAAACGACTCTCCTGCGCGGGACGGATCATCTCTAACAAGGCGGAGGATGTCCGCGGTGCCAATTCCGACAGTACCGGTCGAAATCGGGATTTGATCGTTTCAAGAATCGACATCGGTCCAGTCCGTACCCGGCACCGAGTCCGCGCCCCCAATCCGCGAAGGAGACACTCCCGGTATCCAGTGAATGGCATCCTGTGGATGGCCTGTCCACGAAGCGGTGTGTTGTTAATGAATCGGCGATTGTACGGAACGCCGCCGCCGAAATGAAGGCCGCATCTCAGGCGGTGCCGTGCAGGCTGACGCGGCAATTGTTCGTCTCCAGAATGACCTGGAGTGAGGTCCGCACTTGAGCGTCATCGTCGATGACATAGACCAGGGGTGTATCGCTCATGAGGGTGCGCCCAACTTTTACTCGGCAATTCGACAAACGGTCCCCATAATAATGCCTTGCCGGCGCCAATTCCAGTTGCATGGGCCAGGTGGAGTCTCGACTGGAATTGCTGCCCACAGCCTGTGACGCTGGAAAAGAGGCGAGCGGCTTGCGATAATCGCCGCGACCGGGACGTCCCGTAACCAGTAACGATGAGGACGGCGGCGCGCGGGAATTCGATACTTAGTGCCTGTCCAAAGTCAAAAATGCAGGTCGGACATCTTGTCCGTCTGAAGTTTCTCGGACGGACAGGATGTCCGTCCTACAAACGGACACGATATCCGTGCTACAAATTGAGGTCCACCGTCATGACTGCTCATCGCACCGCCATCGTCGCCTTCGTGTTATCGATCGGCGGGGCGTCGCTCTGCGGCGCACAATCCCCTGGCGAACGCATCGACACGGAAGTCATCGCCAAAATCAAAGAGGAAGGTCTGCAGCGATCCCAGGTCATGGAGATCGCCAGTGATCTCACCGATGTCCACGGACCGCGACTGACCGGTTCGCCGGCCACGCGTCGCGCCGGGGAATGGACCGCGGCGAAGTTGTGCGAATGGGGATTACAGGAAGTCCAACTCGAAGCATGGGGCCCGTTCGGTCGAGGCTGGAGTCTGGAAGCATTTTCGGCGAGTCTGGTTTCGCCCGATTTCGCCCCCTTGATTGCGATCCCGAAGGCCTGGTCGCCGAGCACCCCCCAGGCGGTGCGCGGTGAGCCGATCTTCCTGGATGTCAGCACGGAAGCCGATTTGGCCAAGTATCGCGGCAAGTTGCACCGAGCCATCGTACTGCTTGGGAAGCCGCGTGCCGTCAAGGCGTTGTTTGATCCGCCGGCGCGACGGCACACCGACGAGTCGCTCCTCGATCTGGCCAACGCCGACGGTTCGGCGAATCGCGGACCCCGGTCGAGCGCCCCGCGCGCCAATGCGAGCGATCGATCCGGGCAGGGCGGCACCAGTGATCCGGCGCCTCGAGCCGAGGCAACGCCTGCCGCGTCCCCGTCCTCCAGCCCAGAAGCGGCAAACTCCTCCGCACCCGCCGCCGAGACGCCGGTCGTCCAGCCGGAAAACCCCGCGTCGCGACCCGCCGGAGATCCGCGAAGCGCCACACAACTGCAGAACGACCTCTGGCAGATGATCTACGAGGAAGGGGCTGCCCTGGTACTGGAGCCGGCTCAAGGCGATGGCGGCACCATCTTTGTCGCCGCCGCGCGGATGCCCCGGCAGCGCGACAGCGAGGGTCGCGGCGGAGACGGCCCCGGCAACCCTGCGAATCGGGGACCACGACCTTGGGCGCTCGACGCGCCGGAGATCGTGCCGCAGGTGGTTGTCGCCGTCGAACAGTACAATCGATTGGTGCGGATGCTGCAACGCGGAGCGCATCCGCAGCTGCAGATCGACATTGCCAGCCGATATCACAACGATGATCCGCAGAGTTTCAACATCATCGCCGAGATTCCGGGTTCCGACCTGAAACAGGAAGTCGTGATGCTGGGCGCCCACTTCGACTCCTGGCATTCCGGAACTGGAGCCACCGACAATGCGGTAGGATGCAGTGTCGCGATGGAAGCGGTTCGCATCCTTCAGGCGATAGATGCCAGACCCCGGCGAACGGTGCGGCTGGCACTTTGGACGGGCGAGGAACAGGGGCTGCTCGGGTCGCGAGCGTATGTGGCCAGGCATTTTGGGCGAGCGGTTCCGGGGGAGCGTCGGCCTCGCGAACAAAGTCCCGCCGAGCGGCCGTCGACCGAAACCACGGCGGCGGAGAATCCGCCGGAATCGTCGCCGGCGGCGTCACGAGGCCGGCCGAGAATGAAGTATGAACTGCACGCGGATCACGAACATCTTTCGGCCTATTTCAATCTCGATAATGGCGGTGGAAAAATCCGCGGGATTTATCTGCAGGGCAATGAGTCGTTGCGGCCGCTGTTTCGCGCCTGGCTCAAACCGTTCGCCGAGATGGGTGCCGCGACCATTTCGGCCGCCGGCACCGGGGGCACCGACCACACCTCGTTCGATGCCGTCGGACTGCCCGGCTTCCAGTTCATTCAGGATCCGCTCGAATATAACTCGCGCACGCACCACTCCAACATGGACGTTTTCGACCGCCTCCAGGCCGATGACGCCCGGCAGGCGGCCGTGATCATGGCGTCGTTCGTCTACCTGGCAGCCAGCCGCGATGCGAAATTGCCGCGCAGGCCGCTCGAAGGCGAAGTGGTCGTGGCCGGCTCGCCCGAATAGCTTCGCAGGGACGGTGAGAGGCTATTTCGCGCGTCAGTTTTCGGCGCGCAACAGCTCCTCGTAGACCGCGATCAGTCGATCGGTCGCGGCCGACCAGGGGAACGACCCGGCCACATGCCTGCGCGCCGCAAGCGCCAGCTGTTCCCGGAGCCCTTCGTCGCCGACAAGTTGACGGATCCCGTTCTTCAAGTTGCGAGCGTCACCGGGTCGGGCTGGAATGAAGTGCTCACCCGCCACGGCGATCTCGCGCACCACGGGCAAATCGGACGCCACGATCGGACTGCCGGCCGCCATCGCTTCCAGCATCTTCAAAGGGCAACAGCCTTGAATGGTATTGCGATCGACGCTTAACAGCGGGACCAGCGCAATGTCGATTTCGTGCAGCAGCCGAACCACCGCATCCAGTTCGCCCGGATCACGCCAATCGACGAAAGCAGTAAGTCGCCGTCGTTCCGCCGATCGGCGCAGATCGGCGACCCGCGACTTCGATCCGACGCCCAATACGATCAATCGGGCCGGCTGATCCCGGACCAGCAGCTCCAGAGCCTCCAGCGCCACTTCCACACCTTGCCACGCGGCGAGTGTCCCGAAGTAGCCGAGTCGAATCGGGCGCGGGACACCTTGGTCGGCCAACGGCGAACGCAGCTTGGGACTGCGAAATTCAAAACGATCCAGATCGACGCCGTTGCGAATCACGTCGATCGGCGCCGAGGTCACATTGCGGGATTCGATCGCGCGGCGATTGGTTTCACTTACGGTGATCACTCGGTCCGCAGCGCGGAGACAATCGTCTTCCTGAGCGACCAGCTTTCGCGGTAATTCCGGATCATCGATCAGCGCCCGGTAGTGATACTTCATTTCGATCGAGGGAAAACCGTTGACCTCGTAGATCAGCCGGGCCGTCTTGCGCACGGCAGGGGTGAGGAGCACCATGCCTTCGAAAATCGAACGAAAGTGGATGACGTCGAATGGCCGCATCGCAAAATGGTGCATGAGCTTGGCTCGAAATGTCCGCGCCCTGCCGATCGGATTGGCGTCGGGACAGCCCACGACCTGCTGCCGGACGCCGTCCGCAATCGGAAACGGGACGCGGTCGACCGGTCCGGGCGTGACCAGCGTGACGTCCCCAAACCGCCGGCCCAGGGCGCGTATAAACGCGTCAATATGGCGGCAGCAACCCTTCGGACCGGGAAACTCGTCAAACGATGCGTAAAGAATCCTGGCGGCGCGGGCGGTCATAGTTGTCGGCTGCGTGTGGATGGGATAAGTTGTGCGGAACATTGTACGCCAGCATCCGTGACAATGGAGGCGATCCCCAGCGTGACTGCGCATTCCGCAAGTACCACGATCGGAACCGGTGGTGCCGGAACCGGGGGCGCCGAATTCGATTTCGAGGCGTTTCACCGCACGTTGAAATATCAGCGTCTGGCGCCGCCGGAAGTTCTTCGCGCCGATCTGCGGCGGATCTCGGAGCTCGACTCCGAATCGGAAAGACGGCAGATGCGGTATGGCGTGCACATCGCCGTTTCGGTTTTCGCGCTGATCGCCTCCATCCCCGGGACATTGTTCAGTTTCGGAGCGATGGGACCTTGGGCAGGGATACCCGTGGGGGCCGCCGGTCTTTTCGCGCTGATCTCCGCCATCTACAACGGTCGGCTCTGGGCGATCGCGCGTAAGACCAACGTGGAAAACCGCCGGCGCGAAATCCCCAACGAACTGCTGCGCTACCTGCCCGCCGATATGCCGGCCGAGGCACAACTGGATCTGTCGATCGACTTTAATCCCCATACCTTGCCGGCCTATCTCCGCGACACCAAATCGAGCGGACGTACCTCCAGCGCCGCGGTAAAGAACTACGAACTGCCCTGGCTGACGTTGAAAGGGTCGTTCGTCGACGGGAGCCGCTTCCGTCTGGCGGCAACGTTATCCGTCAAACGCAAGGAGAAACGGAAGCGCAAGGGTATTAAGGTACGTGAGACTTTTACGGAGGATGTGGAACTCGTGGTACAGGTCAAACCACGCCGCTACCAACGACTCGACCGGGCTTTGAATCCCATTCGCGCCCTGACGAATCGATCCGCATACCCGCAAATCGTCGCCAGAGTTTCGGGCGACCGGATTCATCTGGCGGGATCCGCCTCGACTCGTTTCTCGGGCAGTGGATTCCCCACAGAACCTCCGCTTGGCAGCCACCGTTCGATGCTGCATCTGTTTCTGGCCTGTTACCACGGGTTGTCGGCCTGCGCCGGGGAAGGCTGACAGATGGTCCAAGAATGGGACATGGGACACCGCCATGTATAACCTGGACGAACTGCTGCAATCGAACGCGCATTGCGATGCGTTGCGCCGGCAAGTCGCCGGTGGCAGCGCGGTTCCCATTCTGCGGTCTTTGAAATTCAAGATCATCTCCAACTGCAACTTGCGCTGCGAAATGTGCAAGTACTGGCAGATCGCCAAGCGGCAACTGCCGATCGAAGTGATCGAACGGGTTCTCGAGGAAGCGGCTCGTTTGGGTTGTGTCAAAGTGCATTTCAGCGGGGGAGAAGTGACCTTGCATTCCGATCTGCCGCGGGCAATCGCCAGAGCCACGGCGTTGGGCATGCGCACCAACCTGACCAGCAACGGGATCTTAATGACCAAGGATCGCGCGCGCGAATGGATCGACGCCGGTCTGCGGGCCGCCTGTTTTTCGCTGGATGGTGTCGAGCGGAAAACACACGACAAGATCCGAGGAGTGGCCGGCGCCTACCGCCGAACGGTTCGGGCGATCCGCATCGTGACCCGGGAAAACGAACGCCGGCGCGGAAGATTGCGGGTGCGAGTCAATATGGTGCTGTCGGCGCGCAACCTGCGCGAATTGCCCGGGCTGATCTCGCTGGCGGCGGAACTCGGCGCCGTCGATGTGCTGCCGATGCCGGTCGACGGCAAATCGGCCGTTCGTCCCACGGTCGAACAGATCGAGCAGTTCAATCGCGAAGTCGTTCCCCAGGTAATGGAGCTCCGTCGGAAATACAATATGCCGATCGACGCCGGGCGACTCTACCCGTTGGGACGAACCGACGATGAAATGGCGATGGCGACGCGCGGCCATTATGGATTCCAACATTACCGGGATCATCTCTGCTACGCGCCGTACCTGCATTCCTTTATCAGTCATACCGGCGAGGTCTTTGCCTGCTGTATGACCCGGGACCGCATACCCGCTCTGGGCAACGTGATCGATCAGAGCCTGGAACAGATCTTTCTCGGCCCAGCCTACCGGGCGCTGCGGGCCTCGATGAACGACCAACGGTTGCCGATCTGTGCGAATTGCGATCAGTACCTGCGGGAAAACAGACTGGTCGACGGACGACTCGCCTGCCAGGAAACGCCTCGATTCCAGGCTGCCCTTCTTCCACGTCTCGTGGAGACCATCGGATGAATCACGATGCGCATCTGTTGAACGCGATCTCGGCGCTGCGGCGCGGGGCGATGTTCGCCGCTCTGCTGCTGGCGATCGGAGTGCTGTCGTCCGACCGATGGTCGGCAGCGCGCTTGCGGGCGAATGAACAGGCCGACGGTCCGTCGCCAGGCGCCGCCGGAAAAATTCCGCCCTCACTGGCTCGACGAACGATCGTCTTTCGCGATCCCACCGGCGGCGATCGGTACCGGCTCAAAGCCAAAGGTGATGATGCCGCCAAACTTTTCGACGCCCGCGAAAACGAGGTCGGCAAGTTGACGTTGTATGCCGACCGGATCAAAGCCAAATCGGCCGACGACAAGCCGCTGTTCGAGCTGAAACGCAAAGACGACAAATTGATGCTCAAAGACGCCGCCGACAAGGAACTTTACAAATGGAAGTTGAAGGGCGACCGGCTGTCGTTATACCGCGGCGACAAATCGCTTTGTCAAATCCGCATCCAAGCGGGCGAAACGCAACTGATCGACCCGCAAGGCAAGGTTCGAGCCCAAGCGGCGCTCAAGAAAAGCGTCGCGGAACTCACGGACTCCTCGGGAAAACTGCTGCTGGCCAGCCAGGAACTTACTGACGCGTCGGGCCTGATCTTCTTTGAAATCCGTGAACTCACGCCGCTGCAGCAGGCGGCATGCCTGTTGTTTTTCCTGCGAAACTAGAAACGACACACGATACGGAATTCACTGACTGGGGAGTGCGTATGGCATCGGTATTCGGCGACCAACCGGGCGAATGTGCGGAGACCAGCGGATTCTTGTTTTCGCACCGCTGCGGTGAGATGGCGCAGTCAAATTGCGCGGAATGCCGGAAGTTCATCTGTCCCCGCCATACGGTCAACATCGATCAACGCATGCTCTGCACAACGTGTGCAAAAGGCGTCCAGCGCAGCGACAGCGGATCCACGGCCTATCGAGACGACCCCTACTTCTATTCCGGCTACTACTATCCGGAATACCATAGCTACATTTATGGATCCGCTCGATCGTCCCACGACTTTACCGACGCGGACGAGGCGGCGCTTGGCGCGCGCGAGGCAAACGATCAGGATGCGAAAGCCTTTGAGAACAACATGGGGGCCAGTTAGTCAACTCCAGCCAGCGATCTCCGTTGACGGCCACCCGCTGGTGACCTCAAGCCGGCAATCGTCGGTGAATGCTTGAGGAATCGCGCGTGTCGTCCTGCCTGTACTATGCATTGGGTGGCGGCCTGGGCCATGCCTGGCGAAGCCTCGCGATCGCTCGTCAAGTCGCCTTTTCGACGGGCGCCGGCGGCCGGTCCGTGCCGCTCGCCGCGCCGCCTTGCATGCCACCCGTCGCGACTGGGCAAGCCCCTACGCAGTGCGTCCTGATCAACACGCCGTTCGCGCAATCGGCGACACGACTCGCTGCGGGCATCGAGGGACTAACGCTGCGAATGCTCGCGCCATCCGGCACCACGCACGCCGCGCTCGATTCGGTACGGTGTGCACTGCATCAGTTTCAACCGGACGTGCTGATCGTCGACACGTTCCCGCGCGGGCTGGGCGGCGAGTTATTCCGGCTGCTGCGATCCTGGGACTGCACGTGCAAGGTGCTGGTCGGACGGCAGTTGCCGGACGAGTATCTCCAACAATTTGATCTGCGGCGATTTGTCCAGCGACATTACGACTACGTGATCGTACCGGGGGAATCGAGTCCGTTCTCCGATCATCCGCGACTTCTAAACGTTCCACCGATTCTCGTTCGTTCCAGCGACGAACTGCTCGAACCGGACGAGGCGCGCCGGCGATTGCGACTTTCGCCCAGCGAGGACTGCATCCTGTTCGTTGGCAGCGGCACGGCCGACGAATGCCTGGAATTATGGCACGTCGCCCGGGAGCTTGCCGAGCGCAGCGAGCTGCCGCTGCCCTTGCGTTTCGCCTGGCCATCCGATCTCGATCCCCCCGGTACCGATACGATGCTGGTCGATGCCGTTCCTCTGCTGGAGTGCTACCGTGCCGTGCGCGCCATCGTAGGAAATGCCGGCTACCATCTGGCGCACGAAACGCGGTCCGCGCAGGTGCCCGCGGTGTTGGTTGCGCGTCAACGGCTTTACGACCGCCAGTTAACCCGGGCGACAGTCGCGGAGTCGCCGACGGCCAGTGTCGTCGAGCGGCAACTGCAGCGAATTCTCGCGACGCCCTGTTCAGGATCGATTGCCGCGGACCCGAGGACGCGTCCCCAATGGACCAGTGGTGCGGTCGCCGCCGGGGAATTTATCGGCCGGATGCTGTGCAAAACGCGCGAAGCCCGATGAAATCGGAACCGCCCTGACGTATGCTGAGCCTTTCGCGCAAGCGGAAATTGGATCCTCCAGGTGTTGCGGGAGATTTTGAAGTGATGCAATCGACCCATGCCCCCATCCGGCCGTGGTGGCGAACGTTTGCCTTCGGCAGTGCCGTCGTCGGCTTTCTGGTCGGCGCGGGCGCAACCAGCGGAGTTCCGGAACGTTCCCTGTCTGCCGCGGAAACGAAAAAAATCGTGCTGATCGCGGGGAAAAAAAGTCACGGCCCGGAAGGGAACGGGATCCACGACTATCCATGGTCGGTGAAACTGCTGAAAGTGATGCTGGATAACTCCGACGTCCGCGATCAACTTCGCGTGGAATACCATCGCGATGGCTGGCCGGCCGACGAAAGCACGTTGCTCGACGCCAACACCATCGTGATTATCTCGGACGGACGGGACGGCGACCTGTACGAGGAAGCACCCCATCTGGCCAGCGACGAACGGGTGGCGTTCGTGAAGCGGCTGGTCGAGCGCGGCTGCGGGCTTGTGACCTTCCATTTCTCCACCTTTACGCCCGACAAGTACGCGGCCGAGATATTCGACTGGACCGGCGGCTATTTTGACTGGGAGCAGGATGGCAAGAAGCAATGGTATTCGGCGATCCAGCACCTGGAGGCCGATGTGGAGCTGGCCAACGGATCGCATCCGGTCGTTCGCGGCGTCAAACCGTTCCGGTTCAAGGAAGAGTTTTATTTCAATATCCGATTTCATCCGCAGGCCGATGCGGTGCAACCGCTGTTGCGCGTGCCGGCGCTCCCCGGCCGCGAACCGGACGGTTCGATCGTCGCCTGGGCGCGGCAGCGTCCCAATGGCGGGCGGGGGTTTGGCACAACCTGCGGCCATTTCTATGAGAACTGGATGCAACCGGAATTCCGCAGGATGATGCTCAACGCGGTGGTCTGGACGGCGGGAATCGATCCACCCGCCCAAGGCGTCGACGCTCGGTTCTATTCCCACCAGGAGATCGCCGCCGCTTTGCGCGGTACCGCGGGTACGGCACGCGCCGTCTTCGATGAACGCCCGATTCGCGCTTTGATGTTCGCCGGCAACGAGGCACACAAGTGGCATAATTGGGAGAAAACCGCACCGGCACTCCGATCGTTGCTGGAACGGGACCCGCGGATCAAGGTCGACATTTCGTTCGATATCGAGGATCTCGCCGTTCGCAATCTCAACGATTATCAGTTGATCGTACAGAATTACTGCAACTGGCAGGACAAGCGGCCGTTGAGTGAAGCGTCACGGGCAGCATTCGGCCGTTACCTGCGCGACGGCGGCGGTTTGATCCTTGTCCATTTCGCCAACGGCGCGTTCCACCCGTCGCTGCCCGAGGCGGGCGAATCCGACTGGCCGGAATATCGCAAAATCGTTCGCCGCGTCTGGAATCATCACGGGAAGGGTGAAAAGCAGAGCGGCCACGACGCGTTCGGCGAATTCACCGTGCGCGTCGAGCCGCGACCGCATCCTGTGACGGAGGGCCTGTCCGACTTTCAAGTCACCGACGAATTGTACTTTCGCCAGGACGGTGACGAACCGATCGAACCGCTGATCACCGCTCGATCGAAAGTCACCATGCGCGAGGAACCGCTCGCCTGGACCTACAACTACGGCGAAGGCCGCGTTTTCCAGACCTTGCTGGGGCACAGCGAGAAAACCTACGAGTCGTTCGCGGCTTGCGAGATGATCCGGCGCGCGGCGGCATGGGTGGCGCGGAGGCCGGTCGTGGCCGGGAGCAAACCCGTCGACCCAGCCGATGACGCAAAAAAAGCCGCCGATACCAGGCCCGCCGATACCAGGCCCTCGGACACCAAAGGGACCGGCAATCGAAAACCGGCGGATGTCCTCGCCGAGGGCCGCTTCGGAAAGTCGCTCGACGCCCGCGGCGGCGGCGTGATCGCCGCGGGAAATCTCGCGTACCGCAAACCACCCTTCTCTGTCGAATGCTGGACGCGCCTGCGGCAGAAGGCCAACTACAACATCCTGGTCGCTCATGAACTGAAGTCGTCGGCAACCCATTGGGAATTGTTCACGATGGCGGGGAGCGGCGCCTTCACGGTCTATCTGCCTGGCATGACCCCCGATCATGTCTCGTCCAATACCGATATCACCGATGACAAGTGGCACCATGTCGCCATGATGTTCGAGCCCGAGCGGATCCGCCTGTACGTTGACGGACGCAAAGTCGCCGATCAGGCGGTCAAGTTTGGCCAGGGCGCGGCGGTCGACGGCGGGCTGGCGATTGGAGAACTGGTTGGCCGGGAGATCGGCTGCCAGGGGTTGATCGATGAGGTTCGCATTGCGCGCGGCGTGCGCGAGTTTACGCGCGTTCCCGACCATCCTTACCCGTTCGACGACGAGACGATCGGCATCTGGCACCTCGACATCGTCGACAAGGGAAAATCGCCCGACGATTCGCCTACCAGGAATCACGCCGCCATCTCCTGGTCGCCGGCGACAGGCAATGCGTTTGTCAAAGACCACTGGGGAGTCGAAGTCGTCGGCTTCGCCTGGACAGAAAACGATTCGCGCGACGGACGCTGGCAGAAGACCGAACTCGGCCGCTTCCTGGCGTCGACGGTGCCCCTTGAGGAAGGACCGGTCCGCAAGGGCCTGTCGATTCGCCTGGGCGATCGGCCCGATGCGGCGATTCTCTACGACATGCAATTCGGCCGGGTTCGGGCCGCATGGACCGGTGAATTCCTCCATTTTGATCCGGCCCGCTTCGGCCTGATCGTCGCGCCGAAGATCGCTGGCACGCGTCAATTCAGCCAGGCGGAAGGGCCAGGCTGGCCCGGCGCCAACTACAGGTACCTCGGCCTGCACCGAAACGCCGATCGCGTCGTCCTGCGGCACCAGGTCGACGATACTCTGGTGGAAGAATCGCCCTGGTGTTACTTCCACGACGAACGGCCGATCTTCGAAAGGACGCTGGTTGTCGCGGCACGGGCCCAACCGATCACGATGCGCGTGGCTGAATTGAAGCCGGTTTCGGACACGAAATTTGATTTGGCCGATCCCCACTCCCTGTCGGTGACACGCAACGGTGTTACGACCACCTGGCGGATTACTGCCGACGCGGCGGCGCGGCTGCAACTTCAGCGCGCCGGCGATCAAGCCACGATCGACCTGCAATTCGCCCCTGCAGCGGAACCGACCGGCTGCTGCCTGCGATGGTGGACCGACAAGGAGATTCCTCCCGCAGAACATGCTTTCGCTGCCAGATCCGAAGAGGTCCTTCGTCGCTTCGCGTCGCTGCGGGCGCCTGGCCCGCCGCGCTGGACCGACAGAATCGTGACGCAAGGCGTCGTCGCACCCGACACCGAGCCGTATGTCGTCGATACACTCACGCTTCCCTTCGACAATCCTTACCGCGCACTTTTCTTTCTTGGCGGGATCGATTTTTTTCCGAACGGTGACATCGCCGTGGCGACCGTGCACGGCGATGTCTGGCGCGTGCACGGCGTCGATCACAATCTAAGGGAGTTGTCCTGGAAGCGATTCGCGACAGGATTGTTTCAGCCGCTGGGACTGAAGATCGTCGATGGACAAGTGCACGTACTCGGTCGCGACCAAATTACTCGACTGATCGACCTCGACGACGACGGTGAAGCGGACGAGTACCAGAATTTTTTTGGCGGAGCACTTACGTCGGAGGGTGGTCACGACTACGTCGCCGGACTGGAAACCGACCGCGCGGGAAATTTCTACTTTCTGCATGCCACGCAGGGACTCCTGAAAGTCGATCGGCATGGTAAAGAACTCTCAGTAGTCGCCACGGGACTGCGAAATCCGGTCGGGCTGTCGGTAGGACCCGACGACACCATTACCGCCGCGCCCCAGGAGGGTGAATGGACTCCCGCGTCGAACCTGATCCAAGTCAAACCCGGAGGCCACTACGGCTATCTCGGTCCCCGCGTCACCCCCGATCGCCCGCTCGGTTACGACCTGCCGCTCTGCTGGATCCCGCGCATGACCGACAATTCCAGCGGAGGACAAGTCTGGGTTACCAGTGACCGCTGGGGACCGTTGCAGGGACAACTTCTGCACCTCTCTTTCGGCAAGTGCCGTCTGCTGGTTGCACTTCGCGAACCGATTGTTGGCAATGAGCAAGGCGGCGATCCGCACGGTGGACACAGCGGCGTACAGGGTGGCGTTTTCGATTTTCCCTGGCAGTTTGATTCGGGATTGATGCGAGGTCGTTTTTCTCCCCTCGACGGGCAACTCTATCTGGCCGGTTTGAAAGGCTGGGTCACCTCCGCTGTGCAGGATGGATGCCTGCAGCGCGTGCGGTACACCGGCCAATCGGTCGATCTGCCGGAAGCGGTGCGCACCTATCCCAACGGGCTCGCTGTCCGATTTACGACTCCGCTGGACGCCGACGCCGCGGAGGATCCGGACGTCTACCGGCTTGAAGGCTGGAATTATCGCTACTCGAAGGATTATGGCTCTCCCGACCTGAAGCTGTCCGATCCTCTGGCCGAAGGACACGACGAATGGACCGTGCGCTCCGCGACGCTTCAGGAAGACGGCCGCACCGTGTTCCTGGAGATACCGGGATTGATACCGATGCACCAGTTGCGGATCGAATACGAATTGGTCAACCAATCGGGCAGGGCATTCCAAGGCAAATTGGACTACACCATCCACCACACCGGAACGACGGCATTTCCAGGATCGCAGATTCGTCGTCGCCAACGGTCGGGACTGCTCGAACCGGATGTCGAGGAACGTTTGAGGCCAGGAGTCGCCGTGCGATTCGAACAGGAATTCCCCTTGCAACGACTCCCCTTGCCCCAGCGCCGGGAGGAGCGGCGAGCCGAGCAGCGAAATGTGCCTTCTGTCCGGTCGGACATGCGCGTCGATCGATTGTTTGTTCTGCGCGTGGAATCGTCGGAATCGGCCAGTCTGCGCCTGGAACCAGGAACATTCCGGTCATCGCACCGCGCCTATCTTCGATCGCCACGAAAGATGGATTGCCGTTTTGCGGTCGAGGGTACGGGGACGGTCGCCGTTCGCGTGAACGGTCAACCGGTACTATCGCATCGAACGAGCGAGCCTGGCGTGACCGAGTCGCAGCCGACGGCATTGCGCAAGGGGGTCAATCTTTTGGAGCTCGATTTTCAATCTTCGCCGGCTTCCGAGAACGGGTCGGCGTCGGGTTGGTCCGGCTTTCGATTGCTATGGGAGGGACCGGGATTCGCGCGGGAAGCCGTGCCACCAGCGCTACTTTTCCACGATCCATTGCAACCCGAGCTCGATCGGTTCACCGCCTATCGCGAGGGGCACGCGCTGTGGTTGGGTCATCGCTGTCAGGCCTGCCATGACGGGTTTCGCGACGGCGCGGGAAAGGGCTCCTCCGGCGGTTCCGCGGACGCGTCGCAAGATCGATCCCTGGACGAACTGTTTGCTCCTCCGGACCTGATCGATGTGGCGGGGCGGCTTGAACCGGCCTGGATCGCGCGCTGGATTCATGCCCCGGCGGAAATCCGCTCGAGCAGTCGCATGCCCCGTTTTGAACCGTCGACGAGCCGTGGACGCAGGCAGGAATCGGCGGACGTTGCGATGTACCTTGCCTCTTTGAGCGAACCGCGTGCAGGGCGAGGCGAGCAAGGACGATCGAACGGTGCGGCGGCAAACGACGGTGGATTGGCGGAACGCGGCGCGCGACTGTTTGAAGAACTCAGCTGCATTGCCTGCCATCATTTGCAGCCCCTCGGGGAACAGGACGCTCTTGATCGTCCGCACGAGCGGATGCATGAGCGGTTGTCGTTGCATGGCGTCGCTGGCAAGTACCGGCCGGGTGCGCTGCGCGAATACCTGCGCAACCCGGCCGCGCATGCATCGGCGTCGCGCATGCCGGTCTACACGTTGGACGATGCGCAACGGGACGCGCTGGAAGCCTGGCTGCTGCGGGCCAGTTCGGCCGAGCGAATCGATTGGCCGGAACTTGCTCGAGCCGACATCGAGCAAGGTCGTTTGCTTTACGCTCGACAGTGCCTCGCCTGCCACCAGGCCCCGACAGGAAATCGAGAGCGGACGAATGGCCCGCAAGAAGTTGCGCCACGTTCCACGTCGCCGATTGGGATCGATCGGTTCGCGAACGGCTGCCTCGCGGATAACTCGCGACCCGTTTCCCAAGCGCAGGATCGTAAGCGGCTCGATCCAATGCTGCCGCGATACACGTTCAACGACGAACAGCGCGCGGCGCTGCGCCGTTTCCTGGCGGACGCGGCTGCCGGTGGAACCTCGTTGACGCGATCGGCAGCGCCGCATGTACCCGCGGAGGAATCGCGGCTGTTGGTGCACTGGTTGCGATGCGCGGCGTGCCATCCGCGCGACGCGCAGTCCAGTGTGCGTATCCCGGTGCTGCTCGAGGAGAGCATCGACGGCGGCATTCCGGAATTTGTGCCGAACTTGACCTATGCCGGCGAAAAACTGCGCGGCGATTGGTTGCGCGATCAGATTGCCGGCCTTCCGACCACCGTTTCCCGCCCGTGGCTGAAAGGCCGCATGCCTGGGTTCGGCCCGTTTGCCGCGCGACTGGCTCATGGACTGGCTCGCGAACATGGCCTCCTGTCAGAGTCCGTTCCGATCCCGCAGCCGGAACAAGAACTGGTCGCAACCGGTGACCGGCTGACGACACCCGCGGGACTCGATTGTCGCCAATGTCATGCCGTCGGTGGGCAGCAGCCGCGCGGCGATCAAGGAACCCAAATCGCGCTGGGAGTCAATTTTGCTCAAGTGCGGCGGCGATTGAACCCTGAGTTCTACGCTCGATTCGTGCGGGACCCTCCCCGCTTCGAAGCCAGCTCGAAAATGCCCAAGCTCTCCGACGACGGGAAAACAACCAAAGCAAATACGATCCTGGACGGCGACGCCGATCGCCAGTTCGCCGCAATCTGGCAATTTATCCTCTCGCTTCCCTGAATTGCCCCTGTGTATTGGGTTCGTCAGATGACGTGAACCGACGCGCGATTGCGACCATGTTCCGCGCCTGTTTTGCCCTTTCTGTCTTGCACCTTTCAGGGTGTTGAACCTCGGGGGCCGGTATACCCAGGGCGACGCTTCGCGGCTGCGCCGCTTCGGTTTGCCCTGGGCTGGCATGTTGCGGCCCCTTCGGGGCAAAGGCTTGTTTCAGCCCCATCGGAGCTGCGGGACGAATGACCGCGAAGCGCCGTCCTGGGCAAGCTGGCTGACGGGCCGGCCGATCGCTACAATTCGCTTTCGGGCGGTGACGTTTTACCTGACGTTTGAATTGCTGTTCTTGAATGTGGCGGCGCTATGATTTCCCGGTCCGCTGGTTGGCACGCGATCGTGTCGGCCGTCATTCTTCTAATGCAACCCGTCAGTAGCTTTGGCCAGCCTGGCACAAACAGCTCGTCGGAACTGTTCGATGACGCTGCGCTGAATGACGTGACATTTGTTAATGCCGATCTCGGTTGGGCGGTTGGCGATCAAGGGACGATCCTGCGCACGGAGGATGGCGGAAAGACCTGGCTTGCACAGTCGCTGCCGGTCCCCGCGCGGTTGGAATCGGTCTCGTTTGTCGACGCGCGCAATGGCTGGTGTGCCGGTGGCATCGTGCACCCGTACACGCTTCATACGTCGGCGGTCCTGTTTCGCACGCAGGACGGCGGACGTATCTGGTCGCAGCTCAACACGCCATTGATGCCCGGGCTCAAGCAACTGCAATTTCGCGACCTGCGCCAAGGCTGGGCTGCCGGCAGTGCTTCGCCGATGTTTCCGACCGGAGTATTTCAGACCATGGACGGGGGACGAAGTTGGTCGCCTTGCACCGGCCCGAGGACCAGTGGCTGGCTGGTGCTGGAATCATTTGACGACGCGAACGCGCTGGTGCTGGGGCACGGGGGCGACCACGCCTGGATCAATCGGCGTGAACTTCGTCGGCCCGACGGAGTATCGGAGCTACCTCCCTACTGTTTTCGCGGCGCCGCCGATCTCGGTGCGCTGGGCGTTCTGGCGGTCGGCGATGCGGGCACGGTCTTGCGTAGCGCGGATCGCGGCCGAACCTGGCATTCGATCGCCGCCGCGGTACCGCGGGCGGCGGCGGACTTCGACTTCCATGCCATCGCGCGGCATGAGAATCACTGTTGGATCGCGGGCAGCCCCGGTTCGCTGGTACTGCACTCAAGTGACGGGGGTACCAGTTGGGAGAGTGCGAAGACGGGGCAATCGTTACCGATTCGCAGGCTGCGGTTCCTCGACGCGTCGCATGGCTGGGGAGTGGGTTCTTTAGGGACCGTGATCGCGACGACGGACGGCGGACGCAGTTGGACGACGTTACGCGGTGAGGGAAGGCACCTCGCGCTGCTGGGGCTTTACAGCGGCGAGGACGGCGTACCGTTCGAGTTATTCGCCGAGCTTTGCGGCAACCAAGGTTATCGCGGCTATGTGCAATTGCTGAATCGACGCGACTTGGACTCGCCCGACATTGAGGAAACGAGTGTCGAGGACCGTGCTTCGGCGGCGACGGTGCGGGCCGGCGCCGGGGGTGTTGCGATCGCGCCGCGATTTCCGCTGCGTCAACGAGTCTTGGGGATCAGCAAGGAAAATTCGGTGGAAGGCTGGTCGCAGGTCTGGGGCCGACCAGGTCTCGATGCACTCGATGAATCGATCGTGAAATATGTTCGCCAATGGCGCCCCGAGATCGTCTTGATGGAGGACTTCACCGCCCGGGACGCCGATAGTGAAGCCAAATGGCTGGGCCCGTTGCTGGTCGCCGCGATCCAGAAGGCGGCGCATGCGGAGCAATATCCGGCGCAGATCAGCGAGCAGGGGCTCCATGCCTGGAAAGTCCAGAAAATCGTTGTGGGCCGAGCCGGTCAAGGTAAAGGAACGATCGTACTGAATACCTCGCAGGTGGCGGCCCGGCTGGGCCGCAGCTTGACGAATATTGGCAGCGCCTGCCGAGCGCTGATCACAAGCCAGATTGATGTCGGGCCGGCGTCGCTGGAATTCCATCTGCTCGTCGACCACTTGCCGGCGGAGGTCGGTCGTCGCGATTTTTTCGCCGGACTGCCGCTCGCCTCGGGCGGACCGGCTCGGCGCCTGCTTTCGACGGTACCTGCGCAGGAGCTTGCCGAACTGAATCAGATCGCACAGAGGCAGCGCAATGTGCAGAAACTGATCGCCTACGCGGCGGGGTCCGAGCAGAGCACCGCCTGGCTGGCTCAGCTCGGTGACCTGACAAAAGGACTGGACCAGGACGCCATCGGCGATGCCTTGTTCCCGCTCGCCTTACGGTTTCATGCCGCCGGTCGCTCGGATCTGGCGCTCGAGGTATTGCAGGTGATGGGTGAACGCGTGCCTCGGCACGAACTGGCATCGGCCGCGTTATGGTTGCGACTGCTCCTCGATTCCAGCGCGGAATTGGATGCTCGCCGACCGGTGGCGGGACGGGATGGTTCGGCGACGCGACGCAAACGGTTGGACCTGATCACCGAGCAGCTTCGCCAAACGGCACCCCAATTGGCGGCGCGCAGCTCGACGCGACTGATCGTCGCAGCCAATGACCGCATGGCCGACCGACTGCGCGAGGCGGAATTGCAATATCGGTCCGTGCTGGCGCTGGAGCCGGAGACGGCGGGACGGGCGGCGGAGACGGAGCTGATCCTCTTGGGAAATCGACGCACCGCGTTACCGGCCCATATGCCGTGCCGCCGCGTCACTGTCCGACCGCGACTGGATGGACAACTTGATGATGAATCGTGGCAAGGTCTTTCTCCCACGGCGCTGCGCAGCCCGCAGTATGACGACGAGGCATGGCCCGCCGAGATCACTTTGGCACACGACGACGAATTTCTTTATTTGACCGCAACGTGCGTGAAAGCGACCAAGGGCACCTACACCAAGAGCGACGCGGCTCGACCACGTGATCCGGATCTCTCGAACAACGATCGACTGGAACTGTTTATCGACGTCGATCGCGACTACGCAACCTGGTACGACCTGACCGTGGATCATCGCGGCTGGACCGCCGAGTCGTGCGCTGGTGATCCGACCTGGAATCCGGAATGGTATGTTGCGGCGGTGGAGACCAGCGATTCCTGGACCATCGAGGCGGCGATCGCCAAACGCGATCTGGCGTCCGTTGTCGGCCAGGGACCGCCGGTGTGGGCATTCGGCGTCAAGCGGATTGTTCCGGGAGTTGGATTGCAGTCCTGGACGCAGCCCGCGGCGGCCCAACAGCAGTTCGAAGCGTTGGGTATTTTGACACTCGAATAGCGTTCGGGGACAACTGTGGCATTCTTGATTGGCACGGACGAAGCCGGCTACGGCCCAAACCTGGGGCCGCTCGTCGTGAGCGCCACGGCATGGGAGGTACCCGATGACTGGTTGGACCATTCGATCGGAAGAAATCTCGCAGTTCGACTGCAAGGGTGCATTCGCGGCGCGAAGGAAGGTCGATCGGCAGCTTCCGGCGATTCCGAGTTGGGCATCGACTCCGAAGAAGCCTACCCGCCGCTGCTGATCGCGGACTCGAAAGTACTCTACGGCCCAGCGACCGGCCTGCGGACGCTCGAGTATGGCGTCTTGACTGGAATTGCGGCCTCAGGCGATCTTCCGTCCAGTTGGCGTGGGATCTGGCAGGCCCTCCGCGCCGCGCGCGTAGAGGAACTTGACGCCGAACCGTGGTTCGCCGGTTACGACGTCCCGATTCCACGCGCCGCGGAGGGACGCACCGCACACGGCTGGGGACAGTGGCTGCGACGCCGGCTGGAGGCACAAAGCGTGCGAATTATCGGTATCCAGTCCCGCGCCGTATTCCCCCGCGCGTTCAACCAACTAATCGCCGCACACGGCAACAAGGCGTCGGCCTTGTCGCTGGTAACGTTGCAGTTGGTGCGGGACCTGCTTGGGTCGCTTCCCGAAAGTGCCGTACTGGTCTGCTGCGACAAGCACGGAGGGCGCGACCGGTACTGCGCCCTGCTGCAGACCGTCTTTTCCGACGATTGGATCCGAGTGATCCAGGAAGGGCGGACGGCCAGCACTTACCGCTGGGGAACGAATTCCCGTCGAATTGACTGCCGGTTTTCGGTGCGGGGCGAGTCATTTCTTCCGACGGCATTGGCGTCGATGGTCTCGAAGTATCTGCGCGAGCTGGCAATGGAGGCATTTAATTCCTTCTGGTGCGCGCATGTCGAAGGTCTGCGACCGACCGCCGGTTATCCGGTGGACGCATTGCGGTTTCGCGCCCAAATCCGCCCGTTGCAATCGTCGCTCGGCATTTCCGACGACATTTTATGGCGTTGCCGGTGACCGCAGGGACACTCGGTCGCCGCCGTGCAATCCTTGACAAGCAGTATCGAGAACCCTAGATTGCGAAACTGCAACGAGTATATCCGCGGGAAAAACTGCGGCACGAATGCATAGAGATCGGGCAGTCAACTCGTCGGCGACCAATGCAACCGACATGGATAATAAGATGAGTATTGATTTGGGTCACGTCGCCCGTGACCTCGGACTGCCGGCGGACATAGTTCAACGCACCGTGGAGTTGCTGGACGAGGGAAACACAGTCCCGTTCATCACCCGTTTTCGCAAAGACCAGACCGGCGGCCTGGACGAAGAACAGGTTCGGCGAATCCAGGAGGCGATCGTCAAGGTCCGGCAGCTGGCCGACCGCAAGCAGACGATCTTGAAGTCAGTCGAGGCGCAAGGCAAATTGACGCCGGAATGGGTCGAGCAGGTCCGCTCCGCACGCTCCATCAAGCACCTCGAAGATCTTTACCTCCCGTTCAAACCGAAAAAGCAAACGCTGGCGACGTTGGCGCGGCAACGCGGGCTGGAACCGTTCGCGGAAGAAATTCTCGAAGGCAAGCCGCTCGACCTGTCGGCGCGCGCGGCCGAATTTGTTTCGGCGGAACGCGGACTCGCCAGTACCGATGACGTGCTGGCCGGGGTCGGTCATTTGATCGTCGAGAATCTTGCCGATCGAGCCGAATTGCGCAGTCGACTTCGCCGTTCGATGCAGCGAACGGGACGCATCGTGTCGACGCGTATCGAATCGGAAAAGAAAACCGAAAATTCGGTACCGGCCAACCAATCTCCGGAAATCGCGGGCACCGCGTCGCAGCCAGGCGCATTCGAGCCCGGTCCATCGACGGATGCGGCAATGAACTCGCCGAACGACTCCACGCGGAATGACACCAGTTCAAGTGACGCGGTGAATATCATCGACCCAGAACTCGAGCCGCATGCCAGCAGCGACGAACTCGGGTTGGTCGAGGACCATCCAACTGCCGAGGAATTCACAGACCTCGAGCATGGCGGCGATGCCATCGACGTCGACGATCATGAGGAGATTCACGCCGAGGAAACGGACCTGGCCTCGGACCTGGCCTACGACGAGGCCGATGACGCCGACGCGGAGCCTCCGGTGGAGGCGGAGCCAACATCGATCGCCCAGGAGGCGCCGAACGACTTGGCCGACTTTTCCAGTCTCGAGGGTGCGGCATCCGAACCACACTCGGAAACGGACCCCGAGAATAGCGAACCGGCGGCCGGCGGCGAAGCCGCTCACGATGCGGCAACCTTGACGGCGGCCAATTCACCCGGGTCGGCGACGGCTCCTGTAGCCAAATCGTTCCCGCGTACGGCGCTGGCAGCACGGATCTCCGCGAAACAGCAAGCGCGGGCAGCGGCCCGGGAAGCCAAGAAAAAGAAGCGGCAAAAGCTGCTGGAAAGCGCGTTCAAGGACTACTACAACTTCCAGGAACCGCTCGGCAAGATTCCCCACCACCGCATCCTCGCCCTGAATCGCGGCGAACGGGCTCGGGTGCTGCGCGTCAAAATCGACGTCGACCTCGATGCGCTGCATCGCGAAGCCGAGGAACTGCTGATACGCGCCGATCATCCGCATGCCGACTTTCTCCGCGGTTGCTTGAAGGAATCGTTGAGCCGGTCGGTGATCCCCAGCCTCGAGCGCGAATTGCGCCGTGAATTGACAGAGCGCGCGGAAACGCATGCCGTTGAAGTGTTCATCCGTAACCTGCGGAAACTGCTGTTGCAGCCGCCGGTGCGCAACCGACGCGTGCTGGCCGTCGATCCCGGATTTCGCAGTGGATGCAAGTTGACGGCACTCAACGAGTTCGGCAGTGTGCTCGACCACGGAATGATCCATGTCATCGGCAGCGAGCAACATCGCCTGCTTTGCCGAAGCCGACTCATCGAGATAATCGAGCGGAACGCCATTGCCGTCGTCGCGATCGGCAATGGCACCGCGTGCCGGGAGACCGAACTGCTGATCGCGGACGTCCTGGCCAAGGAACTCTCCGATCGGGACCTGGCCTACGTGATCGTCAATGAAGCTGGCGCGAGTTTCTATTCCACCAGCCCGATCGGTCGCGAGGAGCTGCCCAAGTACGACGTTACGGTTCGTAGCGCGGTTTCGATCGGCCGACGGCTGCTCGATCCACTCTCGGAACTGGTCAAGATCAATCCGGCGAATATCGGCGTCGGACTCTACCAGCACGACGTCAAGGCGAAACACTTGCGTGAATCGCTCGACGATGTCGTCGCTTCCTGCGTGAATTTCGTCGGCGTGGACGTCAACACCGCCAGCCCGGCGCTGCTGCGCTACGTATCGGGCTTGAACCAGCTGACGGCGCGGCGGCTTTACGAATACCGGCAGCAGCACGGACCGTTCAAGAATCGGGAGCAATTCAAGCAGGTGCCGGGATTTGGTGACGCCACATTTGTGCAGGCCGCCGGCTTCTTGAAAATCAGCGGCGGAGATAATCCGCTTGACTCCACCTGGATTCACCCGGAGAGTTACGACATCGCGCGACGCGTCCTTGAAAAGCTAGGCGCCAGCGTCGAAGCGCTGGTCCCTCCCCCGCCCGCCGGCGCGGCGACCGGGACCGCGACACCGCCCACGGCGGAAGAAGCCGCCACCGTTCCTGCCACCGAGTCGCCCGCGGTCGTGAATGAGCCATCCGGGGAAACCGGCACTGGGGAAACCGGCACTGGGGAGCCGTTGGGCGCTCTCGTTGTGGAGGCGCCGCCGACGGCGCTGTCGCCGCAGGCCAGCGAATTGTCGAATGCGCCGGTGCTGGAGTCGACCGCGGAGGGCGGGTCGACGACGGCGATCAGCGAATCGCTGGCGGCGCGAATCGCGTCGGTGAATTCGGCCGAGTTCGCCAGGGAGCTGGGAATTGGACAGATGTTGCTGGACGATATGCTCGCCGCATTGGCGCGTCCGGCTCGGGATCCTCGTGAAGATCTGCCGCCGCCAGTGTTTCGCCGTGGCATCATGAAGCTCGAGGACCTGGCACCTGGCATGGAACTGTCGGGAACGGTCTTGAACGTCGTCGACTTTGGTGCGTTTGTGGACATCGGATTGTCCGACAGCGCTTTGATCCATATCAGTCGGCTTGCCGACCGCTTCATTCGCGATCCGCATGAGGTTGTGGGCGTCGGTGACATCCTCACGGTCTGGGTCGTTGACGTGGATAAGCAACGGCGGCGCGTATCGTTGACGGCGATTCGCCCGGGGAGTCAGCGGCCACAGCAACCCCGCCAGCAGCAACGGCCGCAGCAGTCTCGCCCGGTCCACCCGGCGCACGACCACCGCCCCGCGGGCCGACAGGGAGCGGGACAGGAAACCGCCCGGCCGGCTGGAGGACGTCCACCCGCTTCGCGATCGAATCAAGGAGGAACGTCGCAGCGCACCGATGGGCCGCCCGGTCGACGATCCACCCGCCCGCCAAAATTCAAGCAGCCGCCACCCAAACCGGTTCCGCTGAAACCGATTACCAAGAAGATGATTGACGGCAAGGAACCGATGCGGACGTTTGGAGATCTGCTGCAATTCTATCAGCACAAGAACGACGATGATGCCCCGGACGCGTCGGGGAAACAAGGTTCTTGAGTCATGGATTTCGAGCAGCGTTTGCAGAAGGCAATCGAACGGGGCCAGCAACGAGGCGAGGTCCAATCGCGCGAGGCTGCTGCCCGGGCAATGTCGCAGGACGAGATGCGTCAGTTGCACTCGAGGTGCCGGCTTGAGTTATCCGAGCATATCGAGGATTGCCTGAGAAGACTTGCCCATCATCTGCCTGGGTTTCAATTGGAATCCATCTTTGGCGAACGAGGCTGGGGCACGGCGGTGTCGCGCGACGCGCTGCGGATCGAGCGTGGCCAGCGGGATCGTGATTTCAGCAGGCTTGAAATCACCGTCCGGCCGATCGGGCCGATGATGATCCTGGAAATCGTGGCCCGCGGCACGATTCGCAATCGGGAGATGATGAGCCGCAACCTGTTCGAGGCGCCCAACAAGATCGACTTGACGAAGTTCAAGGACCAGATCGACCGCTGGGTACTCGAATTCGCGGAGGGGTATGCGGCCGACGGCTGAGATCACTCGTTGCATTCCCGCCCGCGCCCTTGTAGGCTCAGCAACTGCCCCTGTTGAATCGATCGTTGATCCATTTACTTGCCCGGTAAGGAACCTTGAAGATGCCCCAGGTGGGAACGTTTCCGGTGACTCGAGACGAAATCGCCGGATTGCCTGTCAGCGAACTGGCGGCGCGGTACGGAACGCCCGTCTATGTTTATGACGCTGCCAAAATTCGCGAGCGGGTCGCCGATCTTCAGCGGTTCGATCACATTCGTTACGCCCAGAAAGCTTGCTCGAACCTGGCCATTCTCGATCTGGTTCGACGTGAAAAGGTGCTGGTCGATGCCGTCAGCGCCGGAGAAGTTCATCGCGCATTGGCCGCGGGATACTCGCTGCACGGTAATCCGCCTCCGGTGGTCTATACCGCCGACATTTTTGATCGCGAGTCGCTCGAACTGGTCGTGCAACGCGATATCCACGTGAATGCCGGTTCGATCGACATGATCGATCAGTTGGGAACGCGGGCCCCCGGCCGGTCGGTCACTTTGCGTATCAATCCGGGGTTCGGGCATGGTCACAGCCAGAAGACCAATACGGGCGGCGAACAGTCGAAGCACGGCATCTGGCATGCCGAACTGGACGAATGCCTGCGGCAGATCGATCGGCATGGAATGGCGGTCAGCGGCATCCATATG
The DNA here is from genome assembly GCA_016872775.1 of Planctomycetota bacterium. Taxonomy (GTDB): domain Bacteria; phylum Planctomycetota; class Planctomycetia; order Pirellulales; family Pirellulaceae; genus VGZA01. The sequence goes on along the minus strand of VGZA01000005.1, from coordinate 118,446 downwards.
CATATCGGGTCGGGTACCGATCTTGAACACCTGGGTCAAGTCTGTGGCGCGCTGGAAGCAACGGTTGCCAAGATCGGACGAACGGTCACGTCGATCAGCGCGGGTGGCGGACTGCCGGTTCCTTATCATGCGCGGCAGTCCTACGTTGACCTGGAGGAATATTATCGGCTTTGGAACGCGACGCGCGAGCGGCTGCAGGAAGAACTGGGACACAAAATCTCGCTGGAAATCGAGCCGGGCAGGTACCTGGTGGCGGAGAGTGGTTTCTTGATTACCGAGATCCGCGCGGTGAAGCGGCAGGGCGGGAACACGTTTTATCTGCTGGACGCGGGCTTCAACAATCTGGCGCGGCCGATTCTCTACGGCGCCTACCATCCGATGTCGATCGCGAACGCGACTGGACGGCCGCTGCAATCGGTTGTCGTGGGCGGACCGTTGTGCGAATCGGGCGACATTTTCACGCAGGAAGAAGGCGGTTTCGTCTGCCAGCGCAGCCTGCCCTCCGCGGGTGTCGGCGATCTGTTGATTCTGGAGTGCGCCGGCGCCTACGGCTTCGTGATGGCATCGAACTATAATTCCAAGCCGCTGGCCGCCGAAGTGCTGATTTGCGACGGCCAGGCGTACCTAGCTCGAGCGCGACAGACGAATGAGGACCTGGTCCGCGGCGAGTCGATCCCCGGCTAACCGTCACCACCCCGCACGCGCTGCAACAATTCGGAACCGCTCATCCGAAACGCCGCGTTATGCGGGCAGGCAAACACGCAACTGACGTCCTGATCAGGACCGACCACATTGCGGCAAAGGTCGCTGGGCATTGAACAGTCCGGCCCGCGTGAACGGCTCCAAGTGCCGCCCCTGGTCAATCGCGGTTTCCGGCCGATCCTGGCGTTTGAGCAATTCCAGAAATTGAAGCAGTCGAGTGTGACCGCACCGTTCCTCGAAGAGGCCATCCATGCCAATCAAGAAAACCTGCGTATCCTGGAACAGCAGTTGGCGGAACGGGCAGAACGCTCTTGCGATGCGCGAGAATCTCGCAGCCGGATCCGAGGGAGGTCCGGTACCGTCTTCGATCCACCCGTGAAGGCGACGGTGTTCACGGCCGTCGCTTGTCGTTTGTCGACGTTGCGCCTTCGCGTGAGCGCTCGAGGAAACAGAGTTCTCGCAGAGTCGCAAAGACGCAACGGAATGCGGCGGGAGTCGCGCAACCGTTGCGGTCTCGGCAACGTGCTTCCCACAATTCAGGCGTTGGGAGGGGGCGCTAGATCGTCTCCAGTACTCCATTCCATGTAGCCGCAATAGAGCACGGGGACCACAAACAGCGAAACAAGTTCAATGAACATCCCGAAGAAAACGGGCAGCGCCATGGCTCTTGCCACATCGGCGCCGCGACCGGTGGCCAGCATCACCGGCAGTAACGCGGCAAATGTGGTGAAAGCGGTCATCAGACAAGGGCGGATGCGTCGCCGACCCGCTTCCACCGTCGCATCGCGCAGGTCCTGGATCGACCGAATCGACCGAATCGCAAAAAGCTGCTCCATATAGGTCGCAATCACGACGCCGTCGTCCTCGGCGATCCCGATCAACGCGATCAATCCCACCCAAATCGCCGTGTTCAACTCGACACCATAAATCCCCAGACCGATCATGCCACCACAGATCGCGATCGGTATCTGAGAGAATATGATCAGCGTCAGCGGCAGGTTGCGGAAGTTCAAATAGATGATCAACAAGTCGACCAGGATCACGACCGGAATGATGATCCGCAACCGCTGATTGGCTTCAAGTTGGTTCTGGAAGGAGCCGACGGCGAGCAACGAATAGCCTGTGGGCAGTGGCAGGGCGCCGACATCCTGTGCCTGCCGCAATTGCTGCTCGACGGCCTGCACGGTTTCCAGATCGCCCATGACGCCCGAAGGAGAGAAAGCGACGTGCGCGACGAGCCGGGCGTCCTCACTGCTGATCATTCCGGGACCCCAGGTGGTTTTCATGCGCGCCAGCTTGGCGAGCGGCACGACTTCGCCGGTCTCCGTGACCACCGGCAACCGTGGCAGTTCGTCCATCCTTTCCCGCAAGTCGCGCTGGTAGCGCACGCGGATCGGATAGCGCTCCCGGCCCTCGACCGTCTGCGTGAGGTTCATTCCGCCCAACGCCGTCTCAATAATCTGATTCACCGACATCGTGGTCATGCCGAATCGGGCAGCCGTTTCGCGATCGACGTCGAATTCAACATAGGGAACGCCGAGCACAATATCCGGGTTGACCGTCGCGGCATTGACTTGCGGCATCTGGCGTAGTTGTTCGGCGACATGACGAGCTGCCTCCGCCAGTCCATCCAGGTTATCGCCGTAAATGCGGATCGCCATCGGCGCCTTGATACCACTCTGCAGCATCACCACGCGACCTTCAATTGGCTGCAGTGGCGAAGCGGGTGTGATCCCTGGCAACGTACCGACGGCGTTGATCTGTTCCCAGATTGACTGCATCGTCACCCCGGGACGCCATTCCGATTCCGGCTTGAGCATCACATAGGTTTCGATCATGGCACCGGGGGCCGGGTCGAGGGCCGATTCAACTCGGCCCAGTTTTCCGAGAACATTCTCGACCTCGGGAATCTGCCGAATCAGCGCCCCTTGCGTCTGCAGCACTTCCAGACCCTGGGAAAAACTCGCGGCGGGATAGAGCGTCGGCATGTAGAACCAGGTGCCCTCGTCCAACGCGATCCAATCATCGGTACGCAAGCCCGGAAGGCGGTGCTTCCATTCGACATAGCCGGGAACGGTATTCAGTTCGGTGCCCATTCCTCTCGCCATTCGTTCCACGGGGTAGAGCAGCGCGGGGAGCCCGAACCAGGCCCCTACGCCGAGGCCGATGATCAGCACGGGAATGCTGACGAAAAGCAGCTTGTGGGCCAGCAACATGCGCAAGGTTGGCACGTAGACGAAGAGGATCATACGGCTCACCGGATTGGCCTCGATCGGCCGCATCCGCTCGCGCGTCAAAGCAAAGGCAAGCCCACCGACCAGCAAGGCGGTCAAAGTTACCGTGGGTGTTCGCGGCCAGGGCATCTCCTGCCGGATCCAGGGATCCCAAAACAGGAAGGTCGCCGCGGCCGCCAGCAGTGCCGCAATCCCCGCCGCCATCAACCCGCGAAGCACCGGCCACGGCGCACCACGGAAACAGAGGCGGCACATCGCCGGCACCAGCAGCACCGCCACCAGCAGGGCGGCAACCATCGCGAACGACTTCGTCCAGGCCAGCGGGGCGAACAATTTGAAGTCCCGACCCGTCAGGAAAAACACGGGGAGAAAACTGACGATCGTCGTCGAGACCCCCGTGATCACGGCGGGCGTCACTTCCGCTGCCGCGTCGATGATCACTTCCGTTCTCGTTCGCGGATCGGCCGCGATGGGGCGCCCCCCGTTTTCCGGTCGGCACGATTGCGACATTTCCCATTCCACCAGATGCTGATAGATGTTCTCGGAAATGATGATCGCCAGGTCCGCAACTTCTCCGATGGCGATTGCGATTCCCGCCAACGACATGATGTTCGCGTCGATTTGAAACCAACGCATGCCGACAAACGACATCAGCACCGCCAACGGCAACGTCATCGCAACGATAATGCTGGAGCGAACGTGCAGCAGGAACAGCGCGATGACCACCGACGTGATGATCAGTTCTTCGCGCAGCGATTCGGTGAGCGTCGCCACGGTTTCATTGATCAGCCCCGTGCGGTCGTAGATCGCCCGAATCCGCACTCCTTTCAGCCCCGGTTCAATCTGTCGGATTTTTTCGCGGACGCGCTCGATGACATCACGGGGGTTTTCCCCAAAGCGCATCACAACGACGCCGCCAACCGCTTCGCTGCCGTCCAGATCGATCGCGCCGCTGCGGAAATCCGGTCCCAACTGGACCTGCGCGACGTCTCGAATGCGCACCGGCACTCCGTCGCGAGAGGTGACGACCGTATTCTCGATGTCGACGACAGCCTGCGTCGCATCCTTGTTCTGCCCGATGAAACCACGACCGCGAATCACATATTCCATTCCACCCGATTCGATCGTCTTCGCCCCGACGTCGATATTCGAATCCCGCACGGCGGTGATCAATCGCTCCAGCGGAATGTCGTGGAAGCGCAACGCATCCGGGTCGACTTCGATCTGGTACTGACGCACGTACCCACCCACGCTCGCCACCTCGCTGACCCCCTGCACCGACTGCAGCTCGTACCGCACGACATAGTCCTGCAGCGACCGCAATTCCGCCAGGTTCATATCGCGAGGACCCTCCAGCACGTAATACAGGATCTGGCCGAGTGCTGTCGCGTCGGGTCCCAGCGTTGGCGTAACACCGGCTGGCAGCGACCCGGCGGCTGTCCCCAGCCGCTCCAGCACGCGGCTGCGGGCCCAGTAAAAGTCGGTGCCATCGGCGAACGTCACCTGAACGAAGCTGTAACCGAACATGCTCTTCCCGCGCACGCTGTCGGCGTGGGGCACGGTTAATAGCGCGACCGACAGCGGGTAGGTGATCTGGTCCTCAACGTCCTTGGGCGACCTGCCGGGCCATTCCGTGAACACGATGACCTGGTTTTCGCCAACGTTGGGGATCGCGTCGATCGGCACGACGGTCGTACAGTAACCTCCCAGCGCCGCAACCGCCAGAATAACCAGCAGGGCCAGTACAGGCTGCCTTACGCAGAAACCGATTACCGCGCGCACCATCTCAGCAGTCTCCTTTTTCACGTCCCGCCCATTCATCGGGCTGACGCGGTTTGGATTCGTTGTCGCGCTGCAACGATTCGTCGGTCGCATCTTTGTCCATGGCGGACGGAAAAATCTCTACTTTCTCGCCGCACCGGAGCATTTCGCTGCCAAAGTACGGATTCAACAGTTCGTCGCGCATCTGCAGCCAGTCACCGCCGCCACCCGGGACCATCGGGCAATAAAAATGAACGAAGGGAACGTGGCTCGAATCCCCACGCGCTTTGCTGGCCAGCGTCACTACGTTTCGACTGATCGTCTTGAACTCCCGCCTCACGCTTTTCAAGTCAAGGTGCCGCAGATGTTCCGAGCTCGATGCGATCTCCCGCGCGAGCTGGCGAAGCGGTTCTGCAACCGAAGGGTCATCCGCCAGATGATGGGCGCTTTCGTGCAGCGAGTGCGACGCCGCTTCCGGCGGAGATTTGTCCGAGGCCAGAGCCTGTTGCAGTTCAAAGTACGCGGCGTAGAGGCGTTCCAGGACCATGCCGGACTCCCCGGGGATCAACGCGGTCAGTAGCGGCCCGAGCTGCAACGGCCCCGCCTGCTGTGTCGCTTTCGCGATCGCACGCGCCGGGTCGATCAAGCTGGGCTTTCCCGCCAGTTGCATCTGGGAATCGATCAGGAAGTTCCCTGCGGTGGCGACCTGTTCGCCCACGCGCAGGCCGTCGAGAATCACGATCCGATCGCGCAGGATCGGACCGAGCACCACCGGACGGATTTCGAACACGCCTGTCTGCGATTCCACATACACCACGCTATTGCCCCCGGCCAGGAGCACTGCCGGTCGCGGCACGAACATCGACGTCGGCTGCGGCACAGGTTCGGCGGCGAAGCCGTAGCGCGAGGTCGGCACCAATGCCATCCCGCAAATCGGGCACTCGCCTGCCTGGTCGCGAATAATCTGCGGGTGCATCGGACTGATCCACCTCCCGGCCAGATCGGCATCAAATACATCGCCGCGAAGGCCGATCGGCAACGTGATCGTCGCCTCGGCGTAGTCGCCGGGCCGCAACCGCCCGTCATTGATGAGCTCGACCCTGACACCCACCGTGCGCGTCCGCGGATCGACCGTCGGATCGATGAAGGCCACGCGGCCACGCAGTTTCTCGCCGGGCAGGGACTGGACAACGGCCTCCACGCGCTGTCCGAATCGTACTCGCGAGGCGTCTTCCGGAAAGAGTTTCAGCATCAGCCAAACGGTGGAAAGCTCCGCGATGCGATAAATCGGTTCGCCGGCTTTGACGTAACTGCCCTCGACTGTCAGTTTCTCCACCACCGTGCCGCCCTGGGGCGCATAGATCGTGAGCCGCGAACGGGGCGTTCCAGTCCGTTCCAGTTCGACGATCTGCTCGTCGCTCATTCCGAACTCGCGTAATCGCTGCCGTGTATTGGCTACAAGCGCCTCTTGTGCCTGCCGGACGGCGGGCAAACCGCTCGACGTTGCAACCGCACGCCGTGCTTCCACAAAATCGACCTGGGCGCCGAAGAGTTGCGGGCTATAGATAATCGCCAGATGGTCTCCCGCGTTGATCTCGATGCCGGTGTAGTCGGCGTAGAGCCGTTCCAGCCGGCCGTCGACATACGCCGCGATCGACGCCTGCCGGCTTTCGTCGACCGCGATCGCGCCGATCGTCTGTAACGTGGCTTCCAGAGGAGCACTCTCAACCGCGGCTGTCTGGATATTGGCCAACCGCCGTTGGGCCGGCTCGATCCGTACCGCGAATTCGTTCAGGTCGGCTACGGCATTCGACGCTGGAACCAGAGCCATACCGCAGATCGGACAACGTCCTTCTAAGGGTTGCCGTATCTGCGGGTGCATCGAGCAGGTATAGACAGCGCCGGTCAAACCCCCGCCAGACCCGCTGGCCGACGCGTCGCGGGCCGGTTCCAGGAATCCCTGACGTTGGGCCCAGCCCAAAACAAAGATCAGCGCGATACCGGCTAGAAAGAACAACCCGACCGGCAACAGTCGCCGGCCAGCCAATCGAAGTCGTTCCACCAGCGATACGCGCCTCGCGAACGACCGATCGGTTTGTCTCATCGGATCACTCATCGCTTGATCCTCCAATTGCACGGCGCATTACCGCTTCAGGTATGCTCGAAGCCACGCGGCTACCATCGGGATACCGCTGGCATGCGACAATCGTCCCATTCACATTGAGAGAGATCGGACCGGAGTTACGGCCAAGGTCAAAATCTGCACCGGATGACGATGCTCTATCGGAGCATCGATCTGCGCGCGATTCGCGCTGCGCACGGAGACCCCCAGGCAATTGTCAGAACCGCCAGATGCAAAGCACCGTTTGCAGAGACCGACCCGGGAAGAAGAATCGAACGATCGCTGTCAAACCGAACGACGTCGCGACACCGGTCGTCTTGACGGGGAGGCCGGGCGGCGAAAAAGTGGAAAGCCACTTGGCGGTTCCCACACCGTCTTGGGGCGATGAAGACCGGTCTGGCGCAGGCGTATTCCGGGTCTGACAACAGCAACTTGCCTGATCGGACCGCTGCGCCTGGCAACAGCAGGCCGAGGAGATCTTGCAGGCCGCCGTCGGCATGTCGCAGGATGCCGCGCCCGTCCAGCCGGCAGCGATGGAGCAGCTTCCATAGCTCGCCGCTGACAGCAGCACCAGCATCGTTCTGATTGCCTGCCGATTAAGCCAATTGACCATCGTCCACCCCAAAAGGAACAACTTCCATTGTCCATGGGACGATAGGAACTGTCCAGAGTGGCGGCATCAGGCGTTCATTTCGTCGATTCGAACCGCGGTTCCAAGCCCGCGGCCGGTAACTCATCGACAGCGACGGTCTGGCGGATACGGGCGAGCGTTGTGGCGAGCTGGCCAACAGCTCGGTGGTATCCCAGCTCCAGATTCAACAAGGTGCGGTAGTCGCGAATGACCCGATCGAATGTCACCGTGTTGTTGATCAGCGATTTCTGATCCGCCTCATAAGTTTGTCGAGCCTGCGGCAGGATCGACCGTTCGTATAGTTCGACGGTCCGCTGCGCGGCGAGCGCCTGTTCCCACAGATCGCGCAGCGCAGCGTCAATCCGCTGCTTCACTTCTTCCTCGCCGGCGTTCGCCGCACGATGCTGGTGCCATGCTTCCGAGACCATGGCTTCGTTCTTTTTTCCCCAGATCGGCAGGCTTGTCGATATGCCCATCGTCCAGACGTCGCGGCCGGCATCGGCCGTCGTCGCCGTGGGAGCGTCCATTGAGACCCAGCCGCCGCCCAGGGAAATATCGGGACGGCGTTTCAGTCGGGCGACCTCCAGGCCGCATAGCGTTGCGGCGGTGCGCAAGCGGGCAGCTGTAAGTTCCGGGTGGTCTTTCATCGCCGCGGCCCGTAACTGATCGTGATCCCACGGCGGTAGAGTCGCTTCGATCTGTTCCGGAACGGCGACAGGTGTCGTCGCATCGCGGCCAACCATGCGGTTCAATTCGACCTGCGTGGAAAAAAGCTGCTGTCGGTACGACAACAACTGCTCCTGCAGACTGCTCCATTCCAACGTCCCCATCAGCACATCGCCGGGCTGCGCGTCGCCGGCCGCCACGCGTGCGTTGGCGGTCGCCACCAACGATTCAAGTTGAGCCATTTCGGCTTCGGTGATGGCGATCTGCTTGCCGATCACATACCGGCGTGCCCAGGTGCCGCGTAGCTCGCCGATCACCCTCAGTTGCTCGGCTCGTAACAGGTTTTCCGCCGCCAGAGCCTCGAGATGAGCCCGTTGCGCTTCGGCGTTCAGCCGACCCAGCCAGGGCAGCATCTGCATGACCTGCACTTCCGCGACCTGCCGGTCGGGTTCGAAATTCATCGGCGGCAAATAGAACATCGAAGAGACGGTAGGATCGGGTAACTTCCGCGCGTAGCCCGCCCTTGCCCATTCGGACGCCGCCTCTTCCCGCATCCGACGTACGGCCGGATTGCCGGCCAGGGCCAATTCCTCGATTTCGGCCAGACTTTCCACGCGAGAATGCGACATCGTCGCCTGTCCCGTCGCGGAGACAGTGCGCACAGGCGACGTTCCGCGCTGCGCTTGCGTTGGCGTTTGCGTAGGCGACGGAAAAGAGTCCGAGTGGGCAGCGGCCGGCACGGGTTGCGTTGCCAGCTTCGGCTTCCCTGTCGCGCAACCCAGGCTACCCGCAAGGAATGTGCAGGATAAGGCAAGACCGGGATAACCTAGCGCGCGATGCATTTCGACCCGCTCACCTTCCCTGGCAGCAGCCGTGGCCCGTGTGATCGCACGAGTCCATGCCCGTGTTCGTCAATCCTCGTGCAAATGATGTGGGTGCGAATGCCGTAAGTAGGTCGCTTTCCGCCGATGCCGATATCGGCGCGCCGGCGACTCACCCTCGATGAACCAGTAGCCGCCCAATAACTTGTAGAAAAACAGGATGATGAACGATCCGGCCGTGCCTACGGCGAATCCCATCGGGCTGATCGGGGTCACTCGAGCATTGTAGAAAAACGACCAGACACCACAGCCGATCAGCGTTCCGCCTATCCCCATCCCTAAGGTGGCGATCGAGCCTCCGGGATCCCGGCCGGGCATGATTGCTTTGGCCAGCAACCCGACGATCGTCCCGAATCCCACCCAGGTCAAGATGTCGTTGGCCCACAGCTGCACATAGTCGGGAAAATTCACATCAGACATGGCAGGGCTCCTGGCGCGCATATTGCCTTACAGTCATGATCGGCAAACTCGCCCCGCGACTTTGGCGATTGCCTCCGTTATTGCCAGCGGTTACGATGCGACGAACCATTTCAGAAGGAAAGTACCATGTGGCGCGTCGTATTTCCGGCGGTTTTCTTGGGAGCTCCGTTCATGTTCGTACCGGATTCGTCCGCGGACGATCGCGACAGATTTGAGGCTCGTGTCTTTGAAGATCCGTCCGGAGCCAAGCTGCTTTACCGTTTGCTGAAGCCGAAGGACTACTCCCCTAGCGTGAAATACCCGGTGGTGGTTTTCCTGCACGGTGCCGGGGAGCGCGGCGATGATAACAAGGCGCAACTGATCCACGGCATGAGCGACTACGCCAGTGACGCGTTGATGGGGAAATACCCCTGTTTCGTCCTGGCACCCCAATGCCCGAAAGGAAAGCAGTGGGTCGACGTCCCGTTTGGTTCGCTGAAACATGACATGCCCCAACAGCCGTCCGACGCGCTCCGTCTCACCATGGATGCCGTCGCCGCGTTGGAGAAGGAGTTTTCGATCGATCCGGATCGGTGGTATATCACCGGGCTTTCGATGGGCGGGTACGGAACCTGGGACGCATTGCAGCGGTATCCCAACCGATTCGCGGCAGCGGTGCCGATCTGTGGCGGAGGCGACACGAAACTCGCCAGCCGAATCATCCATATTCCGATCTGGGCCTTTCACGGCGACAAGGATCAGGCGGTGCCGACCGAACGCTCCCGGCAGATGATCGCAGCCTTGCGCGAAGCCGGAGGAATGCCGAAGTACACCGAATACGCGAATGTCGGCCACGATTCCTGGACCGCGACGTACAAAGACCCCGCGATGCACGAGTGGATGTTTGCCCAGAAGCGATCGCGTAGTGACCGATGAAAATCACGGCGGTCGAGGCGCTGTTGCTGCGCGGAGATCAGACCTACTCCGCGACCGCGGACACCGGTGAGGCGACCGACAACGGGGATCAACAAGTTCTGTTGCGGGTCGCGACCGACGAGGGTCTGGTCGGCTGGTCGGACATCGAGACTCTGCCGTCGGCGGCGCATGCCTGCGTGCACGGACCCGGACTAGGTGTGCTGGGGTTTCGCAGTTTCCAGGAACTTCTGATCGGCCAGAATCCGCTCGACGTCGAGCAACTCTGGGAAACGATGTTCTTGGGCTCCAGCTACTACGGTCGACGCGGCGTGGCCCTGCACTGTCTATCCGCGGTCGACAACTGTTTATGGTCGATTCGCGCGCAGGCAGCCGGCGTGCCGCTGCACCAGTTGTTGGGAACGCGGCGCGTCGATCGGTTGACCGCGTACGCGTCCACCCTTTTTCGACCGACACCGGAAGGGATGGAACAAGCCGTCAAGTCCTATATCGAACGGGGATTTCAGGCGGTGAAATTCGGCTGGGGAGTTTTCGGCGAGGATCCCGTACGGGACCGGGAACTGGTCGCCGCGGCCCGGGAAACACTCGGCCCCAAGCGCCAGCTGATGGTGGATCCCGGTTGGTACGGCGCCGGCTGGCAAGGTCCATGGCGGCCCCGAACGATCGACGAGAATATAGCCCTTTGCCAATGGCTGAGCGATTTCGATGTCCGCTGGATCGAGGACTTCATTCACCCGGAAAAATTTGAAGAGTATCAGCGGGTGCGGGAATCAAGTCCGGTGCCGATCGCGGCCGGAGAGCAATTGGGAACTTTCTGGGAATTCCGACGGTTCATCGAGATGGGTTGCGTCGACGTGGTCCAGCCCGACCTGACCCGCTGCGGTGGCATGAGCGAGGCTCGGCGGATCGCCGTACTCGCCCAGCAGCAGTCGCTGCGCGTGGTTCCCCACGCATGGTTGACCGACCTGCTGACCGCCTACAGCCTGCAGTTCGCCTGCACGTTGGCCGAACCGCTGTTTGTGGAATTCAATGTCGCCCAGAGCCGTCTGACGCGCGGCGTTTGCGGCGGGGTGCTGCAATTGAACGAAGACGGCACCGTTTCCGTTCCCGATGGGATCGGCCTGGGCGTGAACGTCGACGAATCGTTTGTCCGCCGCCACACCGTCCGATACGCGTAGCATGAACCTTGGTTCGTGCGGTGTCGCGCTAACGCCAATTCAAGATCACCTTGCCCGACATCCCGGTCCGCATGATCTCAAATCCACGCTCGAATTCCTGGAAGTCAAAGCGATGCGTGATCACCGGCGAGATATTCAGCCCGCTCTCCAGCATGACCGTCATTTTGTACCAGGTCTCGTACATCTCCCGTCCGTAGATCCCCTTGATCGTGAGCATGTTGAACACCACCGTGTTCCAGTCAATCGAAATCGGCTCGGAGGGAATTCCCAACATCGCGATTTTCCCACCGTGGGCCATCGAATCGAGCATCGAACGGAATGCGGACGGATTGCCGGACATCTCCAGGCCGACGTCGAATCCTTCTTTCATCCCCAGCGATTTCTGCACGTCGCCCAGGTTGCCCTGGCGGACATTCAGCACCTGCGTTGCTCCCATCTTCCGGGCAAGATCGAGCCGATAGTCGTTCACATCGGTGACCACGATGAAGCGAGCCCCGGCATGCCGCGCGATCGCCGTGGCCATGATGCCGATCGGCCCCGCGCCGGTGATCAGCACATCTTCACCCAGTACCGGAAACGAAAGCGTGGTGTGCACCGCGTTGCCGAACGGATCAAAAATCGATGCCACATCGCGGTCGATATCGTGGCGATGATGCCAGACATTGGTCATCGGCAACGCGATAAATTCGGCGAACGCCCCGGGGCGATTGACGCCGACGCCTTTGGTGTCCTTGCAGAGATGCCTCCGGCCAGCCAGGCAGTTCCGGCAACGGCCACAGACCACGTGCCCCTCGCCGCTCACCACGTCGCCCGGAAAGAAATCGGTCACGTTCGAACCGACCTCGACAATCTCCCCCACGAACTCGTGACCCACCACCAACGGCACCGGAATCGTGCGCTGGGCCCAGGCATCCCAATTGTAGATATGCAGATCGGTACCACAAATTCCGGTCCGGTCGACTCGAATCAGCACGTCATTGATGCCGATCGTCGGCACTGGGACCTCCTCGAGCCAAAGGCCGGGAACCGATTGGCGCTTGACCAGCGCCGGCATGGTTTTCATGTTTCGTCTCCGATATATTAGATGTGCGTTTAACACAGTAGATGATCGTTGTTCGATAAACAAGATCCAATTCCAAAATACTGAACATGGCCGCTTCCAGGAAATCCCGCACCGGCCCCCCTGTCACCGAACGTCCCGCGCCAACGACCGCGCCGACCCCGGACGCGCTGTCGCGGCACCTGGGGCAGCGGGTGCGGCAACTGCGGACGGAGCGGGGATGGTCGCTGGAAGTGCTGGCCGGTGCGAGCGGCGTCAGCCGTTCGATGTTGAGCCAGATCGAGCGCGATCAGACCAACCCAACGCTGGCTGTCACCGTCCGCATCGCGCAGGCGTTTGGCATGGCGGTCGGTGAACTACTGGAAATGCCTGGGGCCAGCGCGCCGATCACGGTGATTCGCGCGGACGACCGCACCTATCACTACCGCTCGGACAAGCTCTGCCGGATCCGCACTTTGAGTCCGCTGAACCTCGAGAAGGATGTTGAGTTTTACGAGTTAGCGTTGCAGCCGGGCGGTGAACTTCGCAGCGCGGCCCATTTCCAGGGCACTCGCGAATTCCTCACGGTGCAGAAAGGGCAGGTGCGGGTGGAATCGGATACCGACAGCGAACTGCTGAATCCAGGCGATTCCGCCACGTACCGGGCCGATGTGCCGCATGCGATCGTGAACATGGGCAAGGGCGAAGCGGTGTTGTTTCTGGTCGACATCTACAGCTGACGCCCACTCATCGCAACGGACCGTCCTGGAATAGAACGCGGAAGCCGAAGGGATAACGCGGATTGGCGGGAACGCTGGCGGTGCGGTCTGCGGAACGCAGTTCGCGCGGCGTCGACTCGAAACTGCCTCCCCGCATTACGACCCGTCGTTCGCCGCTGGCGGGCGCACCAGTCGGCGGCCGATTTGATGCCGCGGATCGCGGCGGGAAACCAGAGGGATGTCATCTTCAAGCCCTGGTCGGTGTTGCGAGCGCAAACCTTCTCCAGGGCCAGGTTTGCGGAGCGATGGGTGCGGACAAGGTTGGCGAACGATTCGAACGGCTCGTCGACAAAAAGGCGCCCCGCATCGACATCGGGCAGACTGACCCACAGGCCCGACCATTGTTCGCCTTGCGGGGCATCGATGGGGCCTGTTCGCATCGGTGGAGAACGATCGGCTGAGGCTGCGGTTGTCGGCCGGCCAAGGGCAGCAGGTGACCGAGGCGGTTCCCGACCTGCTTCAGGCCCAGCGGGACTATCAGGCCTCGTGGTTCCTCGACGCGTTAGATCGGACGCGAAGGAAACTGGGGGACGGAAAAAACGACGAATGAGCGGACGGACCTGAAGCGGGGATCTATTGAATGGCGATCGTCTGCGCGAGAGGCCGCAAAACGTTGTCGACGACGTATCCCTCCACCAATTCGCGGCATAGCTCGGCAAGCCGCGCCATCGCTGCCACATACGATTCGTTGGAATCGAGACTGCCATACCGCCGCACGGTGAAATAGACGCTGATTTGATCCTCGGGGTATTCGCCCGTGCGGACATGGTAGGCATTGGTTCGCGTTTCGATGCTCAGCCGGCATTGCGTCCGGCAATCGCTGTCGAGCGCCAACTGGATGGACGGTTCATGTGACAGCACCGTCGAACCAGGCAGATTGGCCATCCGCTCGAAAGCGGGCGTCAGCCCGAGCGCGTTGACCAGCACCTGATTCTGATTGCCCCGGTAACTGAAATCGAATCCGTACACCACGTTCAACGATTCGCAGTCCAGCGGCGACAGGGACAAGTGGTACGGCACCAGCTCGAGCACGCGGGCATGTTGCTTCAGCGCTTCCTCAGGAGAAGTTGGATTCACATATCCCGAGCAAACCCGCCGCGTCTCGACCGTCGCCCAACGATAACTGCCGCGGTCTTTGTCCTCCTCGAGAACAAACTCTCCCCGTTCCCGCGTGAAGAAATTCCGCATGGTCGGATAGAGTTTCTGCAACTGCTCAAAATAATGCAGAATTGACTCGCGACCTTGGGGGAGGTCCATCTCGGTATTGAGGTTCATGTTGACGTAATAGTCGTCAGCGAAAGATTCAAACCTCCCCATGGAAAACTCCTGGGTGTTGTGTCGCGATTGAACTGGCTAGAATTACCAACTTCAGTATAAGGCGACTGGCAAGGGTCGCAAGGAGATGCACCGTCGGCGGACCCAAATCGTCGAATTTCGATGTCCGATTCAGGAGGGACAAACGATGCCTCAAACCGCTCCGATTGACTGGCGTCAGTCGCCCAGGGATCACGGTCGAACGCAGGCCCTTTTCCCCTCGGAACTTGGCTGGATGTGTTGTCGCTGGGAGGCGGATCTGTTGAGCCATTTCACTTTTGGACACCGGTCGGCGAGGCAGGCGAGGCAGACGGCGCTGTCTTCCCTGGGACCGGATGGACCGAAGGCTACCGTTACGGCTCCTCAGGTCCCGGCAACGCAAGCCAGGGATGTTGAGCCAGGATTGGATCGGCCACTTGGCGGACCGTTCGAGCCGCTGCAACCGTATGAACCGACGGAAGAGCAGGAATCGTTGGTGCGGCGGTTGTTGGATTTTGCGGCAGGGACTGTCGACAATTTTCGGGATATTCGCTTGTCGCTGGACGGCATGACGCCGTTTCAGAAACGGGTCGTGGCATGTTGTCGTCGGGTTGGCTGGGGCGACGTTGTGTCCTATGGCGACCTTGCGCGCCGGGCGGGGCGGCCCGGGGCGGCGCGCGCCGTGGGAACGATCATGGCACGCAACCGCTTTCCGTTGATTGTTCCGTGCCACCGCGTCGTGGGTAGCCAGGGCGAACTTGGCGGTTTCTCGGCCCCCGAGGGAACGCGCATGAAGGTGCGTCTGCTGGATCGGGAGGGTTCGTTGCCCTCCCGTGCGAAGCCTGAACGTAAACGCCGCAAACCGCGCTAGACTTATCGACATAAGCTGCCTAATCCTTACGCAAAGGCTTCCGGCCGGCTCGTTGACACCCTTTCCTAAGCCATTTAGTATGAAGAGGTTGTCGTTTTTTTTCGGGTAGTCGGCCTGGCGATTCCCTTTGAGGCAGACATTGACCACACCATCGCGCAGCGGGGTATTCGAACAGGGCACAGACCCCCGAGTCGAGCAGTTCACGGAGAGCATCAGTTTCGACAAGCGGCTGTACGCGCACGATATCGAACAGAATATCGCCCACGCACGCATGCTGGCTCGCATTGGAATCCTGGACGCCATCGAATGCGAACAAGTGGAGCAGACGCTGCGCAAAGTACAGACGCGGATCGAGCAGGGGCGGTTTGAATACAGCACTGCGGACGAAGATATCCACATGCACATCGAACGTGCATTGATCGGCCGCCTGGAAGACACCGGCCGCAAGTTGCACACCGCGCGCAGCCGCAACGATCAGGTTGCCACCGTATTTCGGCTCTGGGTGCGCGACGCGATCGACCGGATCGACGGCAAATGCCGCGAGCTTCAGAGGGCCTTTCTGGCGCGGTGCGAACGCGACGCCGGAGTGGTGCTGCCCGGCTACACCCACTTGCAGCGTGCGCAACCGGTTCTTGCGGCCCATTACTGGCTGGCCTACATCGAGAAGCTGGAACGGGATCGACAGCGCCTGCGCGACTGCCGCGCACGCGTAAACGTGATGCCTCTGGGATCGGCCGCAATCGCTGGCACTTCGTTGCCGATCGATCGTGCCGATGTCGCTAGCCGGCTCGGTTTCGACACGATCGCTGCCAACAGCATCGACGCCACGAGCGATCGTGATTTCGTGCTGGAAACCGCCTTCTGCCTGGTGATGATTGCCGAGCATCTGAGTACCTGGGCCGAGGAGTGGATTCTCTGGTCGACGGTCGAGTTTGATTTTCTCCGACTGCCACAGCCTTACTGCACCGGATCGTCGATCATGCCGCAGAAGATCAATCCGGACGTCCTGGAACTGACCCGCGGCAAGACGGCCCGCGTCATCGGCAGCCTGCAGACCTTACTGGTGCTGGTGAAGGGTCTGCCGCTGGCCTACAACCGGGATTTGCAGGAGGACAAGCCGCCGCTGTTCGACGCGGTCGACACGGTGGAAGCCTGCCTGGAGATGGCGACCGCCGTCGTGGACGGCGCCGAATTGAATCGCGAGTCGATCGCGGCTCGACTGGACGAGGGGTTCCTGGACGCGACCTCGCTGATGGAGTACCTGATCCTCCGCGGCACGCCGCAGCGTACCGCGCACCATCTGGTGGGAACGCTGGTGCGGCGCGCCATCGAGCGTCGCTGTCGACTTTGCGACCTGCCGTTATCGGAATTTCAGCAATTGCAGTCCGACCTGGACGCATCGGTCTATCACGTGTTAGGCGTGCAGAATGCGTTACAGGCGTTCGTAAGCTACGGTTCGACGGCTCCGCAGGAAGTGGCCCGCCAGATCGAACGATGGAAGCAGCAGATCGGCCCGCTGCCCATCGATGATGCCGCTACTTCCCGTGCCACCATTTCATGAGTGATCCCGCATGAATCGTCGAATCACAATCGCATCTCTCTTGTGTCTGGCTGCTGCCGCGCGTCTGGCGTCAGCTCAGAGTGACCCGTTTGACACCAATGCGCCGTCCACGGACAAACGGCCGGGTTCCGGGGCGGCGAAGGGGGCGGCACGGCCGGCGGACTTCGTCGAGGAAACGGATGCGGCGATCCTCAGCGTTCGTCGGTCGAATCCGAAAACTCCGGAGCAGTTGATCCAGGCCGTGCGCGTGGTGTTCGATCTGGGGCGGTTTGATGAGGCATCCAACTACCTGGATCGGCTGCTGGAATTGAATCTGGACGACGCGGCCCTGGCATCGTTGCGATCTCGGATTGGCTCCGATTTCTTTCTGCGCGTCGCGGCCCAGGAGTCGTTAACCGCCGCGCGGCGCGACTTCGGGGTTCGGGTGCTGGATGCGTCAGCGCGGGTAGTGCGTGACGCCGACCGGTTGTCGACGCTGGTACCGAAGCTGTCCGATGCCTCGTTGCAGGTCCGTGCCGCGGCCGGGTCGGAGATCCTGCTCGCCGGGCGATCCGCGATTCCACCCCTGGTTTCCGTCCTGTCGGACGCCTCGCGCAGCAGTGAGCATCCGGCGATCCGCCAGTTGCTGGTGCGCATGGGGAAAGAGGCCGTGGAGCCGCTGGTCGGCGCATTGCAATCCGACAACCCGCAGCTAAAGGCCCAGGTGATCCGAGTCCTCGGAAAAATGAACGCGACGCGCTGCGTCGGTTATTTCCTGGCGCCGGCGGTTCTGCCGGAGGCCGACGCGGAAGCACAGGCCGCGGCTCGCGATGCGCTGGCGCGGACGGTGGGAGCGATGCCGTCACGGGACGAGGCCTGCCGATTTCTGGCCCGGCGTATTCAGGCCCATCTGGGCGGCGAGTCACCTGTCGTCATCGGCGTCGACGGAACGGGGGAACTATGGGATTGGGAGGCGACGACGCGACGACCGGTTCCAGCATATTTTGATGCCCGGATTTTGAATGTCGTCGAAGCGTCGCGCCTGGCTCGCGAACTGGCGCTGCTCATGCCGGACAATCGGGAATATCAACGACTGGCGCTGGCCACGCGGCTCGAGGCGGCGCAGTGGATCGCCGGTCTGGACAATCCACCCTCGTCAGGCGATCCCGCGATCGTCCAGTACGCGTCCCAGGCGGGCGTGGCGATGTTGAACGAAGCCCTGGTCGACTGCCTGCGCAACAAGCGATCCGTTGGCGTGATGGCGATCGTCCATTTGCTGGGATCGATTGCCGACCCATCACTGCTGGAGACACTCGACGGTCGTCCGGCGACGCTGACGACCTGCCTGGAACATCCCGACCGACGCGTTCGATTCACCGCGGCGATGGCGATCCTGCGCATCGATCCCCAGTCGGCTTTTGCCGGGTCGAGCATGCTGACTGACTGCCTCGCGTATTTGAGTTCCACCGTCGGCATGCGCCGCGCCGTCGTGGTGCATCCGCGATCGACCGATGTTCAATCGCTGGTCGGGATGTTGAATCAACGCGGATTCGAGGCCGAATCGGCGTCCACAGGACGGGCCGGTTTTCAGCTGGCCGTGAAGAACCCGGATTGCGAATTGCTGCTGTTGAGCGAAGGGATCGAGCAACCCCGGGTTGCTGAAATGCTGCAGATGGTGCGTCACGAGCCTCGTACGGCGCACCTGCCAGTCTGCATCATTTCGCGGGCGGAAGACGTCGAGAAGTCGCGGCGCGAGGCGCAGCTTGATGAATTCACGTTCGTCTTCGTCCGGCCCTACGAGATCGAAGCGCTGGACCTGATTATCAACCGTTCATTCGCCATCGCTGCCCGCCAGAACGTAGGCAGGGACCGCCGGGTCGAACAGGCGCGGCAATGCCTGGAATGGGTCACCCGCCTGACCGAGGAAGGGAAGCGTTACGAATTCTACGATCTGCCTCGCCTGCAGCCGGCGGTCGAGACCGCCTTGCAGACCGGCGAGTTGTCGTCGCTGGCGGCGGGAATCCTTGGACAATTCGGCACGCCCCGGTCCCAGCAGGCATTGATCGAGTTCGCCAGTGAAGCCCACTGGCCCGTCAGCGACCGGCGAGAAGCGGTAAAGGCGTTCGCCTCCGCGGTCCAGACGCGTTCGATCCTGCTGACGCGCGACGCAATCCTGAACCAATACCGGCGCTACAACGGCAGCGCGCGGCTGGATCAGCAGTCGCAACAGTTGTTGAGCGATATACTCGACATCCTAGAACAGCCGCCGCCCTAGCCACCTCCACGAACGCCGGTTCGATTCGTTCGTCAGCATGCCAAATCCCCAATCCCAAGCGTCGAATCCCGCCAAGATGGGCGCGGACCAGGATCCACCCATTGCGGGTCTGATTGGGTCGAGTCCGGCAATGCAGGAAGTCTACCGGCTGACGCGCCGCGTCGCGCGCAGCAATGCCTCGGTGCTGCTACTGGGTGAATCGGGGACCGGTAAGGAACTGATCGCCAGTGCAGTGCACCGGTTGAGCGACCGGGCGGGCGGACCGTTCGTGCGCGTCAATTGCGGGGCGCTCAGCGAGAGCCTTCTTGAAAGCGAACTGTTCGGACATGTGCGCGGCGCGTTCACGGGTGCGATCAACAACCGAACCGGCCGCTTCGAGGCGGCGCATTTCGGTACGATTTTTCTCGATGAAATCAACTCCACGACTCCCCACCTGCAGGTCAAGCTGCTGCGGGTGCTGCAGGAACGCGAGTTCGAACGCGTGGGCGACACCAACACGGTGCGCGTGGATACGCGCGTAATCGCCGCCAGCAACCGCGACTTGCTCGGTCTGGTGCACGACGATAAGTTCCGCGAAGACCTTTATTGGCGCCTGAACGTTGTCTCGATACCGCTGCCGCCGCTGCGGAACCGTCGCGAGGACATCCCGGAACTGGTGCACTTCTTCCTGCGGCACTACTCGGAAGCCAACGAGCGATTCGTGGTGCATGTTCATCCCGCCGCCCGGCAGGCACTGCAGGAGTACCACTGGCCGGGAAATGTGCGGGAACTGCAGAATTACATCGAACGGGCCGTGGTGCTGGCGGAGACCGATGAACTGACGGTCGAATTGTTGCCGCCGGTCGTGCTCGGAAAACAACCGGCGCCTTCCAGCCGCCTGCTCGGCGCGAACCTGGAGACCCTCACCTCAGCCGTCGTCCAACAAGGACTCTCCAGTTGCGGCCCGGACGAAGACAGCCTGCACGCCAAAATCGTCAACCGCGTCGAAAAGGAACTGCTGGCCCAGGTGATGTTGACCTGTAATAATGTCCAGATCAAGGCGGCCAAACGCCTGGGTATCAACCGCAACACCCTGCATAAGAAGCTGAAAGAGTACGACCTGGAAAATTGATGCGTATTCGCGTGGAGTGGCCGCTGGAATGCTGTCGGGGATGACGATCACCTGTTTCCTGGGGAGCTACCTGCTCGCACTGGGCACCGAAATCGCACGCTTCGCATTTCGCGCGCGGGTCCGCGCCTGGCTGAACGTGGTGTTCGCTCTGGCCGGCATCCTGGCCCATTCGCTGTTCCTTGGGCAGCGGACAACAACGGCGCTGCAGCAGCACCTGCCGCTATTTTCCAGCTGGTACGAATGGTGCCTGCTTTCGGCCTGGCTGCTTGCTGGCGCCTATGTCGGCCTGATCCTACGGCATTCGGAAAACGCGGTCGGACTGTTCCTGTTGCCACTGGTACTGGTTCTGATCCTGATCGCGATGCTGATGGGGGACGATGCGCGATTCAGTCGCGATCAAGCGCTCGGACTCTGGAGCACCGTCCACGGGATCGCGTTACTCGCCGGCACCTCCACCGTCGCGTTGGGCTTTGGAGCCGGTGTGATGTACCTCGCGCAGTCGTATCGTCTCAAAAACAAGCTGCCGACGCAGCAGGGCATCCGGTTGCCAACTTTGGAATGGCTGCAGCGCTTTAATCGCCGAACGCTGCTGGTTTCCACCGGACTGCTGCTCGTCGGCCTTATCTCGGGTGTGGCGCTCAACTCCGCCAAGACGTCCGACTCCATTGCCTGGACCGATCCCGTGATCCTTTCCAGCGCTGTGTTGCTGGTCTGGCTGCTGGCGGCGAACATATTCGAATGGTGCTATGTTCCCGCGCGGCGGGGCCGCAAGATTGCCTACCTGACGTTGGCCAGTTTTTTGTTTCTAGCGCTAGCGTTGGCTTTTGTCCTGGCGGGTAATCACGCCAGCCAGCCGGCTTCGGCAAGCGACGGCGCGGCGACGGGGGATGCGCCGTGAAGGTCCACGTTGTCGGATGCAGTCACCATAACGCCTCGGTGCAAGTGAGGGAAAAACTCGCATTCAACCCCGACCAGGCCCGCGACGCGCTGCGCCTGTTGCGCCACCGGTTTCCCGGGTCCGAAGCGGTGCTGTTATCCACCTGCAATCGGGTGGAACTGTACCTGGCGTCGGAAGAGGACAAACGCTGCCCCACGCATCACGATATCGCAGCCTTCCTGGCCGAATATCACGGGCTGAATCCGCTGGAAGTGTTTGAAGAGCTGTTCGAACGAACCGGGCAGGACGCGATTCGCCATCTGTTCACGGTTGCCGCAAGCCTTGACAGCATGGTGGTCGGCGAGGCCCAGATCCATGCCCAGGTCAAGCAGGCCTACGAATTGGCCCGCGCGGGCAATTCCGCGGGCTCGTTGCTGCATACCGCCTTTCAGGCGGCAATCCGCGTTGCGCGACGCGTCGCCAATGAAACGGCGATCCAGCAGAAGCGGGTCAGCATTCCCAGCGTCGCCGTCGGCGAATTCGCAAAAGGGTTCTTTGAACGATTCGACGACAAGCAGGTACTCGTCATCGGCGCGGGGGAGATGGGCGAGGAAACCGTCCGCTATCTGCGCGACGAAGCGGCCACCGATATCGCGATCGTCAATCGCTCCCGGGAACGGGCCGAGGCACTGGCCGAACGGATCGGCGGCCGCGCCGAACCTTGGGAACGCCTGGAGGAACTCCTGGTTCAAGCCGATATCGTGGTCAGCACGACCGGCGCGAGTGAACCGATCGTCACCTGGGACAGTTTTCGTGCCTCGCATCAGGCCCGTGCACAGCGCCCCTTGTTCATCCTCGACCTCGCCATCCCGCGCGACTTCGATCCGCGGCTGGCGGAGTACCCTGAAGTCTACCTCTACTCGATCGACGATCTGCGCGGCGTCTGCGAAGCCAACCAGAAAGCCCGGCAGCGCGAATGGCCGCTGGCGGAGAAGATCATCGACGAGGAAACCGAACGCTACATGCGCGAATTAAACCACCGAGCCACCGGGCCAACCATTCGCCGGCTCAAGGAACTGGCTGATAACGTCAAGCAGGATGAACTGGCGCGATTACTCAACAAGATTCAGCCCATCGAACCACGCATCGCGGAGGAAATCCGGCAGGCGTTTGACCGCGCGTTCAATAAACTGCTCCACCCACCCCTTGAATCACTTCGCAGCGAAGCCAACGACGGAACACCCCATGGACTACTCGACGCACTGAAACGACTGTTCCGGCTCGAATGACCGATTACCAGGCCTCGTTCTCTTCTTCCTCTTCTTCCTCGTCGTCGTCGTCGTCGTCCCAGTCCTCATCGTCCTCGTCGTCCCAGTCCTCATCGTCCTCCTCCTCGTCCTCGTCCTCTTCCGCTTCCTCGTCGTCGACTTCTTCCCACTCGTCGTCGTCGAGTTCATCGTCTTCCTCGTCGTCGAGTTCATCGTCTTCCTCGTCGTCGAGTTCATCGTCTTCCAACTCGTCGAGATCGTCGTCGTCGTCGGCATCGTCATCGTCGTCGTCGTCGTCGATTTCGTCGTCGAAGTCGTCATCTTCCATGGATGGATCGAGGCGCGACGGGTCTTCCAGCCCGTCGGCGAAACGGCTGGAAAGGATCGCGATCGAATCGTTGGGCGTATCCAAGGCAACGGAACGGTTCGCGACGCCGGCAAAAACGGTCACACTCACGTCAGATTCCTCCTCACGTTTCTGCATCGAGTTTCTGGTCTGTTATCGAATTCTGGTTATTGAGGGTGGCTTCCGAAGTCGAGAGCTTCCTCGCTGGTGCTTGGACTGCTGGTGTTCGCAGTGACTCCGCTCGCGGTAACTGGTCGAGATCGACGAGTCCAAACATCTGTAAGAACTTCTTCGTCGTCCCGTAAAGGTATGGCCGGCCCAATTCCTCACTCCGTCCGCAAATCCGGATCAAGTCCCGATCCATTAACTGCCGCAGGATCTCGCCGCAATTGACTCCCCGAACCGCCTCGATGTCCACGCGCAACACCGGCTGACGATACGCTACGACGGCGAGCGTTTCCAGGGCGGGAGCCGACAATCGGACTTCACTTGGCACATGCCCGAGTCGCCGCAGCCAGGAAGCGAATTGGGGACGGGTCAATAATTGAAATCCGCTGGCAATCTCCTCCACTCGAAATGCGCAACTCTGCTGGTCGTATCTTTCGTTCAGGCGGCAAATTAGTGTACGTGCTTCGGTGCCATCCGCCAAGTTGGCGTACTGGCTCAACCGCCGCGCCGACAACGGTTCGCGCGCCAGGAACAGGATCGCTTCCAGTCGACTCAAACGTTGCTCGCAGGACTCCGCCGGGGCTCCGTCCGACCACGAGCCGACGTTTCGAAGGTCCCGGTTAGCGTCCCTGTCGAAAATCGCGTCACTGTCCGGGGTGCCCGTAATTATCACGCCGCTGTTGCATGATCGGCATTCCCAGAGGAAAACCTTGGGCAGTCGATATCGACTCGCGATGCTTCGCAGTTGCCGCGCCGGTGACTTGGGTACCTGTCGCATCGGATTAAGGTACGATTTTGTAACAGTTTAAGGCAACCCGGTACCCCTGATCCGCCAAAGGATTTTCCACGGTCCGCCCCCAACCATTTTTGGCTCGGGCGGGTGGCGGCCAGGTCGTCTAACGTAGTTGGGAACGCGCTTCGCGGCGCGCATTCCACTGTTCGAGTTCCCGCAGCACCAGTTCCATGGCCACCAGCGGATCTTCGTCCTGCGCGTCAAACGGCCGAACGTAAGTGGAGGAACCGTGCACGCGGATTCTGCAATGGAACCGGTATCCTGGCTTGGGACCCTCCTGCCGCTCCAGGACGTAATAGTCTACCCCCTGCGCCTGCAGGCGGGCCTGCAATTGTTCAAAACGGTCGCCTTCCAGCAGCAGTTCCGCCGGCGGGAACCGGCGCACCGGCAACTTGTCGTCCCCGTCGGCCGGTTGCCGTCCAGGCACTCCGACATCGGCCGATCCCCGCTCGGGCGGCCGCGACGCTCGGTCTGGTTCGACGGAAGGTCCACCCGGCGATTCCTCGTCTTCCCGACCTGGGGAACTTGTTTGCGGCGGGGGCGCGACCGGTGGCTCCGCCGGCGACAAGTTTCGTGAAATCGGCCTGAACTGGGGAACAAGGGCCAGCACGGGCATGATGCCTAGGAAGATTAGGATCGCGCTCATGCGAGCCATTACGGTCACGGGCGTTCGGCTCCTTCCTGGTAGGACGGACATCTTGTCCGTTCGGGTAGGTTCCAACGGACAAAATGTCCGTCCTACACGCACGTGGAATGGTACCCGGACCGGATAATCTGGCAAAGAGAGAAAAAGCGGCAGGGGTCTCGGTAGGCAGGCCCGCGGGTCAGGTTTAAGATGAATATCGAAGTTCGTGTCTCGATCCCAGGGGCAGGTATTGCGTGGCAGAGGTTAATCGAGGTTTTTGGCAGCGATACCGCCGGCGCCTCCTGATCGGACTGGTCGTGTCGACGGTAACCATCGTTTCCAGTTCCGTGCTGATCCGGATCGGTACCGTAACGGGACTGGAGTTTTCCCCACGCGAATTTCGATTCCGCCATTTTCGCTACGTCGAAATCCCGCTGCTTCGACTGCAACTTACGCGGATCACTCGTGCCGCAGCCACTCACCAGGACGTCGATTTTCTGCGTGGTGACGGTTTCGTCAGCAGCAACCCGGAACTCGATTCGAGAAACTGGGACCTGGTGAGCGTCAACCGCTGGAACCGCCAAGCCGACGGAGACGCGAGTTTTCTTTATCGGGCCCTGGAGTCTGCCGGCAGCGGATCGCCTTGGCGCAAGTGGACGACCGAACATGACGAACTTGCCTGGAAGCTCTGGCCGGAAGTTCAACGGCTGACCGAGTTGCGGTTGTACGAGTTCATTCCTCCGTTTCTTGACTTTGCAGCCGCCGCGACGCCCGATGAGACGCTGACCTGGAGAATCGACGACTACCTGGCAGACAAGCTGCTAAGCCGCGCCGAGGTGCTGGCAGAGTTGGGGCAGAGCCGCCAGGCGGCGGAACTTCTCGACGAGGCGCTTCTGCACCTTGCGGACGAGGACCCTCGTACCGAATGGATCCGCTCGCGCCGTGCGTCGGCGGGCGATTCCGTCACCGCGACGTAACTTCCTTGAATATGCGACGCATCTATCTCGACAATAACGCTACCACTTTTCTCGATCCGCTGGTCAGGGAAGCGATCGACCGGATCGACGCGCGGTGCCTGGCGAATCCCGCCAGCCAGCACGCTGATGGCCAGGCGGCACGCGCGGTCCTTGAGGATTCTCGCGACGCCATTTGTGCGGCGCTGGGTGCCGGCCGCGACGATCGTCTGGTCTTCACCAGCGGCGCGACCGAATCGAATCATCTGGCGCTGCTCGGGATGGCCGGCAGCCCGCCTGCAACCGTGTTGATTTCGTCGGTCGAGCACCCTTGTCTTCAGGGAGCGACTTCGCTGTTGCGCGAGCGGGGTTTTACGGTCGCGGAACTACCCGTCGACCGGTGCGGGCGGATCGACCCGGGCGAGTTCTCCCGGCGGTTGACGCCGCAGGTTTGTCTTGTAAGTGTGATCTACGCCAACCACGAAACGGGCGTCATACAGCCGATCGAACAACTCGCCGCCATCTGTCGATCGAATGGCATCCCCTTCCATACCGACGCAGCCCAGGCGGTCGGCAAATTGCCGATCG
Organism: Planctomycetota bacterium; assembly: GCA_016872775.1. GTDB lineage: Bacteria > Planctomycetota > Planctomycetia > Pirellulales > Pirellulaceae > VGZA01. The sequence continues at coordinate 92,413 of VGZA01000005.1, read as the reverse complement.
AATTCGCTCAACTTGGAGTGGACGCCATGTCGATTGCTCCGCACAAGTTTCACGGTCCGGTGGGAATCGGAGGGCTCCTGCTGCGTAAAGGTCTACCGCTGGTACCGCTGTTTCGCGGGGGTTTCCAGCAAGCTGGGCTTCGACCCGGCACGGAATCGGTCGGGTTAGCGGTCGGGTTCCGCGTGGCCCTGGAACAGGCCGTGGCGGTGTCCGGGAAACAGCTGCGGACACTCTCCCAACTGCGGGATGGTTTTGAGGCGGGATTGGCTGGTCGGGTGCCGATCGTTGTGCACGGGAGTGAGGCGCTTCGCGTGCCTCAGACGAGCTGTATTTCGTTCCCCGGCGCGGATCGCCAGCGATTGTTCCTCGCACTCGATCTGGCCGGAATCAGCTGTTCGACTGGATCCGCGTGTGCGAGCGGTTCCAGCGAGCCGTCCCCCATTTTGCAGGCGATGGGGGTCGCCGAGGAACTCATCGGGTCAGCACTGAGGTTCAGCTTCGCTCGAACAAACAGCCTCCAGGACGTTTCCGAAGCGATCGACCGGATCGTCGCGGTTTGCTGGCGGAATTGACCCCCGCAGACACCGAAATTCCGACCCCGGGGACCTCCTCAGTCGAAGCCCGATTTTCTATAATTTCGGCTGGCAAAAATGGCGAATTTTCAGGGGGCCAGTCGGACGGTGTCAGGGAGTGCATTTACATTGTCGGCACGCACGCTTCGCCGATCCCGGATTGCCAGTCCGGAGATCGATGAATTCGTCGGATCCGACGATCGGGGGTTGATCCAGTTCGCCATCGCGCGGATGAGCGAAAGTGTGCGAACGTTGGAGTCGCTGCTGCTCTATGGCCCCACCGGTACGGGCAAGAGTCTGCTCGCAAATATCCTTGCGGAACGCTGGCATTCCCAGCCCGGCAACGGTCGGGTTCAGGTCTGGACCGGATCGGATTTTGCCCGCGCGGTCGCCCATGCCATCGACACCGACGGTCTGGACGATTTCCGCCATCGGCTGAATCAATTGCGACTGGTCATTATTGATGGCATCGAAGAGTTGGCCGGCAAATCGACCGCGCAGCTGGAAATCTGCCAGTATCTGGATCGTCTCCCGGAGTTCGAGAACAGGATCTTATTCACGGCGCGACGCTTGCCGGGCGAAATCGGCGGTCTGAACCCGCGATTCGTTAGCCGCCTCTCGAGCGGCCTGGCGATTCCAATGACCGCCCCTGGTCCGGCCGCACGCAGAATTCTGCTGACACGACTCGCGCGGCTGCACGGAATCCAATTCCACGAATCGGCGATCGATCTGCTCGCTGATGGTATGCCGGGCCTGTTGCCTCTGCATTGCACGGTGTTGCAGATGAACCAGTTACTATTGGCGCTCGCCCAACGGATCGCCGGTCAGGTGCAGGCCGTTTCGGTCGAACAGCTCCAGAGCAGTTTTGAGAAAGTGGACAATGAGATTCCCCGATTACGCGCCATCTGCAAGGAAGTGGCGTCGCTGTTCGGTGTCCGCTTGAACGACCTCACGGGACCCTCGCGCCGTCAGGGCGTAGTGCGGGCTCGGGGCGTGGCGATTTACCTCTGCCGTCAGCTCACGCGAATGAGTCTGGACGCGATCGGCGCTGAATTCGGCGGCCGCGACCATACAACCGTCATGCACGCCTGCCGCAAGACGGAGGAGCTGTTGTCGATTGACGGCGCGTTACGCGACGCGATTGAAAAAATGCGTGTGTTATCGTGAGACACTCTTGGGGAAAATCTGCAAAATTGATGTCACAGCATGTCGCTGAAATTGCCTCTCGACGCGCCAGGCGACGGACGCGAACGACAACCACTTTCCAGCAACAGCCGTCGTTCACAAATCTGCCATTATTTTTACAGGTTGTCCGCCTTCCGCTCGTGACAACAACCTCCGATACCGCTGCGTGTTGCGTTCACGGGTCATTCGCCGTGCCGACAGAAGACAGCGGACTATTACTATTACTGACTTAAAAAATACTATTAGAGATCACCAAAACTGACTGCGGAAAACCGTGGAGTTCACCTGCGATGAAATTGAAGTGCAATCGAGATTCGTTGCTCGCCGCGTTTGGCGTCGTGTCGAACATTGTGCCGGCTCGAACGCCGAAACCGATTCTGCAGAACGTGAAGCTGGACGCGTCGGGTAACTCAATAAGTCTGATGGCAACCGACCTGGATGTCGCCATTCGGATGGAGGTGCCGGATATAGAAGTCCAGGTTCCCGGGACAGCGCTGTTGCCGGCCAGCCGGTTTGGACTGATCCTGCGGGAATCGACCGACGCTCAGTTGCGTCTGGAAGTGGAAGGCCAGGGGACGGTGATTCGTGGTGACCGCAGTGAATTCCGACTGGCGGGTGGGAACCCCGACGAGTTTCCCGTGATTGAGGGATTTCACGAGGAGCGATATCAGGAAATTCCGGCACGGTTTTTCAAGGAGTTGATTCGCCGCACTGCCTTCGCCACCGACACGGAAAACAGCCGTTACGCGTTGGGGGGCGTGCTGCTCGAGTTCGAAGAGCAGCGGGTGATCGCTGTCGGAACGGACGGTCGACGGCTCGCGAAAATGGAAGGTCCGGCAATCTCGGTCGGCAACCACCATTCGAGCGACTACACCACGATTGTTCCGACGCGCGCCATGCAACTTATCGATCGAGCACTGTTTGATTCGGACGCGGAAATTCGCGTCGGTGCGCGAGGCAACGACATTCTGATCCGCAGCCCGCGGGGGACCATTTTCTCGCGGCTGGTCGAGGGCCGATTCCCGCGTTGGCGCGACGTGCTGCCACAACGCACGAATCCAATTCGGATCGAATTGCCTGCGGGAGCCGTTTATGCTGCGTTGCGCCAGGCTTCGATCGTCGTGAGCGAAGATAGTCGCGGAATCGATTTTTGCTTTGGCGATGGTTCGCTGATCCTGATGGCGTCCACCGCCGACGTCGGCCGTTCGCGAGTGGAAATGCCGATCAGCTACGTGGGCCAGCCGATCACGATCGCATTGGACAACCGATATGTTGCTGACTTTCTGCGTGTGCTCGACGCCGAAAGAATGATCACCTGCGAAATTGAGTCCTCGGAGTCGGCGGCATTGTTTTCGACCGACGACGGTTACCAATATGTGATCATGCCGATGTCGAAAGAACATTGAATACATCTGCGTTGATGCCGTGGCACAGGCCCACGCGAGCGAAGGATCTGGAATGAAGGAGCATGAGGAAGCGGACGTTGATTTCTCGGAATTGCGAGCGCGTCAGATTTTTCGTCCGGCGCCCAGAAGACTGAGCAGCCTGCTGTCCGACCTGTTAGCGCTGAAAGGCTACGGCCAATCGGAGTCGGCCAGGCAGCGCACCGATGTATGGAAGACGCTTGTCGGCGAACAACTGGCGGCCGATTCGGTTCCCTGCGAGGTTCGGCGTGGAACCCTGACGGTGGTCGTCGCCAATTCGATGGTGACCACGGAACTCAGTCTGCGGACGCAGGAACTGCTGTCGGGCATTCAGAACGCATTGCCGCAACAAAATATTCGTAAGCTCCGCTTTCGAGTCGGTAAACTCGATTAAGGAAGAAAAGGAACAGCATGGCTAGTGACGAGAAGAACGAACCGCAACCACCACAGTCCGATCCGCCGGCCGGCGACGTGGACCGTTTGCAGAGTGACCCCGCGGAATCGGGCGAATACGGCGTCGACCAGATTCGAGCCATGAGCGATCTGGAGCATGTTCGCGAACGATCGGGAATGTACATCGGCGACACCGGAGTACGCGGCCTGCATCACCTGGTGTACGAAGCCGTCGATAATTCGATCGACGAGGCGATGGCCAAGTATGCGCACGAAATCAAGGTCACGATCCATCCGGACAGTTCCATCACCGTCATGGACGACGGGCGTGGAATTCCGGTGGACATGCATCCGGAACTCGGAATCTCCGCGCTGGAAGCGGTCATGACCCGGCTGAAAGTCGGCGGCAAATTCAACAAGCAAGCCTACAAAACGTCTGGCGGTCTGCACGGCATCGGCGTGAAAGCGGTGAATTTTCTCTCCGAGTGGTGCGAAGTCGAGGTGCGTCGCGACGGGCATGTCTACCAGCAGGAATACCAGCGTGGGGTTCCCGTCGGTCCGGTAAAGCGGATCGGCAAAGCCAGTGGGACGGGCACCAAAACCACGTTCAAACCTGATCCGCAGGTGTTTGGAAACCTGAAATTTGATTACCACATCCTCAAGAACCGTCTGCAGGAACTGGCGTTTCTCAACCGGGGCGTGCGGATCAAGTTCATGGACGAACGGACGGGTGAGGGGGAATCGTTTTACTATGAGCGCGGGTTGCTGCAGTTCATCGAGCATCTCAACCGCAGCTGTGATGTTGCGCACTCCGACATCATGTACATGCTCCGCGACGTCGATGGAGTAACGGTGGAACTGGCACTGCAGTTCACCACCGAATTTTCAGAAAATGTGCGAACCTACGTCAACAACATCAATACCGTGGACGGCGGTACGCACCTTTCGGGGTTTCGGACCGCGCTGACGCGTACCGTCAACAGCTACGCGAAGAAGAACAACCTGTTCAAGGATATCGTTCCGACCGGCGATGATTTTCGCGAAGGGATGACGGCGGTCGTTTCGTTGAAGCATCCCGAGCCCAAATTTGAATCGCAAACCAAGGTCAAGCTCAATAACGTCGACGTCGAGGGTCAGGTCAATTCGCTGGTCGGCGATTTTCTCACGAGCTACCTCGAAGAGAACCCGAAGACCGCCAAGCTGATCGTCAACAAGGCGGTGTTGGCGGCCGAGGCGCGCGAGGCCGCTCGCAAAGCCAAGCAACTGCTGCGGGAACGCAAGGGAATTCTCAGTGGAGGCAGCCTGCCGGGTAAATTGCGGGACTGTATCAGCCGCGACGTGGATCGCTGTGAACTGTACCTGGTCGAAGGTGATTCGGCCGGTGGCAGTGCTGAGGGCGGCCGCTTGCGCGATTTCCAGGCGATCCTTCCGTTGCGCGGAAAAATCATCAACGCCTACAAGTCCCGCGAGGACAAAGTGCTCGCGAACGAGGAAGTCCAGAGCATGATCCACGCGATCGGCAGCGGTATCGGCGCGGAACAGGATCTGGCTCGCCGCCGGTACAGCAAGATCATCATTATGACCGACGCCGACGTCGACGGTTCGCATATCCGCACCCTGCTATTGTGCTTCTTTTATCGGCAGATGTACCAACTCGTTGCGTCGGGACACGTGTACGTCGCCCAGCCGCCGTTGTTCCGCGTCAAGAACAAGAAAGAAACGTTCTACGTGCAGACCGAAGACGAGATGCGGGAAAAGCTGCTGGAACGCGGCCTGGCGGACGCCGTATTCATCCCGGGTGACGGTCGGGAAATCGGCGGCGACGAGATGCAGAGGCTGTCCCGAACTATGGCATCGATGGAAGACGCGCTGCTCGCCCTCGAAAAGCGTGGCATCAGCCTGCGGGCACACGCAGCACGCATCGACTCCCAAGGGCGGTTGCCCGTGTTCCACGTGTTCCTGGGAAGGCGCGAACTCTGGTTCGCGACGCGCGCGGAACTGGAAGAGTTCGTCGATCAAGAGGAACAGGCGACCGGCAGCGAAGTCTCGATCAGCGACACCCAGTCCGAGCAGGAACCGAATGGCAACGGATCGAACGGCGCGACGCCCCACTTGCATATCACCGAACTGCACGAGGTCCGCACGATCAACCAGGGATTGCGCGATCTCGCCAGCCTCGGATTTGACATTCAATCGTTGATTCCCCAGGAACGTACCGGAATGGAAACGCCTCGCTACCTGCTGCGTCGCGGCGAATCCGACCTTCCGCTCCGCGATCTGCGAGGACTCTCCGCGGCGATTCGGGAGGCCGGTCAGAAAGGCTGGACGGTGACCCGCTTCAAAGGTCTGGGCGAAATGAATGCCGAGGAATTGCGCGACACGACCCTCGATCCAGGGAATCGCACTCTGGTGAAGGTCACCATGAGTGATGCTGGAGCGGCGGACGACATGTTCCGCGTGCTGATGGGCGACAAGGTCGAACCGCGGCGGGAATTCATCGAAAAGCACGCACTCGACGTGCGCAACCTCGACGTCTGAGCGCTAGCGGCGGCTGCGATGATCCGTCCCGTAACTGCCCGCCTTCCCCACCTCCACGCGATGAACCGGCTTATCCATACTTTCGATACACTTCGTCACTGCCGATCTTTCGCGCCTTAATACGGCCGTCGGACAGTTTTTCGCCACCTTGGGGATCGATGTAGACGCGGCCGGTACGCCGATTCGCGACCAGCCCGTTCACGTGGATATTGAAGATAAACGCCGATTCGCTGGTGGCTTTGAACCAGTGCACGTTGTCTTTTTCATCGGAAATCGAGGAATGCTCCCCGGCACCAAACGCGCGATCGATCGTCGGGCGGATAATCATATGCTCGGGAGCATCTTCCAGGCGATCAAAATGCCGGCCGTGGAACCTACCGCGGAGGACGAGAAACGCCGTCGCCATGTTCTCGTGGCCATGCGGCACCACGGAGCGATCTTTTTTCAGCGCGAAGACCTGGTGCCCGAACACCAGGTTGGTCGGCAGCCCTTCGACGGACGGAATCGTCGCCCGTAGACTGACCTCTCCCTGGTCCCGGAAGGAGATGTTTGCCGTGAGTTTGTCGAAGTCGATGAACCGCAACAGTTCGGACAACTCGCATTTCCCGAAGAGTTCCTCCACCTGCTGTTGCCATTGAACTGCCGGCAACGCTTTGCCTTTGAGATCGAGTCCGAGGTCGTTGACCTGCTTCAGCCACCGCGCAATCAGCGGCTCGATTTCCGTGGAAAACGCCCGCCGCACCAGCAGCGTGTCGAGCAGCGAGAACGTCAACAACGATGCGACCGTTTGCGTATTGAACGAGCGACGCGTGAGTTCCGCCATGGTAGCCTCGCGGTTGGTTAGAGATTGCTGAGGAATCGACCGAATATCATGCGCCCCGCACTGGTCTGCAAAACGCTGGTTACCGAGACCCGCACCGTTTTCTGCAGATGCTCCCGCCCTCCCTCGACGACGATCATCGTACCGTCGTCGAGATAGCCAACGCCCTGTCCCGCTTCTTCGCCGGATTTGACAATCTTGACGTCCAGGGTTTCGCCTGGCAGGAAGACCGGTTTAAGCGCGTTGGCAATATCGTTCAGGTTGATGACGGGAACGCTGTGGATCCGAGCCACCTTGTTCAGGTTGTAATCGCCGGTAACGACTTTGCCGCCGAGGTGCTTTGCCAACAGCACCAGTTTCATGTCGACCGGCTGCCCGGCCATTTCCGGGGTTTCGGAGTCGTAGATTTTCAGCTCGATCTCGGTGTTGGCTCGCAGCCTGTCGAGCACATCCAGGCCGCGCCGCCCTCGCGCCCGGCGCGACTTGTCACCGCTATCGGCGATTGCCTGAACCTCGGCCAGCACAAAACGCGGCATGATCAGCTGGCTGTCCAGAATGTGAGTCTCGGCCAGGTCGGCGATTCGGCCATCAATGATCACGCTGGTATCCAGCACGTACGGCCGCAGTCCCTTGACCTCTTTGGCGAATTCCACGTACGGAATGATGAACCGAAAATCGTCTTTGGTCTGCATCAACAGACTGATGCAGATATAGCTGAAGGCGATGCCCATCAGCAGCTGGATCACCGGTTTTATCCTGGAAATCTGCAGGTCGGGGGTCAGCAGCAGCGGTTCGAGGGCGATGCTGGCGGCGTAGGTCAGAAACAGGGCGATCAGGATGCCGAAGTAGACCGAAGTGATCATGTCCAGCCGTTTGCGGGGGAACATGGTATCGACGGTGACGATCGTCACAGCGCCGAGCATCACCAGCACGAAAAACACGATACTGGATCCGATCGGTACATGTTCGGCCTGGGGCCGGTTAATGTTGACGATGTAGACGGCGACCCCGGCGGCGACCAGCAGAAAAACGGCGCGCAGCAGCCAAAGCGAAAAATTCCTAGGAAAGATCTTTGTCGCATCCATAATGAGCCCTATCTTAGTCCCTGGACGGGACACCATGCTAGCCATCCCGGGATTTTGCGAGTGATGGTCAGCGGGGGCTGGTCGGCCCGCAACCCGGCCCGGAATCCGTCCCGTAACCCAACAAGCGCTGATGGACGGCATCGCAATAGCGATCGGTCATGCCGGCGAGATAATCGCCGACCGACCGGTTCCAGCCCACGTTTTTCGCCCGCTCGCGGAATCGAACCGGCAGCCGTTCCGGGTTTTGCGTCAGCAGGTCGAACATCGAGCGGAGGCGCGCTTGAGCGACGGCGCGAACGGCGAGTAACCGCGGATGCCGGTAGACATTCTGGTAAAGAAAATCCTCCAGTACCCTTTTGCGTTCGGCGATTGCAATGGAGTGACCGAGGCGAACGGACGGGTGAGCTTCGCTGAGCGTACGATGCATGTCGTGCTCCAGCACCCGCAGGACTTGCCGCGCGTGATCGAGTGCGTCACCGACCTGCAGGTCGATCAATTCGTGAACGATCGCCATGCGCAGCAGTTTCCCGCTGATATTGCCATGCCGCGCCCGCGCCTGGTCGGCCGCTTCGCGCACCAACGGAACTTCCAGGAGTTGCTCGATCGTAACCAGGCCCAGTTTGACCGCATCGTCAAAATCGTGTGCGTCGTACGTGATGCTGTCGGCGAGGTCCACGACTTGAGCTTCGAGGCTGGAGCGGTCGGCCGACAGGGTTCGATCGAGTTTGCTTGTCCGTTCCCGCTGGCCGGCCAGCACCTCCAGCGACAGGTTCAGGCCTGGAAAACCCGGGTAACGCGATTCAAGTTCCTCGGCGAGCGTCAGCGCGAAGCGGTTATGCGAGAAGCCGCCGTCGTCTGCCAGGCATTCATTCAAAGCGTCCTCGCCGGCGTGACCATAGGGCGGATGACCGATGTCGTGGAACAACGCCAGCGCCTCGACAAGATCCTCATTGAGGCGTAGAGCGCGGGCCATGGTGCGGGCGATCGAGGCGACTTCGTAGGTATGTGTCAGTCGCGTGCGATGATAGTCGCCCAGTTCGCCCATAAAGACCTGGGTCTTGCCACTCAGTCGGCGGTAGGCGGCGCTGTGAACGATTCGATCGCGGTCGCGCTGAAACGGTCCGCGGTAGGGATGGTCCGGCTCGGGATAGCGGCGACCCTGCGACTGCGCACTGAACGTTGCATAGGGTGCCAGCAGCAGCTCCCGCTCTGTTACCGTTTGTAAGCGCGTTCCGAACGCGTCGGGCCTACCGGGCGGCGGTTCGCTGTTCATTTTAAGCCGCTTGTCAATTTCAGATGCTCGCGCCGCCCCATTCGCCGCCCCGAGCGGCGAAATTCCAATTGTCGTCAGCGCGCTCGTCTGTTACCGTGGGAAGTTTAACTCCCGGTCACTTTCCTGGCTATCTAGCTCCATGTCCCGCGGCAGGCCCAACTCGAAACCAGAACCGGACTCGCCCCCGAGTATGATTCGAGTTCGCGGCGTGCGCGTCCACAATCTCAAGAATCTGGACCTCGACATCCCACGCGACCAACTGGTCGTGATTACCGGACCAAGCGGTTCCGGCAAAAGTTCGCTCGCATTCGACACGCTGTATGCCGAGGGCCAGCGGCAGTTCCTGGAAACGCTCTCCGTCTACGCCCGGCAGTATTTGCATCAACTGGAGCGGCCCGACCTGGAATCGGTCGAGGGTTTGCCGCCGACGATCTGCATCGATCAGCGCCAGGGCGCTCAGAATCCCCGCAGCACCGTGGCAACGGTCACCGAAGTCTATGACTACTTGCGGCTGTTATTCGCGCGGCTCGGCTCGGTCTCTTGCTACCAGTGCGGCGCCCCGGTGAAGCAGCAGACGGCGGAACAGATCGAGGCACGGCTGATGAAACTTCCCGAAGGCACCAAGACGATGATTCTGGCGCCGATGGTGCGCGGCAGGAAAGGCGAGCACCGCGACGTGCTGGCGCAAATTCGGAAGGCCGGGCTGCTGCGAGCGCGGGTCAACGGGGAGGTTCTGGAGTTGGACCAGATTTCGCCGTTGTCCGCCAAGAAAACGCACCATATCGATGCGGTTGTCGATCGCATCATCATTCGCGCGGGAATTGAGTCGCGTGTGGGAGAGTCGGTTCGATTGGCCATTCGCCACGGCCAGGGACTCGTGGCCGCATGCTACCTGCTGCCGGAGGCGGAACGAGCCGCCACCAACGGCGGCGAGCTTCTCTGGCGCGACGAGTTGTTCAGTACGCGGTACGCCTGCCCGAACTGCGAGATCAGTTACGAGGAGCTTGAGCCCCGCACCTTCAGCTTCAACAGCCCCTACGGCGCATGCCCCGTCTGCGAAGGGTTGGGGTCCCGGGTCGAATTCGACCCCGACCTAGTGATTCCCGACAAGACCCGCACCATGGCAGACGGTGCGATCGCTCCCTGGCGAGCGCAGAAGGCGGCTGCGGTCCGCCAAGCGCTGGCGGACGTGGAAACTTTCCTGCAGAGTCAGTCGCTGTCGCCGGCCACACCGGTTGGCGAATGGCCGCCCGAGGATCTGCAGCGGTTGTTCCACGGCGACAACAAGAAATATATCGGACTGCTGATGGCACTCGAGCGGGAATATGCCACCGCGACCGACGCCCGGCGCAAAGAGGAACTCGAAACATACCGCGGTCCCGTCAGCTGCACCGCTTGCGAGGGCTCTCGATTGCGCAAGGAAGCGACCAGCGTCAATATCGCGGGCAAGGCGATCCATCAACTTACCCGGATGTCGGTGCGCGAAGCCCGCGAATTTCTGGAAGAATTACGCTGGGAAGGACCGGAATCGGCGATCGGGGAACCGTTGATCGGCCAGATGACGCGGCGACTCTGTTTTCTCGAGCGGGTCGGAGTGGATTATCTGACACTCGATCGGTCCGCCGATACGCTCAGTGGCGGTGAACTGCAGCGTGTGCGACTCGCCACCAGCATCGGATCGGGACTGGTCGGCGTCTGTTACATTCTCGACGAACCGTCGATCGGGCTGCATCCGCGCGACAACCAGCGGCTGTTCGACGCGCTGCGTGACCTGCAACGGATGGGGAACAGCGTATTGATTGTGGAACATGACGAAGCAATGATCCGGCAGGCCGACCATCTGATCGACGTCGGACCGGCCGCTGGCGAATCGGGTGGCCTGATCGTGGCTCAGGGCGCGCCGGCGGAAGTCCAGGCCCAGGAGAACTCGATCACCGGCCGCTACCTCAGTGGAAGGGAGTGGATTCCCATTCCGGCCACGCGTCGCCGGGTCGCGAAAACCCGTTCTCTGATGCTGGAAGGGGTCGCCACGAATAACCTGAAGCGCATCGACGTCATGATTCCGCTCGGCGTTCTGGTCTGCGTTACGGGGGTGAGCGGCTCGGGAAAAAGCTCATTGATTAACGAGACCTTGATCCCGGCCGTCGTCCGCCGGCTGGGAGGGCTGGGATCAAAACCGGGTCCATTCCAGAGCCTTCGTGGCGTTAATCAGCTGGATAAAGTGATTCCGATCGATCAGTCGGCGATCGGCAGATCCCCTCGCAGCAACCCCGCCACCTACAGCGGACTTTTTGATGAGATCCGCAAAGTCTTCGCCAGCGCCCGCGAGGCGAAGTTGCTCGGTTTCCGCGCCAGCCGTTTCAGTTTCAACGCGAAAGGTGGGCGCTGCGAACATTGCCAAGGCCAGGGTACGGAAAAGATCGAAATGCACTTCCTCCCCGACCTGTACGTGGCCTGTCCGGCATGCGGCGGTGCGCGATTCAACCCGCAGACACTTCAGGTTCGCTATCGGGGCAAATCGATCGCCGATGTCCTGAGCATGTCGGTACAGGATGCGATCGGATTCTTCGAAAATTTCCCGGTGATCGTCCGTGGACTGCAGGCGTTGGGCGACGTCGGCCTGGGCTACCTGCGACTGGGGCAGGCTTCGAATACGTTGTCCGGCGGCGAAGCGCAAAGGATCAAGCTGGCCACGGAATTGGCGCGCACCGAAACCGGCAACACGCTTTATGTGTTCGACGAGCCGACGACCGGCTTGCACGTCGACGACGTTCGCCGCCTGCTGGCGGTGTTCAGCCGGCTGGTCGACAAGGGCAATTCCGTCATTGTGATCGAGCACCATCTGGATGTGATCAAGTCGGCGGATTGGCTGATCGACCTGGGACCGGAAGGCGGGACCGCGGGCGGATACCTGCTGGCGAGCGGTACTCCCGAGGAAATCGCGGCGCTCCGCGAAAACAGCACCGGTTTATTCCTGCGGAAGACGTTGCAGGATCCAGCGGCCGGCGGTGCTATGGGACCGCTGGCGGGCTAACCACAACCTGCATCGAACCTTGAAAGCCCGAACTATGTCGCGTAACTTGAAGTAGATTGGTCCTGTGCGCCGATTCGTGAATACGGATCTACCGGCGATCGCCCGCCGAAACCGATCGGAAGTTGAGGGATAACAATCATGTCGAATGTCCAGCCTGTAGCGGCCACCCAATGCATGTCCGGAGCGGACGTCCTGGTGAAGTCGCTGGTCGATCATGGGGTCGACGTCATTTTCGCCTATCCCGGTGGCGCCAGCATGCCGTTGCACCAGGCACTGACACGCTACTCCGATCGCCTGCGGACGATTCTGCCGCGGCATGAACAGGGCGGCGCCTTCGCGGCGCAAGGCTACGCCCGGACGACCGGGCGTGTCGGAGTCTGCATGGCGACCAGCGGCCCTGGCTCAACCAACCTGGTTACCGCCCTGGCCGACGCGAAACTCGACAGTATCCCCCTGGTGGCGATTACGGGTCAGGTTTCGACGCATGTCATCGGCACCGACGCTTTTCAAGAGACGCCGATCGTGGAGGTCTGCCGGGGGATCACCAAGCATCATTGCCTGATCACCGATGTGAACCAGATCGCCCGCGTGATGAAGGAGGCGTTCTACGTGGCGTCGACGGGCCGGCCCGGGCCGGTGCTCGTGGATATGCCCAAGAACATCCAACAGGATACGTGCGTGCCCGATTGGGACGAATCGATGAAGCTGCCCGGGTATCGGGTCGATGACCGCCGGGCGCATCCCGAGCAGATCCGTCGGATTGCGGCGGCGATCAAGTTGGCCAAGCGTCCTGTCATCTATGCCGGCGGCGGTGTGATCGCCTCGAACGCCAGCGCCGCGCTGCGGGCACTCGCGCGAAAAACCGGTATTCCGGTGACGATGACCGTCATGGGGCTGGGGACATTTCCCAGCGACGATCCGTTGTCCCTGGATATGCTCGGCATGCATGGCAGCGTCTATTCAAATTGGGCGGTGCGCGATTGCGACTTGCTGATCGCACTGGGGGTGCGTTTCGACGATCGCGTGACCGGAAAAGTCAGCGCCTTCGCCAGGCACGCCAAGATCATCCATGTCGACATCGATCCCTCCGAGATCAACAAGAATAAACCGGCCCACATCCCCGTCGTCAGTGACGTCAAATATGCGCTCGAGGAACTGTTGAAGATCGTCGAACCGCCGGAAGAGATCAGCCCTTGGGTCGGTCAATGCCAGACCTGGAAACGCGAACAACCTTTCAAGTACGCCTTGAGCGGTGAAGGCATCGTGCAACAGCACGCGATCTCCGAGCTGTCGCGCATGACCCGCGACCGGAAAACGATGGTTTCAGTCGGGGTGGGGCAACACCAGATGTGGGCGGCGCAGTTCTTCAAGTTCCGTGAGCCGCGGACCTGGATGTCGAGCTCTGGATTGGGAACGATGGGTTTTGGCTTGCCCGCCGCCATGGGCGCCCAGGCGGCCCATCCCGACGCACTCTGCATCGATATCGACGGCGACGGCAGCCTGTTGATGAACGTCCAGGAACTGGCCACCTGCTTCTGCGAAAAACTGCCGGTAAAGGTCCTGCTGCTCAACAACCAGCATCTGGGGATGGTTGTGCAATGGGAAGATCGATTCTATTCCGGCAACCGCGCCCATACCTATCTTGGGCCGATCGACCAGGCCGAGGCGATCGGTAAAGGCGAAGGGCGCTACGCCAGCACGCGCTATCCCGACTTCGTCGGCATCGCCAAAGGGTTTGGTTGCGGAGCGGCGACCGTCAGCCGAAAATCCGACCTGACCGCCGCCTTGCGGGAGATGATCGACTATCCCGGGCCGTTTGTGCTCGACGTCGAAGTGCCCTACCAGGAACATGTGTTGCCGATGATTCCGTCCGGCCAGACGGTGGATGAAATGATCCGCGAATGACCGGCGCGGACCGACTTAGGGAGGATTCCCGATCGCCGATCCCAAGTTGTCACTGACGGACCCGCCGCGGCGCGTCGCCCCACCGGGCTGCCTCGCCGCCGCCATGGCGCTTGGCGCCAGCTTGGCGTTAGCGACCGTCTCCGCTGCCGCCGATGTCTCCGCTGCCGCGACTCGTGAGTCGCTGCACTGGGGCGCCGATTCCGAAGGGGGCGCGCCGTATATCTTCAAAGACCCCGACGACCTGGGCAGGAACATCGGATTTGAAGTGGATCTGATCGACGCACTGTCCCGCGAATTGGGTGTTCCGATCAAGTTCCACCAGTACGGCTTCGAAAACCTGCTGCTGGGCCTGCAACGCGGCGATCTGGACATCGCCTTGAATGGTCTTGAGGTCACGCCGGAGCGGACCGCGAATTTCCGCTTGACCCGTCCTTATTACGTCTATCGATTGCAGTTGGTGACGCGCGCGGACGACGACCGAATCGCCACGCTGCAGGACTGCAAAACGCTCGCGGCCAAAGTCGGCACGCTGGGAGAAACGGCTGCCTCCCGCCTGCTCGAACAGATGGGAATCGAAGCCAAAGTCTACGATGGACAGATGGAGCCGTACCGCGATCTGGAAGTGGGCAACGTCGACGCGGTGCTGCTTGACCTGCCGATCGCCCAGTATTGCGCCAAGCCGAATCCGAAACTGAAGTTTGTCGGCGCTCCGGTGGGCAAGGGACTGTATGCCGCCGCCATCCGCAAGGACCGAACCGAACTCGCCGAACGGATCGATGCTGCGCTGCAACGATTGCTGGAGTCAGGGGAATTGCGGCGGATTCTTGAGAAATGGGATTTGTGGAACGACGATCAACGGGAACTGGGAAACGCCGAACTCGCCAAGGGCTCGGATTTTCTCACCGAGTCCCGGCGAAAGTATACCTTCGATCGGTATTTTCCGCTGCTGTGCCATGGAGCCTGGGTTACGCTGTTGATTTCGGTCGAGAGCATGACCTTGGCGATGGTATTGGGGCTGTTTGTCTCCCTGGCGCGAATGTATGGACCGGCGCCGCTGCGCTGGCTGGCGGTCGGCTATGTCGAATTGTTTCGCGGGATACCGGTCCTGCTGTTGCTCTACGTGCTGTACTACGGACTGCCGACGTTGAGCGAAACGTTGCAGCTCGGCTTTTCGCTGAACTTCACCGATTGGACCGTCGCCGTGCTGACCTTCGGATTGAATTACGGCGCGTACGAAGCGGAAATTTATCGTGGCGGGATCTCCTCGATCCCGCTCGGACAGTGGGAAGCCGCCGCTTCGCTGGGAATGTCACCCGTCAAGACGTTTTACCGGATCATTCTGCCCCAAGCGCTGCGCGTGATCATGCCCCCGGTGACGAATGACTTTGTGGCGCTGTTCAAAGACACTAGCCTGGTAAGCGGCATCGCCGTCGTCGAACTGACGAAGCAGTATCAACTGCTGTCGAAGTCGAGCCAAAAGTATTTTGAGATAGGGTTGATTACCGCCGTGATTTATCTCTGTATGTCGGTGCCGTTGAGCTGGGTGGCACGTCGGTTGGAAAAGAGATGGGGGAAAGGGTAACCGGGCGCCGCATGTCGCACGCGATCCGTATCGACAATCTGACCAAGCGATTCCATTCGCGGACGATCCTGGAGAAGGTGAGTCTCGAGATCCAGCCCGGCGAAACGGTTGCGCTGATCGGACCCAGCGGCGGCGGCAAGTCAACGCTGTTGCGCTGCATCAACGGATTGAACCCTTTTGAAGAAGGGAGCGTGCGGGTCGGCGATTGGCAACTGACGCCCCGCACCCCGGCGCAAGTCCTGGCCGGCGTCCGGCGCGTGGTGGGGATGATCTTCCAGGACTTTCAATTGTTCCCGCACATGACCGCGCTGGAAAACGTGATGGAGGCGCCGCGTCAGGTGCTGCGGCAATCGACCGCCGAAGCCAGACGGCGGGGATTGGACCTGCTGCGACGCGTCGGGCTGGAACAACGGGCGCACGACTACCCGCGACAGCTCTCCGGAGGTCAGAAGCAGCGCGTGGCGATCGCGCGGGCCCTGGCGATGGAACCGGAATGCCTGCTCTGCGACGAAATCACCAGCGCGCTCGATCCGGAACTGAAAGCCGAAGTGCTGACGACGCTGGAACAGCTGCGTGCGGAGGGGATGACGTTGATCCTGGTGACCCATGAAATGCACTTTGCCAGGCGGGCCGCGGATCGCGTGTTCGTGCTCGCCGAAGGCAGGATCATCGAGCACGGTCGGCCGCAGGAACTGTTCGCCGCGCCCGCCGAAGAACGCACGCGACGATTTCTCTCCCGCGTGATGGAGTAGCGCGAAACTTGTCCGTAGCTTAAAACTTGTTTCGAGCAGCTCCGTCGCGCCAGCGGCCGGGGTTGGGCATCTCGCAGATCACGCCGCTTTCGTCGTGGCCGTTTTCACTGGGGAAGGCACAAGGCCCTCTACTCGTTGACCTAGCCGGTTCGTGGCCAAGATGACGAAAACGCCCCGCTGGGCTCGCCAGAAACGCGAACCGGACGGAGCGTGGGGCCGAGATTTGGTTGGTAGCGAAAAGACTGCCTTTTGAACGCCCAGCTTCGTCGGTGCGGGCCGTTTTGCTCAAAACAAGTTTTGAGCTACCGTGAATCGAGCAATTCCGCGAGGTGCAGTACTTTGATATCGCGGTTGTCGCGATGCAACTTGCCGCCGATGTTCATCAGACAGCCGGTGTCGGTCGAAACCACCGTATCCGCGCCACATTGAATCAGGCATCGCATTTTATCGTCGACCATGGCACCCGAAACATGCGGATAGCGGACGGCGAAGGAACCGCCGAATCCGCAGCATTGATCCTGCCTGATCAGCGGCACATAGGTCAGTCCTTCCACGTTGGCCAGCAGGCTCTCCACCGTCGATGGCAGCAACCCGAGTGCTCGCAGGTGGCAGGCATAGTGATACGCGACGCGACCCTGGTAGCGAGCCCCCAGATCGGTGACCCCTAACTGGTTGACGAGAAAGTCGCTGAGCTCAAACGTGCGCGCGGCCAGTTCGACCGCGCGCGCCTGCCAGATGCTGTCGTTGGCCAGCAGGTGCGGGAACTCCGCTTTCACCATCGCGGCGCACGATCCCGAGGGCGTCACTACGGGGTCGCCGCCGGCAAAGACCTGGATCGTATGGCGCGCCTGATTGCGAGCCAGTTCGGCGTAACCGCTGTTAAACAATGGCTGGCCGCAACAGGTTTGCGCGGCGGGGAACTCGACCGAATGGCCCAATCGACGCAACAGAGAAACCGTCGCCTGGCCCGCCGAAGGCCGAATGACATCCCCCAGGCATGTTACCATCAACTGAATCTTCATAAGGTGCGGCAGGCTGGCAGTGGTTATTTCGAGTTCTTGCTGTCACCCGCTTTATCGAAACCGGCCTTCAACAGTTCCTCGTAGCCCGGTTTTAGAGCCCGCACATCGTATCCCTGTTTGATCAGTTGCTCGGCGGCGGTCAGTGCCCGTCGGCCGGCTCGACAATGGCAGTAGATGAGGGTGTCCTTCTTCAAGTCCTTGACGGCGTCCTTCAATTCCGTACCGGACTGAATCTTGGACAGTGGCAGCAGGACCGCGTCCTTCAGGTGCCCTTCGTCCCATTCCTTCTGCTCACGAACATCAAGCAGAATCGCCTTTTTCTCCTGGACGCGCTGCTTGACCTCCGCAAGCGGGTCTTTGGTATGGTCGACCGCCAGGCCATAGGAAGGGAACAGAAGCGTTGTCAGCGCCAAACAGAACAGGGAAGCTCGAAGCATAATGGAGAGACCTCATGGAGAAACGGGATGTGGCCTACGGCGATCGAAAACAGCCTACCGTAGTTCCGGCCCGTTCGCTACCCGCGGACCGCTCGATTGGGCCGCAACTGCCGCCACTCCAGGAATCGGATCGCCAAGTCCAAAGCGCGCCGACGTGGCCAGGTAGAGCTGGCTCGCTTCGGGCAACAATTTCGTCAGTGCCTCCGCGCGATGCTCGTCGTTGGGATGCGTCGAGAGAAATTCCGGCGGTTGGGCCGCGCCATGGCTATGGGCAAACCGTGACCAGAATCGAGGTGCCTCGGAGGGATCGTATCCGGCCCGCGCCATCAGCAGTAATCCGATATGGTCGGCTTCCGATTCGTGCGATCGGCTGTACGGCAGCACGATGCCATATTGGGTTCCCAATCCGTACGCCTTCATGATCGCCGCGTGCTGCTCGGGCCACCGTCCTTGAATCACGTACGAACCGAGCGATTGCGTGCCGTCGATCACATAGCGCTGGCTCATTCTCTCTCCGCCATGGCGGGCCAGCGCGTGGGCAACTTCGTGCGCCATCACGACCGCCAGTCCGGCTTCATTCTGGCAGACCGGAAGAATGCCTTCGTAGACCGCGACTTTGCCGCCTGGCAGACAGAACGCGTTCTGCTCCGGCGAGGCAAAAAGTCGAAACTCCCATTGGTAATCGGGACGGCCGGATACCCCGGCAATTCGTTGACCGACACGCTGAACCATCTCCGCGGCAAGTGCGTTGCTCGACGGTCGCTCGGTCCGTTGTACTTCCTGGTAGGCCGATAGGCCCATCTGCAGTTCCGCGGGTTCTGAAATCACCAGGAGCTGACGGCGTCCAGTGATCGGTGCCGTATGGCAGCCGGTCAGTCCGCCGGCCAATCCGACAATGGCCAGTACGAAAAGCAGGCTTGTAATCCACGGGCGGTGACTCATCCCAGCCGTCTCCCATCGACGTTCGCCGACGCCAACGGTGGACGGCGATACGGGCCGATTTTGCAAAGCGGCGGGATGCTATGCGAAAATGGAGGGCGAAATCCAGAGCAGTTTTCGGGCGGCTGTTGCCCAGTTTACCGGCTTCGCCGCTTCGCCCAGCCGATTACTCGTGCCGTAAAGCCTCGATCGGATCCATTTGAGCGGCGCGGATGGCGGGATAAATACCGAACAGAACTCCCACCACGACCGAGACACTAAAAGCGAGCGGAATCGAGAGCGGCACGATATGCGGCTCCACGGACTTGACAACGGCGGGCAGCGAATTCATGACTTCGGCCCAGTTTCTAAATGCGAAATCCCGTACCCATCCCACCATATAGGGACAGAGCAATCCGATCCCGATGCCCGTGGCGCCGCCGACAACCGACAGCGATACCGTTTCGATCAAGAACTGCCGCACGATATCCGTGCGACGAGCGCCCAACGCTCTGCGAATACCGATTTCGCGCGTCCGCTCGGTGACGGTAGCCAGCATGATATTCATGATTCCGATGCCACCCACCAGCAAAGAAATCCCGGCGATGAATCCCATCAGGACCATGAACATCAGTCTGGTCGTTTTCGCTTGTTCCAGAAGCTCCTGCGGCACGATCACCGCCACGTCCTGCTTGCGGTCGTGCGACTTCAACGTTTCCTTGATCAGGTCGGCGGTTCGCATCACGTTGTCGATGCCGTTGACGCGAAATGTGATCTGGTTCAGCTGCAAGATCTCTCCACTAAACGTGCCGCTGCCTCGGTTGACCACGATGTCACCGATGCGCTGACGGCAAGTCGAAATCGGAATATACATGTCGTTGGAAAAGTCCTGCGCATCGAGCGATCCCCCGATGGCCGCGGTCGCATTCTTCGGCCTCAGCACGCCAACCACCACATAGTAGTCGGTGTGGTCTGCCAGATAGACGCGGCGCCCGATCGGATCCTCATAAGGAAACAGCCTTTCCGCAACGTTAGCCGCCAATACACAAACCGACTGTTTGTGCCGTTGGTGGTCGTCGGTCAAGAACATGCCGCGATCGATTTCCAGCCGGGTCACTTCCGCATATTCCGGGGTGCAACCGACCAGGCGTCCATCGATAAGTCGACCCTGGTAGCGGATCTGACGCCGCATTTCCCGGATCGGAATCGCGCTCTTGATCGTGGGTATGGTCTGCACCAACGTGTCAAACTCCTCGCGCGTCAGCCCGTAGGGGATAGCTCCGCGCTGGTTCGCTGTTGCCTCACTGGGCGGTTTGACCGATCGAACCAGGATGTTCTCCGCACCGAGCCCTTCGATCTGCTTCTGTGCTTCCCGGCTGATCCCTTCGCCGAACGCCAGCAGCCAGATCACCGCCGCCACGCCGATCAGGATTCCGAGCACCGTAAGCCCGGACCGCAGCGGGTGCAGCATCAGACTCTTGATACCTAGTGCCCAGGTTCGAAAGAACACCACCATGCCTCAGTTCCTCGTGTCGGACTGGATCAACCCGTCCCGCAGCCGCACGATCCGTTTGGTATGACGAGCGACTTCGTCTTCATGTGTGACCAGAATGATCGTTTTGCCGTTCTTGTTGAGTTCGGCAAACAAATTGAGGATTTCCAGCGTCGTGTTCGAATCGAGGTTTCCGGTCGGCTCGTCCGCCAGAATAAAATACGGGTCGTTGACCAGGCTCCTGGCGATTGCCACGCGCTGTTGCTGACCACCGGAAAGCTGGGTAGGCCGGTGACCGAGCCGATCCCCCAACCCGACCATTTCGGCCAGGTACTTGCAGCGTTTGCGACTGGCGGACGAAGCGCGACCCTGGTAGTAAAGCGGAACTTCAATATTCTCGACGACCGTCAGTTGCTGGATCAAATTGTACGACTGGAAGACAAAACCGATGCGAGTCGCTCGGATATTCGACAGCTGATCGTCGTTCATTTTCGCGACGTCTTTGTCACCGAGGAACAAGTTCCCCAGCGTCGGTCGGTCGAGGCATCCCAGCAGGTTCAGCAGGGTGCTTTTTCCCGAACCGGACGGACCCATGATGGCAACATAGTCGCCTTCGGGTACGTCGAACGAAACCCCACGTAAGGCTCGGACCGTTTCGCCCTTCAGCACGTATTCCTTCGTCAGCTCAGTTGCCCGGCACGCAATATTCACGGACCAGCCCCTCCAGGCGGGCCGCCTCCACCACCTCCGCCACCTCGAGAAAACTGCGCCATTCCTTGAGTGAATTCATCCTTGGAGATGGCACCGTCGCTATCCGTATCCATGCGCATCATCCCCGCGCGAAACTGCTCGGGAATCCCCTCGAGTTCATCGGAAGTGATTTTTCCATCCCCGTTTGTATCTCGCGCGGCAAACATCTGATCGGGACTGAAATTGCCACGCTTGCCGCGTCCGCCTCCGCCGCCACCAGGACCACCCGCGCCGGGACCACCCGCGCCGGGACCACCCGCGCCGGGACCACCCGCGCCAGGACCACCCGCGCCAGGACCACCCGCAACCGCGCCAGGGCTGGGACCTGCGCCTGGGGAGCCAGGAGCACCATCGCTCTTGCCCGTCGGAGCCGCGCCGCCAGCGACTGAACCCTTGTTGGGTACGCTGTCCGGAACTCGTTCCACTTTGGGCAGTTCCTTTTCGACGAGCTTGCGAGCGTCCAACATGACCTCTTCGCCTTCTTTAAGGCCTTCCTTGATCGTCACAAACTTGTCGTTGGACGAACCGACTTTGATTTTCCGCAATTCATGTTTCAGAGGCTGGCCTTCGGCGCTTTTTCGGACCACCGAATAAAAGTCGGGGCCATGTTCAAAAATCCCTTGAACCGGAACCTGCAGCACTTCGGGAATCTGTTCGACAAACACGCGGACTTCGGCGTTCAGACCAGGTCGAATTCCCTCGGGGGGATCGGTGATTTTCACGTACGTGGCATACTCTTTCACCTGGCTGCTGAACCAGCTGCCCGGTTCGGGATAGGGATTGACCTTGGTGACTTCGCCTTGACTGATCCGGTCGCCAAACGCTTCGAGTCGAACTAATACGGGCATGCCGGCCCGCACGAGCGTCACCCGCGATTCGTTAATCTTCGCTTTGACCTGCATCTGGGTTGGATCGGGCAGTTTCAAAATCGTCTGACCTTCGCGGACGTTCACGCCTGCCTCGACGACAAACTCACCCGAACCGCCGCCACGATTGCTGGCCACATTCGCAAAGACGACCTGTCCGTCCGCCGGCGCCTTGATCTCGCATTTGACGATCTGATCGAGAATGTCCTTGAGCTTTTTCTTCTCCAGATCGTGACTGCTTTTCTCGGCATTCCATTTAGCATTGGCGGTGGCGATATCGGCGTCGAACTGCTTCAGCATTTTCGGCTTCGTATACTGCTGCAACACGTGCAAGCGCGTTTTGGCCTTGGCCAGTTCCGCTTGCGCCTTGTCGATTGCGAATTTGTCGCCCTCCAACTGGAACGGCGAGATGACGCCTTTGGCCGCGAGACGTTCGGCCGATCGATAGAGCAATTCCGCTGTACGCAGGTTTTGCTCCGCGAAGAACTGCTCGCTGTTGGCAGCCTGTTCCTCCTGCTTGTACGCCCCTTCCAGATACTCGACCTTGGAGACCAGGGCCGCCTCATAGACGTTCTGGGCGTTAATCATCACCGCTTCGCTGGAATTGCAGGAAATCTGCTGCTGATCCCGTTCCCGTTCCAAGGCGGACGAATCGAGTCGCACCAGAACATCCGCCTTTTTTACATGCGTACCTTCCGGCACGACCCAGATGATCTGCGTGCCGGAGGTATTTCGCGATTTGACCTCACAGCGAATTTCGATGTTGCTGGAGCTTTCCACTTCGCCCTGTTCCAAGACGATATGGTCGAAAGGGCCTAGCTTGACTTCCTTGACCAGGGGACCTTCGCCGCTGGCATTTTCGGAACGCATGAAAAAGTAGATTCCGCCGGCCACCATAGCAACGACGACCATCACGGCCAGAATCAGCAGTATCGCGTTTCCGCGCGAGCGTGGACGGGACATGGCATTCTCCTTTTTCCCCCGATTCTTGGGGGATTCCAATCGTCGGCTTACGCGCCGACTCGTAAGGCAGGCTCAAGTTGTCAGGTGGGGGTCGGTTTCATCGATAGCATCGATCGCCGTCATTATAGTCGCGCCGGACTGATCCGCCACTCTCAAAATTGGTCCGGCGAGGGGATCGGGCGGAAAAACCGGGGGTGTGCAAACCAAGGGAATCGCCAGCCCGAGTTGCCTATGCGTCTGCCAGAGCCCAGATGGAAAATCCGCCATTCCCATCGAAAGGCACTGCGCGCTGCCGTAACCGCCTCGATCCTTCGGTTATTTAAACCGACCGACCGATCCAAAGTTGCGACGACCCTTCCAGGCCATCTCCCGCGGCATTTCCGTACTCTGACTCCGCGGTCTCAGTGATCTCTGCGGTGAAAGTGTTGTGCGTGATCGCTGGGGCACGCGACGCGGAGTAAGACTCGAAACAAGTTTCGAGCTACTACGGATCGTCGTAGTAAACTGGGGCACCGGAAGGAGTTGGCACCGGCGACATGCCAGGCTGCGGACCTGATCCCGGCTGGGTGTGCCGGTATTCCGGGATCACTCCTTCCGATTCCCACCGTTCGATTACCGATCCCTCGTCCCCCAACGGGATTCGCTCGGCAACAACCGTTGCGAAATCTGGCCCGACAGGGCCTGGATCGATCCACAGTCCCCGCTCGTCCAGTTGCAGTGTTCCCAGGTCGAGGTCCAGAGCGCGGCGCAGCACATCGTAGTTCACCCAGATGCTGAGGAAGTCGTTTTGAGCGTTCAGCAGGTCGGTCAAGGCCGACACCGAGTCGCGGGCGGCGGTAGCGCCCGAAGGCTGCCGCAGAGCTTCCCGGAGCACTCGGATGTCCTCGTTCAAGTCGATCTGTTCAGCCGCAACCAGCACGGAGAACCGCTGGAACTCAAAGTTCAGACGGTTGTTTTCGAGCGTGCGAATCGTCGTTCGCAGTCCGCGAGCGATTGCGTCCTCGGCGGCATAATACGTACGCCGCGCTTGCTGGTATTCAATCAACGATTGGCGATACGTATTCCGTTCCGCCAGTCTCACGATCGGTGCGTCGAACTGAACGCCGACGCGCAATCGGCCGGTGGTACTCTTAAGATTAAAGGGATTGCTTGTGGTGTTACCCATGTCGCCGGAGAAGAACAGGTCGAGCGTGCTTTCGAGGTTGTCGGCGTTGAACTCGATCAAGCGCCACGAGTCGACAAGCTGGCTGCGGGCGTTCATCAGGTCATGCCGGTACCGCAACGCGATCTGCATCGCTTCGCAGGCCGGAATGTCAATGTCCACCAGGGAGATACTCTCGGTACGCGCTCGAACCTGAGCAATCTCCAGCGCAAGGATATCGAGTCGCAAATCGATCAGTACATCCTGGCTGCCAAGAAGCGCCAGGTCGCGGATCTGTTCGAAGAGCTGGAAAGGATCGAGTTGTGATCCCTGCTTCAACAACTGGTCCAGGTCGGCATTCAGTTTCGCAAGTCGCTCGGGATAATTCTGGAACCGTTCCGTCAACCGATTAACTTCGGTGCGTAATGACTGTTGCACGCCGTCCAGTCGTTTGACGTCGAATACGATCGGATCGATAGTCGGTACCGGTAAGAGCGGGCAGGGGCACTTTGCCAGTTCGGCATGCTTGCTGCGCAGTTTTGCCAGGTCGGCTCGGCGGCCTGGAAGTACCTCGGCCAGATGGAGCAAATCGTCTTCCACGCGCGGCAAATTCGTGCCGCGAAGCTCCTGCTGCAGGGTCTCAATCGGTTTCAGCTCCTCGCGAAGCTTCATCAATTGCAAACGCAGGGCATCGGTCCAGACCATCGAACGTCTTGTGATATTCGTGGTCTCGTCCTTCTCCTCCATCGCGGTTGCCAGAATTTTGCCGTTGATCTCCCCGATCCGCTCGATCACCTCGTCGACCAGAGCCTGTTGCGGCTTGATCGCTTCGTCGATCAGATTGAACTTGTCGAGCATCGTGTCTTTGATCTCCACGCAGATCTCCGGCGGCAATCCGACTTGCGCTTTGTACGCGTCGAGCTGCTGCTCGAACTGATTTCGGGAGTTGAGTAATCGGCCTTCGGCCTGGAACAATGCCTGACGAGCCTGAGCCACCTGTAAGCGTTGTCGTGGAATCGCTTCCTGATCGGTGGGCAACGTCGTGAGCATTTCCTGCAGGCTGATTTCGAGCCGCAGCAGATTGACGCGCAGTCGGTCGATGTTGTCTTCCTGGTTGCGAATCTGTTGCTGCTGTTGTAGCAGTCCGATGTAGCCTCCGGCCTGCTGGGCACCCGCGCCGGTCGCTCCACCGCCCCCAATGCCCGCCCCCGCGCCTTGGCCGCCGACGCCGCCGAAGCCGCCGCCGCCAACCCCCGTAAATCCTTCGAGACCTGCGCCAAAAACACCACCGCGACGGGATGGCCCCTGCCCCGGGTTACGCCCGGTCAACAAGTCCACGTAGAAAGCGCCCCGATACCGTTGCATCTGCCGCACGTTCGCCAGCAGAATTCGCTCGGCGACTGTCAAACGTTCCAGAATCCGGTCCCGGCCGGCGTTGCGTAACAGTGGCTGCACCAGGGCGAAGTCGATCAGCGTTGAGCCGTTGTAATCATCGGGACCCGACAGCTGCCAGACCAGGGAATTGGCCATGCCGACCACCAGGTCGGCCCCCGTGGTGAACGACTTTTGCAGCGCCATATCGCGACGACCTTTGGAGAACAGGCTGGTGGTCAAGTTGCTGCGGGAGTTCCCGCCACTGCCGGCGCGCTGACGCCCGTCCGCCGTCAAAAAGGTCTGATAACCGGCGAAGAACTGCGTGTCAAATCGGAAACGTTCGAAACTGACGTCCAGCGCCGAAAGGTAAATTTCCTCCTGCAACCGCTGGTAAGTCGGCGAATGGATCAACGCCAGCTCGACGACGTTTTCGGAATCGAGTTTCAGCACTCCGCGTTCGTCCATCGGCAGGTAGTCGAGCCAGGTAGGATTCTCGACAAAAGGGGTGTCGCCGTTGCGATGCCACTGCGGGAATCCGCGCTTGCCGTCCACAAAACGCATCAGTTTGTGCGACGTCGGATCGTCCGGCGGCATCGGCGGTCCGTCCGGGTCAAACGGATCGAACATGCGCGAACGCGGATCGACGTAAACATGGTAGTCCGGTAGATCCCAGTGGGGATGGTCGGACTTCTCGCGAATCAGATCAACCGCCTCCGCATCCGCGAGACGACGATAGCGTGACCGACTGCAGGCGTTCGCCAGCATCAGGAACGCCAATCCACAAGCCAACCACATCCAACAGGTTTCGATCCGTCGTCGTTCGCCGTCCATGGTATGACCTTTCGTTGCAGTTGAAAGCTCTTGTGCGATCTCTTATTGCGGCGGGGTCGGGAGGTCAACTTTGAGGCGCTTGCCGCCGCAGCGATCTCGGGAGCCACTCACGACGCCCTCCGCATCGGCCGATCCTCGGCAGGTCCCCGCGAAACGCTGCCGGCCGATTGCAGGTGCGCCAACGTATTCAGCCGCAACAGTTTCTCGTGTAATCTTTTTTGATCGTCGCGGGGTACCTGTCGATCCAATTCGGCAAGCAGTCCCGTCATCGACTCCAATACGCGCTTCAGCAGCAGCTGGCCGGCACCCGTGATTCGCAACTGTTGCCGACGACGATCCCGGGCGGGGCGCTCAAGATCCAGCAGTCCTCGATCTCGAAGGTCGTAGACCAGCCCGCTCATCTGGGCCGCCGAAACACTTAGCGATACCGCAAGATCGTGTTGGGCTACGCCACTGCCCGCTCCCCGAGCACAGCTCCACAGGCAGAGAAATTCGGTGTCCGAAAGGTTCCACGGCAGCGTGACCTCGCCCAGCAGCCGGCGCAATTGCCGACCGCAAAGCGAAATCTGCGTGACCAGTTCCAGCCAATGAGTCGGGCCCTGCTCAGGCCTTCGCTCGCCGCCGGCTGACCCGTTGGCGTCTTCCATCCCCCCACTCCCTCCATCAAAATCCAATCGGTTTTGGACCCCACTCCGCTGGCTTTGCGCTGCCGACCCGTTGATCTTCTGGACAATGCCGCCGTATCCAACTTCCGTACGGGTACCGTTTGGTGGGGTTGTTTCCTTCAACCAGACCAGCTTTCACCGAGAAATGGTTCCCAGCAGAAAGTTTCGGCATGCGAAGGTTCCGACTTGAACGATTGTGCCAATGGTAGCGGTAAAGGTTGCCAGTTCCGGCGATAATTTAGGCCCAGGTGCCGCCGTACTGGAGGTTTCCGCCGAGCGATGGCAAATACCGGACGCGGAATCGGCCCGGGGCCACAGCTAATTTCGCTTTTCTTGACACCCCAAATCACCCAGTTTATCATCGAACGGTACTCTATCGCCCGCACTGCCGCACTATTGCGCGATCGTCGCATCGCCTGTCGTCGAGCGTTCCATGGAAACTGTGCTCCTGCTGGTTGTGATCCTGCTGGTCATTTTGTTTTTCGTTGGCTTCTGGCCGGCGTCGCGAACGTGGAAGTGGTATCACCTGCTGTTTCTGTCGTTTGTGATGCTGTCGTCCTTCTGGTATCTGGCGATGGCGTCGATGTCGTTGAAGACGCGGGCGTTTTGGGGCGAACTATACGTCAAGACGCTCAAGGACTTGAACACAGCCAAAGAAAAGAACGAGGAGTTGATCCAAGGCACGCCGCAGATGTTAAAGGAGGACGAAATGGCGACGCAGCCGGCGGCGAAAGGAGCGGTCGATCGCTTGCTCGTCGGACGCGGCCGAGTCTTTCGTAACTGTGCAATTCAAGGCATCGTCGATCAAGGCCCTGAGAAGGGCAACGTTCTGGTGCGCGTTCCGTTAGCGCCCGCGGTCCCACCCGCGCCGAATCCGGCCCAGCCTGGTGTGGTGCCGCCTGCGGCCGCCGATCCGGCCGCGGAAGGCCGCGCCCACGGCATTCAAGAGCACACGATTGTCTACCTGTTTTCCGAGAAAGTCGAAGAAGGGTTCAGCGTTCCCGACGCCTATCTTGGTGAGTTCGATGTGTTCGCCACTTCCCCCGACGCGGTCTCGCTGAAAAGGACGTTGCCCGGTGATCCCCTGCAGGACCAGATCCTGGTTACGCGCGCAGCGTCGGTGACGGTCTACGAACGAATTCCGACCGATTCTCATTATGCATTCGAGGATTTTCTGAAATTCCGAAACGGCGGGCAGCCGCCGAACGCAGAGCAGGAGCAGATGGTCAACGGTATCATCCGATACCTTATCAAGCGACCGGCCGATGTCACCGAAGAGGCTTATGAGAAAACGATACTGCAGTTTCTGCGCGACGGCAAAGCGGTGCAGCCAGACGATCCGCCCGACCGTATTTACGCGCGCGTTCGCTTCAAGAAGCCGTACGAAATGGAGGTCGACAGCCCCAATAAGGAACAGCGGCTCGATTCCGAGTATTTTGATTTGAGTGGTCTGGCGGTCCAGTCCGACCTGCGCCGTTCGGAAAAAGCGAAGTTCGTTGCCGGAGACCTGGCACTGCTTCCGTTACAAGCGGCCGATCAACTGACGAACGAGGACATTTGTGAAAAGCTCGAAACGGTTTATCGCCGTCCGTTGCAGGATTTCAAGTTCCATTACCATGAGATTTTCAGTCGCCTTGTCGACATGGATATCCGGATTGAATTCCTCTCCCGTTTGATATCCGACACCGATCAAATCCAGAAAAAACTTCAGGCCCAAGTCGACTACCGTACCCGAGAGTTAATGCGCTTGCAGCAGGATCTCGTGGGACACAAGGCCGATCTGGCCGCGATAACCGAATATGAGGAGCGAATTCGGACCGAATTGGAAACGGTTCGCAACCGCATTGCCGGTTTCGAGGAATCGAACCAGAAACTGTTCGACGATATCGCGCTGCTGCAGTCCCAGATGGCGGACGAGATCATCAGGAATACACAGCAGGCGGCCAACGAACGCGCCGCCAAATAGCTTGTCTGAGTAGCCTGTTTGGAACCGCGGCGTCGCAGGACGGCCCCTTTCTTGACGACGCATTTCGCACGGCCCCGCCGGCGAGCGTTTCCTATTCCTGAAGGGGTCGATGGCGGAATGACGCTTGCTCGATTTGCGCAGGCAACGTAGAGTTGCTGCTGCGATAAGGGCGCTCCGCGATGGGAATTCACGATCGAGATTACTACCGAGGCGACGAAGGGGAATCGTTCGTTTCCTCGAATCGAAGTGTGGTCACTGGTCTGATCGTGCTGAATGGACTCTTTTTTCTGGCGGGCCTGGTGCTCGAAGACACTGGCCGGCCTAATTGGTTCCAGCACGGCATGCGCGTTTCCAGCCAGTCGATCACCAACCCCGTTCAGATTTGGCAACTGGTCAGCTACGGGTTTGCGCATGCCGATCTGCTGCACCTCGCCCTGAACATGTTTACACTCTGGATCTTTGGGCGAGAGTTGGAAGATCGTTACGGCAAGCGTGAGTTCCTGGCGTTTTATCTGGTCTCGCTGTTGGTCGGTGGATTGTGGTTTGCCTTGGAGCAGGTCGTCCTGATTCGATATGGTTTTACGGGAAGAGATGCTCTTGGAGCGTCCGGAGCCTGTGCGGCGACGTTGTTGCTGTTCATCCTGAACCATCCGCAGCGGACGTTGATCTTTATTGTGCCGATGCCTGCATGGGTCCTCGGGATCGTTGTGGTCGCGATGAACTTGTTAGGGTTCGGCGCGCGTCAAACGGCGTTTGATATCCATCTCTGTGGGCTGGCGTTCAGTGCGGTCTATTTTTGGCTGGGAATTCGACTGACGAGGCGGATGCCGGGCGGTTCATGGCTGGCGAACCTGCGACGGAAGTGGCGGACATCACGTTCGCGGCTTAAGGTCCACGCCCCGGCCTTGGACGACGACGATTCCGATCTGGAAATCGAGGGCGACCGCGTCCTGGCGAAACTGAACGCCAGCGGCGATTCCAGTTTGACCGATCGGGAACGGCGGGTGCTTGAAGAGTACAGTCGACGGACCCGCGAGAAGCTGCGGCGGCGGAGCGGGCGGGACTGAGCCTGTAGGACGGACATCTTGTCCGTCCAAGAATGTTCTGACGGACAAGATGTCCGTGCTACGGCTGACAAAATCGCTGTGACCGGCGAATCCGGACAGAAAGGCGATTGCCGTAAATGCCTGCAAATACGCGAGTTGTTGGCTGTTGATTCGCCAAAGGCTTTCCTCTCGCCGGAGGGATTAGCTATAGTTGCTTATTGCGTTTGACAGTTCTGAAGCGCGTGGGGTGGCCGGCAAAGGCGACCTTTTTGAATGACCGAAGCGACAATTTCGTTGGTCGATCCGAAGCTGGTGCTGCCGCTGTTTGGTGCTCGAGACCAGAACGTGCGCTTGATTCGCGACAGCCTGGGAGTGACGATCACGCATCGTGACAGCGTGATCCACGTTACTGGGGACGACCATTCGGTGGCGCGCGCGACCGAAGTCCTCGAGCAACTGAAAGCGATTGCCGAACGCGGCGGCAGCCCGGCAGTCGAGGACGTTTCGCAGATTTTGAACCTCGGCCAAGAGGCGCCGGCAATCGACATCAGTCATGCCGTGAAGCGGGTCAAACCACGGACCCCTGGTCAGGTGCAATACGTGCAGGCGATGCGCAAGAACGATCTTGTGTTTGCCATCGGCCCGGCGGGAACCGGAAAGACGTACCTCGCAGTGGCGCTGGCCGTGGAAGCCCTCAAGAACCGGCTGACTCGAAAAATCTGTCTTGTACGGCCGGCGGTCGAGGCAGGCGAGAGCCTGGGCTACCTGCCGGGCGATCTGCGCGCGAAAATCAATCCGTACCTCCGGCCGCTGCTGGACGCCCTACACGAGATGATGGAATTCGACCAGATCAAGCGATTCATGGAGCAGGACATTATTGAGGTCGTTCCGTTGGCGTACATGCGAGGCCGAACGTTGAACGAGGCGTTCATCATTCTGGACGAGGGTCAGAACACGACGGTCGCGCAGATGAAGATGTTTCTCACCCGGATGGGTTCGGGTTCCAAGATTGTGGTCTCGGGCGATACGACTCAGGTCGATCTGCCTCAGCACGCTCGCAGCGGGTTGACCGACGCGCTCTCACGACTGCGCGGGATCGAGGGTGTCGGGATCGTGCAGCTCACGAAAGCCGATATTGTTCGCCATCGGCTGGTTCAAGAGATCGTTCGAGCCTACGACGAGCCGGCCCGGACCTACCCTACCGCTCGTAATCGGCACTGATCGCAATGTCGACTTCGCGCATTCGTCGCTCACGATCGGAACGGCTGGCAGCCTTGGGAGCTCGACCGGGTGGTGCGGCCCGCGCCTGGGACACCGTCCGACAGCCAGGCACGATGTTGCGCATCGCGCTTTGCATGCTGAGCATCCTGTTGCTCTGGCTTGTAGCCTCCGGCTGGCGGCAGCCGTTTTCCTATCGGCGCGGCGAAGTCCGCCCTCGGGACCTCGTGGCCCGCGTGAAATTCAGTGTCATCGATGAGGAACGCACGGCGCGGACACGCGAGCAACGTATCCGCGAAACGCCCTTGTTCTATCGCAATGACGCCCAAGCGTTGGTTGAATTGCGCGAGACGACCAGGAGCCGCATCAGCGAACTGATGCAGATCGAGTCGTTTGAGCAGTTACCCGCCGATGCGCGGGCCGAACTGGGGTTAATCGAATCCAGCCCCCGCCAGGAGCCCGCGGCCGCGTTCGCGGCGCTGAAGGCCGCTTTGGGGACCGTCGACGGCATGACGCGGCTGGAAGCGATACTAACCCGGCTGTTCACTGACTGGGAACATAACGGCATCCTGGACCGGCTCGATGACCGCCACACGCCCGAGAAGGGCAGCCAGACCGAAATCCGCGTTTATCCCGACGGGAAACCGGAACTCGTAACGCGCGTCGAAGTCGATTCGGTGCGGCTGTCCCGCATCCTGCCGCTGATGGAACGACGATTGATCGACGATTGGCGTGAATCGAAGATGGACGGCGATCCCGGCTCCACGTACGCTGCCCGCTGGATCGCCGATTACGTACGCCGTCGGCTGAAGCCGACGTTGACCTACGACGAATCGTTTTCGGTCAAGGCGCGCGAAGAGGTGGAAGCCAAAGTGGCCGCCAATCCGGAGCTGATCACCTATGAGCCCGGCAAGTCGGTGCTGGCCCGCGGCCGCCGACCGCTCGATACAAAGGAACTGGAACTGTTGCGCTCCGAGCACGAAGCGCTGATGGCACAGACCCCGCTCTTGCCCACCGTGCTCTATTCGCTCGCGACGTTCGGCCTGTTCATGGCGATGTTTGTGCTGTGCGGCTACTACGTCGCCGTCCGCAAAAGCCGGCTGCTGGTCGATCTGCGCCAGTTCGTCATGCTGCTGTTAGCGATCCTGACCACGGTCGCCGCCGGTCGCATGTTCGCCATCGACAACTGGCGCGCCGAGCTGGTCCCGTTGATTCTGTTCGCGATGACGATCACGATCGTGCACCGGCAGGAACTCGCACTGCTGCTCTCGGCCGCCACCGCACTGGCGATGACGCTGGCCTTCGGATTCGGGCTGGCAAATTTCGTCGTTTATTCCGCGTCGATGGCGGCTGCCATCCTGCTGCTGGGACGCATCCGCAGCCGAACCCGACTGATCCACATCGGCACCCTTGTCGGTCTCGTCAGCTTCCTCACCTCGGTGGGCGTCTGCACGCTCGTGGGGCAAGCGTTCGGTTCCCCCACGATACTCGCCAGCCCCACACCCTACTCCACCGAAGTGCCGTATACCCAGTTCATCAGCAGCCTGTTCGCCGGCGCCGCCTGGGAAGGCACGTGCGGCGTCATGGCAGGACTGTTGATGACCGCGCTGCTGCCTTTCATCGAGCGGCTGTTTGACATCCAGACCGACATCAAACTGCTGGAACTAGGCGACGCTGCCCATCCACTGCTGCAGGAACTTGTCCGGCGAGCCCCAGGCACCTACAACCACTCGATCAACGTCGCCTCGATGGGCGAAGCGGCGGCCGAAGCGATCGGCGCCAACGGCCTGCTGGTCCGCGTCGGAGCCTATTTCCACGACATCGGAAAAATGCTCAAACCGAACTACTTCATCGAGAACCAGGGCCAAGATGGCAATCGACATTCTTCGCTGGTTCCCGCCATGAGCACGCTGGTCATCATTGCGCACGTCAAGGACGGCGCCAATCTCGCTCGCCAACACAGACTGCCGCAATCGATCGTCGATTTCATCGAACAGCACCACGGAACAACTCTGGTCGAGTATTTCTATCGGCAGGCGACCCGTCAAAGCGAAGCTGATCCGGACGGCGCCGAAGTGGACGAGGCGAGCTTCCGATACCCGGGTCCTAAACCGCAGACCAAGGAAGCGGGCGTGCTGATGCTGGCCGATGCGGTCGAAGGCGCCAGCCGAACCTTGGTCGATCCGACACCGGCGCGGATCGAAAACCTGGTCCATGAAATCGCCATGAAACGATTGCTCGACGGCCAGTACGAGGAATGCGGTCTGACCCTGCAGCAACTGCACACGATCGAGGAAAGCCTCGTCAAATCTCTAACCGCCGTCTATCATGGGCGCGTGAAATACCCGGACCAGCAGTCGGCGTAGGGGCCTCCCCTGCCCCTCGCCGCCGCTCGCTCCTTCCCGTTTCGGACGCCGCCAATGATCTCTGTCGAGTTCACCAATCGCCAGCGGATGCCGATCGACCCGCAGCCACTGATTGTGGCCATCCATCGCGTGTTCGAGAACGAGGGAATCAAAACGGCGGAGATCAGTCTGGCGATCGTCTCCGACGCGGAAATCCACGAAGTCAATCGGCGATTTTTGCAGCATGACCAGCCGACCGACGTGATCAGCTTCGTCCTGGACAAGTCGGAAACGACACTGGCGGGCGAGATCGTCGCCAGCTACGAGACCGCCGAACGCGAAGCAAGCCGCTACGGTTGGGAACCAGCGGCCGAATTGCTGCTGTACGTGATCCATGGCGCCCTGCATCTGGCCGGATACGACGATCTCGACGCAAGCGATCGA
Source organism: Planctomycetota bacterium (assembly GCA_016872775.1). Classification (GTDB taxonomy): domain Bacteria; phylum Planctomycetota; class Planctomycetia; order Pirellulales; family Pirellulaceae; genus VGZA01. The sequence continues at coordinate 58,372 of VGZA01000005.1, read as the reverse complement.
CGCGTGATGCGCGATCAGGAACGCCGCTATCTGGCCTCCTTTCAGCTCGAACACCGCTACGACACGGACGAAGCTTATGGCGAGTGAAAAGTCGCTGGCGATCGTGCTGCGCGTCGTCGAGTTCAGCGAGACCAGTTGCGTGGTCACGCTGTTCAGCCGTGACTTTGGAAAGATAGGCGTTCTGGCAAAAGGAGCCCGCCGTCCCAAGAGTCCCTTCGAGGCTGCTCTTGACCTGTTGGCGGTCTGTCGCATAGTGTTCTTGCGCAAATCGTCCGATGGACTGGACCTGTTGACGGAGGCCAAGCTGGAGCGCCGTTTTCGATCGGCGTCGCGGGACCTGGGGCGGCTGTACTGCGGCTATTACCTGTTGGAACTGCTGCGGGAGCTGACCCACCAAGGTGACCCGCATCCCGACTTGTTCGACCTGGCCGATCACAGTCTGGCGGCGATTGACCATGGAGCCGACCTGGCGCCGATCGTGCTCTGGTTCGAGTTCGCGGCGCTGCGGATCCTGGGGCACGCGCCGCGATTGGACGATTGCGCCGAGTGTGGCGGGGCCTTGCCGGACCTGGAACGGATCGCGTTCGGCCAGGTGGCCGGCGGTACGCTCTGCCAGCGATGCCGCGAAGGACAGCGACAGATCATCAGCGTGAGTCGGGAGGCTCTGTGTGTACTGCGAAAATTCAACGAAACTTCATTGGAGCACGGCCCGCCAGGACTGCCGGACGCCGTGCGAGGAGAGTCACGCGGCCTGATGCAACACTACATCGCGCACCTGTTGGGGCACCGGCCTCGGATGCACAGTTACGTGGCCACAGCTGCCATCCGGACAGCCATCCGGACAGGCGCGGTGCAGGTTCCGGGAGAAACATCGGCGCGCGGCGGTGGTAATTCCAGACCGTCGTCGACGCCGTAATCGGAGTTCAAGGGAGTTCAGGCAAGATCGGACAAGGATGGACCGAGGGCCTATGCAAGTTCGGCGGGATGGAAATTTTGTAGCGTGCGCGATCGGGTGGCTGGGTGCTCTGATCGTGGTGGTGTCGGGCTGTGCCGTGCCGCGATTGCCGTCGCTCTTCAATTTGACGAGCGCGTCCACCGGCCCCCGGGCTGGCAGTTCGGCGGCGACGGGGACGGCGGCGTCGAGTGCCACCGTGGCCACCGTGTCGCATCAAGAGTCTCTCAACGATGCCCGGCGTGCTCAAATCGAAGAAATGTACCGGGACGACGGCGAGCCGAGTCGACGAAAGAAGCCCACGGCCTTGGATGCTCTTGCGCCGGCAAATGTCAAATCCGGAATCAAGCAATTGACCGGGTACGGCCGGAATCCTGGGATCGCCCGGAATTTAATGGCGGAGGCGGAAGCGATTTACGATCGGGCGCTGGCGGCGCAGGGTGAGGAACGACTGCGATTGCTGGGCGAGGCGTCGGCGAAGTATGCCGAGGCGGCCGATCGCTGGCCCGAATCGGCTTTGGAGGAGGACGCCTTGTTCATGGCCGGCGAAGCGGCGTTCTTCAGTGATCATTATCCCAAAGCCGAGGAGTATTACGCCCGACTGATCAAGCACCACACCAATTCGCGCTACATGGAAACCGTCGATCTGCGCCGATTTGCGATCGCCCGGTACTGGCTCGAGATTGATCGAGCCGCTCCCCAGCCGTTCTATCTTGTCAATTTCACGAATCCGGCGCGGCCCTGGTACGATACCGACGGGCACGCATTTCGGGTCTTCGATCGGATCCGCAACGATGATCCCACCGGCAGGCTCGCCGACGACGCCACCATGGCAGCCGCCAATGCCCATTTCCAGTCCGGTGATTACCAGAAAGCCGACGATCTCTACGCCGATCTGCGCAAGGCATTTCCGAGCAGCGAGCATCAATTTGAAGCCCATTTCCTTGGACTCAAGACCAAGCTCTTGACCTACCTGGGCTGGGATTATTCGAGCGAACCACTCGATCAGGCGGAGAATCTGGTCAAGCAGACGCACCGCCAATTTCCGCAGCAGGCGGAAAAGGAAAAGGAGTTCCTGGCCCGGGCAGCCGCCGAGGTGCATTTCAAGAAAGCCGAGCGACTGTGGAGCCTTGGCCGCTACTACGAACTGAAACGCGAGTATCGTGCCGCCACGATCTACTTCAATCAACTCCAGCAAGACTATGGCGATACGCCGTTTGCGAAGGACGCGGCTGGCCGCATTCCAAATTTCGTCGGTAAACCGCCGACCCCACCCCAGCCGGTGCCCTGGCTGGCCAACCTGTTCCCGGCCCGCAGTTCCGCGAAACCAATCTTCCACAGCGACGAGGCGCCCGTGAAGTCGTCGAAGCAACGATGAGAACCAGCCACACCCGCCGCGCGGCCGGCGATCAACTTTTCTCGGGTGCGGGCCTGCTGCTGCTGCTCTGCGCCACCAATCTGCAGGGCTGCGCAGGGTACCAGCTCGGCAACCGCAGCCTCTACCGGTCCGACATCCGTACCGTCTACTTGCCGGTCATCGAATCCGACAGCTTGCGACGGAATCTCGGCGAGCGGCTCACGGAGGCATTGATCCGGGACATTGAACTGAATACGCCGTACAAGGTCGTGGCAACGCCGGATGCCGACAGTACGCTCCAGTGCCGGCTCCAGGATGACCGCAAGCGGCTGCTGGTGGAAACGCGAACCGACGAGCCCCGAAGTCTGGAGTGGGGCACTTCGGTCGATGTGTCCTGGGTCGATCGGCAGGGCCAGCCGTTGATGCAGCGGTCGCAATATCCTGTGCCCGGCGCGGCTCTGGCAGTGGCGCAAGAGACGAGTTTTGTTCCCGAGGCGGGCCAGTCGGTCGTCACGGCCCAGCAGGAATCGATGGAACGATTAGCTCGCCAAATCCGCATCGCCATGCAGCTTTGGTGGTGATCTGACATTGACCCCCGCCGGTCATCCACTACGATAATGCGGCCGTTTGTCCCAGTAACCGACGCATTTTCGCACCACCATGGCCGATCCAGCCCCGACATCATCCCCAGACGATTCGCCGGACGCCGCTTCCGATTTGGGTATTCATGAATCTTCCCGTCGGGCGAAATTGCAGCGGATCCGCGACCTGGGAATTGATCCCTGGGGCGGGCGATTCGACGATCGCCACGATATCGGCGCGATCCGGGCGCAAGCCGATGCGATCAAATTCCGCCGGGCGGATGGTTCCCTGCTTGACCTGCCGGTCGAACTTGTCGGTGATGGAAACCGGTTCCGCGAATGGGTGTCGCAACAGGGGACCGGCGAATTGCACGGCCCGCCGGTCCGAGCCGCCGGCCGCATCATGCTGATTCGTGACACGGGAAAACTCTTCTTCATCGACATCCAGGATTGGACCGGCAGGATTCAACTCTTCGTCGGCAAAGCCCAGGTCGCGGCGGGAGACTGGGACTTGGCGCAATGCCTTGATCTCGGTGACCTCATCGGTGTCGACGGCGAGCTGCGTCGCACGCGCACCGGGGAACTGACTATCTTCGCCTCGCGGTTGCACTTCCATTGCAAAGCGGTCACCCCACCACCGGAAAAACACAAGGGACTGGCCGACCCCGAGCTGCGCCAACGGATGCGCTACGTCGATCTGATCCACGGTGAGGGAGTGCTCGACCGTTTTCTCAAGCGCACGCGGATTGTGCAGTCGATCCGTTCGACGCTCGCCGCGCGCGGCTTCTGCGAAATCGAAGGGCCCACGTTGCACGCCATCGCCGGCGGCGCCGCGGCACGCCCGTTCACCACGCACCACAACGCCCTGAATATCCAGCTGTTCCTGCGCATCGCGCTCGAATTGCACCTCAAACGGCTGATGGTCGGCGGAATGGAACGCGTGTTCGAGCTCGGCCGCGTCTACCGCAACGAGGGAATCAGCCCGAGGCATAACCCCGAATTCACGATGCTCGAAGTCTACCAGGCGTATGGCAACTACGAATCGATGATGGACCTTACCGAGCAGTTGATCGTCGATGCCATCCACGCAACCGGGCAAGGGTTTGAATTGCCCTGGGGGCAAAACACCATCGACTTCACGCCACCCTTCCGGCGGTTCACCTACGACGAACTGTTCAAGATCCACACCGGCATCGATCCCCGCCACGCCGACGCCGTCGCCGACTATGCCTCGGAAATCGGTTTCGACGTGAAGGGAAAACATCCCGACGTGGTCAAGAGTCTAGTGTTTGAGGAGCGTGTCGAGGACTCCCTGGAAGGGCCGGTCTTCGTTACCGATTATCCCGCCAGCATCTGCCCGCTGACCAAACGGCGTAAGGATGATCCTAACGTCGCCGAACGCTTCGAACTGTTCATCCAGGGCATGGAGATCGCCAACGCCTACACCGAATTGAACGACCCCGACCTGCAGGAAGAACTGTTTCGTACGCAACTGGCAGGCATGGCGGAGGAAGATTCCATGGCAAAGATGGACCATGATTTCATCCGCGCGCTGCGGCATGGAATGCCGCCAGCCGGCGGACTGGGCGTCGGCATCGATCGGCTCGTCATGCTCCTGACCAACGCACAATCAATCCGAGAAGTAATCCTGTTCCCTCTGCTGCGTCCGGAGTGACGCGGTTCCCTGCGAGCCAAAGGACTGGCCATGTACAAACTGCTGCTCTCCTGGCGCTACCTGCGAACGCGCTGGATCGCCCTGGCGTCCGTCATCAGCGTAACTCTCGGCGTGGCGACCATGATCATCGTCAACGCGGTGATGGATGGGTTCACCGCCGAGATGTACAACCGGCTGCATGGCATTCTCTCCGACGTGGTCGTGGAAAGTCACAGCATGTCGGGAATTCCCGACCCGGCCTGGCATCAGGCGGAGATCCGAAAAGTCCTTGGTGACGACGTTGTCGGAATGACGGCCGCCGTCCGCGTTCCGGCGATGCTCAACTTTCGCGTCCGCGGCGAATGGGTAACGCAGCAGGTGATGGTGATCGGGATCGACGAAACTTCCTACGCGGAAGTGTCCGACTTCAGTAAATTCCTGCTCCATCCGTCGAATCGCGACCAACTGAGCTTCCTGCTGCGCGAGAACGGATACGACGCGCCGCTGCCGACTTCCGGCTGGCAGCATCGCCGACTGCGGGTTGGGTTCGAGCGGGCCTACCGCGAACAGCTGCACAAGGCGGAACAGAGCCGCCAGTCGCGCTTTCAGCGCGATTCCGATGGCGCGGTGCGAGCCGCCAGCACGGAGTATGACGTCGTCGGTGACGAGGCCGTGGAAGGTGCCGTCGCGTCCGATCGGGAAGGGCCGGACAGCGAGGGACGATTGGGCAACGAATCGTGGGATGATGCCGCCAACGATCGCCAAGGCAACATCGATGTTGCCGACGGCGATGAACGCAGGGATGACGATCCTGCCCGTGAAGCGCCAGCGGAGGGAGGACTTCCGGCCCGATTGCCGCTGGGAAAACGGGCCGCGCCCCTTGCCGAGAACTCGGTCCTGGATCCGTTCCAACGCGGAAGCACTGCGGAAGACGAAAGAGATGCGTCCCAGGTATTCGATGAAATGAGTGAACAGCACACGGGACTGGTACTCGGCATCGCCATCACCAGCCTGCGGCATCGGGACCCCGACAATTCCGTGCAGAGCTACTTTCTGGCTCGACCGGGCGACGACGTCCAAATCACCTTCCCGACATCCGGACAGCCGCCGAAAGCGGTTACCGCCAAGTTCACCATTGTCGATCTCTATCAGAGCAAGATGAGCGAATACGACTCCATGTTCGCGTTCATGCCGATCGAGAAGATTCAGGAAATGCGCGGGATGATCGATCCGACAACTGGAATCCCCAGTGTGACGTCGATACAACTGCGGCTCCGCGACGGTGTCAGCCTGGCCGAGGCCCGCGACAAACTGCGCGCGCACTTTCCCGCCGATCGATTCGCATACCGCATCGACACCTGGCGCGATCTGCAAGGTCCGCTGCTCGCCGCCGTCCAGATGGAAACCACGATTCTGAACATCCTGCTGTTTCTGATCATCGCCGTGGCGGGCTTCGGTATCCTCGCCACGTTCTTCATGATCGTCGTGGAGAAAACGCGCGACATTGGCGTATTGAAAGCGCTCGGCGCGCCCAGCAGCGGGGTGATGAGCATCTTCCTGAACTACGGATTGTCGCTCGGTGTCGTGGGGTCCGGGATGGGCCTGGTCCTGGGCCTGCTGTTCGTGACGTTCATCAATCAGATCGCGGCGGTCGTGGAGAAGATTCTGGGACAAGAGATCTTCGACCCCACCGTCTATTACTTCCAGCAGATTCCGACGATCATCAACCCCTCGATGCTGTTCTGGGTCGTATCGGGCGCGATCCTGATCGCGGTCGGCGCCAGTGTGCTTCCGTCACTGCGCGCGGCGCGGCTGCATCCTGTGGAAGCCTTGCGTTACGAATAATCCGGGCTTGGAACCGTGGCGGCTGCCAGGCGACGAGGGTCAGGCGCGAATCCAGCGAACATCCATCGACCAGGGAGGGTGAATCATGTCCAGTCAACTCCATCAGCACGCGACAACTCGACGCCGCGATCCGGACGCCACCGGCAAGTTTCTCGGCTCCGCCCCGACCCTGCTCGGCGCCCAGGGCCTCTTCAAGAGCTACCGCAAGGGAAACCATGTTGTTCCCGTCCTGAAAGGTGTCGATTTCGACGTGCGCTCGGGCGAATTCGTCGCCATTGTCGGACAAAGCGGGTCGGGGAAAAGTACCCTGCTGCACCTGCTTGGGACACTCGACGCTCCCGATCAGGGAGAAGTCCGATTCGAAGGAAACCGGATCGACCATCTGCGCTCGACCAGCCGGGAGCTGCTGCGCAATCGCGATTTCGGAATGATTTTTCAGTTCTACCACCTGCTGCCCGAATTGAGCACCTTGGAAAATGTGCTGGCGCCGTTGATGATCTCCCAACGTGTCTGGCAATATGTCTGGGCCTGGCGACGGAACAGGGAACAAGCGACTCGGCTGTTAAAACTCGTCGGACTCGGTCACCGGTTGACACACCGGCCCCGAGAATTGTCGGGGGGAGAAATGCAGCGGGCCGCGATCGCTCGTGCGCTGATTTCCAGCCCCAAGGTACTTCTGGCGGACGAGCCGACCGGGAACCTTGATCAGGAAACGGGGCAGGAAATTTTGGAAATCCTGCGAACCTTGAACCGGCAGGAAGGGCTCACTATAGTCATGGTCACGCACGACAATGCGATCGCGGCCCAGGCCGATCGCATCGTGCGACTGGTGGAAGGCCGGGTCGTCCAGCTTTAGCGTTCCCGTTCGTGACGCGCGCCTGCAACATCCGGCACACCGTGACTGGCCGACAGGTTGCCAAGTCCGGGATAACTGTGAAACAAGGATCAGCCCATGGCGCTCCAGGTCTACATCGACGGCCAACTCTACGACAAAGAAAACGCCAAGATCAGCGTCTACGACCATGGATTGCTGTACGGAGACGGCGTTTTCGAGGGCATGCGCAGCTACTCGGGAAAGGTCTTCCGGCTGCAACAACACCTCGATCGACTCTGGGATTCTGCCAAGGCAATCGCGCTTGCAATTCCCATCACCCAAGCCGCCATGGCCCAGGCGGTGAACGATACACTCCAGGTCAACGGCATCCGCGATGGCTACATTCGCCTGGTCGTCACCCGCGGTGCGGGAACGCTGGGCCTTGATCCGAACCGCACCAGCAACCCGCAGGTGATCATCATTACGGACCATGTCTCCCTCTACCCGCGCGAGTTCTACGAACAAGGTCTGGAAATCGTCACCGCCAGCACCACCCGCAATCACCCCGCGGCGCTGAACCCGCGGATCAAATCGCTGAACTACTTGAACAACATCCTGGCCAAACTCGAGGGAATGAAGGCCGGATGCATCGAAGCCCTGATGCTCAACCACAAGGGAGAAGTGGCCGAGTGTACGGGCGATAATATCTTCCTGGTTCGCGGCGGTCAGTTACTGACTCCGCCCACCGATGCGGGAATCCTGGAAGGGATCACCCGCGCGGCGGTGATGGAACTGGCAACCGGCGCGGGGATCCTCGTCCGCGAACTGTCGCTGTCCCGACACGACGTCTATGTCGCCGACGAGTGTTTTCTCACGGGCAGCGCTGCCGAAGTGATCCCCGTCGTCAAAGTCGATAATCGGCCGATCGGCCAAGGCACACCCGGGCCGGTCACACGCGACCTGATGCGCCGGTTTCATGAATTGGCGCGCTCGTAGCTCGAACTTTTTTCGAGCAGCCCGCGATTGCGTCACGCTTTTTTGATCGTAGCCTTCTTCGTCAGTGCGGGCCGCACTGCTCAAAACAAGTTTTGAGCTACGAGCTACCCCGCGATTTCACGTCAAAGGTGGTGTACGAACAGCGTCTGATCTGCGATTGTGGAGCGGGCCAGATCGAGCAGGTGCTGGTGGTGGGTGAAAACGATGACCTGTGTTTTGCGGGAGAATTCGGCCAGTACTTCCAACGTTGCCAGTGCCCGCGTGTCGTCAAACTTGATCAGAATATCATCGACGATCAGCGGCAAGGCTTCGTTGCGTTCGAGCCATTCGGCAAGGTAGGCCAGTCGCAGGGCAAAGTAAAGTTGATCGGCACTCCCGTCGCTCATGGCGACCGCCGGGACCGTCTGTTCCCGGCCGTCGGGGGATCGCTTTGAGCCGACCACGATGGGACGATCGTTGTCGTCGTGACCAATGCGGACTCCCGTAAATGCCTGAGCGGTCAATTGACGGAAGTAGCCGCTTGCCCGCTGCAGCATCGGGCCCTGGTAACGCTCGTTAAAAGTGTCGATCGCTCGTCGCAACGTCGCCGCCGCAAGCGCGGTGCGGACGTAATCGGTGGCGCAGCGTTCGATCTCCGCCAGGATGGCCTGGACGCGCGCGCTGGCGTCGATCGCCTCTGTTCCCGTATCGAAGGCCTTGCGTTGCTGTCGCAGTCCGCCCAATTCCTCGCGAGCCTCCGCTAACTCGCTGCTGAGTTGCTGTTCCTGCTGGCTGGCGTCGTGGACTGCCTGCTGGACTTCGCGCTCATTGCAGGACCGCACTTGTGCCTCGAGATCGTCGATCGGGCTTGCCGCCGCGCAGCGCAGGAGCTCTCTTTCTACGATCCGCAACTGGTCCTCTAACGTACGGCGTTCCATCGACTGATGATGGCGGGCATCCAGATGTTCGGCCGACTCGCAGCCGGCCTCATCGCAGAATACCTGGAGGCGCCTGCCGGCGACCTCGATTGCCTCGTCTGATCTACGGATTTTCTCGCCCAATGCCTCCAGTTGCTGATCGATGCCGATGCCCCGATCGTGCCTCTGTTTTGCGTCGGTCAGCCTGTCGAGTAACCGTTCGGCATCGTCGGCCGGGTCGGCGGAATTCAAAGGGATGCCCGATCGCATTGCGAGTTCGCGTACGCGCTGGGTGAATGCTTGCGTATCGTGTTGAATACCTGCGATGCGATCGTGCAGACCGTTGGGGCCGAAGGCCTCGTGCATTTTCTTCTTTGCCTGGTCGATCCGGTTCAGCGCATCGTCCAGATGCTCAGGAGTGGCTTCGGCGGGCAGGCCGAACGGCACCAGCGCCTCGCGCCACGCATTTCGAACACCGTCCAGTTCGTTCGTTAAGCGCGCCCGTTCTCCCTCGTCGGCGTCCATCTGTTCCCGTAAGCGTTCCAGGTCGCGTTCCAGTTCGCGCCGCGTGGCCTCCTCCTTTTGCCAGCGATCGAGGAGTTTCTGGGTCAGCATCGCACGAGTCTGGATCGACTCGGATTCCATGGGGGCAGCGATCCCGTCCGCACGGCATCGCTCCTCGACGCTTCGCCGCGTGGCAGCCAGCGCCGTTTGATAGTCGTCAATCTGTCGCCGCAAGTCGTCCCGTCTTTGAATCTGCAGCAGCACTTCATTGCGGCGTCGAAGCCAGGCTCGCATCTCGCCGGGATGTTCGGCCACCTCCCGCAACGGCGTCCAGTCGTCTCGCCATTGCCGGGCTAGATTCGATTCCTCGTTTCGCAGATCTTCCAGTGCGGATTGGGTTCGGACGATCGCCTTTTCGAGCCGCTCGATTTCGGCGGAACATCGCGCGAATTCGCTGACCCTGTCCGATTCGCGCCGCAACCGATCGGCAATCGCATCGGCGTCAGCCACCCGTTTTTCGTATTCCGATCGCAGCGTCTGTAAGCGTCCAGGTTCGGTGGGTTGCGCGGTGTCATGCTCTGGGTTTTCGAGCAAAGAACGGATGATCTGCCAGGTCTGGTCGCGCGCGGCCCTGGCCTCAAGCAGCGCATCCTCGCTCACGACGGATGTTCCGCCCTTTTCGATACGATGGCGCGCCGCCTGTTCGCGCTGCAACTCCGTATGCAGTTCCTCCAACTGCGACTGCGCCGACATGCGGCGCGACGCGATCGCATTCCGCCGGCCTTCGTACTCGGCGATCCGCTCCTCGCAGGGCCCCGCGAATCGGGTGAGTTCCTCGCAGTTTCCGGCCCAGCCCGGTAACTGCGCCAGCAGTGACGCGATGTGCGAATCGACCTCCGCCAGTTCCCGCCGGCGTTCCGCGAGGCTATTTTCGCACGGTGCCTTGGCCTGGAGTTCCAGCAGCAATTGTCTCCACTGTTCGACGTCGGGATGCCTGGAGAGTTCCGCGAGGCTGGTCTGTTTGTCCCGAAGCGGCTGCTTCCGCTCCCGTATGCCGCGTTCGATCCGTTCCAGACTTCGCTCCAAGTCACGCAAGGTATCGCCCAGCCGCCGGGTTTTGATCCGTCGTCCCAGCGTTCCGAACAGCGGTCGCAGCTGCGCGTCGTCGAGGCTGGCATATTCGTGGTTCAAATCGGCAAGCAGGTCTTGGGCCTCGGTGCGGCATACCTGCAAGGCGCGCGTCAGCTCCGGCAAATCGCTGTGGGCTTTGCGGTGGCCGCCGAGCTGGTCGCGGAGCGACGGAATCGCGGTGTGGTTTTCAAGCAATTCCGGCGGAACGGAGCAGTCGTTCCGTTCTTGCCGCAGGGTTGTCTGTTCCTGTTCCGCCTGCTGCTTGCGCATGACCGCTCCAGCGCGTTGTTCGGCCGCGGCTCGATAGTCGCGCTGGAAGTCGTCGCGCAGCAGCGGTACACCGCGGAGGCTCTCGAGTCTCTCGCGCATTTCCCGGCGTTGCGACAATGGCTCGATGGCATCGAGTATGCGTTGGTGCCGCTCGGCCTCCCGCTTGGCTTGAAGCTGCGATTCCGACAGCTGCGAGACTTTTTTCGCGGCTTGTTCGATGTCGGCTTCGAGCTGAGCCAGTTCACGGCTACCCTTGTTTTCGCCTCTCGTTTTCTTGATGACATCCTTGTACTCGCGCAGCAGGGAATTCAGAAGAGGCTTGGTTCCCGCCGACTTGAACAGTTTTTCCGCCTGCTGCTCCAACTCGCGTTGCGTGTCGCGCAGGCTGGCGAGGCCACTGGCGGCGGAGAACAACGTCTGGCCGACGCTTCCTTCCAGCTGCGTGATTTCTTTGCCGCCAGCGACCAGTTGATCGTAATCGATGCCGAACATCGATTCGAACAACGGGCGGTCGATGGAACCGAGAACCGGGGAGAGAAAATCGTCGGGCAGCGGTGTGTCGGAGGTTGGATCGAGCAGTGTGTTCGCGCGGCCTTTGCGTCGCGTGAACTGTTTCACGACGCCGTCTCGCGAGCGGAACTTCATGCCGATTCGCAAGTCGGGGTGCCGGTGCAGAAAATTGTCGGTCGAACGGTCGAGGATGCCGAAAAGCGCATCCCGCAGCGCCCGCAGCGCCGAGCTCTTGCCTGCTTCGTTCGCGCCGTAGACCAGGTGCAGGCCGCAGGTTCCCTCTTGGAAATCGAGTCGCCGGTCGGTGAATGGTCCAAAAGCAGTCAGTTCGAGCGACTCGATTCTCATGGGCTGTCCGCTCCCGCTCGAAGCCGTTCATGCAGAAGAGACGCGACCGATGCCAGCGTTGCGCGCAGCCATACCGGATCGTCCACGCGAATGCCGTCGTTGCTCGACGTCAAATCGTCGGGCAGCCTGGCGCGCAGGTCGCGCAATTCCCTGGCGAGTTCGTCCAGCACCGCATCGTCCGTCATGGCCCGTTCCATGATCCGATCGACCTCGCCCCAGGGCCCTTCCAAAGCCCGTTCGCGTGTTTGCGATTGTGGGGCGCGCGTAAGAAACTTGACCTGTTCCAGCCAGACATCCGCGGCTCCCTGGTCGGACACAATCGCGCGGAACTGGTCGTCCCATCGGTCCGGGCGTCCGGCGAGGGAGTGGTGGAGCGGTCCGCTGCCCGTCAATTCCACGCGCACCACCAGTGGCCGTCCATCGCATCGCGGCGTTGTGAGCGCGATTTGTGTCTGCAGCGTGGACAGCACCTCGTCGGTATGGCGCAGGCTCGAGATGTCGATCTCGACGGTTGCCCAGCGCACCGCATCCAAGGCGCGGAACTCCGCCGTCGCTCGGTGGCCGTTGACCGTGACCAGGTAAGCGCCTTTCGGTCCCGACTCGCGGATGTGGCGGCCCTGCAGGTTGCCGGAAAACGCGATGATCGGGTCGGAGCAGAGCAGTTCTCGAGCGTGGATATGCCCCAGTGCCCAGTAGTCATATTCCTTGTTGACCAGGTCGGCCAGGGTGCAAGGCGCATAATTGTCGTGACCCTCGCGACCGTCGATGCTGGTGTGCAACACGCCGATGTTGAAACAGTCGGGCCTCCGCGCCGGGTAACCTCGCGCCAAGTTTTCGGTCACGGCCTGGTTCTCAAAACCCTGGCCGTGGATTGCGGCGCCGATCGTGTCCAGTACGATCGTCTGTGGTCGGCGATGGGAGAGGTATTGGGCGTTTTCGGGCAGCCGAATATTGCGGGTCATGCGGTTCGCGGCGTCATGGTTCCCGGCGATGGCGAACAGTTGAATATTGGCTTCGCGCAGCCGAGCAATCTGCGACACCATGAACAGCCCGGTTCGGGCATCGTCCCAGTCCCCGTCGTACAGATCGCCGGCCACGATCACGAACGCTACCTGTTCCTCGATCGCCAGATCGACCAGGTTGACGAGTGCCCGGCGCGTAGCTTCGCGCAGCACCGAAATCGGGCCGTTTTCGCAGCGGCTTAACCGTCGTAGCGGGCTGTCCAGGTGGATGTCAGCCGCGTGAAGGAACTTCCACATCACCTTGTAGCTTGTTTGCCCTCCTTGCACCACTTCTACGAATCTACCGTAACCGGCCTTTGGGCACTACGAGCCAACCGGCGGCCGACAACCGGGCGACGACACCACCCGCCAGCCGCCAACCCGACCCGGGCCGGGTTTTCACCGAAACGTCCGGGCAGTGGCCAGGGTATTTAGGGAGTGCGTCGCTCCGACCAGGCGATTGCCAGACGGGTTCTATTTCAGAGCGTCTTGCCGTCGTCGACCACGGCAAGTAGTTGTATCGATCGATTTTCGGGGGAAATTATGTCGCGATTGCTCGTATGCGGGGTCCCGTTGCTGGGAATCCTGGCCACATTGGCGGCTGCCTTGGGGGAAGAACGAAAAGCGGCGGATCTGTTGCCGTCGACCACGGTGATTTACTCGGAACTGGCGACACCGCCGCGCTTGCTTGAACTGGTGCTGGACCACCCTATCCGCCGCCGCCTCGAGGCGCTCGACGAATACAAGAAGGCGTTCGAAACACCCCAGTACGCCCAATTCCAGTTCGGCCTGTCGATGGTCGAGCAGCAATTGGGGATGAAGTGGCGCGAGGCACTCGTCGGGCTGACCGAAGGTGGCGTGCATATTGCAATCGATGGTCCGACGCTGGGGACGGTGATGCTTGCCAAGGCCAGGCACCCGGCAGTACTGGAAAAAGCCAAGGAAACGCTGTTGCGGCTGGTCCGGGAAGATGCGTCGAGGAAAGGCGAGTCGGACCCGATTCGCTCTGGCGAATATCGCGGAGTGCAAGCCTATCGTATTCAAGAATCGCGATTCGCCGTGGTAGGCTCCTGGCTGATTGTTACCAACAAAGATGACCTTGGCAAATCGATCCTCGATGCCTTGCTGGATGGCGCCAAGGATCCGTTGTCCGCCGACCCCGAGTTCAAGGCCTCGCGCGGTTCGACCGCATCCGGCGACGCGCCGTTGTTCTGGGCGTTTGTGCGGCTGCAGAAACTGCGGGATGCGGGAATCGCGAAAGAAATTTTCCGAGGCAAGACCGATAACCCGTTAGCCGAACTACTCGTCGGCGGTATCATGTCGACGCTGCGCAAAGCTCCCTATGCCAGCAGTGCCGTGTACGGCTCGCGCGATCGGGTTCGTTGGACCTTGGACCTTCCCTACGAACCGGGATGGGTTCCGGAGTCGCGGCATTTCTATCTGGGGCCGACGGGCGAAGGCACTGCTTCGCTGGGGCTGGCGACACCGTCGAGCATTCTCAGCCTTTCGACTTACCGGGACCTGAGCGGACTTTGGAACTCTTCCGCGGATCTGTTTGAAGCCGACGTGAACGCCACGATCGCTCAGGCCAACAGCCAATTGACGACGCTTTTCGCTGGACGCGACTTTGGTCTGGATGTGCTGGCCTCGTTCCGCCCGGAAATGCAGCTCGTGATTGCTCGCCAGACGTTCGAATCGCCGGCGCTGACGCCGGAAATAAAACTGCCGTCGCTGGCGATGGTGTTTCGGTTGAAGGACCCGGAGAAGATGCTGCGTCAATGGAAAGTCACATTTCAGAGTCTCATCGGATTTCTGAACGTGGTCGGAGCGATGAACGGCCAGCCGCCGCTTGAACTCAACATGGAAACGGTCGATGGCGTGCAGTTCGTTACCGCGGCGTATGTGCCCAAGGAATCCAAGGAAAGCGTACCGGTCCCTATCAATTTCAATGCGTCGCCTTCGGTCTGCTTTATCAAGGACCTGTTTATCGTCTCCTCCACGCGGCAGCTGGCGCAGGAACTGGCCCGCTCGGCGCGTGGGATCGCGGCGAATGGCGCGGCGGCCACGGAGCAGGCGAACACGCGCCTGCAGGTCGATTTTTCGATGCTGAAGCAGGTGCTGGAGGACAACCGGCAGTATCTGGTTTCGCAGAACATGATTGAGAAAGGCCATGCCCGCAAGGATGCGGAGAAAGAGATCGGGACTTTGCTGGAGATTCTGAACGCCGGTAAGGGATTCGGGGCACGTTTGGAGCGGCGGGACGAGCAGCTTCAATTGAGCCTCGATCTGCAATTCGAACCGTAGACGGGTAATCTGCGTGAACAGCCGCTTCCAGGAGATTGATCCGAGTTGGGCGTGGCGCCGGTACGAGCCGGGCCCGGAGTCGCCGTGGAACAAGCGACGGGCCGCCCATTTGTTCCGCCGCGCTGGCTTCGGCGCGGACGCGGCGGCGTTAAACGAAGCGATCTCCGGCTCGCCCGGCGAACTGATCGAGAGACTCGTCGTTGGCGTCGACGCGCCGGACTTCACCGACCAGATGAACCAGATGATGCGGACGCTGGCAGCCGGCAACAATCCTCGAAATCTCGCATCGGGCTGGCTGTACAGGATGCGGTATACGCCAAATCCTTTGCACGAAAAGATGACGCTGTTCTGGCATGGCCATTTTGCCACCAGCGGCGCGAAGGTCGAAAAAGCGGAGCTGCTGCTGAACCAAAACGAACTGTTGCGGCGACACGCGATCGGCGACTTCGGACAGCTGGTGCTGGCCATTGCCCGTGACCCGGCCATGCTGCTCTATCTCGATTCAGCGACCAATCGTAAATCCCATCCGAACGAGAACTTTGCCCGGGAACTGCTCGAGCTGTTCTGCCTCGGATTGGGAGCCTACACCGAGCGCGACATTCAGGAATTGGCCCGTTGTTTTACCGGGTGGGAAGTCAATCAGGGTGAATTCCGCTTCAACCGCTTTCAGGCCGACTTCGGCGTCAAATCGATTTTCGGCAAGCGCGGCAACTTCACCGGCGAAGACGGGGTTCGGGTGGTCTTGGAGCAACCGGCCACGAGTCGCTTCCTCGTCCGCAAGCTCCTGCGATTCTTTGTCGCCGACGGTGATTTCCCGGACCCGCTTATCGAACCGCTCGCCGCGCAGTTCCGCGCCGACGGACTGCAGCTTGCCGGTGTCATTCGGACGATTCTCGGCAGCGAACTCTTCTATTCCGACCGGGTGGCGGGCCGGAAAGTCCGTTCGCCAGTGGAGTTCGGGATCGGACTGCTGCGCGGACTCGACGCCACCGTCAATCTGAACATGCTGGCCGAGGAACTGGGTGCCTTGGGCCAGTCGCTTATCTTCCCGCCCAACGTCAAGGGCTGGGATGGTGGAAAGAGCTGGATCAATTCTGCCACGATTCTGGGCCGCGGCAACCTGGCGCGGCGGTTGGTGACGAATTCGGAGACGCGTTTCGGCGGCCGCAAGCTGCCCGAGTACCTCGCGGGGCAAGGCGTCGTGGAGCCGGAGGCCGGTTTGAATTGGCTGTTGGAACAGTTCATCGCGATCCCGATTCCGGAGTCGAGCCACGCGCGGCTGCTGGAATTGGCGCAGCGGGGCGATGCCTGGGCCGACGTGCTGCATGCGATGGCGGTGTTGCCGGAATTTCAGTTAAGCTGACGGGCGTGATCGTTGTTCTTGTGGGGTAAATCCAGAGCGGGAATCAGGGCCATGAAAACACGTCGGGGATTTCTGACCGCATCGAGTTCGCTGGCCTTGCTTTCCTTTGCGGAATCGACGCCCGCGTTTCTGATGCGTGCGGCGGCCGCCAGCGCGGCGTCCAACGCCGGGCGGGTGTTGGTGGTCGTACAGCTCTCGGGAGGCAATGACGGGTTGAACACGATCGTGCCGTATCGCAACGAGATCTATCGGCGCGCGCGGCCCAGCCTGGCGATCGGCGCCGATCAAGTGCTGAAAATTGACGGCGAGCTTGGTTTTCATCCCGCGATGCGGGGTTTCGCCGATCAACTGGAGCAAGGCCGTTTGAGTCTGATTCAGGGCGTTGGCTACGCCAACCCGAATCGATCCCACTTTGAATCGATGGATATCTGGCACTCCGCGCGCACCAACCACTCCTCTCGGTCGCTCGGCTGGCTTGGCCGCATGCTGGACGAGTTACCACCAGACAGCGGCGACGCCCCGGCTCTACACTTCGGTGACGAGACGCAGCCGCTGGCTCTGGCGACACTGCGCACGCCGGTCTCGTCGGTCGGTTCGCTGGAACGGTTCCGGCTTGACGTGGGCGGCCGCGCCGCGCTGCGACGCGCGATCCAGGAGTCGGCCGAATCCGACCGCGGTTCTTCCAACGACCTGTTGTCGTTTGTGCAGGCCAGCACGATCAACGCCTTAGCGGCGAGCGAACGTGTCGATGCCGCAGTCAAGAGTTATCGCGCTGCCGTCGACTATCCCAAAAGCGGTCTGGCGGAGAAACTCCAGCGGATCGCACAACTGATCGACGCCGGTTTCAACACCCGAATCTTCTACGTCTCGCTGGATGGTTTCGATACCCACGCGACGCAGGCGGCCGCCCACGCGGGGTTGCTCGAACAACTCAGCGGCGCCGTATCGGCCTTCCTGAACGATCTGCACGCCCATCAGCACCTCGATCGCGTCCTGTTGATGGCGTTCAGCGAATTCGGGCGACGCGTCGCGGAAAACGCCAGCCAGGGGACCGATCATGGCGCTGCCGCGCCGATGTTCGTTGCCGGAAGCCGGGTCCGCACGGGACTGATCGGTCACCACCCGCGTCTGGACGATCTGGACGACGGCGACCCGAAATTCCATACCGATTTCCGCCGCGTCTACGCCACGATCCTCGCGCGCTGGTTCCAGCAACCCGCCGGGGAGATCCTCGGCCAACACTACGAACCGGTCGATTTTCTGAACAGCAACATCGGCTGACGACGCTGGGCGCTGCGCTCTATCGCACAGATGGCCACTGCGATGGGCCTTGGCCCGCCCGCCCAATTCCCCGCTCCCGATAGATGGCCACACGATGGCACCCGTGGCAGATCAACTTAAGCCGTGGTCGATGACGTGGAGCCGGCTCATGTGTCGTGCCCCAGGGACAACGGATTCTTGAAACGGGCGGAGCTGTCTGCGACAATCAGCGAACTGCCTGCAACTCCACCCGCCAAGGACCCTGCCGTGGTACGACTGTTGAATGCGATAAGTCTGGCGATCGTCCTGCTCGGGGTGGCCCGCCCCGTCGCATCGGCCGAAAAAGGGGTGAAGATCCCGGACGTTTGGCGCGGGATCCCCGACGGGGTGCTGGATACGGGGCGTGGATACGCCTGGTATCGATGCTGGTTCGAGTTGCCGGCCGATTGGCCTGTCGATTCGACAGAGTTATTTCTCGAGGCGGTTGATGACGCTCGCGAGGCGTACATTGATGGTGAACGGGTCGCCGCGATCGGCCAGTTTCCGCCCGCGTATCGGAGCGGGCTGGGAGACAACGAGTTCTTTGCGCTGCCCGCCGGACTCCTGCGCCGCGGCAGCCGGCATCTGCTTGCCATTCGCGTCTACTACGATCGCGATTGCCGCACGGGCTTCAACGTCGCGCCGCCCGCGCTGTTCGGCGGCTCGTATGGCATCCGCTTCCAGGGCGATTGGCAACTGCTGGTCGGCGATCAAGCCGACTGGGGAGCGGCGCGTGGTGCCGGCGAGCCGGCCCGTGATTTGATCCGGACGGGAACGGCACCCGCCGCCGACCTGCGACGATCCCTGAAAAAACTGGCCGATGAAGTCGGCCCGCTCGCGCCTCGCGACGCACTCGCGCGAATGCAGGTTCCCGATGACCTCGAACTGCAACTGGTGCTGTCGGAACCGCAGATCAGCCAGCCGTTGTTCATGACATTTGATGCGCGCGGCCGAATGTGGCTGGTGGAATACCGACAGTATCCCAATCCGGCCGGATTAAAAATGGTCAGCCGCGACAAGTTTCTGCGAACCGTTTATGACAAGGTTCCGCCGGCTCCCCCCAACCATTTTCCGGGCGACGATCGTGTGACCATCCACGAGGATACCGATCACGACGGTATTTACGATAGGCACACGACGTTTGTCGATCGTTTGAGCCTGGCGACGTCGGTGGCGGTCGACCATGACGGCGCATGGGTTTTGAACCCCCCCTACCTCCTGTTCTATCCTGATCGTGACCACGACGATCGGCCGGACGGCGATCCGGAGGTCCATCTGGAAGGGTTTGGGATCGAGGACTCTCATTCGATAGCCAACAGTCTTCGCTGGGGTCCGGATGGCTGGTTATACGCGGCGCAGGGCAGTACGGTCAGCGCTGAAATCCGGCGTCCCGACGATCGGCGCAACGTCGTGCATTCGATGGGGCAGTTGATCTGGCGGTACCATCCACGGCTGCGGCGCTACGAGATCTTCGCGGAAGGAGGCGGCAACACTTTTGGTGTCGAGATCGACGACAAGGGCCGCTGCTTTTCGGGCCACAATGGCGGAGATACTCGCGGTTTTCACTATGTGCAGGGCGGCTACTCACAGAAGGGGTTCGGCAAGCACGGACCGCTCTCGAACCCTTTCGCGTTCGGTTACTTCGCGCCGATGTCCCATCATGCAGTGCAACGCTTCACGCACAACTTCGTGATCTACCAGGCGGATGCATTGCCGGCGCAGTATGCCGGGCGGCTGTTTGGCGTCGGGCCGCTGCAAAGCCATGTGGTGATGAGTGACTTCATGCCGGATCGTTCGACGTTCAAGTCGAAAGATGTGGGATTGGCGATTTCCACTGCCGACACCTGGTGCCGGCCCGTGGATATCAAGGTCGGTCCGGAAGGGGCGATCTACGTCGCCGATCTCTACGAACAGCGGATCGACCACGCAAGTCACTATCAGGGCCGAGTCGACAAAGCGTCCGGGCGTGTTTACCGCTTGCAGGCCAAAGGCGCCCGGCCAGTACCGGCCACGGATTGGACCAAGGCCGATTCAGGGCAGTTGATTCGGGCGTTGGCCGAGCGTAATCCGTGGGTGCGCCAGACGGCCGCGCGGCAGCTGGCGGTCCGCGACGACGCGGCGCTCGATCAACAATTGCCGCCGTTGCTCGCCAATTCCACGCAAACGGGGAGCCTGGAAGCGCTTTGGGCACTGCACGGCCGCGGCCGATTACGCGAGGATTTGCTGAAACTGGCGCTCGCTCACACCGATGCCCAGGTGCGCGTCTGGGCGGTGCGGTTGGCATGTGACGAGGGCGAGATCTCCGCCGACTTGCTGAGCCAGCTGCGGGACCTGGCGTACCGCGATCCGAACGTCGAAGTCCGCTGCCAGCTTGCCTGTTCTGCGCGGCGGCTCCCGGCGGAGCAGGGCCTGGCTCTGGTACGTCCGCTGGCGGCGCGCGACGAGGATCAAAACGACCCGCTGATTCCGCTACTGTTATGGTGGTGCCTGGAGGCAAATGCAGATCGAGCCCGACCGGCCGTCGTCGATTTCTGGAAAGAGCCGCAGCTCTGGCGGTTGCCGATCGCCCGCCAGCATCTGATCGCCCGCCAATTGCGGAGGTTCGCTCAGGCCGGTTCGCGCGGCGACCTTCTGACCTGCGCGGAGTTGCTTGCCCTGGCCCCCGACCCGGATTCGGCTCGGCTGGCAATGGCGGGATTTGAAGAGGCTTTTCAAGGGCGATCGTTGCGCGAAATTCCCGTCGAACTTGCACAAGCGATCGCCCGAGCCGGCGGAGCGTCCCTGCCGTTGCGCGTGCGGCAAGGCGAGGAACAAGCGATCGCGGAAGCGCTGGCTAAACTGGAGGACGCGGCCACCGACGCCGGGCTGAAAGTGCAGCTCGTCGATACCCTGGGCCAGATGCAGCTCCCCGCAGCGCGCGCGACCCTAATGCGCATCGCGACCGATAAGGGCAACGACACCGTCCGCGCAGCGGCACTCAGCGCGCTGCTTGGCTACGATGGCGATGATCTCGCCGCTGCGATCATTAAAGCGCTGCCCGCAATGTCCGCCGACACCCGGTTGGTCGCCCAATCGGTGCTCGCCAGCCGACGCCCGTGGAGCCGCCAGCTCCTGGCCGCCGTCGACTCCGGACAACTTGCCAAGGACAGCGTCGGCACGCCGATGCTGAAAAAGCTCCTGCTTCACACCGATCCGGAAATCGAAAGTCTGGTGAAAAAGAACTTCGGCGACATCCAGGGCACCACAACCCGAAAGATGCTCGAACTGGTCGAACGCTACACCCAGATCATCGGCACGGGGTCCGGCAACCCTTACGCCGGACGCCAGGTTTATCGCGCTAGTTGCGGAAAATGCCACATTCTCTTCGAGGACGGCGGCCGAATCGGCCCCGACCTGACCGCCTATAAACGAGATGACCTGAAACGCATGCTGCTGAATGTGGTGAATCCCAGCGCGGAAATCCGCGAAGGGTTCGAGAACTACCTCGTTCGCACGGAGGACGGGAAGGCACTCACAGGTTTCGTTACCGATCAGGATAGCCAGGTGGTGGTGCTGAAAGGCATCGACGGACAATCGGTCGTTGTTCCTCGTACGGAGATCGAGGAAATGCGTGTGCAACCGACGTCGCTGATGCCCGAGGAGCTGTTGAAGCCGTTTTCCGACCAGCAGGTCCGCGATCTGTTTGCTTATCTTCGCGCGACGCAGCCGTTGCCTTAGCGCCTGTCCGAAATGAAAACTGTAGGACGGACATCTTGTCCGTCGGAATCTTTTTGGACGGACAAGATGTCGGTCCTACTAGCGGCAGGATGCCGACGGGAAAAGGCGGGACAGCGACGCTGGGTCGGGTTGTGCTGCGTACTCGCTGATTTCGTACGCTTCGCAGCAAAGGACATCGTCGAGCCGCTCGATGCCGAGACGGTCTCGCAAAGCGCCTTGGAACCGGTCGCGGCGTGGTGCGACGCAGTGCAGGAACCAGTTTCTCAGCCAGTCACGGCGCTCGGACTCGTCGTCCGGTACTGGTGGGGTGACTCGCGCGTTATACGGAAGCCATTCAAAAACCTGCGAGGCATGGCATTCCAGCATTGCCAGGATCGTCGGCAGTTCGGGGGTGACGTCCAGAACCAGATCGGGTCGCAGAGCGGCGGGAACAGTGAACAAGTCGACCATCGTAGCGACGACCGGATCGACGCGCAGCGCCGTGACCTCTGGCACAATCCGCGGCACGGTGACCATGAACGAGGCGTCTTGGACCGCCTGCCCCACTGCGCGATGGTCCGGATGATAGTCGTTAACGCGATGGGTGAGTACAAGGTCGGGCTGGAAGCGGCGGATCTCAGCGATGATCTGTTGTCGCAGAGCCAGCGTGCACTGCAGCTCCCCGTCGGGATAGTCCCAGACGATCGCCTCGGCCCCGACCAGCCGGCCGGATCGAGCGAATTCCAGTCGTCGCAATTGCCGCAGCTCCTCGGGCTGCCGCAAATGGTGACCGGCACCGCCGTCCGTAACCGAGATCATGCGAACCGGTCCGCCCGCGCTCCGGTAGCGCGCAATCAGGCCCCCAGCATGGTATTCGCAATCGTCCGGATGGGCGCCGAACAGCAACAGGCGCGGAGCGCTCACGGGTGGGCTTTCGGACGGGCTCTCCTTCGGGTTCCTTACTGGGCCACCAGGTGGGTTGGCGAGCGGCTTGGTGAGCGGCTTGGCCGGTCGGTTGATCGGCGAACCGGCTGGCGGACCAGTGTCGTTGCCGAGTGGTTCCATGGGCGGATTCCTTTTACAATCGAGCCCGGCGCTGGGTCGGATCATGCGTGACGGTGATTTCGGGCGCCAGGAGTTTTCCCCAGGAGTCCGTCGGATGTCAATCCTACCCGCCATCTTGCGATCCGCGCCGGCCTCGTTGCGACTCGGAGTTTTCCTCGTGGTATTCGCGCCTCTGTCCCTGACGGGAATCCAGGAAATGGGAATCGCCGAAGAGTTCTTGCCGGTGGCCAGACTGCCCGTACATCCCGATCTGCCTGACCCGCTGATCGCCTTCGATGGCAGCCGGGTCGCGACGCCTGACGATTGGACGGCCCGGCGTCGTCCGGAGTTGCTGAGGTTGTTTCAGCATTACATGTATGGCTTCCTGCCGCCGGCTCCCGCGAACCTGCGCGCCAAAGTCGAATTATCGGACGCCAATTACTTTCAGGGGCGCGCGACAAAGAAACAGGTGACGATCTCGTTCGGACCCGACGCCGCGCCAAAGATCCATCTGCTCCTGGTGATACCAAACCGCCGGTCAGGTCCCGCGCCGGTCTTCGTGGGGATGAACTTCTGCGGCAATCACGCGCTGTTGAACGATCCCCAGATCCCGCTTCCCGACCAGTGGATCTACAGCAGTTGCCAGGGGACGCAGGGGGAACGCGCGACGGAAGCGAGCCGAGGCACGCAGATCGACACCTGGGCGATCGAAGCGACCATCGACCGCGGTTATGCGGTGGCGACGTTCTACAGCGGCGACGTCGATCCCGACCGCAACGACTTCAGCGATGGGGTGCATCCGCACTTCCAGTCCGGACCGCGCACGGTCGACAGCTGGGGAACGATTGCGGCCTGGAGCTGGGGAATCCATCGGGCCGTCGATTATCTTGTCGCGGACTCCGATCTTGATCGCAAACGGATCGCCGTCGTCGGCCATTCTCGATTGGGAAAAACCGCGTTGCTGGCCGCCGCGTTCGACGAGCGGATCGCACTGGCGATTCCGCACCAGGCGGGTTGCGGCGGTACGGCTCCCAGCCGGGGCAAGGTCGGCGAATCGGTGAAACAGATCAACGACCGTTTTCCGCACTGGTTCGACGATGTCTTCAAACAGTTCAATGACCAGCCGGAAAAAATCCCGTTCGACCAGCATTGCTTGGTGGCCCTGGTCGCGCCCCGTCCGGTTCTGTTCACCAATGCGGTGGAGGACACCTGGGCAAATCCCGACGGACAATTCGCGGTACTGGTCGCCGCCGACCCCGTCTACCGGCTGTTGGGCACTGACGGCGTCAAAGCGAAAATGCCGCCTCCGGTCGGTGAATTGCAGGACGGTCGGCTCGGCTACTTCGTCCGAGCCGGTAAACATTCAATGATCCCCGAAGATTGGCAAGTCTTCCTGAAATTCGCCGACAAATACTTCGGCCAGAACTGACTTCTTAGCATGGGCTTCCAGCGTAGGATGGGCCTCCCGGCCCGCTAGAAGTGCGAATCGACGGCGTAGGACTGGCCCCCCTGGCGGCTGGAAGCCCCAGCCAGTGCGGCTGTGAAGGCGCTTGATCAGCGGGATGAAAGTCCCTGTCAGGCTAACGTTACCGGCCTGTATCCGATACGGTAACTGCGTTTCCGTGAGGAGAGGTGGAGAGCAACCTGAGGAGAACAACCAGTCCGTAACAATTGTGAACTCGTTTCGGCCAAGCCTGTCGGGGAAAGTCCTGGCAATTCTCGAACCCTTGACCGCGCGACGGCAATCCCTTCGACCCTTTGTATCGGTCAGCCCGGGGGATAGACGCGGCAGCCTACGCCGGTGCAGTAACGTACAGATACGAGCGTAGGGAAATGGCACACGTTAATTGACAAAGTATACGGCCCGGAAAACCTCGGCGACTCCGCGCGTAAAGTGTGGACAAACGGAGGCGCCTGTGGCGTAGACCGGCAGACCGTCGAAACCTTCGCCGCCCATGGGCGAGAGGAACTCCAGCACCTGTACGAACAACTGCGGAACGGTACCTACTGTCCGTCAGCGGTTCGACGAACCTGGATTCCGAAACCGGGTGGTTCTGAGAAACGCCCGCTAGGTATTCCGACGATCCGCGTACCGAGTTTTTTCATTCTTGGGCTATTCCTTTCGTGGGAGGTTTCGCTTTCCAAAGGAAAAGAGCCACAAGAAACTCATGGACCGCATCCGACAACTGACCCCACGCAAGTCTGGCCAGTCACTGGATTCCTATATCCAAAAACTGAATTCCGTCTTGCGAGGTTGGTTCACTACTTTCGTCACTGTTTCTGGAACATCTTCGCTACTTACGATCAACTCGTGCGCCGCAGGCTCCGACGCCTGATAGCAAAACGACAACGACGTAATCCGCGAAGAAAACCCGCAACCCAACAATGGCCCAATCGATTCTTTCTCTGGCGAGGGCTTTCCAGTCTGGAAACAGCCATGCCAGATTTGTTCAATCCCCAAAGGGCAACCACTGACCGGAGAGCCGTATGCGGGAGAACCGCTCGTACGGTTCGGAGGGAGGGGGCCCGAACTCAATCGGGTCTCCCTACCCCTATCGATAAGATTTTGCTGGGGCTGGAAGGCCTTTTTGCGGATGGGTTCTAGGGGATGGTGTGGATTCGGTGCAGGAAATCGTCGGCCGATTCCAGTGTCGGGAGTAACAGGTCGGGTTCGCAGGCTTGAAGCTCGTCTTGCGGGTGGCTGCCTGTGGCGACGGCGAGTGATCGAGCGCCGATGGCTCGCGCGCAGCGAATATCCAGTGGAGTATCGCCGATCACCCAGACATCACGGTGCGGTGAGTTCAGATGCTGCCGCGCCGCATACAAGGCAGACGCCGCGACCAGATCGCGATGTGAATGGTCGTCGCCATAACCGCCGAAAGCAAAATAGCTGTGCAATCGGTAATGTTCCAACTTCAGCGCGGCGCCTCGGCGCACATTGCCCGTCAGCAGTCCAAGTGCCACATCAGGGCGAGCGGACAATGTTCCCAGCAGCGACAACACGCCGGGCAAGACCGACCCCTGACGCAGCGGGAGTTCCAGAGCCAGTTGGCGCAGGTAAGCGTCGCGAAATCGCTGCCAGTTGGGCTCGCAGTTCTCGATAGCGTGCCGCGCAAAAAGCTCCGCCGCGATTCCGCGATCGGTGCGGCCGCTGAGTTCCACTTGAAAGGGGTCGCTGACGCCAAATTCGTCTCGCATTGCGCCCCGCAACGAAGCGAGGCCTGCCCCGCCCGTCAGCAACAGCGTTCCGTCGATATCAAACAGCAGTACGATCATCGACCATGGCCCAAGGACGAGGTAGGGCTTGCGATCACGACTATTTTCCCAGTTTCACTTCGAGCAACCCTGCGGAGTTTGCGGCAGCGCGAGCCAGGCCGCCGGTATTAAACTCGGCCGCGATCTCTCCTGTCGAGCTCAGTGCAATCAAGGCGCCGTCGTCGGGCTTGAGAACTTCGTGAACGACCTGCCGGGCCGCCGCGGCGACCGGCAACTTAAGAAACCGCATTCGCGCCGAGACATCATGGGCCACGGCATTGCGAATGAACTCCTCGCCGGTTCCAGTGCAACTCACGCCGCAGGTAGCGTTGTCGGCGTAAGTGCCGGCTCCGACGATCGGTGAATCTCCCACACGACCGTATTTCTTGTTGGTCAGTCCTCCCGTGGAAGTACCGGCGGCGATATTTCCGCGTTTGTCGAGTGCCACGCAGCCGACGGTTCCTTTCTTGCCTTGCTTGGCTTGCCGTTCGCGGACTTCGAGCCAGTTTTTATGCTGTCGATCGGTGTCGAAATAGGAAGGCTCCACCCGCGGGACCTCCATTTCACCGGCGAATTTTTCCGCGCCATCCGCCACCAGCAGCACATGTCGAGTTCGGGTCATCACCAATCGCGCCAGCGAAATTGGGTTCTTCACCGTGCGAACACCTGCCACGGCACCGCAGGCCCGATTCGATCCATCCATGATGGAAGCATCCAGTTCATGTCCACCTTCGCTGTTGTAGACCGCGCCCTTTCCGGCGTTGAATGTCGGATCATCTTCAAGGCTGCGAATAACTTGTTCAACGGCATCCAGGCTACTGCCGCCCGTGGCCAGAACTTGCTTGCCGATTTCCAACGCGCGGCCCAGGCCTGCCTCATATTGCCGGCGCAATTCGCGATCCATCGTTTCCGGATCGTCCAGCGCGCCGCCGTGCAGGACGATCGCGTACTCCAGCCGTTGCGCCGGCTGCGCCGCAACAAACGCCGTGCCTGCAAGCTGTAGAACCTCGAACAAAACCGCTGCCAGTCCGGCCCGTAGAACAACCATGTTCGTCCTTTCCTCAACGCGCGACTTGAGATCGGAATTGCCTCAATTCACTCAACACACGCTGCATATCGTCCGGCAGCGGAGCGACGAATTCAAGTGGGAGCTTCGTAATCGGGTGCTGAATTCGCAGCGAGTAGGCATGCAGGGCCTGGCGGCTCAGCAGCACGGTATCGTCCCGATCACCCCGCAGTTCGGCTTGCCGGATTTCGCAGCGACCGCCGTACTGCCGGTCGCAGAGTACCGGCAAGTGAATATGCGCGAGATGAACGCGGAGCTGATGCGTGCGGCCGGTCCGAGGCACCAGACGCATGAACGCAAAACCGGAGAACCGCTCAAGCACCTCATAAAATGTCTGTGCCTCTCGACTGCTCGAATGGTCCGCTCGTATCGCCATCTTTTCGCGCTGATACGGATGGATTCCGATCGGCAGATCGAGCAGATCCCGGTCGCGGTCCGGGTGACCGCAGACAATCGCCCGATACTCTTTCTGCGTCACCCGGCTTTCGAACTGGGAGGAGAGTTCGAAATGGGCACGATTGGTTTTGGCGATCACAATCACACCGCTGGTCTCGCGATCGAGCCGATGAACAACACCTGGCCGTGCCGGTCCCGCCGCGTCACTCAGTTGCTGAAAGTGATGTGCCAAGGCCGCCGTCAACGTCCCTTTCCAATTGCCCCGCGCAGGATGCACGACCATATGGGGTGGTTTGTTGATCGCCGCAAGATGTTCGTCCTCGAACAAGATTTCGAGCGGAATATCCTCCGGTTCGGGGCCGTCCACGGGCAAGTCAGGCAGTCGTATCTGAATTCGATTCCCGGCTTTCAAACGAAAGGCGGCGCGCACCTGCATTTCATTCACGACGACACCGCCGGCATGAATCACCTTACGAAGGAAGACCCGGCTGTAATGCGGAAATTGCTGCGCGAGAAACGCGTCCAGCCTTGCTCCCGCTTCGTCGGACTGCACGACGAGATCATGCGTCGTCGCGCCAGGGTTGCTGGAATCAGTCATGACGGTAAGAGCGAAGAGGTACCGTTGCAGCGGGGCATTATTCGATCCGCAGTCCGCCACCGGCAGTCGAACGGCTTGCGACTATTCGGGATCGGCGTCGGTTTTTGGCGGGTTTGGCTGATTGCTGGGCTCCGGCGGATTGTCCGGCTTGGGGTCGGCGTTCGCCGGCGATTCCGGATCTTCAGTCGGAGCTGGTTCCTCGGTCTTAGGCTTCGTGCTATCGTCTGATTTGCCTTTAACCTCGGGAGGTTCCAATCCCTTGCCAAAGCCACCAAATGGGTCGTCGAGCCCGGGCCTCGAACCGGGGCGATCGGACAGGTCGCCAAATTCCGGCGGGAGGATGTCGCGATTACCGAACGGCGGCAAGATGGCTGGCGTCTGTTTGCCGAACCAATCGTAAAACTGCTCGACCGAAGAACTGACCAGAAACTCTGAGCGGACTTTGGCGGCTTTGCCGAAAGCCGATTCTGGAGCGGCAGAATGGACTTGCCGGAATTTCTCCGACGCTTGTTTCAATTCCCCCATCGCTTCCAAGGTTTGCGCCATACCATACATTGCGAATACGCGCAGATCGGGCTGGCTTGCCTTGTCCGCAACTTCCTGAAACCCTTCTTTGGCGTCGGAAAGTTCTTTCCTTGCAATTTCGCGATCGGTAAACAGCCGCGCGCACCCGGCGGACAGTTTTCCTTGCGCCGCGTTCAGAACGGCCCACAAGCCCGGTATCTGGTCGGCATGCATCATCGCCACAGCGTCGATTTTCTTGTTGCGCTGATCGGGGTTTCGCTCCATCGTCGCCGCGAAGTAGTCGCGCCAAGTCGCTCCCGATGCGATCGATCGCTGGTACTGGATAAAAGCAAACGCGATCCAGGCGACCAGAGCCAAGCCGATTCCGAAGGTGATGTTCTTGCCGTAGGGCCGAATTTGCTCAATATACTGCCCCAACCAGTCGGCCAACACGTTGGTCTGCAGTTCGTGTTTTCGTTCCGTCTTCATGAGCGTAAATATAGGTCCCAACTACAGATACCGTCAAGGTCGTTCCGGGGCCCATCCCGGCCAGTCGCTGGGTGTGGTTGCGGGCCAGGAACGCAAGCCGATTCCGATCCTTTTCGTGGTGGGACGGTTGACGACGCCCTGGAATTGTCCGGTAATAGTTCGCTCTTTGGTTTGACGATCGGGTCGTCCCATCAACGCTCATTATTCCTCGAGGATGCGCTATGGCTGCCGCTGCACCTGAATCGGCATTCGATACGGCATTCGAGATTGCCACCTCGCGACTGCGCTTCGGTCCGGGGACGACTGGCGAGGTCGGGGCCGAACTGAAACTGCTTGGTGTCCAACGTGCGCTGGTGTTTGTCGATCAATCGCTGCGGGCGACACCCCAATTTGATCGCCTGAGGCAATCGCTGGTAGATGAGCGAGTTGCATTCGACGTATTCGACGCGATTCGCATCGAGCCAAGCTATGAGTCGTTTGCGGCGGCGATCGAAGTGGCGGGGCGCGGGGCATATCAAGGATTCGTCGCCATCGGCGGCGGATCGACGATCGACACGGCGAAAGCGGCCAACCTGTTTGCCACTTACCCGGCGCCATTTCTGAAGTACGTCAACGCGCCTGTGGGGGAGGGCCAGCCGGTTCCGGGACCGCTCAAGCCGCTGATCGCAATCCCCACGACATCCGGAACCGGAAGTGAAACCACCGGCGTCGCCATCTGCGATCTCACCGAGCGGCAGTTGAAGACGGGGATTGCCCACCGGTTTCTCAAACCAACCCTGGGGATCCTCGATCCCGACAATATCCTCACGCTGCCGGCCACCGTCGCCGCATCGACGGGACTGGATGTGCTCTGTCACGCAGTGGAATCGTACACGGCGTTGCCGTATAACCGCCGTCCGGCGGTCGCGCGACCCGATCAGCGACCGAATTATCAGGGAACCAATCCGATCAGTGACGTCTGGGTGGAGAAGTCGATCCAGATGGTGACCGAATTTCTGCCAAGACTCGTCGCCGATCGCGGTGATCAGGCCGCGCGCGAAAACATGTTGTTGGCGGCTGCCTACGCGGGCATTGGATTCGGTAACGCCGGTGTGCACCTTTGCCACGCCATGTCGTATCCGATCGCCAGTCTGGTGCGCGATTACCTTCCCCGCGATTATCAGGTCGACCATCCGATGGTGCCTCACGGTGTCTCGGTCATTCTCACGGCACCGGCTGTTTTTGAGTTTCTGGCTCCGCGCGATACCGCCCGGCACGCTCAGGTGCTGCGCTGGATCGGCTACCGCGGTCCCGACGTTCACGACCGCGATCTTGGCCAGGCGCTGCGCGACGAACTGATTGCTCTGATCAAGCGGTACGACCTTCCCAACGGGCTGGCCGCTCTGGGGTACAGCCAGTCGGACCTGTCCAGGTTGGCGGAAGGCGCTCTGCTGCAACAGCGGTTGCTGAAACTAGCGCCTTGCGCCGTCGGCGAGCAGGAACTCTGCCGATTGCTCGAACGATCGCTGCAACTATGGTGAGCCGCACCTTGACGCGCGGCCGCAGGGCAACTACTACATTCTCAGTCTCGCTATCGTCCATTGCCGCAATTCCGCAGCGGTAACTTTCCAATCCAAGGGAGCATCGATCGTGGCAAAACAGAAAAAGTCGAAGAGCAAGAAGACCGAAAAATTCATGGGACGGATCGGCATGCGCACCGGAGAAGCCCTGGTGGAAGCCGAAGAAGCCTGGTCGGCCGCGGAACCGGAAGTCGTGATCGGCGAACTTGACGGGCCCGTCGGCTACGCCATCGCAAATCTGCTCGGCAATCAAGTCAAAGGGCACACAAAGGTCTTCGCAATTCTTAACAGCGACGTTCAAATCCGACCCACCACCTTGATGGTCAGCAAGGTAACGGTCGACAGCAACAAGTACACCAATATTCTGATGGGAACGGTCCAAGCGGCCATTGCGCATGGCGTTCTGGACGCGGTGCGCGCCGGGGATCTTCCCCGGAAACGCGCGGACGAACTGGGGATCATCGTTTCCGTCTGGCTCGACCCAAGCATCGTCGAGGCCAAGTTCGACCCTGCGGTACTGTTTCAAACCAATCGCGACGCGACCGCCAAAGCGATTCACAAAGCGATGCATGGAATCCCGGATATCGACTGGCTGCTCGAGAACCAGGAGAACGTCGAGCACTATTTCCACAAGCTGGCGGTGGACCAGAAGCTGTAGTTTGTGCGTCCGTCCTACAAATCAGGGTGGTCGCCGATGCGGATGAAATTCAGAGGATCTTCGTTGCGGGGATCGTCGACGCGGATCGCCATTTTTCCGTCAAGAAATTCGTCGATCGATTTTCCGACCACACCGGCACGCCACCCACGCGCCAGTCGCGGCGGTTCGGATTCGTCGGTCGCAAACCCCAGGCGGTAGGCGATCAGATCCCGCAGGTCCTCGACGGTGCCGACCAGGCTGGGCGCGACACTCGCTTCGCGGCAGATGCAGCCGAGTGCGGTATAGAGAAATTGACCCAGGACGCTCAGCTGCGGCCGGCTCGATCGCATGCCTTTCCCCGGGCACTCCCGATCGGGCAGATCGAGCGCGCGTTGGATGCAGTCGACGAGTGCCGGCATGATCCGCTGGATATCTCCTCGCTCCATTCCGCGGACGGCACGGATCCGTTTGGGGTCCGCCGTTTGCCGCTTCGCCAATTCCACAATCAAGTCATCCCGAAGTACGCGTCTCGGCGGCCAGTCGCGGTGAGCCGCCGTCTGATCCCGCCAGTGCCAGACCTCCCGTACGATCGCCAGTTGTCGCACACTGAGGCCGGAGATACCGGAGACCCGCCGCCAGCGCTCCGCGGTCTCCGCGCGCTCCACGTCCTCCTGCCAGTCGGCCATTTCGCTGCGCATCCAGTCGGTGCGCCCCGATCGGTCCATCTGCTCGCCTAATCGCCGGCGAAGGGGCAACAAGTGGGTCACATCCTGCAGCGCATATTCCAATTGCCGGGCAGAGAGTGGTCGCTGCCGCCAGTTGGTGCGTGTCTCGCCTTTTTCCAGCTGTTCGCCCAGGATCCGTTGTAACAAGGAGCCGTAGGACGCCGGATATTCGAGCCCGACAATCGCGGCCGCAATCTGCACGTCGAACATCGCGTGCGGCCGGCGGTTCGTCGCCAGTCGACAGAACCGGAATTCCTCGCGGCCGGCGTGGACGATCGTCTCGTGAGGGCCCTGGGCCAGAAGTGCCCAGAAAGGACGGAGGTCCTCCACGGCGTAAGGGTCGATGACCGCCAGATGTCGCGCGGCGGCGACCTGCACCAGGCACAATTCGGGGCGATACGTATCCTCCGACACGAACTCGGTGTCGAACGCGATCATCGGTTCGGCGGCGAGTGAGTCGCAGAATTGGAGCAAAGCCGTTTGGCTGTCAATATATTCGTAATGCACTGCGCCGCACTGGTCCTAGACTGAATTCCAAACTGGGTGCATCTTATCGATCCGCCGGCTCGTACGCCAGACGACGGCCTGGCAGGAACAAAGCCGGTCGGCGCTGTCGGAGCGGTGCTGTCCGGTGCCGTGGTTGTCCGGTTCATGTTAAGATAGTCGACGCCGGTCAGCCTGGTTGTCTGTTCTCCCAGTTGGAGTCTGCATTTGCCGACCGGCGTCAACCTCGCAGGACCGATCGCCGACCGATCGGGGCGAGTCGACGGTTCAGAATTAGCAAATCCCCCCCCGCGCACATGCCTGAATGTTGGCTAAAACCGAATCGTCGCGTGATGTTGGCCTGTGGGCTGCTCACGCTGATCCTGGCGTTGGCGTGCATCGTCGTGATTGGACTGATTCCCCATCGAGGCTGGTGGCTGGCAATCAGCGGACTGGCCGGGGGCATCGCCGTTGCCTCGACTTTCGCGGGGTACACGGTCTGGCAGTTGGCGCGGTCGCCCAGGCTGGCCTATGCGGATGGTCAACTGCTGGTCTATCTCAATTCGATTCATCCGGAGCCTGTTCCGATCGAGCATGTCGAGTGCTTCTTCCTGGGACAAGGCGATAGCGATATCCCGTCGGGGGCTGGAGAGAATGCAGGCAAACGGTCCCAGACCGCGAACATTGTGACCCGTCTGGCGGAATCGGCACGCGAATTCCACCATCGGGACATTCGTTCGCCGTTCGGTCAATGGTGTGGCGGGTACATTGTGATTCGCGGGACCTGGTGCGAGCCAATCAACGGTCCGCTGCTGCAACGCATAAACCAGCGTCTTGTCCAGGTCCATCGCGAACAACGGGAGGCGTCGTGACCGGATTGTTGGTCAGCGTTCGCAGTCCGCTCGAGGCCAATGCCGCACTGCGCGGCGGCGCTGCGGTCATCGACGTTAAAGAACCTCTTCGAGGTTCCTTGGGGGCGGCGGATTCCGACGTCTGGCGCGCCGTCATCGGCCAGATCGGGCGAGTTCTGCCGGTCAGCGTGGCGCTGGGTGAACTTCACCAGAGGGACGGTATCGATCTCAAATCGCTTGCCGGCGCCGCGTTCGTCAAAGTCGGATTGGCCGGTTGCCAGTCCCGTGCCGACTGGTGCGACGCCTGGGCCTCGCTCCGCGGCGGATTGCCGTCGGACGTTGCGTTGGTCGGGGTGATCTACGCCGATTGGGCCGCTGCCGGGGCACCGCATCCGCTCCAGATCATCGACGCGGCGGAACGCATGTCCATTCGCACGATCCTGATCGACACCTTCCATAAGAACGGCGCAACCTTGTTCGATCGGGCGTCGGAAGCGGAGCTAATCGAGTGGTGCGAGGCGATCCGACGACGCATCGGCGGGCTTGTGCTGGCTGGCTCACTGACGGCCGCGACAATTGGTCGCGCATTGGAACTTGGCCCCGACCTGATCGCCGTCCGCGGAGCCGCGTGCGACGGTGACCGCGCCGGGACGATCTCCAGCCGGCGCGTCGCGGATCTCGCCGAATTCCTGCGCTCGATCACCCCCGTTTCTACGGCGTGGCGAGGTTGCGCCGACTGAAAACCCGTTCCGCGCGTTTCGCGACATTCCCCTACGGCAAACTCACGGTCCTGCGCCTAATCGATACACGCCCGAGGTCGACTCTCGCGAATTCGCCGCCAATTGGAACTCGGTTGCTTGACATGCCACTTGCGCGGACTTAATACTGGTGCGTCTTCATGACTTCTGCGTATCGGCTCTCGACCACGAATCGGTATTCATCTTTCATTATCGGTGTTCATTTCTCAGGGGTGATTTCGTGCCGCATTCGATCCTGGAAGCGATTCGACAAGGGATTTGGACTTATGAACCCGAGGCGGCGCGAGCCGAGCGGTTTTCCGCGACCGACGCGCTGCCCGGTTCCACAGAGAAACTGGATGTGCTCGCGCAGCGCGTGCAGGCCGGACTGCCGTTGTGGCATCCCGCCGATCGTATCTCGTATGAACGCAGCGACAGGATGCGGGACTAATTACCATGCCGGCATTAACCACCGAAGTTCGGCACCTGCTCGGTCAGGAGCAAGCCCTGGAGAAACTCAAGGTGTTCTTGGACGGCGTGCAACAGCGTTACCAGGGGCAGGTCGATAATCTTCGCGGCGAGTGGATCGAGAACTGCCTGCACTATTCGTTTGCGGTCCTGGGACTGCAGGTCCAAGGCAAACTGATCGTGCTGCAGGAGCTGGCGCGCATCGAGGCGCAGATACCTTTCGCGGCAATGGTGTTCCGCGGTCGGATCGAACAGGAAATGCGTGCCGAGCTTGCCAGGATTCTGAGCTGAGCCGCGATCGTGAGCCTATTTGCCGGCGGAGCCGCCAGCAGGGATCGAATTCTGCTCGCGAGCGACGATTCAGGGCGGCGGATAGGGCGCATCAAATCCAACGTTCTGTGTCGCTTCGCGCAGTTGCCGTCGAGCGACAGCCAGCACATTCCGCGACTGGGACTGGGCAATCGCCGCCGTGTGTTGAGCGCGGTCCTGCACTAGTTGCCGGCGGTACTGTTGGTAGAGGCTATCGCCGAAGAGCTCGATCGCCTGATCGAGATGGCGCGACGCCGAGGCGTAGTCTGCGCGGGCCTCGGCGGCGAGTGCGAGATTGAAGTGGGCCGCGTGATTGCGGGGACTTCGCTGCACGGCACGTTCCCAGGACGCTTCCGCCGCCGCCCAGTCACCGGATCGGGCCGCGTCATTGCCGGCGCGCAACTCCGCCAATCCCTGGCCGTAGAACTGACGTGCGAGTCGCACCTGCACCGGAATGCGATGCGGCGTGATTGCCCGTACGATGTCGCTCGCGCAGCTGCGCGTCAGATCGTCCATCGTTTTGTCCGATGGCGGCGCGGGTTCGTGCCGGTTGTGATGCCGATATCGATGGACGCTCGTTCGCCGATCGCGAATCTCGCCCGATTGCACGTCGAGCAATTCGTAAGTTATCCCCACGATCGACTCGTCACGGTCCCGGCGTGTCGGATTTCCCCCCAGCCATCCGCCCCAGGACGACGGGGCCGCTTCCGTGGACGATCGGTCGGCGACGCGCCATTCCGCGACGCTTCCGATCAACACCGCGTCGACTTCCAGCATGCGGGCCGCGGAAAGCAGATCCCGTTGTGGTGCATCGCGCCGCACGGCCGCGAAATCGGCCGGATCGGTCAACGAGTAGTGGCCGTTTTCAAAAAGTGCCTGTACCACCGCGGAATGGACCGGTGCCTGGGGTTGCGGTTCCGCGTCGAACTCCAGGACCAGTAGTCGTTCCCAGCCCCCGATATCGATATCCGCCGGACGCGTCGCAAGAAAGACCCCTGTGGGCGCGCAGCCGCTGAAAACGGCCGAAGCAAACAGGATCGGTATGCAGGCGAACGAACGTCGGCTCATGTCAAACTCAATTCCCTCGCCGGCGTCTGCCCCGTTCTGAACGCAAGCTCAATGAAATAGTTTTCCATGGCCGCATGTACGCGGTTTGCTTCGAATCGTTCTTCAAACAGGTGCAAGGCGCTGTCGGCCATTCGGTTCCGCCGTGCGGGATCGGCTTGGAGTCGTTCCAGAACGGCAACAAGCGCCCCCGGGTCGCCGAACCGATAGCTTCCGCCTGCCTGGTGCTCCGCCAACAGTTCGGCCAGGGTGCCGCGATCGGGCGATGAAATCACCGGTAGTCCGGCGCTGAGGTATTCGACTGCTTTGTTGTTGATATGTCCGAGAAAATCAAACCGTTGCGGCAATGGGTCGAGACCGACGTGGGAACGGGCCATCAGCGTCTGAATCGCGGCGGCATCGACCCAGCCCGGCATCGTGACGTTGGCAAGTCCCTCCGCTTGACGGCGATAATCGTTCCACCGATCACCGGTTCCGCAAAGTACAAAATGGATCGGGCTGTTCTTGCTCTGCAGAATCTGCGCGGCGGCCAGAACGGTTGTCAGATCGAGCTGCCGGCCAAACGTTCCAAAGAAGCAGGCGACCCAGGGAGTGCGTACCGAATCGATCCCGCGCGCGTCCCAAGTCCGTGCCGCGGCAGCCAGTGCCGATTCCGTAACGGCGCCGCGCTGATAACCAAACGGAAAGCTGCGATCCCAGGCGGTACGTTGCCGAGCCGCCTTATTGACTCCCCACTCGACGAACGATTCGGTGACACCCATGATCGCGGAAGCGCCGGCGCATGCTCTGCGACCCAATCGGAAAAAATGTCCCAGCGCCAGCGCTGCCAGCGGTCGCAAGGGACCGGGTGCCAGATCGAGAAAGATGTCGGGCCACATGTCGCGCATGTCCAAGAGAACCGGAACATCGGTCTCTCGTCCGAATCGTACCGATTCGTCACAAAGTTCCAGCGACGGCAGTGAAGCGACAATCAGATCGGGCCGAGCAACCGTTCGGCATTGCCGCGCGAACCTGGCCGCAATCCGCTGATGATCGCGGATTCGCGCCCAAGACACGTTACGCGAATATCCGCCACCGTGGAGCAGTCGAATGCGCAGATTCGGCTGAGGCTCCAGGAGCGTATCGCGCAGACTCCAGTGCCGCTTGCGAAAATGATCGAATGTCGACGTCCACCAGGTCACGTCATGACCCTGGTCCGATAGATAGCGGGCCAACGCTCCGGCCCGATGGGGCCGATCCCCGAGGGCCTCGCCAACCGGTACCGGCTCGCCGATTGTGACCAGCCATATCCGCATTTCGAACTCCCGATCCACTGGCTTCGATCGTCGCGCGCCTCCGCGCGTGGTCCTGCCCTCGTCCGCCGCCTGGCGGTGCGGGATTCTATCGAGCGGATACGGGCAGACCAACCCCAATTGCCTCGTGTTCGACCGTAACGGATCGCCTCATTCCGCAGCTCTGCCGGCGTGGCTGGGGCTTCCAGCCCCAGAGAATCTTGATCCAGCGTTCATTCTGCGGGGGCTGGAAGCCCCCACAACGTCGGAGTTAGACCCTGGCGTGGCTGGTGTTTCCAGCGCTGGAAGCACCCGCCACACCCCCGCCCGTTTTGCACCGGAATCGGCCACCGGCTTCCGTAACCTGCGGCGGCTTGGAGGGGGCGGCGTCAGCCGGTGCGCTGCTACAATTGCTCCAATGCCCGTTGACGATCGCAGACGACTGGTGAAAGCGGCAATCGTCGCCAGTCGAAACGCGGCAACAGCTGCTGTGGCGTCAGCGATTCGCCGGGTGCGGCCAGGCCGCACCAGTGAGCCAGCAGCCCGACAACCCGGTGCGCTTCGATACCCGCGTCGCGAAACGCACTGAGCCGCGTGTCGCCATGCCGCTTCGCCAGCCGGAGCCCGTCGGGGCCGATCACCAAAGGAACGTGGTAGTAGGCAGGACGAGGAAGTTCGAGATACCGTTGCAGCACGATCTGCCGCGGCGTCGACGACAACAGGTCGTCGCCACGCACGACTTCATTGACCCCCATCGCCGCATCGTCCACGACGACGGCCAGCTGGTACGCGGGTGTGCCATTGTTCTTCTGCACGACGAAATCACCCGCCAGCCGGCTGACATCCATCGAGACATTCCCGAGCAACTCGTCGCAAAACGTGATCTCCTCGGCAGGGACTCGCACGCGCCAGGCCGGTTCCCGACCGGCGAACCGCGTCGCCGCCGCTCCGTCCTCAAATCGACCCTGGCAGGTTCCAGGATAGCGCGGGCCATCTTCACCCGGATGGGGCGCCGACGCCGCGTTTTGGATGTCGGTACGCGAGCAGACACAAGGGTAAAGCTGGCCGGCCGCGTTGAGTTGCTCGACCGCCCGTTGATACCGTTCGGTTCGCTCCGTCTGAACATACGGCCCGTTCGGTCCCCCGACGTCCGGACCGTCGTCCCAATCGAGCCCCAGCCAGCGCAGGTCGTGTATCAGTGTTCGGGTTGCTTCAGGCTTGACCCGCGGTCCGTCCAAATCTTCGATTCGCAGGATTAGCCGCCCGGCCCGGGACCGGACCGACAACCAGGCCAGCAGAAACGTCCGCGCGTTACCCAGGTGCAGCGCCCCCGTCGGCGACGGCGCTAACCGGCCCACGACCAGGCTGCTCATTCCGAGTAGTTCCTGACTTCATTTCGCATCGATCAATCGCCTCCTCGGAGCATATTACGCAAAAAAGATCGAAGAGCGCTGGCTGCTGAAGGACAATGCCGACAATCCCGACATAGGTGTCGTTGCGTCGCCCTATGATAATGCTATGGCGCGGGCAGCGGCAGTGCTGTGAACGCAGGCTGAATTCAGGCGGATGCATTCTCGGTTGCCAGTGAGACTCCGGCCCAAGGTGCCAGACCCCATCCGGAGTAGCCGAGCGTCGCGGCCGCCTCAGCGCCGAAGAGGCACTCGATCAGTGTTCCGACGTCGTCGCAGTCGGCACAGAGTTCAAGAACCTCGCACGTACGAGTGCGGCTGGCGGGATCCAGACGAGGAAATTCGTAGTCCGCTTTTCGCAGGACCCAGCCGTCCTGCCGCAGGATCTCGCCGAGCGTCCGGGCCGTACCATGTTTCACTACGTAATAGGTGCGATAGATCGATTGCAGGGCGGCCCGGCGCACGGCTGCCGCCTGCGGCGGCTCGCTGCTCCAGAGAACGCCGGTAACCCAGAAACGGTCCCTTTGTCGAGGCGGAAGGTTGCGCGGATTGGGCATGCGTCGGCCGTTCAACTCGTAAGAATAGCGGTTCGTCCAGCCTCCCTTGAGGTCGTCCATGACCACCAACGACATGGAAAACGAATCGGGGACGTCCTGCACGTCCGCTGCGGATTCGTTGATCGCCGATCGCACGATCTCGTCGGCGTCCATGGCAATCAGTGACTCGACGTAATCCAGCAGGTGTTCGCGTGCCATCGGGTTGATCAGGACCAACGGTGGGAAGGCGAGATCTTCCTGGCTCGCATCGGTCATGGTCGCGAGGTAAACCCGGAATCGCCCCATATCTCGCGGCATGCGATAAATCCGCCGCATCTCTTCGAACAACGACTGATAGATCAGGTGCATGGCTCGAGGAAGCTCCCGTCCGGTTCAATTTCAACCACCGCGGCTGCGGGCGAACCTCTGTAAATCTCGCACATCAAGGAATTGGAACAAACCCGGCAGGTCGGCCAGCGCCCGGTCGCCGTACCGCTGGATCAAATCACGAAACGAATCGTATCCCAGCGGTGAATCCAATTCCAGGTCAGCATCGAATTGACTGGCGGCCGCAAGCAGCGCTGGCAGAGCGAACGTTTCGGAAGCCGACACGCGGACTTTTGCACCCGGCCGTTCCTGTCTGGCTTGAGCGATCATGCCGCGCAGGTCCCGTGCCTGTTGCGCGACGAGCGGGCGTCCGAAGAACCAACTCCAGTTGCGTAACATCCCCTCGCCGCCGCGCAATTCGCCGGTGCCACGCGGATCGAACGTCAGGACGTCGCATCGATCCCGCAGCGCGCGTGCCACACGCGCCGGATCGCGACCGGGTATGACGACCAGGTCTTGGCGCGCGTCAGCGGAGGTGATCCTCAGCGCCGGCAGCACCAGAGGTTCCTCAAGGGTGCAACGCAGCCAGGTCATCGTCCACTTTCCGTGAGTCTCGCGACGCACTTGCTCCACGCGCATCGGGCGCGGCGCATCGGGAATCGCGCCTTCCGGCCCGGCCGATTCGCCCAGCCGTTCGGCGAGAAATCTTCTTGCGGCTCGCTCCCAATCGTCCGTGTCGTCCGGCAATCGCCCGGGCAGATCGCGAAGCCATCCCTGATAAATCTCGAAATGCGTCAGATTCGGGCGGCCATCCAGGCATTGCAGGTCGTCGAATGACTCGATATCGACGCCGCGTTCCTCGCGTCCCAACGGGCTGGGGGGATCGAGCCACTTCTCGACCGCCTCGTAGAGGATCTCTCGTTTGTCGCGCTGGTAGCCATGTCCGGTCGTCGATTCCAAGTGGACGAACGCCGCGCCGCTGTCGGCCAATTCGTAGACGCGCCGGCTGTACGCGGCCGATTTCTCGGCCTCCGTCCATGGAAATTCCTCGTCGTCGCTGCCGCGCAGGCTGCTGATCGCTACGAGTGGTCGCGGCGCATGCATCGCCATCAGTCCGCCAATATCGGTATGGCGGCGGATGCCCCAGGGCCTTTGATGCCAGTCCCAGTTACGGTTCATTCGAATCCAGTAATCAAAAGTTGTCAGGCAACTGACCGGTACCGCCAGCCGCACGCGCGGGTCGATTGCGGCGACCCAGTAGGTCGAATTCCCACCGCCCGATTCGCCAGTGAAACCGATCCGCTCCGGGTCGACGTCGTCGCGCTGGACGAGCAGGTCGATCGCGCGGATCCCATCCAGGACCTCCAGGCCGGTGGGATTCCTCCGCGTGTAGGAAAAGAGTTTGATTCCGTGGTCGTTGCCTCCGCCGTACGGCTGGCCATTGCGGGCATCGGGGCCGGTGTTGCGTTCGCCGCAGTCGATGTAGTCGTAGGCCAGCACGACACAGCCGCGTCGGACGAGGTTGACGTTTCTGATCTGGAGAAATTCCGCGCTTTTTCCCGCTCCGTAGACATGGCCGGCGATCGACACAATGGCCGGCATGCGCCGCGGGGTGCTGTTGCCCGGCGATGGCTCAGGAAGATAGAGCAGCGCCGGCACCGCCTGGCCCGGGTAGCTTTCGTACGTCAGTTTTTCGATGCGATAGCCGTCGCGAAGCAGCGTGCCGCGATGCTGCAGGTTCAGCGGCCAACCGGCGGGAAGCAGATCGTCAATGCCGAGATGCTCCCGTACCTTCTGGCGCAGCGCGGGAAGCTCACGGCACCAAACCTCGTAAGAGTCGGGGGGCTGCGGTTCTGGCAGATTCTCGTTCACGAATCGCGGCAGCATGCTTGCGGCTTCCGATGCCTCAAGGACTGGCGATGAAAGGCGATCGAGAATGCGTTCGATCGATGCGTTGTCGTCGCCGTCGCCGCCGGCGAGAGCCGTGGCACAGCTGGCACCGATCGCGACGATCAGCACGGCGCCGATCGTCAGGCAGGCCGATCGCCAGCGTTGCCGTCGGGACCCGCGGCCGCGCCGCATGGCAAGGCGGCTAAAAAAGTTCCGCCGGTGCCGTTCCCCCGGGCAACAGTTTCGTGGGGCGTCCCGAGTGGTCATTGATGGTGTGCTCCGGCGAGATGCCCAGCGAGCGGTAAATGATGGCGGTGAAGTCGTTGGGGGAAATCGGCCTCGCGGTCGGATACTCGGCTTTGTCATTGGTTGCTCCAATTACCTGGCCCGGTCGAGTTCCACCTCCGGCCACCAGTACGCTTTGTGCCTGCGGCCAATGGTCGCGCCCCGCGCCAGGGTTGATCCGCGGCGTACGGCCAAATTCGCCAGCGGTGACAACGAGGGTGTCGTCGAGCATTCCCCGCTCGGCGAGGTCCGCGATCAATACGCCGACGGCCCGATCGTGTCGAGGCAACTTGTCGTCCAAGGCGCCTTTGATGTTGCCGTGGTCGTCCCAGTAACCCGTGTTTAAAGTCACGAAACGAACGCCGGCTTCGATGAGCCGACGCGCCATCAGCGCTTGTTCGCCCCAACCGGGACCGTACGCGTCGCGGGTCGTGGCCGACTCGCTGGAAACGTCGAATGCCTCACGCGTGCGGCCGGAAAGCAGGATATCGACCGCCTGTTGGCTCATTCGATCCATGCCCGCGTGTTGTCCCGAGGCGTCGACCTGCCGACGCAACTCGTCAAATTGCCGCGTCATGCTTAGCCGGTTCCCCAGACGATCGCTGGTCATTCCGTCGATCAATTGAAAACTGCTGGCCTCGGCGGTCGGCATCCGGCCGGCCTCGTTGCCGTAGCTGAATTCGCCGACACGAATCGGATTATGTGCGACTCCGAGGTAAGAGGCGCCGTGGTAGCCAAATCCGCCGTCGTTGAAGTTCACGGATGCCGGAGCGCCACGGCGTGTGGGACCAAGCAGATGCGAAGTGATCGCGCATGCCGACGGTTTCCGCGCCGGACGATCGTTACCGGTCGCGCCGAGGTAACCGGTCAAGATCCAATGCGCAGCGGCCCAATGGTCGCCGTTGCCGTGCGTGAAGCTGCGGATCACGGAAGTGTGATGCATGATCCGGGCGTGAAACGGCATTTTCTCCGAGACTTGCAGGCCGGGAAGCGATGAATCGATCGGTTCGTACGGACCACGATACTCGATCGGGGCCGTCGGTTTCATGTCGAAAGTTTCCAGCTGCGAAGGGCCTCCATGTTGCCAGATCAGGATGATAGATCGGCGCGAGGCATTGGGCGTCGCGGAAGGGGAGGCTTCGACACGCAACAAGTCGCTCAACGTCAGACCGCTCAGACCAAGAAATCCTGCCCGCAGAAAACCGCGGCGGGTTCGCCCGTCACACAGCCGATACGATTGGCCAGGCAAGTGAAGCATCTTG
The DNA here is from genome assembly GCA_016872775.1 of Planctomycetota bacterium. GTDB lineage: Bacteria > Planctomycetota > Planctomycetia > Pirellulales > Pirellulaceae > VGZA01. Next base: position 15,685 of record VGZA01000005.1, on the reverse strand, counting down.
AATTCCTCGTGAATGGTCGGTTGGCGGGATAGCATCGCGTGCGATAGTATTCTAGAAATCGGACGTCAACGATGGAAGGTCGAGGGCAATGCTCCAAATCGCCGAACTTACGGTCTACCCGATCAAGTCGTGTCGTGGCACGTCAGTTCGATCGAGCCAAGTCGAGCCTCGTGGACTGATCCACGATCGCCTGTTCATGCTTGTCGACTGGCAGGGCCAGTTTCTTACTCAACGCGAATACCCCAAGCTCGCCCTCGTGCAGCCGACGATCGCCGGCGATTCGATCGCACTATCCGCACCCGGCCTGTCGGATATTTCCTTCACGCCGCAAACCACCGCATCCGCCGCGAATGAGAAACTCGAAGTCACGATCTGGGACGACAACTGCCAGGCGATCGATCAAGGCCGAACGGTCGCCGAGTGGTTCACCGAATACCTGTCGCTCCCCTGCCGGTTGGTGCGGTTCGCGGAGGAACATCCGCGTCGTGTGGACCCACGGTACGCCGTAACGCCCGCCGATCGCGTGTCGTTCAGTGATGGTTTTCCGCTTCTGGTAACGACGCGTGCCTCGCTGCACGAACTTAATCAGCGGATCGGCGGTCACCTGGCGATGGACCGCTTTCGTCCCAACATCGTGATTGACGGTTGTGAGGCATATACCGAAGACGGTTGGCCGGCGATTCGCGTTGGCGAATTGGAAATTCGGCTGGTGAAGCCGTGCGCGCGTTGTACGATCACCACGGTGGATCAGACGACGACCGAACGAGGTAAGGAGCCGCTGGCGACGCTGGCCCGTTATCGCCAGCACCCCACGCTCGGAGTCCTTTTCGGTCAGAATGGGATTCCGCTTTCCAGCGGCAGCATCGCCGTGGGTGCCGAAGTCACTGTTCCGACCGCCGAAGCCGTTCGATGAGCGCCCGGATATTCTCCTTCTTCATTTCGAACATGCCATACAGTGCCAGGATGGCGATCCCCAGCGCGATACAAATCGCCCACCAGATTCCGACATGCCGGATATTCTGGTAGGCATTCCAGACCATGCTGAAAACCGACAGGAACACGAAGCCGGTCCCGAGATACAAGAAGGCTCGCACGCGCAACGCGATGCCGGTGACGACACCGGCGAGCGACAGCAGGGCGAGTATGATCGGTGCCGCGATCGATTTTCCGGCGCTGACAAAGAACACTTTGCTGGTCGACGACAGGTAGATCAGCATCATGCAGCCGTAGCGGATCCCAGCGAGTTGTGTTGGCGAGAGCCGGTTGCGATGAAATTGGCCCGCGACCAGCACCGAAACAGCAGGGGGGATCAACCAGAATTGTGGATGGCTGGCGAACTGTAGTGTTTCCGATTCATGAAAGAGCACCCACAGGGCGGCATTGCCGGCCAGCGTCAGGTGCCGCGCGATCGACGCCATTAACAACCAGAGCAGATGGCCGACAAACATGACGACCACAAGAACGATCTTCAAGACGCAAAGAATCCCCAACAAATTATCCATGCGGTCGACCTGTGCAGGAATGGGTTGGTCTGGCTCCCGCCGCCAGCCACGATGATAGGTTAGGCTGGTCGCTACATCGCGTCACCGCAACGCGACTCTTCCGAATCTCGAATCCCGCTCGGGTTGATTGGCGGCGGATGTCCGGTTTGCTAAACTTCTCGCATGTACGCGGGTGAGGAATTGATCGTCGATGCGGAGGGTTGCTGCGCGGAACTGCTAGCGGAGATGCGGTCGGTGCGCGCCGTCTGTAAGAAAATTGTCGAAGAGCTCGCCCTTCAGATTGTCGGCGAGCCGCAGTGGCACCAATTCCCGTTTCCGGGCGGTGTCACTGGACTGTATCTGCTGACCGAATCGCATCTGACTTGCCATACATTCCCGGAACTACGTCTCGCGACGTTCAATCTCTATTGCTGCCGGCCGCGACCGCGCTGGCAATGGTCGGCGGAATTGGCCGAAAGCCTCGGTGCGAAGCAGGTGCGCGTTCGCCGCGTCCCTCGCGGTTTGCTGCTCGAATCCGCAACCGGGGCGGCTGTGGGCGACGACGACTTGTGGTCCTTGCCGCCGGGGAGCATGCGGAATGAAATCGATTGAAGCGCCCTGCCCATCCTGCGGCAGCCCCGTCGAATTCCGTGTCAGCGCCTCGCTGGTCACGATCTGTCCTTCCTGCAGTTCCGTGGTCGCGCGAGGAGATCGCAAGCTGGAAGACCATGGTCGCGTGGCCGCGATCGTGGCCACCGATTCGGTGCTGCGATTGGGGAAGACGGGACGATATCGCGATCATCCGTTCGAGATTGTCGGTCACGTACAGTATCGGCATCCGGCGGGCGGGATCTGGGACGAGTGGTACGCGGCATTTCCAGGCGACCGATGGTGCTGGATTGCGGAAGCCCAGGGCAAACGATTCCTGACCCAAGAACGGAAAATTAACAGTCACATGCGGATTCCGACCTGGAGCGAACTTTCCGTAGGCGCTCCCGTGCAACTCCGCGATCACCTCATGTTCACGGTCAACGAGTTCAACACCGCGGCGCTGCTCGCCGCGGAAGGCGAAATTCCGTTCGACGCACGCCCAGGTTGCGAACACCGATTCGCGGATCTCTCCGGACCCGACAACCGATTCGGTACGCTGGTCTACGAAGGTGATGAGGTCACGCTGTACCGCGGACGCGAGGTATCCCTGTCGGAACTGGGTATCGACGACGCGGAGGACCGCGATCGGGAATCGGTCGCCATTTCGGGAACGGGCGTAAGCTGCCCGCAGTGCGGCGGCGCACTCGAACTGAGGGCACCTGACGCCGCACAACGGGTTACCTGCCCCTACTGTTCCTCGCTGCTCGACATCGAACAAGGCAACCTGAAGTTCCTGAAGACGCTCTCGTCCGAAATCAAACCGATCATTCCCATCGGCTCGGAAGGAGTGCTGTCCGGCGTCAAATATGTCGTGATCGGATTCGTGCGACGATCTGTCTACTTCGACAAGCAATACACCTGGGACGAGTTCCTCTTGTACGAGGCGGCCACCGGCTTCCGCTGGCTGGTGCACAGCGATCGCCATTGGAGTTTCGTCGAACCGATTCCCACCGATGAAATTACGCCGGGGAACATTCTGAAATGGAAAGGGACCCGGTTCCGCATTTTCCAACGCGCCTGGGCCCGCGTGGTCTATGTGCTGGGCGAGTTCTACTGGAAGGTCTCGCTGGGCGAGACGGTGCTCGCCGAGGACTTTATCGCTCCACCACGCATGATCACGCTGGAGTATACGCCGGAAGCTGAGGCACAAGTGAGCTATTCGGGTTCCGATGACTGGCAAAAGACTCGCTTTGTCGAGCGGATCGCTTCCCTGGGGACCTATCTGGCGCACGAACAGGTCGAGGCGGCGTTCAAGCTTGGTCGGTTACCGCGAGGTTTCGGCGTCGCGCCCAACCAGCCGGCTCCGACCTACGGGCCCGTGTATCTCTTGTGGCTGGCGTGGCTCGCGATCTTCATCGCAATTGACCTGGTGATCAGCCTGATTGTCAAACATCCGGTCGGACACGAGTGGACGGTGATCGCGATCGCCTGCCTCTCGTTTTTCCCCGGCGCGCTCTGGCTGCATGCCCGTTCGTTCGAGCAGAGTCGTTGGGCCGACAGCGAATTCGCGGAGTAATCAAGGTGATGGTCAAGAAATTGTTTGTGACCTATGGATTGGTCCTGGCGTTGGGACTGAGCACGGCGCTGGCTCGTGGCTGGCGATTCTCGACCGGTTCGTCGGGATCATCGCAAAGCAGTACCGGCAGCAGTGGCGTGAGGGGTTCAAGTGGAATCTGGGGTTGGGGAGGAGGCAAGTAATATGGGATCCGTAGTGCAGCAAGCGCTATCGTCGGCGATGGTCGCATTGGCCGCCGTGGACGGAGATGGCGATTTGATGGGGATCGTTTCGCTGTTGAAGCATATCATCGCGGCGGTGGTATTCTCAGGGATCGGTGTTCTGGTGTTGATGGTCTGCATCTGGGTGATCGACAAATTTTCACCCTATTCCTTCCGAAAAGAGATCCTCGAAGACCAGAACACGGCGATGGGGATCATTGTCGGGGCGCTGTTGATTGGCATTTCGATCATCATCGCCGCCGCGATCCAAGGATAAGGCGGGGAGATGGCCATCGTTCAGCCAGTGCAACCAGCCCTGGAACAAGCGGGGTGGGGCAAGGGTGAGCCATTGAGGCTCGACCGTGCGCCGCTTTTTCTGCTGTATATCAACGTGCTGATCATCGCGTCCTGCGGACTGGTCTACGAGCTGTTGGCGGGCACGCTGGCGAGTTATGTTCTGGGCGACTCGGTCACGCAGTTTTCGCTGGTGATCGGATTCTATCTGTTCGCGCTCGGTATTGGCGCGTGGCTCTCCGGATTCATCGTCGGATCGCCGGCGCGCGTATTTGTCGAAGTGGAATTGGCGGTCGCTCTGGTCGGAGGTTGCTCGGCACCCGTCCTGTTCCTGGCGTTCGGATATCTGCGCGGTTTCCACTTCGCGCTGTTTTCGGTGGTCACCTTGATCGGCACGCTGGTGGGATTGGAATTGCCTCTGCTGATGCGGATCCTCAAAGAACACCTCGATTTTCGCGATCTGGTCTCGCGCGTCCTGGCATTCGACTATATCGGCGCGCTGGCCGCATCGTTGCTATTCCCGTTGTTCCTCGTGCCGCAGCTGGGGCTCGTGCGCACGTCGTTCGTCGTGGGACTGCTCAATGCGCTTGTCGCTTTGTGGGGTACCCACCTGCTGCGTCCCCTGCTGCCGCGGCGGGTTGGAGGATTGCAGGGACGGGCGTTTCTGGTCATCGGCTTACTTGTCGCCGGGATCATCAAGGCCGACCTGTTCACCGACCTCGCCGAGGAACAGCAGTTCGGCAATCCCGTGGTATTCGCGCGAACGTCGCAGTACCAGCGGATTGTCGTCACGCGCAGCGAGTCCGATTTTCATCTCTTTCTGAACGGCAATCTGCAGTTTCATTCGGCCGACGAGTACCGTTATCACGAGGCACTGGTGCATCCGGCATTCAGCGCGGCGATCGATCGCCGGCATGTGCTCGTGCTGGGCGGTGGAGACGGATTGGCGCTGCGCGAGATCTTTCGCTATCCTGATGTCGAGTCGGCTACACTGGTCGACATCGATCCCGCGATGACCGAACTGGGCAGCGGATTGCCGCTGTTGCGAACGCTCAATGCCGACGCGTTCGGCGACCGACGGTTGCGCGTGATTCATGAAGATGCGCTGATCTGGCTGGAACAGGTCGACCGCAAATACGATCTGGTGATCATTGACTTCCCCGATCCGAGCAGTTTCGCCGTCGGCAAGTTGTATACCACGACCTTCTATCGACGGCTGTTACGTTGCCTTGCTCCGGATGGAGTGGTGGCGGTTCAGTGCACATCCCCGTTGAGCGCACCGCGATCGTTCTGGTGCGTCGTAAAGACGCTGGAGAACGCCGGTTTGCATACCTGGCCCTACCGCGCCAGTGTTCCGTCGTTCGGCGAATGGGGTTTCGTGCTGGCCGCACGCCGGGATTTGGGTACGGTATCGAACTGGCGGCTCGACGAACGGGTTGCGTCGCAGTTGAAATTTCTGGACAACTCCGGACTGCAAGGGCTTTTTGAACTTCCACTCGACATGCGAAGACTCGAGGTCGAACCGAATCGCTGGAACAACCAGATCCTGGTGCGGTACTACGAGTCGGAGTGGGCTCGCTGGAAGTAAAGCGTCGGTTCGCTCGTGCAGAGCCCGCCGCCACCGGGGCTGCGCAAAGTCCAGGCAGAGAGAGATGTAATGTCTTCCGAACGTTGGACACGCCGCCGGATGTTGAAGGCATCGGCCATTGCCGGTACGGCCGCATGCTCGGGATGTGGTTCTCGTGTCGGACCGTTCTCGTTTCCCGGCGCGATCATCGGCGCCGCGCGCGACCGCGGCCACGAACTGCGCGGCGATCGCCGTTTGGACGAACCGGTTGCGGAGTGGCACACCGTCGACGTCGTCATTGTTGGCGGGGGCGTGGCGGGACTGGCCAGCGCCTGGACACTCGACAAGCTGGGCCTGCGTGACTTCGTGCTGCTGGAGTTGGAGGAGGCGCTGGGAGGAACCTCGCGCGGCGGACGTTCCGACGTCAGCGCCTACCCCTGGGGCGCACACTACCTGCCGACCCCCATGCCGGAGAACATCGAGCTGCTGCGGCTTCTGCACGAAGCCGGCGCGATCGAACAGTTCGACGCGGACGGCTCGGCGGTCTATGCGGAAGAACAACTCTGCCGCGATCCGGAGGAGCGACTGTTTTACGACGGTCAGTGGCATGAGGACCTGTTGCCCTCCGACGTGAGCGACCGGGAGCGAGGTGAGTGGGATCGCTTTCGTATCGAGGTCGATGCGTGGGTGGCTTGGCGCGATCCTCAGGGACGGCGGGCTTTTGTTCTGCCCAGCGATCGAGGCTCGGACGATCCGAAAGTCGCGGCATTGGATGCGATCAGCATGACCGAGTGGATGGAACAACGTCGATTCCACTCCCCGTTCGTCCGCTGGGAGATCGAATACGCCTGTCGCGACGACTACGGCACAACCCTGGATCAGACGAGCGCCTGGGCCGGGCTGTTCTACTTCGCATCGCGAATCCGGAATCCCGGCGAATCGCCGCAGCCGCTCTTGACATGGCCCGAGGGAAACGGCCGGCTGGTACGCTTTTTCGCAGATCAGTTGGGGAACCGGGCCAGGACCGGCATGCTCGTCACCGCGATGCGACCGGCGAAGTCAGCAACAAGCGGCGGGAATGGAGGCGGCGTCGACGAAGCGGCATCGTTGAAGCCTGGATCGATGCCCGAGGGACCGTTCGACGGTGTGGAAGTGGTCGCGCGCAGCGCCGCCGACGGAATTCTCCGGGGGTGGCGCGCCCGCCATGCGATTTTCGCCGGACCGCAGTTTATCGCCCGCCGCATCATCGAAAATTACGACCGCGAGCGGGGAGACGCGGTGCGCCAGTTCACGTACGCTCCCTGGCTTGTCGCAAACTTGCATCTCCGCGATCGGCCGGTGGAACATTCGTTTCCCGTTGCCTGGGACAATGTGATCCGCGACGGACAAGGATTGGGTTACGTCGTCGCTACCCATCAGTCGGGACGCGATCATGGTCCGACCGTGCTGACCTACTATCGGCCGTTGTGCGAATTTACCCCCAGCGAAGGTCGGGAATGGCTGGAATCGTGCGACTGGAATGCCTGCGTTGACGTCGTGCTTCGCGACCTGGAAATCGCGCACTCGGACCTCCGACCGCTGATCGTTCGGCTGGACGTCATGCATTGGGGACATGCGATGATCCGGCCGGTTCCCGGATTTCGGTTTGGCACGGCGCGCGCGCGCTGCCAGGAGCGTTTTGGCAATATTCAGTTCGCGCATACCGATCTGAGCGGGATTGCGTTGTTCGAGGAGGCGTTTGCGCATGGCTGCCGGGCCGCGCGCGAGATTGCCGACCAGCAGCGGGAGCGCGTCCCGTGACCAACGCACCTGCCAGCCCCGTCGCCGCTCTTTCGCGCAGTTCCGCCCCGATCGTTTCAAGTCGCTGGCTGTTTTCCCGAAACGTCGACCTAGGGGCGTTCGGCGGCAGCGCGGCGCTTGCGCTGGCCCTGGTCTTGCTCGGCGCGATCGCGGGCTGGCTCGACAGCGACTCACCGGAATGGACCTGGATCGGCTCGATCCTGCTTGTCGATGTGGCGCATGTCTGGGCCACCGGATTTCGCGTCTACTTCGCGCCGGGTGAACTGCGACGCCGACCGTGGCTGTATGGATCGACGCCGGCTCTCGCCTGGCTGCTGGCCGCCTGTGTCTACTCCGAAAGCGAATCGGTCTTCTGGCGCTGCATGGCCTACCTGGCTGTATTCCACTTCGTGCGGCAACAGGCGGGCTGGGTCGCAATCTATCGATCCCGAAGTGGCGATCGAACATCGACCACCCGCTGGATCGACACGCTCGCCATCTACTCGGCGACCATCTGGCCACTGCTCTGGTGGCATAGCCAATTGCCGCGCGCCTTCTGGTGGTTCCGATCGCATGACTTCGTCGCACTCCCTGGGTGGGTCGGAACCCTCACGGCACCGCTCTACGCCTGCTTCCTGTCCGCCTACTTGCTTCGCAGCCTGCAACTTGGCGTGCAACATCGCCGCTGGAACCCTGGAAAGGATCTGGTCGTCGGCAGTACGGCCGTCTGCTGGTTTCTGGGGATTGTGGCGCTGAACTCCGACTACGCATTCATGGTCACCAACGTGCTGATTCACGGCATACCGTATATGGTGCTTGTGCACCGATTTCAGGTTCACGAGCGAGAAAGCGATCGGTGTGTCGCAGCAGCCGAATCCGCGTCAACTGTCGACAAGATCGCCCGCAAACGTCATTCGCTTTTCTCACATTGGTACTGGTTTCTCGCCGCGGTCTGGTGCCTGGCATACGCGGAGGAGTATCTTTGGGATCGCGGAGTCTGGCACGAAAGACCATGGCTGTTCGGCACCGCCTGGCAGATTGATCTCCGAGTTTGGCTCGTCCCGTTACTGGCCGTGCCGCAGTTGACGCACTATCTGCTCGATGGCGCGATCTGGCGCCGCAAATCGAACCCCGCCGTAGGCGAGTTTCTCGCCGGTCGATAAGGGTGCGGACATCGAAATCAGTAGCGGGCAGGGCGACGGCGACTGGTTCTGCTAATTCCTTGGCGCGACATGCAGCACCATTGGCAGGGAGGCCTGGTCGCCTTCGGCCTTGGCGACGGCGAAGAACGGCCGCGAGGTCTGCGGAACCCAAGGTTCGCTGTTGAGAAAAATAATCCGCTCGGTTTGCCCCTCGGGGATCAAGATCCCGTTCAATCCGATGTCGTCCACGATGACACCATGGGGCAGGTTCTCGATCTCCAACTGCACGCGGTCCTCGAATCCAAAGCGTTCAATGCGAATCTTGCAAGTGGTGCGACGTCCGGGAACGATCGACACCTGCGCCGGCTGAGGGGCAGCCAGCGGTTCTGCGGCCGCCGCTGCGGGAACGGAGTCGGGATTCGCGGGGTCGACTTCCAGGAAGACACGCAGCTTCGCTTGCGCGGCCTGTTGGATCGTTCCGAGTGATTCGACTTCCTGCGCGATTTGCTTTCCGGCGATATCTGCAGTCGCGGCGATGCGGACGGCCTTGCTCGCAGCTTCGTCCGGTGCCGCGGCACTCGGCAGCGCACTGAGCACCCCTTTTGCCTCGTAGAGTCCGGCCTGAATGACGATCGGTGAAGTCACTGTATAGCCGGGCGGGAGGTCAAGGATGTCGATGCGAATCGGGCCCATAAACTTATCGACGCGGTCGGCTTTGACGGTAAACGATTTTCCGCCACCGACGTTGATCGTGGGATTGCGCGGATTGAGGCTCACTCGAAATCCGGGTGTCGGCCGCCGCGCGATCAGTTCATAATCGTAATCCTCGCCCGATGCGCCACGGACATCTGTGACGCGAGCGCAATAGACTCCGTCGGCCGGCGCGACAAACGTCACTCGCGAGTCTTTTCCCAACTTGCGTTGCCCGTCATCATCATTTTCGTAGTTCAATAAGAACGTCGGCAGGCCGTTGTTGGGCAGAGTTGTTCCCACGGGATAGGGCACGACGACATAACTGGGGTGTCCTAATGCGTGGGCTCGCGCGCTGGTTTCGAAGAAGCTGAAGCGGTTGCCGTTTTCCGGATAGAACTGCGAGTCCGCGTCCGGTCCACGCCGTTGCTGGAAATGCTTGATAACTTCTCCTTCGATATACACATATTCGTTCAAGTACATCTCCTCCCAGTTTTTCAACCGGACGCCGCGCTGATTCGAGTCCATGCTGCGGAATTCGACCTCGGAATCTCGCACCGCGCGCAACATCAACCTCGGAACGGGAACGCCCGCCGCGGAGAGAATCTCGATTTTCGTATCGACCGGCGACTTCTTCTGCGCGGCATTCGTTTCGAATATCCACTGGTCACCTTGGCGCGCCTGGAATCGATACCAGTCGGCGTCGACCGTGCCTGGCTGCCGCGACCAGATCTTCCCCCGCGCGATCCCGGGAAGTGGCATCTCGCCGGCGGATGCCGCGGTATCGTTCGGCTCCGATTCCGTCAGCGAAGGCAATTGATCCAGCGGCGGCTGGGGGCCGTAATCGATACAGGGTGGGACTTCGGGAGCAGGTAGCGGCTGTTCGGAAGCGGCGCGCGGTTCCGCCGAAAACTGGTACTGTTCCGCCGTACCGTCCAGTCGCCCGACAAATGCACTGCCACCGGACGGGTCTAAAGCCAACCCGACCGGCCAGTCGGGCTGCGGCGGCAGCGTCGCGCGGATTTCCATCGATTCGGCATCCCAGATCTTGACCATTCGATCTTCCCCTGACGACGCCAGAGTGCGGCCGTCCCGCGAGTAGGCGATACGAATCACGGGCAACTCATGCGCAAACTGCGAAAAACGCAGAGGGTTGCTGCCTTCCTTGGCCGAATCACTGACGGTCCAGACTCGGATTCTGTTGTCGACACCTCCGGCCGCCACCGATCGCCCGTCCGGCGCGAAAGCAACGCAGTACAGTTCCTGCAACGACTGATTCAGCGTGTCGAGTCTCGCACCGCTGGAAAGATCCCATAGCTTCACGGTACGGTCGCCGCTGGCGCTGGCAAGAATATCGCCGCGCGGATGGAACGCGAGATCGAAGACCGGGCCGTTGTGGCCGTCGAGCGTACGCATTTCCTGGCCGCTCGCTCGATCCCAGATCTTGATACGCTGATCGTATCCCCCGGTCGCCAACAACCGGCCGTCGGGGCTGAGTCGCGCCGCATATAAGCTGTCGCGATGGCCAAGAAATTCCCGTTCCAATTGACCGCTGCGCAGGTCCCAGATCCGGACTTCTCCGATCAAGCCCGGTTCACCGCCGGCAGAGACCAGGAACCGTCCGTCGCCGGAGAACGACACCGAATTGAGATTGCCGCGTTCGGTTGCAAATCGATGCGCAACCGAATTATCCTTGTTGCGCAACAGTTCGATTTCATGGAAATAGGCAACTGCCAGCAATTCTCCGTTGCCAGAAAGCGCCGCGGATCGTACGGCTCGCGGCGCCGGGACGCGAAGTTTGATCTTGGGAACGATTAATCGAGTCGGATCGGCGGTCGTGCCGGTCGGGCCAGCCGCTCCGGCGTCGATCCAGGCTGCCAGAACAGCGATCTCCCGTTCACTGGGCGCCTCGTTGTCCTTGGGCGGCATCTTCGGTTCCGTCTTTCCGGTCAAGACGCGCAGCAGGCGGCTGTTAACGCTGCTTCCCGGAACGAGGGCCGCACCGCGTTTGCCACCGCGGCTCAGCGAGCGATGGCTCTCCAGCGATAATTGTCCCTCGGCATCGGTGTCGTTGTGGCACCCTGCGCAGTACTTGCGCAGGATCGGCATGACGTCGTTGGTAAAGTCGACCGCAACCTTCTCCTGCGCCACCGACGCGGCGGCGAATCCCGCCATGAAGACCGCAAGAATTATCGCTCGAAAATACCGCATGACGGATGCCCTCGCTTGGATTATTGGCGGTTCCAGCCACGGAGTCCGGTCAATGATTGAACAGGAATTCACGGCTGCTGAGCACGCTCCAGACCAGATCCTCGAGCAACTGTCGTCGATCGTTGGCATGGGCAGGGTCTGTCGAGACGCTGGACAGGACGCTCGTCAGTCGCGTCTCCTCTTCGGGCGTTGGATATCGGGACAACGCCGCCAGGTAGAGATCTTTGACGATCGATTCCGGACCGGCCGCGGACTCGAGCCATGTGGGGATGCGACCCGTCGGCGCCTGGAGTTTGTTGTTCAGCGTCGACCCGTTCAACAGATGCAACACCTGCGGCATGCTCGGTTCGTCGCTCCGTTCGCAGTCGCAGGTGATCAGTCGTTCCGGACGTCCGAAGGTTTTGAGGAAGTACGAGTCGACACTGGCATCCGGCAATTGCAAGGCTCGCGTTTCGGCGCTGAACGGTTTGTTCTCGGAGTTCTTGAATTCGGTTGGCACGCCCGTCGCCGCGCTCATCGCGTCCAGCAGAATCTCCGCTTTCAGTCGGCGAGGGTAGTATCGCGAGTAGAAACGATCGTCGGAGGCATTTCCTGGCAGCGCTTCGCTGGACCGCTGATAGGTCGCCGAGTTGAGAATCGCGCGCATCAGTTCCTTCAGATCGAATTGATGGTCGATCAGGTACCGACTGGCCGCCGCCAACAGTTCTTCGTTGCTTGCGGGGTTGGTAACGCGCATGTCATCGACTTTCTCGACGAGTCCAACTCCGAAGAAGTTCGCCCAGATGCGGTTGGCGATCGATCGAGCAAAATACGGGTTGGAGGGCGATGTCAACCAATCCGCGAGTTCGATCCGGCGATCCGAGGTGCGTTCGAACGGAATCGGCTGACCGTCGAGCGGTCGAGGGGATTGGGGTTTGCCCTTGCTCGGTTGCAGCAGTTCACCTTGCGTATCCGCGAAGACGACGCGCAGTCCGTCGCCAGATCGATAATCGCCGCCCCAGCCTTTGCTGCGTACGCGCGAGAAGAGATTGGCGAATCCGTAATACTGATCGTTGGTCCATTTTTCTAAAGGATGGTTGTGACAGCGGGCACAATTGATCGAGAGTCCCAGGAAGGCCTGTGCGGTGGTCTCCGCCATCGTCTCCGGATCCTGATGCAGCGCGAAGAAGTTCGCGGGGCCGTATTCATGGGTGCTGCCGTTGGCGGTGATAATTTCCCGCACCAACTGGTCCCAGGGAGTGTTGGCCGCGACTTTTGCCCGCAACCACTGATAATAAGTCTCGACCGCCTTGGGACGGAGTCGGTCGCCGGTGATCAGCAACAGATCGGACCAGCGGTAGGTCCAGTAGTCGACGAACTCCGGCCGCGCCAACAGCGACTCGACGAGCCGTTCGCGCTTATCCGGATCGTTATCGTTCAGAAAGCGCACCGTTTCCTCAACGGTCGGCAGGATTCCGGCCGTATCCAGGAACGCTCGGCGTAGGAATGTCGCGTCGTCCGCGCGGGCCGCGGGCGGCAGGTTCAGACTCTGCAGTTTTCGCACCACATGTTCATCAAGAAACGTACTGCGGTCGGCCCGCGAATAGGTCTCCGAGGGCACCGTCCCCGGGTAAGGCACGCTGAGAAAGGCCAGCTCGCTCAAGTTCAAGTACCAGACTTTGACGCCCCCTTCGCCCGAGCCGGTGATCTGAACTTCTCCCGCATCGCTGACCGAAGCCACGGAACTGTTGACGGTGGTGTACTTCACCCAGCGCGTCACGTCCTCGACGTAGCCATCGCTGAAATGGGCTTGAACGAGCAACTGCTGCCGCCCGCCGGGTTGCTGTTGTGAGTATTTGGGAAAAACCTCAAGCCGTTCGATCACGCGGTCATCCGGGCGTGGTCCTGGCGCGCCGGAGGCGATCCATTCCGCCAAGACACGGTACTCGAGCGAATCGGGTTCGAAGCGGATTCCGCCCTTGTGCGGGATGGTGCCGGTCGGTTTGGTCAGCAGCAGGCTTCGGCCGGGGTCATCAGGAACGATCCGGCGCCCGATCGCTTGCCGCGTGAGGTACGAGTAATCGGCGTCCAGATCGAATCCAAACAAGGTCAATCGAAACCCGTTTTTGCCCGCCCGGGCTCCATGGCATGCGCCGCTGTTGCAGCCACATTTCGAAAGAACCGATTCGACATGATTGCGAAAACTCCAAAAATGTTCGTTCTCCTGCCCGGAGACGGTAACTGTAACCGAGGCTTGCCGCTGTCCTTCGCGCGCGACAATCGTGGCCGTTCCATTGCCCACGGGAATCGCCACGCGGGATTCAACCTTGACGACCCGTTCATCGCTGCTCTGGATCTGGCAACCTTCACGGATCTCGCCGGCATACTGTTCTCCTCGTAATTGCTCGACAACGATTCGCTGCCGGGCTTCGGGATGCGCGAGCGCAAAATCGCCGGGGAGAATGCGCAAGCCGTCATTCGGCGCGGCGGCGAATCCGGTTCCGGTCAAGTCGCAGGCAGCGAGCGTTGCGATCGCTGTCAAGACAACTCGTAGAGCAGCGGTCCAAACAGGCGCTGGCGGCGCGGAAAATTTTCGAGGAGTCATGCCTGGAACAGTTCCTTGATTTCGTGTTTGCCAAAATCGACGACGGGGAAGGGGCGCCCCGCGGGACCGGACAACGTTGTCTCCAGGTCGATGCCGAGTGCGTGGTAGATTGTGGCGACGACTTCGGCCGGATCGACGGGCCGCTCCGCGGGATAGCCGCCGATCGGGTCGCTGCGGCCGACCACCCGACCACCCTGGACGCCGCCGCCGGCAAAGTAGCAGGTAAAACACTGTGGCCAATGATCGCGTCCGCCGGCCGGATTGACCCGCGGAGTGCGACCAAACTCCGCCAGATTGCAGACCAGAGTTTTCTCCAGCATTCCCCGTTCGTGCAGTTCTTCCAGCAGAGCACCATAGGCCTGATCGTACATCGGCGCGACGATGTTCTTCATTCCTTCGATCGAGGTGAACGGTTTCGAGCCGTGAATGTCCCAGGTGATTTCGTCAAAGACGGTGATGAATGTATTGATCGTCACGAATCGCACCCCGGCTTCGATCAGCCTCCGCGCCAGCAAACAGCATTGGCCAAACCGATTCATCCCGTATTTTTCGCGAACTGCCGTTGGCTCCTTCGACAAGTCGAATGCGTCGCGCGCCTGGGGGCTGGTCATGATGCGGTAAGCCGTTTCGAAATTACTCTCCAACAACTTCGCATTCTGACTTGACTCGAAACGCTGCATCGACTCCTCGACCAGCGATTTCAGCTTCCGGCGGCGGTCCAGGCGCACATCGCCAATCTGTTCCGGGGGCAACAGGTCGGGGACTTTGAAATTCGGTTTCGAGGGGTCGGCCATCAGTGCCAGCGGGTCGAAGGCCTTTCCGAGGAAACCGGCGTCCTGGCCATGCGGCAGGTTGCCGCCGGTGCGCCCCATCGGTTCGGGAAGGATGACGTGCGGCGGCAAATCGGACCGGCGACCTTTGAGATAGGCCAACGCGCAGCCGACATGCGGGGTATTCAGTCCGCCGGTAAACAACCGTCCTGTCTGCAGCATCTGGTGCCCGGTGTCGTGCACGGCGGCGGCCGTGTGGAAACAGCTGCGCACCAGCGAAAACTTGTCTGCGTGGCGGGCGTGGTGCGGGAGGATTTCGGTAAGTCGGATATCGGCGGAGCGGGTCGAGATCGGCTGGAAGGGGCCGCGAATCTCCGCGGCAGCTTCGGGTTTCGGATCAAACGTGTCGATTTGACTAGGCGCGCCAAGGTTAAAGATCATTATGGCCGACCGGCCGTCATCGGGTTGCGAGGTCGAATCGGCGGCCCTGGCCTTCGCCGCGAGCAGCTGCGGCAGCGTTAGCCCAAGGGCGCCGAGGCTGCCGATTTCCAGAAAATCCCGCCGATGAATGCCATCGCAGGTGTGTGCCGTGCCATGATCGGTAATACGTAGCATGTCGCGAGTCCTCGCTTTTCGGCGGAAGGATGCGGTTCCTCAAGCGGGCCGAAAGCGGCGGAGGCCTGCCCCGTCGCTTCCGAATCCGAAATTTTCCAGCGTTACGAGCCTACCACACGCCGGGAAATCGTTCAAATGCCGCCCCGTTTCTGCTAGACTTTGCCGATCGTATCCCGCCTCCCGCC
>VGZA01000004.1 GCA_016872775.1 Planctomycetota bacterium | reverse complement strand
TTTCGACGCCACGCTGAACGTATTTCTGGGCACGAATCTGTTCTTGAATTCGCCGCTGGGCCGGTATGCGGACGAATGGGTCACTGATGTTGTTGCTCGAACCTGGCACGACGTGCGAATGCGGATTTTCGGAGCGGTTTTCCAATGGGTCGCGGACGTATTTCACCGCCTGATGGAGAATCTGGAACGCGTGCTCTACGCCGTCGACGAATGGCTGCGGTTCCGGGCCGGTGACTCCCGGCTATCGGTGGCCTACAAGGCGGCGATGAGCGTCGTCTGGTTTGCCGTGACCTATGTGATTCGCATCTATGTTACCCTGCTCGTCGAACCGCAGATCAACCCGATCAAGCACTTCCCGGTGGTCACGGTGTCGCACAAGATCATGTTGCCCTGGTCGATCGTACTCACCGAATACCTTGCGGTCCCGTTTGAACCTTTCTTGGGCCGATTCCTTGCGAACGCCTTTGCCGGCGTAACGGTGTTTCTAATGCCCGGCCTGTTCGGGTTCCTGGTCTGGGAACTCAAGGAAAACTGGCGGCTGTATGACTCGAATCGTTCCTCCAAACTGCTGCCGATTCGGATCGGCGATCATGGGGAATCGCTGGTGCGCCTGTTGCGACCTGGCGTGCATTCGGGTACCGCGCCAAAGCTGTTCAATCGACTGCGGCATGTGCTCCGCAAATCGCAGCGCACAGGCAACTGGAATGCGGTCAATGCCTGCCGGGCTCGAAGGAAGAACCTCGAACGGCAGGTTCGCCGATTTGTCGATCGCGAATTCTGTTCGCTGCTCGAAGAGGGCGGCTTCAGCGACACCTTTAGTCTGCATTGCGGGGAGGTGCGAGTTGCCAACAGCCGCATTGAGTTTGTGTTGCGGCGCAGCGCCGACATCGGTCCTCCGCTTTTGGTGCGCTTCGAGAATCACGGGCATTGGCTGGTGGCGTCGTTTACAATGCCCGATTGGCTACGGCAGCTGAATGCGGAAGATACGCGCCGCTTTGCCGTGGCGATGGTGGGGTTGTTGCAAGCCGGAGCGGTTGAATTGCTCGAAAATCGCCTGCAACAGTTCATCGGCATCGATTTCCGATGGTTCAGCTACAGCGACACGGGATTGATCGTCTATCCGACCGAATCGGTGCAAGTCCAGCAGCACGTGCCGTTGTCAGGTGACAAGGATCCGTCGGGGCGGCCCCAATCTGGCGAAATCGACGTCGCGAACGTTCGGCTGCCCGAGATTCCGATCCTGCTCCGCGACAAATCCGTACGCTGGTCGGAGTGGGTCGCCACCTGGAACGAATTGTTGCTACCGCAGAAGATCGCTACCGCGGAATAGCGCTACCGCGGAGAACGCGGCGAGCGCGGAGAAAGGACTGGAAAAATAGAAAACAGGCGATTGCCGGAAGTACTCTTTTCTTTGTTCATTATTCTCTGTTGCTCTTCCTCTAAAAGATCTCCGCGCTCTCCGTGCTCTCCGCGGTAAAAATACTCCGTCCTCCGCGGTAATGGTCCTCCGCGGTCGAACGCTCTGCGACCAGGATTGCTTCGTGACGGTCCTCGCTTGTCCATGCTTCCTGGTAATGCAGCAGGTGGAGGTCGGTGATCAACGCGTGCAACTCGCCCGGTTGCAGCAGGAACCGCGACGGTGGCCGGGCATTTCGCTCCAAGTTCGTTATCGTCGGCTGGACGACCACCAGCCGGCCGCCCGGAGCAAGATAGCGGCGGGCGGATTGAACGATCGGGCGATGCAAGAAATGAAAGCAGAGCAACAGGTCCCAGTTTGCGCCCGGCAGTGGCTCTGTTTCCAGATCCCGTTCGACGAAGTCCAGGATCACGCTGCGGTTGGCGCTGCGCTCACGAGCGATCGCCAGGCCGACTTCCGAAACATCGACCAGCGTGACTTTCCAGCCTTGTTCGGCCAACCAGATTGCATGCCGCCCCAGGCCGCCACCGATATCGAGCGCCCGACCGGGAGCGGCGAAGTAGGGAAGTAAGCCGACCAGCACCGCCGATGGCTGGTGTTCGTGGTGGGAACCGGCCCGATAGTTGGCGTCCCACCTTTCCCGGTCGGATTGGGCCATCGTCGGACCTTATTTGCCGATCGGAATCGCGAAGTCGCCGCGGACGTCGCGCCAGGTGCAATGAATATGGTTTGCCGGATTGCCGGCTGCGTCGGGCTGGGTGTTCACAAATTCAATCAGGAAGGTGGGGCCCTGGATCCGGTAGTAATGGCCGACACCGGGTCGGTCGGCACCTGCCCAGGCGAACCACACATTCGGCAATCCGGACTTTTCGATCTCCGCCAGTTTTTCCCGAGCGACATCGTCGGCCAGGTTTCCCGCGTAGACTGCGAGCAATGACTGCAGGATCGCCCGTTGTTCGGTCGCAAGTTTTTGCGCGGACAATCCAACCGGCGCATCGGTCGGCGGTTGGGGCTGGCCGGCCGAGCGCACTTCCTCCAGCGCCTTTTCGGCGATGATCGCCACGGTTCGTTGTTCCGGTGTCAGCGACTTCAACAGGTCGAACGCCAGCGATTCTTCGCCTGCCAGCAGACGCATGCCAGGCTTGAATCCGATCAGTTCTTCGCCTTTCATTGTTGCCGGGTTGGCGCCGAACATGTGGGGCGTCGAGGAGATCACTTTCGAGTTTTCGATGACGAAATTGAACGACATATGGTGGCCCTCGATACTCAGGCCCCAGCGTTCTTTGGCGTCTGGCTTACCGAACAGGGTGAAATAGTATCGGTAGGGATCGCGGAGCGGCGTGTTGGTCTTGTTCTTTTCCAGTTCCTTGAGCAGGTTTTCGACCTCCATGATCTTCGTTGCCTTGTCGTACCCGATCTGGCTCAGTCCGGTCTTCAAGAGTTTTCGCGCCAATTCACGTTGTCCCATATTCATGTCGCGTATCTGCAGACCTTTCCGCGACGCTTTGGGAATGAAGTGCCAGTCCAGTCGGGCCGGCGAGGCGTATTCCATCAGGGCGGTGGAGCGCTGCTGATCATCCAGCGCGGCGAGCCAGGCTTGGGCGGCGTTGGTCATCTCCGCCCCGGAACTGGGGGCGGCGCTCCAGGCAGCCACAGAGCGGGCGAGTGCGCCCGCGGCAAGCAACCCGCACAGCAAGCCCAATTTATGTAGCAAGCCCAATCGATGCAGCGAGCCCAGTCGATAAAGAAGACTGGCTCGGAAAGGCGATTGGTGCGCGCGGGGGGGAAACGAATCGGCCATGGAACATCACTCCTGTGGGAATTTGGATGCGCAGAATATAGTCCCGCCGCGGCGATCAATCCAGTACTTGACACCCCTGCGCACTGTCCGCGACAATCGCAACTCCACACCGCGCTTTGCAGGACGAACCTTGCAAAATCGGCACTAAGGGGGACGCATCGCAGTGGCTGCCGTTCGTCGATTGAAGCGTGAGGTCGGGCGCATCCTCTCGGGACTGCACGCTGAGTTCCCGATTGCGGAATGCGCTCTGCGGCACGAAAATCCGTTCCAGCTGCTGATTGCGACGATCCTGTCGGCCCAATGCACGGACGAACGGGTCAACAAGGTCACGCAAACATTGTTCGCGAAATATCCTGCCGCTGCCGATCTGGCCGATCTGCCGTTGAAAACGCTGGAAAAGGAAATCCAGAGTACCGGCTTTTTCCGCAATAAGGCTCGCAACATCAAAGCCTGTTGCCAGCAGCTGGTTTCCCGTTACGGGGGCCAGGTACCGAATTCCATGGAGGAACTCGTGCAATTGCCCGGCGTGGGGCGGAAGACCGCCAATGTGGTGCTCGGAACGGCATTCGGCATTGCGTCCGGCGTGGTCGTCGACACGCATGTATCCCGCATCAGCCAGCGGCTCGGTCTCACCAGGGAGAAAACACCCGAGAAGATCGAGCGGGAGCTGATGGCGTTATTGCCGGAGTCGGAATGGATCGGGTTTTCGCACCGCGTCATCTATCACGGCCGGCGAACGTGCAAGGCCTTGCGACCACTTTGTGAAAGTTGCGCGTTGGCGGACGATTGCCCGCGCATCGGGGTCAAGCCGCGATAGCCGCGGCACGTTACTTTGAGGGAGGCAGCGAATATGATCCTTTCCGGAAACGAGATCCGCCGGCGCGTCGGCCAGGAGATTCTGATCGATCCGTTCCAGGAATCGATGCTGAATCCAAACAGTTACAACCTCACATTGCATGCCGAGGTTCTGGTCTACGAGGAAGTCGTGCTTGACATGCGCCAGCCGAACCGGGTGCGGCGGCTGACGATCCCGGAAACGGGACTGGTGCTGCAACCGAACCAGCTCTACCTCGGCCGGACGGTCGAGCGCACGGAAACGCATAACCTGGTCCCGATGATCGAAGGCCGTTCCTCGATCGGTCGGCTGGGGCTGTTTGTGCACGTGACGGCCGGGTTTGGCGATGTGGGCTTCAACGGCTACTGGACGTTGGAGATGTTCGCCGTGCAGCCGATCCGAATCTACCCCGGCATCGCGATCTGCCAGATTATCTATCATGAAATCACGGGCAGCATCACGGAATACCAAAGCAAGTACCAGAACAACCAGGACATCCAGCCAAGCTTGCTCTACAAGGAACTGAATCCGGGTGCCGAGCGGCGCGACCCCCAGATGCGGCTCGACTTTGCTTCGGACCGCGCGGGATCCCGATGACGATAAACGAGTCGACATCCCGGGAAATACTGGCGGAGGGCCGTTTCTTGCGTCTGGTGCGCGAAGGGAAGTGGGAGTACGCGCAGCGCACCCATTCGGCCGACGCCGTCGTGATCGTTCCTTGCAAGTCGGACGGCAGTCTGGTGCTCGTTGAACAGTACCGCGTCCCCGTCCATGCGAACGTGATCGAGTTCCCCGCCGGCATTGTTGGTGACGAAGCGGCCTTTCGAGGCGAGCCGATCGAAGCGGCGGCGCGGCGCGAGCTGCTCGAGGAAACCGGTTACGATGCTCAACAGGTGACGCGCGTTTTTTCCGGGACCTGCTCGGCCGGATTGACGGACGAGTTTGTTACGTTCTGTCTGGCAACGGGCCTAAAACGCCGATCCGAGGGTGGCGGCGTGGATGGCGAGAACATCAAGGTCCATGAAATCCGTCGCGCGGAACTCGACACTTGGCTGCGGGACCGCGTTGAAAACGGCACCAAAGTCGACGCACGCCTCTTCACCGGCATCTATCTGCTCGACCGTTTCGTAGCACGAAACTCGTTTCGCCCGTAATACGAAACTTGTTTCGCCCATCCTGCATAACTTGTTTCGCCCTGCCGCCGAATCTCCCGGCTCAATCGTCCTCCGTTGCGGCCGGAAGCCCCAACCACGCTGTGGCATGCGCCGTGCGTTCGGCGTCGACCTGGGCAGCGCGGATGCGGCCGACGACGTGGCCTGGAATGACGGCCGCGGCGAACACCAGTCCGCCGTTCCATGGCAGCAGGTCGGCGGCGGCACTGCCGACGTAGGTGCCGTATGCGGGGTAGAGAATCCGGTACGCCTCCTGCTCTTCCGCGACGGTGCCGAAGTCGCGCAGGTACGCCAGTGCGTCGCGGGTGGCGATCGCTTCGTGCCACAGTGGGACGAACGGCAGAGCGTAGAGCACGGCGTAGGTGCCTTTATATTCTCGTTGCGCGAAATCCTTGGCATGTCCTGCCTCGTGCAGGACGACCGCGGGCAGATCGGAATAGATGTGGATGGTGTTGGTAAACGGGTTGTAATGATCGCCGCCAAAAATCCTGCCGGGTACGATGGTGTCGTAGAGCCAACCGAGTGTACCCGCCGTATATCGCCATCCCCAGCCGACGCTGGTATTGGCGCGGAGCCGGCTCCATTCGTCGAGCGGTGCGTACTGGTTGAGCCGCACTTTGACCGAGTCCAGTTCGTTCAATTCGAGGTACTGGACGACCGCCTCCTCGGTGATCGGTGAAATACGGTGATTGTCGACCCGCCGGTCCCAGAGGATGATCTTGGACGGGATTCCAACGACCCAGCCGATTCCGTCGATGATCGGGCGGGGCTCGCCCCGTTCGACAACGGGAACGGTGAGCGCCACCAGTTCCGGGGAGGTGCGATAGAAGTCCCGTCGCCCCAGAGTTGGATGGGACAGGCAACCGCTGAAGCCGAGCAGCAAGAGGGCCACAGGCAGGGCCTGAAGCAGTGCCGGTGGCCGCCGGCGGTTCCGGGCAGGCATGGGTGCGCGGGGCCGGCGCGAATTCACGCGGCTTTTTTGCTTCAGCAACATCGGTCCGTCCCTGGATAGAACGGCTGAGTATCATAGTTGGCACGTGGACGCAAGAGCAGGTCGCGTGGTTCAAGGCCAGCCGAAACGCTGCGTCTGCATCGCGAGGTGCTTTTCCCCGTCGCGCGCGATGACACGAATCGCCAGTCCCAGGCGATCCCCGAGTTGCACGGCGGCCTCGCCCGGCATAACGCAGGCGGCGGTGGCCAGCGCGTCGGCCAGGATGCAACGGTCGGCGATCACGGTGGCGGCTGCCGAGTGGGAAACACCCAGACCGGTCGTCGGGTCGACGATATGCGAGTAGCGACGGCCGTCAATCTCCACGGCCTGGAACGCATCGCCCGACGTTGACACGGCGCAACGGGCGAGCAGCATCACGACCGGTTCGGTCTGCCCGTTCCGATCGACGGCAGGGACGGCGATCTTCCAGCCGGTGGCCCCTGGCGGTGGCTCGCCGATCGCGATGTCCCCGCTGGCGTTGACCAGCGCCTGCGCGAAACCCGATTCTCGTAAGACTCGCAACGCTTCATCGGCTGCGTAGCCTTGGCCGATCGCGCCCAGGTCCAATCGCATTCCCGGACGCTGAAGTTCCGCCGTCCTGTCCTCGTAGCGCAGCAGCAGGTGTCGATAGCCAACCGACGCCCTGGCCCGGTCCAGCGTCTGGGGTTCGGCAAGTCGGCGTTCGCGTCGCGCGCGGCGCCAGAGTGTGGTCAGCGGCCCGGCGGTAATATCAAATGCTCCCCGGGTCCAGCCACTGACCAGTTGTGCCGTCGCCAGGGGCGGCCAGAGATCGTCACTGACGGCGATCCGCGTCGCCGAGCCGCTGGAGGCGCTCAGCCGGCTCAATTCGCTCTCGTCGAGGTAGTCGCTCATGACGAGATCCAGTCGATGGATCCGCTCGAACGCGAGGTCGATTGCTCGCGCCGCCCGCTCACGATCGGTCGCGTGGACCACGATCGTGAACTTCGAACCCATATGAACCTGCGCGACCTGCAAAGCGGTGGCAGGAGCGGGGTCGTCCCCCGCACAATCTGCCGGCAGGCCAAGTCCGACTTGCGCCGGCAGGCAAAGTGCCACAAAAACCGCCAGAATCCGCCCCACTCGCCAAGCCCTCCCCCGCGAAGTTAAGATAGATTCCATCGTATCGGCAATCGGACTCCAATTGCAGTTACCTGCTGTCCTCTGAGCCAATTTCCCACCGTTTCGATTCCGGCATGGTTGCGACCAGGACCGCTGATAGAATCCGCGCTCGCCAAAAACCAAGGAATTCTTGCATGCGACTTTCAACGATTCCGTTCCCGACGAATTACGCGATCCGTGGCTCCGCCGCAGCCCCGGTCGAGACCACCGCCATGACGCTTCGCGCCATTGTGCTTTGCGTTACAGGGTTTTGTGCCATTGGGTTTTGCGCCAACGTTGCCACGTCCGCGGACCGGCCCACACTGCCAATCGAGGAGGCGGTGGCTCGAACCGCCGAGGAGATGAAGGTCTATGCGGAGTTGATCGAGCATACCGACGCCAAAATCGACATGCTGCCGATTCCTGGCGGCACCTTCTTGATGGGCAGCCCGGAGTCCGAGGATGGTCGCACGGAGGATGAGGGACCGCAGCATGAGGTCAAGATTTCGCCGTTCTGGATGAGTAAGTACGAGATTACCTGGGAGGCTTTCGAAGTCTGGATGTTTGATCTGGACATTGCAAGGCGCCGCAATGCCAAACGCGATCCGAATGATCGGGACAAGGCGGCGGACGAATTCCAGATCTCCCAGCCGACGCAACCGTATACCGACATGTCGTTTGGCATGGGGAAACGCGGTTACCCCGCGATCAGTATGACGCAAACCGGCGCCCGCGTCTTCTGCGACTGGCTTTCGGCCAAGACAGGCCGATACTATCGACTACCTACGGAGGCAGAATGGGAATACGCATGTCGAGCCGGCGGTAAGATGGCATATTCGTACGGTAACGACGTGGAGAAGCTCGGCGATTACGGCTGGTTCCTGGACAACAGCGACGAGCGTTACCATCCGGTCGGCAAGAAGAAGCCGAATCCCTGGGGATTGCACGATATGCATGGCAACGTGGCCGAATGGGTGCTGGATCAACATTCGACCGACTTTTACGCCGCCGCATTGGGGCGAGTGGCCGAAAACCCGCTGCTTCCGCCGACCAAGGAATGGGGCCGTGTAACGCGCGGCGGATCCTGGCAGGATGAACCGCAGTTGTTGCGCATCGCCGCGCGCGTCAAGTCGATCGCCGATTGGAAAAAACAGGACCCCCAGATTCCGAAGAGCATCTGGTACTTAACCGACGCACAGGGGGTCGGATTTCGTATTGTGCGTCCGTTGACCGAGCCGAGCGCCGAGGAACGGGTGGCAAAATGGGACAAGGCCGAGCCGGTCGAGGATCGCAAAGCCGGCCGTCGTTGAAACGAGCGGCCCCCGGGATCGCCCACGATTGCCGCCTTTTAGTCCGTCGCAAACACACGTCTTGCAACGGACTTGGAAGTCCGTTCTACAGAGTGCCAACCCCAAGACCTGGCTTTGACAAAGCACCAGGCGTGAAACAGCGTGAAAAACCGGGTCGGCGTGAAAAACATAGAGCCACCGAAACACAGGTTCCGGTGGCTCTTTCTCGTTATGGTCCAGATTCACCGCCATAGGGCGGCGTGCGCACCAAAGAGGTCAGGCCTTACTTCTTCTTGGCCTTCTTCTTTGGAGCAGCGGCCTTCTTCGCAGCCTTCTTAGCAGCTTTCTTCTTGGCCACAGTACGTCCTCCAGTGATGATGATCTGACGCGAAGAATCGTCGTTGTCGCTTCGTAGAGAGTTCGATCTCCACCGAACTTCCTCGAGTTCGCTTCCTTGAATCTCCGCGCCTCCTAAAAAAACTACTCGACTTCAATCGACTTTTCGAAGAGTCTCACTTGTCTTCGTTGCGTCGCTGAAAGGCTGCTTCGCGTTGTATTCCAGACGATGCGAAGCAGCATTTATCGAGCAGTACCAAACTCCTTAGGCTCATGTTTTACGAATCTCTCCAGGAATTGCAACAGCTTTTCCACAAAAAAGTGAAAACAACTTTAAGAAATTTTCGCGAGCGCGGATTTCGAGCGGCAGCTTGCGCGATCACGAAGCGTTGTGCGAACAGAATTCTGCACACCGAAATTGGATGTTTGTGCGTTTAATGAAGCCGTTCAAAAGAGTGATACGCGTGTCCCGTCGTCGAACACGCACGATGGTTGAGGACAGGTCTGTGTCCAGCCGAACCATTGTTGTTCCAGTGGACGAACGAAACGCAAAGACCAGCGTTGTCGCCAGTTGATTCCGCCGCCAGCGGCAAGGCGGTGCGGGCGTGAGCCGCGATCGCTGTCATTGGGAACCGCATCGGCATGGGGACTCCAGGACGCTAGGATTGTCCGCCATGCGACGGCGGAGGATCGACGCAGGACATGGATCGGGTCGATCGCATACCAGTCCGCATTCGGGCGAACCAACGTTGCCCGGAATCGATCCGACAGCTCGACGAGATGCCGATTCACTGCATGGGCCGAATCAATCGCTTCGGAGTACTCCAGTCGGGATTTGGGAAACAGCAGGCTGCGAAACAGCCGGTAGCGGCGGGGAGAAAGCCGCCCGACGATTTCCAGAGGCAACTCGGTAACCACGATCATTTCGCAGGCGAGTCGCATGCGTTCAAAGGTCCGCTCCAGCCAATCCTGGATTGTGGCCAGCGGGACTCCCAGCAGAATGTCGTTTCCAACATCGGTGATCAGGCCGACTGTGGGCAACGGTGGGCGGCGCGCCAGTTCGTCCCACAATCCACATTCGAGAATGCCGGTCAATCGACGACCCAGCACACGACTCGGTCGCCCGTAACTGCGCCCGTGACCGATGGCCGCGAGAAAGTCGATTGGTCCACCGAGTTGCAGGCGGCTGGCATCGATGACAGTAGCCAGACCGCGCGTGACGTTGCTGGCGCCGAGCAGGATGGCACGTTGTCGAGGAACCGGCGAGGGTGACGGCGAGGGTAACGGCATGGGTAACGGCGCGCGGCTAGGCGACACGGTCGACTCCATCACCAAGGTCCACGTCCGCCTCCAAAGGTCCCCATCTGCTGCAGCGCCATGAAGCTCGACGCCGCCAGCGAGGCGAACATCATTCCCATGAACATATTGCCAAAATAACTGAAACTGGCAAAAGCGGTCACTCCACCCACGATCGTCGACAGCAGCAGGCACTTGCGCATGCCGCCCCAAGGGTCGTTCATGATCAACAGTTGTTGGGCGATCTGACCGCCGTCGAGCGGATAGACTGGCAACAAGTTTACGATGCCCCAGAAGATGTTGATATACAGGAGAAAGTGCACGAGCAGGAACAGGTACGGGCTTTTCAATTCAATTTCGAAAACCGGCATGAATTGTTCGACATGAACCGAGACGTCGGCGAACAGTTTCAGCAGAACGACGATCAATCCGGCGAATAGAAATCCGGCGCCGGGGCCGGCAGCGGAGATGATAATCTGATCGACAGGGCTGCGGCGTCTCGGAGAGGAGAACGACCAACTCCCGCCGCGATCAGGAATCGCCAGGCCGCCCATTAAGTAAAGAACGATACTCGGGGAGTCACCGAACGCCTTCATGACCAGGGCGTGTCCCAATTCGTGGATCAGGATCGATACGAAGACCGCGAAGATCCCCAGGGCCATCACATTCAGCGTCGAGAGCCCGCGAAAGCTTCCCATTCCGCCGAAAAGAGCGGCGGCAAGCCAGAACCACGGGTGGACTCGTACCGGAATTCCCAGTACTTGAAACCGCACGTCGTAATGCGTGTGACCAGGCTCAACCAGGAACAAGATTCACGTCCCCCTTGAACATCGAATTGTCGTCGACGGTGGCAGTTCGTCAAGCCGACGCGCGCATACCGAGGTTCGCCGCGCGCAGCAGGCGATCAATGTGTTCGGCTGCCCTGCGTGATGCTCCCGGTTTCCCCCAGAGTTGCCGCAATTGGCTCAATTGGGCGACGACCCGTTGACGTTCCAGCGGATCGCGCAGCCAGCGGATTGCGTGCTCCGCGACCTGTGCCGAACAGTCTCCGCTGGTCAGGTATTCTGGAAATGGCACCTCGCGGGCGTCGGCGGACCGGGCGTCATACAGTTCGCCGCGGCTGGTGAACCGCCGGTCGGTGGCGAGCAAATTGACCAGCGAAATGTAACGCACGCGCCGGAAATAGCCCTCGATCCGCTTCGCCATCCAGTGGACGCGGTAAACGATCACCGACGGCTTTTGATAGTAGAGCAGTTCCAGGGATACGGAGCCGGAGCAGGCCAGGCAGCACTCGGCGCCCTTGATCAGCTCGGCCGTTTTCCCGACAAAGACCTCGATCTTCGCCGCGGAGTCGTTCACGATGTTTGCCGCCATCTCGGCCTGACGGGTGTTGAAACTCGCGATGGCGAGGCGCAGCCCGGGGACCTGATCGCCAACCCGCTGTGCGGCGCGGACCAGGATGGGGAGATTCGATCGAACTTCCTGGTCCCGCGATCCGGGCAGCAGGGTCAATAGGGGGTGCGTGTCCTGCGCCAGTTCGCGTTCGAAGGCGGCATCCAGTGATTGTTCGGCGAGCTGATCGAAGTAGGGATGGCCGACATAGGTTGCACGGCATTGGTGTTGCTCGTACCACGGGACTTCAAACGGCAATTTGCAGAGCAGATGATCGACATAGCGTCGCATCTTGGCGACGCGCCATTCGGCCCAGGCCCAAAGTTGAGGAGAACCGTAGTAGAAGACAGGGATGCCCCGCGCTTTGGCTCGCCGCGCGATCCACCAGTTGAAGCCCGGGTAGTCGATCAAGATGACCGCGTCGGGTCGGTGAGCGCGGAAGTACCGATCGGCTTGCCACAGTAGCCGCAGGAACTGCGGCAGCTTGAACAGCACGCGCAGGAACCACATGACGGCCAGTTGTGTTAGGTCAAAATGCAGTTGGCAGCCCGCATCGCGCATGCGTGGCCCGCCGTAGCCGACACATTGATATTGCGGATCGATACGCCTCAGCTGGCGGATCAGGTTCGCGCCGTGCAGATCCCCGCTCGGTTCGCCGACAGAAAAAAAGAGTCGCATGCCGTCCTTCCTTGGATTGGCAGTGCTGCGCCGACGATGAAGATCAAGCGACGGGTCGAATCCGAGCTTCATCCGCCGTCCATGCACCGGCGAGTTTGTCGCCGGGCATGGACGAGTGGATGAACGGTTTGGAACTTATGGAATTAGTAGCGACCGCCACGGCCACCGCCGCCGCCGCCATAACCACCACCGCCGCCGCCACGACCGCCGCGACCGCCACCTCCGTAGCCGCCACCGCCGCCACCGCCGCCGCCGCGGTTCTCTTTCGGAATCGCCTCATTCACGCGCAGAGGCCGACCGGCATTGTCTTGCTCGTTCAACCCCTGGATCGCCGCCTGAGCCGCTTCGTCCGTGTCCATTTCCACAAACCCGAATCCCTTGCTGCGCCCCGTCTCCCGATCCTGGATAACTTGCGCGCTAACCACGTTGCCATACTGCGAGAACATTTCCTGCAGTTGAGAACTCGTCACCGAGTAACTCAGATTGCCGACATACAACTTCTTCCCCAACGGACGAACTCCTCTAACCAAAACTCTCAGACCCACTTCTGACTTTCTGGATCCTGCGAAAGGGGCCAACCAAGGCCCAGGGTGGACTTGCGACTGGGGGCGTGACTCGTACCGCTCGAAATCAAGTCAAACAAGGGCTAGCAGAATCAAACTCCAGCTCATTCGACGCACCAACCGCAGGCAGTATAATCTTTTTTCGAACAAAAATACAATGCGGCATTTCAAGAATCATGAGGTTACCCATGGCAGTTTTGGACCGTTTTCGGTTGGATGGCAGGCGGGCGTTGGTCACCGGCGGCAGCCGGGGGCTGGGGCGTGCCATGGCGCTGGCCTTGGCGGAGGCGGGTGCCGATCTGGTCCTGATAGGCCGTGACGAACAGCATTTGCGCGTAACGGCCGAGGAAGTCCGGCATCGAGACCATCAGGCGTCGTGGATCGTCGCGGATGTTTCGGTGCCCGAGAACTGCGAACTCGCCTGCCAGCGTGCGGTCGGTGGCGAGTTCGGGCCGATCGACATTCTGGTGAATAATGTCGGCGGTCGCCGGCAGAACATCCCGACCGAATCGATGCCGCTCGATACCTGGCGACAGCTGATCGACCTGAACTTGACCGCCACTTTTCTCTGCACCAAGATTGTCGGCGCGTCGATGATTGCTCGAGGGAAGGGTGGCCGAATCATCAACATTGGTTCGATCAACAGCCTGGTGGCGGGCCGGCGAATCACCGGGAGGCATTACGAAACGGCGAAAGGCGCCGTGTTGCAGTTCACCCGTGCTGTCGCCGCGGATTGGGCGCCCCATGGGATCAACGTGAACGTCATTCTTCCTGGCGGTTTCATGACCGAACCGAATCAGCGCTGGGCGCGGGAGCATCCCGAGGTGATCGAAACATTTCGGGCACAGATACCGCTGGGCGATTTCGGTCAGCCGGAAGACCTCGGGCCCCTTGCGGTCTATCTCGCCAGCGACGCCTCGCGTTATATGACCGGCGCCGCCCTGGTGATTGATGGTGGCTACACGTTGTGGTAGTTATCATAGTCGGATCGCGCCATCAACCTCCTTGCCAATTCCCTCCCGCACGGAGGTCCAATGACTGTCGATCGTTGCCAGACGGAACCTGAAAGCGCCGAGCCATCCAATCCCTGGGCGCAGCGGATGTTGGCGGATGCGCTCGAGTCGCAGAAATTCACACGCAAGTTCTTCGTGGTGGAACTCGATTTCAGCGTCAAAAGCCTTGGCGAATTGGAAGGCCAGTTCGATGCGATCCGCTACGCGCTGCGTGGCGGAGCATCCTCGGAAAACTGTCAGAAGTTGCGGCGGCTCTGGGGCGCCTATCTCGGAGAGATGTTGCGGCGCCTGGGCAACGGCCAGTGGGTGTCGCCGCCCACGACGAGTGCGCCCGATTCCCAAGGCATTGCCGCTTCGGAAACAACGAGTGAAGTCGCGAACGCGCTCGAGCCGCTGGTGGAAGTGGAGCAAATGACCTACTCGCCCCACCAGCAGATCGCGGACCGGATTCAGGAGGGGCCCTCTCGGAATATCGTCGCCTGGATCAAGCAGGTGCTCGGCGAATGAGCCCGCGGCGCGTCCTGCCAGCGCGTCGATCCGGCCCATCCCCCGTTTTCATCGACCAAGCCGCGAGGCCAACCCCACTATCCGAGCACCCGGTTTCGGTTCACAATGTTTGGGACGGTGATCGGCGCGTGGTCCGACCGGCCGATTTTGTGGCGCGCGGCGGCGAGCGATGATTGAAGTCAATTACCATTGTCCCGAATGCAGTGCGGTCAACAACGCCGCGGTCCGCGAAGGCGGACTCGCACCGTTGTCGTGCGTGAATTGCGATGCCCAACTGGTGCCGCCGTCCGATGCGATTCTGGACGGGCGCGTGGTTCACTGCCTGGTCTGCCCCAGTACCGAACTTTATGTGCGCAAGGACTTTTCTCAACGCACGGGCGTTGCCATTGTTGTCGTCGGTCTGGGGGCCAGCTGCATTGGCTGGTTTTACCGGCATTTTCAGGTTACCTACGCGATCCTGTTCGCGACGGCCCTGCTGGACGCCGGATTGTACCTGCTGCGCGGCAGCCTGTTGCAATGTTATCGCTGCCAGGCCGAGTACCGTGGGTTGGCCGATTTGCAGGGAGGCGAGCCGTTTCGATTGGAAACGCATGAAAAATATCGCCAGCAGGCTGCCCGCCTGGCCGAAGGCCGCCCGGCCTCGCAACGATAGCACTCGAGGCCTGATCCTCTATGGATGCTGAACGGGAGCGAATTCAGGCCGACTTGCGGGGACTCGTCGCCGGAGAAGTCCGCTGCGACGATCTGATCACGCAGTTGTACGCCAGCGATGCCAGTCTCTACGAAGTTCGACCGCTCGGGGTCGTTCGTCCACGCGACACGTCCGACGTCGTGGCCACCGTGCGCTACGCGGCCGAACGCGGCATCCCGCTGCATGCACGTGGCGCCGGGACCGGAATCGCCGGGGAGTCGATCGGCCCGGGACTGGTCGTCGACTTCGCCCACTCGATGAAACGCATTCTGGCGGTCTCCCAAGGCCTGGCGCGCATCCAGCCAGGCGTCGTACACGCCCAGCTGAACCGCCACCTGGCCGCGACTGGCCGGCATTTTGGTCCCGATCCAGCCACCTCGTCGGTGACCACCATGGGCAGTGTGCTCGCATTGGACAATTCCGGCAGCCATTGGCTGCGCTACGGTTCCGCGCGTCGCCATGTGGAAAACTTGCAGGTGGTGCTGGCGAGTGGCGACGTACTCAGCGTCGGCCAGCACGATCTGGCCGATGCCGGCGCTTCCCCGGGGCCGTTGGGCGCGATTGTCGCGCGGATTGCCGAGTTGATCCGGCGCGAAAACTCTACGCTCGCCAACTTCCGCCCCAAGTCGCTGGTGAACCGCAGCGGCTACCACCTCTACGACGTGTTGGAGAACGACCGGCTCGATCTGGCCCGACTGCTGGTCGGGTCCGAGGGAACGTTGGCGCTGATCACCGAAGCCACCGTCCGCACCGATCCGTTGCCGCGTCACGTTTGCGTGGAACTGCTGTTCTTTGAACGTCTGGAACTTGCGGCGAAGGCGGCGCTCGAAGCGGGGAAAATGGGGGTCAGCGCCTGCGACTTGATGGACCGGCGGCTGTTAAGTATCGCGAGGGAAACCGATGCCCGGTACCATTCCGTCATCCCCCCGGAATCCGAAGCGATGCTGCTGATCGAGGATCAAGGCGACGATGCTCGAATGGTGCGCGACCGCCTGGCCGAAGTCGTGCACAAACTTGTGCGGCAGGAGAAGCTGGCGTTCGCCAGTCGCGCCGCGACACTGCCGGAGGAAACCGAGTTTTACTGGCGTCTGGCGAACAAGGTTGTGCCGCGGCTGTATACGCTGAAAGGGGCCAGTCGAGCGATCCCGTTCATCGAGGATTTCGCGGTGCCGCCGGAATCGCTGCCGGATTTCTGCGCGCGTCTGCTGAACGTGCTGAAGCACCATGCCACCACGGCCACTTTGTTCGGGCATGCCGGTCACGGGCAACTGCATGTGCGACCGTTCTTGGATCTCGCCAATCCCGACGACGTGCGGCGGCTGCAGGCCACGGCCGAAGCGGTCTATGAAGAGGTTCTTCGCGTGGGAGGGACGATCAGCGGGGAGCATGGTGACGGATTGAGCCGTACCTGGTTCGGCCGACGGCAGCACGGACCGCTCTACCCGATCTTCCAGGAAGTCAAGTCGATTTTCGATCCGCGAAACCTGTTCAACCCCGGCAAGGTTGTGGCGGAGAATCCGCAGCGGATCACGGAGAACTTGCGCGGAACCGCCGGCGCCGCGTTCATCGCCGCGCCCCAGCTGGCCGGTTCGGCGGAGTTGGCACCCCTGGAAAACGCGAGGGAACGGGTCGACCTGCATCTCCTCTGGCAATCCGATCCGGTGCCTCAGATCGTGAACACCTGCAACGGTTGCGGCCAGTGTCGAACCCAGGCCAACGATACGCGCATGTGCCCGATTTTTCGCTTCGTGCCCTCGGAAGAAGCGACACCACGGGCCAAGGCGAACCTGCTCCGCGGTGTATTGACCGGAGCTTTACCCGTTTCGGCAATGAAGGACGACGAGTTCAAATCGATCGCCGACCTCTGCGTCAATTGTCATCAGTGCCGGCTGGAATGTCCGGCGAACGTCGATATTCCGAAACTGATGATCGAGGCGAAGGCTCAGTATGTCGCGGCCAACGGCTTGCAGCCCGGGGATTGGTTTATCACGCGCCTGGAACGCTGGGCGGCCTGGGGAAGCCTGTTCAGTGGATTGACGAATTGGGCGCTGGGCAATCGGCAGATGCGCTGGATGCTGGAGCGCGTCACCGGACTCGCCCAAGGCCGCAAAGTACCCCAGGTCGCGTCGCGGAGTTTTCTCCGCCTCGCGCATCGGCGGCGTTGGGACCGCCCGGTGCGGCGTGCCGAACGGAAGGTCGTCTATTTTACCGACGTCTACGCCAATTGGTTTGACGTTTCGCTGGGGGAAGCGGCCGTCCGATGCCTGGAACATAACGGCGTCGCGGTCTACGTGCATCCGGAACAGTTGCCGTCCGGAATGGCGCGACTCAGTCATGGCGACGTCGATCGCGCCCGGCGGATCGCGCGGGTCAACGTCGCCTTGCTGGCCGAAGCTGTTCGGCAAGGCTATCAGGTGGTTACCAGTGAACCGTCTGCGGCGCTTTGCCTGACCCATGAGTATCCCCATCTGGTGGCGGACGACGACGCACGCCTGGTGGCGCAGAATACAAGCGATCTCTGCGCGTACCTGCTGCGGATGCACCAGGCAGGGAAGCTTGAGCTCGATTTTCAACCGGTCAACGCCCAGATCGGCTACCATCTGCCTTGCCACGTCCGGGCACAGTACACCGAGTCGCCCGGCGAACAGTTGCTGCGGTTGATTCCCGGATTGACCGTGTTGAAGTTAGAACGGGGGTGCTCGGGCATGGCCGGGATTTTTGGCTTGAAACGGGTCAACTACCGCCGCAGTTTGCGGATGGGCCGCGGACTGATCAGTGCGATGCGGGAACCCGTCATTGAAGTGGGGGCAACCGAATGCAGTTCGTGTAAGATACAGATGGAGCAAGGCACGACCAAACCGACCGTTCACCCGCTGAAGCTGCTGGCGCTGGCCTATGGATTGATGCCCGAATTCAAACAGCTGCTGACGCGCCGCAGCCAGGACTTGATTGTCACATGAAACTCGCCGTGCAGTTATTCGCGGGAGCTCGCAAGATCGCCGGTTGCGACGCGCTGTGGATCGACCTTCCCGATGGCAGCGACGTCGCCGGGTTGCGCTCGGCATTGGGCTCCGCTCACCCAGAGCTTGCCGCCCTCCTGCCGGCTGCTCGATTCGCGGTGAATCTGGAATTTGCCGACGAGCAGTTGCGGTTGCCCGCGGACGCCGAAATTGCATTGATCC
Organism: Planctomycetota bacterium; assembly: GCA_016872775.1. Lineage (GTDB taxonomy): Bacteria > Planctomycetota > Planctomycetia > Pirellulales > Pirellulaceae > VGZA01. The sequence continues at coordinate 146,406 of VGZA01000004.1, read as the reverse complement.
CACCGGTAAGCGGAGGGTGAAAGATGATCGATCTGGTACTCGAACCGATCGACACGGAACAAGCCCTGCAGCGCGTGGCATCACAACGGGCGGGAGCGGCTGTGCTGTTCCTGGGGACGACGCGCGAATTCACCGGTGATCGCCGCACGCTGTTCCTCGACTACGAGTGTTATCCGGAGATGGCTCGACGCAAACTTGAAGAACTCGAAGCCGCCGCCCGCAACCGCTGGTCGATTATCGAATGCCTGATCATCCATCGGTTGGGCCGAGTGGAACTTGGCGAGGCCAGCGTCGCCATCGCCGTCAGCTCCGCGCACCGGCAAGTGGCATTCGAGGCCGCCCAGTGGCTGATCGATACGATCAAACAGGTCGTGCCGATCTGGAAACAGGAACATTGGTCGGACGGGACCCGCGAGTGGGTCCATCCGCCGGCCGGACCTCCTCGGAACTCGACGCATTGAACATGGCCTGAGTATGACCCCCACGAACGAATCAAAATACTATCCGCCGCTCACCGATGGCTTTGGACGCCGGCACACAAGCCTGCGCATCAGCGTCACCGATCGCTGCAATATCCGCTGTTTCTACTGCATGCCGGAGGAAAACGTTCGCTTTCGGCCTCGCGAGGAATTGCTGACGTTTGAGGAAGTTGAACAGGTGGCCGCGGTGATGTTGCGGCTGGGTGTCACCAAATTCCGGTTGACCGGCGGCGAGCCGCTGGTGCGGGCGAACCTGCCGAACCTGGTGCAGAGGTTGGCCTCGCTCCCGGGACTGACGGACCTCGCATTGACCACCAATGGCATCTTGCTGGCGGACCAGGCACCGGCTCTGAAAGCGGCGGGACTCCGCCGATTGAATATCAGCCTGGACGCGCTTGACGCCGAGGCGTTCCGTCGCATCGCGCGACGGGATGGATTGGAACAAGTTCTGGAAGGTATCGAGACCGCCAGGCAACTCGGATTCGAGAAAATCCGGCTTAACGCCGTCGCGATCCGCGGCATTACCGAAGTACAGCTGCTGCCGCTGGCCCGCTTTGCCCGCGAGCGGGATCTAGAATTGCGGTTCATCGAATTCATGCCGCTCGACGCGGAATCCCGCTGGGACAACAGTCAAGTGATGTCGGGAGTCGAGATTCGGCAATGCCTGGAAGCGGAATTCGGACCGCTCATTCCGGCTCCCCGCCCCGATCCCAGCCAGCCCGCGACCGACTTCCTGTTCCACGACGGACGTGGACGAATCGGCTTGATCCACCCCGTCACGCAGCCATTCTGCGGCGACTGCAATCGCCTGCGGATCACCGCCGAAGGGAAATTGCGGAATTGCCTCTTCTCCACGGCGGAATGGGACCTGCGCGAACTACTGCGCGCCGGCACCCGGGAAAATGTTGTTCACGGATCGGTGCATCGATTTGCCGCTGCAAGTAGTGCGGGGATCGCGGACAGCGAACAGGAGGCGGCGATGATCGCTCGCATCCGTCAATGCGTGGCTGCCAAAAAACCGGGGCACGGGATCGATACCCCGGAGTTCATCCGCCCCGAACGGGCCATGTACCAGATCGGCGGCTGATCGATCAGGAGTGTTTGTGGTTTCCCTCTGGCCGATCCTCGTTCAATTCGTGTTCCGCGTTTCGTTCGGTATCGCCCTTTCGATGTCGATAACGCCGCATCGACTTGTGACAAGCGGATACTACCGGGTTCATTCCTGGGTGCTGATGGGGATGCACACGGCAGCGGCTCTCGCGCTGTTTTCGGGTCGAGATGCATTTGCCGCCAGTCCGGTAAGCTGGCAGCTCGTGTTCGCGCTGGCCATCGTTCTGGCCATCGGCAGCTATGTCGGCTCGATCTGCTGGCTCTATGAAAACGCGAAAGCCGGACAGGCAACCCTGGTACTGATAACGATCCTCAGTGCTTCCGCGGCGTTCCTGGGCGCACCCTGGCCCGACGGATTGAATGGGGCGAGACTGGTCGCCGCGATGGCCGATCTGCTCTCCAGCGGCCTGCTGCTTGGTTCGATCCTGGCCGCAATGTTCCTGGGGCATTGGTACCTGAATACCCCAGGCATGCAGCTTGTACCATTGAAACGACTGGTGTTGCTGATGATTGTCGCCGTCGCTATTCGGACGGCGGTCTGTGGCTTTTCCATCGTGCTGCACCTGCGCTACGGTGAACAATTGACCTTCATTACCTGGGTCTTCATCGCGATGCGATGGTTGTCCGGACTGCTCGGCACCTTGATGCTGGGAATTCTTACCTGGCAAACGCTGAAGATCCCCAACACTCAAAGCGCCACGGGGATCCTCTATGCGGGCGTGATCGTGACGTTCATCGGCGAATTGACGTCGCAGTTGCTGGCCGTCAACGCGCTGGTGCGGTAACGGCGTCACTTCGAGAATGACTTTGCCGGCGGACGGCCAGTGCGAACCGTGTCAGGACTCAGTGTTGGGAAGGTTCTTAGTGCGCTGCACCGGCGGTCCGCCGGTGGAGTCCTCTACCAAAGTGACACCGTTCGCGGCGGACTGCGGGTGGCACACGACACACATGGCATACGGCCCCCGAGCTGCGGCGCTCGCAAGCTGACGTTGTCGCCGGTTACGGTGGCCGGTACTATCGCGGGCCAAATGGCAACACCAGGTCGATGGGCAACGGGATCGATGACGACGAATCGCGGGAGCACTTTGCTTCGGCGAGTGGTCGGGGAATGCGCTTCCGGGTTTGGAATCCGCGGATGGGTGCGGCCCGGGTTCGCGGTGGCGGCGGAATTGCTGACGGTGGCCAGTATCGTATGGGCGATGCGGCTGGTGGAGTCGCGTTGGGGCGTGGAGGGGTTGGGCGAGTACCTGAACATGCGTCGAGCGATCCCGTTGCTGCAACTGCCTTGTCTTTGTGGAATTGGATTGGGCCTTTGCCGGTTGGTGGCGATGAGCGGCGGAGGCGAGTCCGGTACGGTTCTGCGCGGGAGGTTGCTGGCGTCCGCGCTCACCATTGTCGGCGTTGCCTTGGCGTTCTTTACCCTGGGTATCTGGATGGCTGCCGAGCCGCTGTCGCGGTTGCTGCTGGGGGCCGCGGTCGATCCGCTCAGTATGATTGCCGTGAGCGTCTGTCTGCCGGGGCTTGTGATGCACGGCGTGATTCATGGCTGGTTGAGTGGGCATTTGCGGACCCCGCTGGCTTGTCTGCTGCAGTGGGTGAATCTGGGACTTCTGCCGTTGGCGACGATTTTTCTTGGTCCCGACGGTGTCGCGGAGTATTTCGTCTGGTTGGGGATTGGCTGGGGTGCTACGGCGGCAATCGTGCTTGCGGCGATCGTGGGTACGGACCGAGTGGGGCTGCGCCATTTGCGGCCGGAGAAGCAGTCGATCGTTCGCCTGTTGTCCTACGGATTACCGCGGGTGCCCAGCGAACTTCTCTGGGGAGCGTATACCGCGCTGCCGACATTGCTGCTGATCTACTTTGGGCAAGGTCCGCGGCACGAGTTAGCCGAAGTGGCCTATTTGGGGACCGCCGTATCGGCGGTGTTAATGCTCGGCTCCGGCTTTGCGCCGTTGGGTCAGATTACGCTACCGACCGTCAGCGCGGGGCTGCAGCGCGGCGATCTTGCGGGCGTCCGGCGTCGGCTGATTCGGCTCACCGGCGCAACCCTGGTCCTCTCCGGGTTGTTGACGCTCGCGGCCTGGTGGCTGACTCCGGTGCTGCTCGGCGGGTACTTCGGGCCGCGAATGCTGCTGGCTTCGCCGATTGTCCGGACCGTGTTGTCCGGCGGAGTGCCGTATTGCCTGTACGTGGTCCTGCGGAGTTTTCTGGACGCGCTCAGTCCTTTTCCGATCAATGGGAAAAATATTGCCCTGGCGATCCTGTTCCTGGCGACAATTGCTATTGCCTTGGGATCGGTGAACCTGATACCAGTAGCTTTTTGTGGCAGTCTGTTTGTTCTCGCGTTCGTTTCGCTGGTGGATGGGTGGCGATTGACGGCCGGGGACGGGTGGCCAGGCCCAAGGAGGGGACGATGACCAAGAAGGCGTTGATTACAGGGATTACCGGGCAGGATGGGAGTTATCTGGCCGAGCATCTGTTGGCCCGGGGCTACGAAGTTCATGGGCTGGTGCGGCGCGTGGCACTGGAAGATTCCAGTCGTCGGTTTGGCCGGATCAACTCGATTCGCGACCAGTTGACTTTGCATGCGGCGAGTCTGGAGAGTTACCCCAGTCTTTTTCACGTGATCAGCCGCAATCCGTTCGACGAATGCTATCACCTGGCGGCTCAGAGTTTTGTCGCCGAGAGTTTCAGCGATGGATTCTCGACGATGAACACTAACATCAACGGCACGCATTACATGCTGGCCGCGCTGCGTGAAATTCGACCCGAGTGCCGTTTCTACTTCGCCGGTTCCAGCGAAATGTTCGGACGCGTGCGGGAGATCCCGCAGCGTGAATCGACGCCTTTCTATCCCCGCAGTCCTTACGGGATCAGCAAATGCGCGGGGTTTGAATTGACCCGTAATTATCGGGAGGCGTACGGGATGTTCTGTTGCAGTGGGATCTTGTTCAACCACGAGGGGCCGCGCCGCGGGTTTGAATTCGTGACGCGTAAGATCACCAGTACGGTCGCCGCGATCAAGCTTGGCATGGCCAGCGAACTGCGGTTGGGGAACCTCGACGCGAAACGGGACTGGGGACATTCGGCCGATTACGTGCGGGCGATGCACCTGATGTTGCAGCAGGACGAACCGGACGACTACGTGATCGCCACCGGCGAGACGCATACGGTGCGGGAATTCTGCGAAATGGCCTTTGAACAGGTCGGGCTGGACTATCGCCGTTACGTGGTTGTTGACGAGCGTTTTTATCGGCCCGCGGAAGTCGAGATCCTCGTGGGCGACGCATCCAAAGCGCGTCGCGAACTGGGCTGGGCGCCGCAGTACGATTTTCGAGAGTTAGTCGCGGAAATGGTCCGCAGCGATCTAGAGCAATTAACCCGATCGGGCGGCGCGCTGCGCTACGCGGCCTGGCCAGTAGGGTAGGACGGGCCTCCTGGCCCGTCTGCATGTACTGAGGCAGTCCCTTCGCGATAACGCGGCATGATGTCTATGACAGAGTCGGACGGGTCAGGAGACCCGTCCCACGGTCAGGAGACCCGCGCCAACACGAGGCCATCCCAAAGTGCGCGGTGGGAATTCAGCGCGGCCGGGACGTGCGATAAAAGCCGATGCTCTCCAGTGCCAGGTAGACTTCCTCCAACGTCTTCTCGCCAAAATTGGCGATCCCCAGCAGATCGTCGCGGGTGCATTTCAACAGATCTTCGACGGTGAAGATCCCGCGCTCTTCGAGACAGTTCGTGGTGCGAACCGTGAGTCCGATTTCGGCGGTACTCATTTCAAGTCGCGCCTGCCGTTCTTTGAGTTCTTCGTCCTTACGGCTGAGTGGAATTCGAGTCGATGCCATGAGCAACCCTCCCTGATGATCTCGAACAGAGTCGAGAATCCTTGCGAGCAACATTTCTTCCCGCGTTGCCGCCATGTCGGTCATCCGATTGACCAAATCATCCTTCGTGGCGGGCGCGCACGCAAAAATGTTGCGAGGGCGTAGTATACCAATCCGACTGGTTTTGACTACTAATTCTCGCCGACGAAATTTTTCGCGCGTGCTAGCACTCCTGGGACGGTTGGGGGCCGGCGTGATACACTCAATGTCATGATGCATGAAGGTATCCTGGATAAGCTTTCCGAGGCGCAGCGCGAGGCGGTGACGCACGTCGAGGGGCCGATGTTGATCCTGGCTGGACCAGGCAGCGGCAAGACGCGCGTGGTGACGCACCGGATTGCCTACCTGCTTGCTTCCGGAGTGTCCGATTCGGCGATCCTGGCCCTGACGTTTACCAACAAGGCGGCAGACGAGATGCGGAACCGTCTTGCTCAGCTGGCGCCCGGCAACCAGGTTTGGCTCGGCACTTTCCACCGTTTCTGCGCGCAGCAATTGCGGCGGTACGCGCCGCGGGTGGGATTGAAGGAGAATTTCTCGATCCTGGACGCACGGGAAAGCCAGCGCGTGGTTCAGGAGGTTGTGGAGAAGCTGCAATTGGAACATGCGTTGGTATCGCCGGAAGCGATTGGACGCGCGATCAGCAACGCCAAAGGGGAGGCGATTACCCATCAGGCGTACCAGGCCGCGCTGTTCGATCCGGCCAGCCAGATCCTGGTTCAGGTCTATCCGGAGTACGCGCGGCGTCTGCTGGCGGCGAACGCCGTCGATTTCGACGATTTGCTGATGCACTTCGTGACGATCCTGCGGGAGAATCCCGAGTTGCGCGCCGAATACGATTGCCGTTATCGGTTCATCATGGTCGATGAATACCAGGATACGAATCTCACGCAATATTCCATTGCCCGAGCGCTGTCGATCGATCACCCGAACCTGGCGGTGACGGGGGATCCGGATCAGTCGATTTACGGCTGGCGAGGCGCGGACCTGAACAACATTCTGGAGTTCGAGCACGATTTTCCCAGCGTGCGCGTGGTGCGTCTGGAGCGGAACTACCGCAGTACACGCTCGATTGTGGACGCGGCTCAGGCGCTGATCGAGCGTAATCGGCGTCGCAAGGCGAAGACCCATTACTCGGAAAGGGAGCAAGGTCCGCCCGTGCGCGTGGTGCAATATCCCGACGGCCAGGCCGAAGCCCGTTCCATCGCCGCTTCGATACGGGATCAGATCACCAACGGCGGCTGCACAGCCAGCGACTTCGCGGTACTGTATCGGGTCAACTCGTTGTCGCGCGTCCTGGAAAACGCTTTCCGCGAATACCGACTGGCTTTCCAGATCGTGAAGGGCGTCGAATTCTACAGCCGGCAGGAGGTGCGCGACATCGTAAGTTACCTGCAGGTTCTAAATAATCCGGCGAACGACATGGCGTTGAAGCGGATCATCAATACGCCCGCGCGCGGGATCGGTGCCACGACCGTGCGGCAGCTCGAGGAACACGCCGAACAGGCGCGGATTCCGCTCTGGGAAGCGTGCCGTCGCAGCGGAACTGTCGGCGGAATCGCGTCCCGGTCCGCACTGCAGGTGGCCCGGTTTGTGGCGTTGATGGACAACCTCCACGCTTGTCTCACGCATCCCGTTGCGTCGCTGGTGAACGCGGTGATCGATGACACAGGTTATGGAAAAGCCCTGCGCGATTCCCAAGATCCCGCCGATCAGGATCGATTGTCGAATCTTCACGAGCTGGTCACCGCGGCCCGCGAATTCGAGGAACACTCGACACTCGACCCCACCCTGGAAAATTTTCTTGAGCAAACGGCGCTGGTCAACGATACGGATGATCTGCAGGCTGGCGATCAGGTCACTTTGATGACGCTGCATGCGGCGAAGGGGCTTGAATTTGACTCCGTCTACATCGTGGGAGTCGAGCAGGGGCTGATACCGCATCGTCGACGCGACGCGAATGCCAATCGCGACGAAGAGGAAGAGCGGCGGTTGCTGTTCGTCGGGATGACGCGCGCTCGCTCGGCGCTGCAGCTGAGCTTTGCCGGCCGCCGGAGTCTGCACAGCAAGTCGGAGACGGCGATTCCGTCGCCGTTCATTCTCGATCTGCCCCGCGACCTGATCGAATTCTCCTCCGCGACTTCCGACTTGCCCGCCGGCGCGCGGGACGGATTTTGCGATCCGGCGGCGGGCTCGGGTCAGGCAGTCGACGATGAGTATTGTCAGGAGCCGGGACCGGACGAACCGTCTTTCGAGCTGGACGGGGAACGCGTTACGCGACGCGGTGACCGGCCTGTTCGCCCGCGTATCGGTTCGGCTGCGATCGCGACAGCGGCGGAACTTTTTCGGAGGGCTTCCGCGCTGGCGGACGGCTCCGCCGGCAGCTCGGTTCCGCCCGATACGTCAGCCCCGGACCATTCGATCGCCGGGCAGGTCGATCGGGACAGTCGCGATGGGACCGAATTTCAGGTCGGATGCTGGGTGGCACATCCCGATTATGGAACGGGACAGATTGTCTGGCGCGAGCGCGCTACCAGTCTGGAATTCGTCAAGGTTCGATTCTGTGACCATCCCAAATTACGGCGTTTCGCCGTGAAACATAGCCCGTTGCGGATCGTCGCCGGGCCGCCAGGCGAGCAGATCCGATCGGGATCGCTCCCGGGGGATGTCGAGAGTCAGGTGCCATGAGTTCCTTTGCCAAGGTCGCCCAGTTGAAGTCGGTCGCGGGATTGCGCGAACGTATCGCCGAGCTGGGTTGGGAATTGCCGATCGACGACGAGTTGCTGACCGCGGCCGAAGGTTCGCCGCTTGCCCGGTCTTTCCCGTTCGGCAAGTTGACGGCCGGTAATCGCTGGTGCATTCACCCGATGGAGGGCTGGGACGCGAATCAGGACGGGACGCCGTCCGCATTGACGATCCGGCGATGGAGTAACTTCGGGCACAGTGGCGCGAAACTGATATGGGGTGGCGAGGCGGCGGCGGTCTGCGAGGAAGGGCGCGCCAACCCCAGACAGACCCTAGCGACGTGCGCCAATCGTGACGGGTTGCGGCGGCTCCGGGACGCGGCCCAGGATGCTCATCGCCAGAGCGGTTGGAGTTGCGACGACCTGGTGATCGGCTTGCAGCTGACGCATTCCGGACGTTTTTGCAAGCCGCTGCCCGACCTGCGATTTCGCCCGCGCATCGCCTGGCATCATCCGATTCTCGACCCCCGTTTTGGAATCGACGCGCGGGACGATCGGCCGATTTGGACCGATAGCGAACTGGAGACGCTGATCGACCAGTATGTCGCCGCCGCGCGGCTGGCCGCCGAGGTCGGGTTTGCTTTTGTGGATGTGAAAGCGTGCCACGGTTATCTGCTGCACGAATTCCTTGGTGCCCGCCGGCGTCCCGGGAAATACGGTGGTGATTTTGACGGTCGCACGCGGTTGCTGCTGACGATCATCGACCGTATTCGCGAGGCAGTGCCCGAACTGGGAATCGCGGTGCGACTCAGCGTCTTCGATACCGTGCCCTTCCAGGCGGGGCCCGATGGCGGCGTCCCCGCGCCGCACGAGCATTTGTTGCCGTACGAATTTGGATTCGGCATCGATCGATCGGACCCGACGCGCGCCGACCTGGAAGAACCGATTCAATTGCTGCGGATGCTCGAGTCCCGAGGAATCTGGGCCGCCAACATTTCCGCGGGCAGTCCCTATTACAACCCTCATCTTCAGCGCCCCGCGGCCTTTCCGCCCAGTGACGGCTATGGTCCGCCCGAAGATCCGCTCGTCGGCGTTGTGCGGCAGATTCATGCGGCACGCGACTGCAAGCGCGCGGTACCCGGATTGCCACAGATCGGCACCGGATATTCCTACCTGCAGGACTTCCTGCCGCACGTCGCCCAAGCGGTCGTGCGCGCCGGCTGGATCGACGCCGTCGGTATCGGGCGGATGGTACTTGCCTACCCCCAATTGCCCGCCGATGTTTTGCATGCGGGCCAGCTGCAGCGCAAGTTGATCTGCCGGACATTCAGCGATTGCACGACCGCCCCACGCAATAATCTCGTCTCCGGCTGCTACCCGCTGGATGCCTTCTACAAGGCGCTGCCCGAGGCGGATACGCTCAAGGCAATCAAGTCGAAAAGTGGTTCAAGTTAGCCGGGGCTGGTGATCCCGAGGCGGGAGAAACCGAGGCAACCGACAAGGCAGCCGATGCAGCGGCACCCGGAACGTGAGCGACGCATCCCTTGGGGAACTTGCCTGCTGTGGCGGGATCGGCTGAGTAGGTTACGACGACGGCATGATTGCCCGGGCGGCGGAGTTTATTCGAGCTCGAAGCGGATGGAGAGGATCTCGAAGCGGATCTTACCTTTGGGCGCGGCGATTTCCGCGAACTGTCCAACTTTCTTGCCGACCAGTCCTTGGCCGAGCGGGCTGGTGACCAGAATTTTCCCGGCATCGTAATCCTCTTCGCCGGCCCCCACCAGCGTGAAGGTCTCTTCGTCGCCGAAATCGAGATCCTTGACGACGACGGTGGCGCCGAACACCACTTCGTCTTTGGCGAGTTTCGACGGGTCGACAATCTGGGCGCGGGCCAGTTTACTTTTCAGATTGTTGATTTTGGCCTGCAGCAGCCCTTGCGCCTCACGCTGACCATGATACTCGGCGTTTTCCTTGAGGTCTCCTTCGGCACGTGCGGCGGCGATCTTTTCGGCGATTTTCGGCATTTCCACGTTTTCAAGCCGTTCCGCCTCAGCCCGGATCTTGTCGTAACCCGCCTGCGTCATCGGAATGTAATCCAACATCGGCACTCACTCCCCAGCTGATCAGAAAATCGAATTCATTCGAGCCCGTCGCGATCAAGTCGCGATCCCGTCGTAACGCCCTGCCGGCTCCAGCGTCAGGCTACTTGCGACGCTTGTTCAACACGTCCTCCGCGAGGTACAGCAGGCAGCCGCAACTCTTGCAGAACAGCGGCTTCAACAGATAGAGGTCATTCATCATTTGCGGTGTCAACAGCTGGTAACAGCCGCCGCACACTTCTCCGTCGACCTGGGCCATCGCCTGCTCGCCACGCACCCGGGTAATGCGCTGGTATTCCCGCTTGAAGTCCTCGGGCAGGGCGCTCTCCGCGTCGGCCAGTTCCTGGAGCACGCGCGCCAGTTCGCTCTCCAGACCCTGCTGCTGGCTGGAGACCCGATCCCGGACCTTTTGCAGTTCGTCCTTGGCCTTCTGCAGGTTTTCAGTGCTGGAATTGATCAGGGCCTGCAATTCGTCGAGCTTCAACAGTCCCTCCAGAATTTCGTCCGAGAGCACGCTGTTGGCCGTTTTATCGGCGGCGATCTGTTCTTTGAGCGCCTGGTACTCGCGGTTGGACGAACAGGCATTCAGTTTCGCCTGCAGGTCATTGATGCGAAGTTCCCGCTGCTTGAGCTGGAGTTGTTTTTCGTCCGAGGCGATCCGCGACTTGCAGTAGTTGTCCTTTGCCTGGGAGATTTCATTTTCACACCGTTTGACGTTTATTTCGCCGGCCTGGACCTGTTTGGGGCCGCGCGCCAATTGCTCGCGGAGATCCGTGAGTTGTCGGTGGATGCGGTGAAGTTGTTGCAGTGCGCCGGCGGCGATCGTCATGAGTGGCTCCCTCGCGGCATCGGCCCGCGTTCTGTTAGTGTAGCATTGCCGGGACCCATCCGGTCAAGGGTGCTGGTCGGCGTCGATTTCCCGTCGTACCGTCTGGATCTGTTCGCGCAGGTCGGTGCGAGCCTGCTGCAACGACGGCCCACCACCGAAAACGGTGACGATCGGTGCGCCGCGCTCGATGCGACTGCCAGGCCACGGAATGTCGGCGATCGCGTTTCGCGTACGTAGATGCGGCGACTGTTTTCGGCCCATCCAGGCATCGGAAAGCGACGCCGAGATCGACGTCGGCCGCGTCGCATAGAGGATCGCCTTGGCATGGCAGGGCGATGCGGTCGGTTCCGCTCGTGGGGCCGCGTTCCGGCGAATCCCCGTACTTGTTGCTGTCGACGCGTCGGGCGGATCGATCTGGTCTCCCAGGCAGGCCTGAACGTGCTTCGCGACGATACTGCTTCCGTCGACGCGGTCGAGCAGTTCCATGGAGGCGGTCAGACGCGGATTGACTTCCAGAACCAGGGGGTCGGGTTCGCCGGTAATCGCATCGCCGGCATCCACGCCAATGGCATGTTCAACCATGGCATCGACGCCGAAGAGTCCCCGGAGCGAGAAAGCTTGCCAGATCCACTGGCCGAGTGCATGCCAGTAGGCGAACTCGATGGGGGTCAGCGGGCGTGGTCCCAGCGAACCGGCGTACCAGAATGGCTGGGCGCCGGTCTGCGGTTCCGGCGGCAGCCCGTCGAAGACGCCGAGCAATCGGCATTGGTCGGCTTCCGCCAGATAGGCTCCGCTTCTTGATTGTCCGAGGATTTCGCGCTGCAGGTAACAGTTCTCCGTGGAGACGCGGGTTGTGGCGTTCCAATACGCGATCCCTCGGCCCGCCGCCGAATGGCGGCGTTTCAGCAGCCATCGCCCGGGAGATTCGTCGACGCGTACTTGGGTTGGTTCGAGTGCCATTTCGGGCATGTTGAAACCGCCGGCGCGGAGGACTCGCAGCAGGTGTTCGGGGTTGCGCAACCGGCGCAGGCGATCGCCGCCAATCCCCAGCAACGGCGACTTGCGGGCCAGGCGATCGACGAGATCCGGGGAATTCTCCAAGCCGCCCACGTACATCCAGGCCAGGTCGGTGCAGCCGCCGCGTTGGCGGTCGAGCCAGCCTTCGCATTCGGAAAAATCCCGCCCGTTTTCCACTGTGGGCGCACAGTCCCGGTCCGCGAACTGGTCGATGCCCCGGACACGGAATCCGCCGCGCAATGCGGACTCAGCGGCGGCCCGAACGCTGGCACCGATTATCCCAAGCGTGACTGACATGGTGCACAAACTGTAGCAGAAATCTGGCCGGGCTCGAATCGCGACGGGCCGAATTCGTCCGGTTGCAATTAGCGCCGACTTTGCTAAGTTCTCGGTTGGTCGGATAACCATTTTCCAAGAGCAGCGAGGGAGATTATTGCGATGTCGATGTTTATTGGCGAAGCCCTGGCGGGCGACGGTAACGAGATTGCCCATATTGACTTGCTGATCGGCAGCAAGGACGGCCCTGTTGGACACGCATTCGCCAACGCGCTGGCCCGGCAGAGCAGCGGACACAGCAACCTGCTGGCGGTCCTGACGCCGAATCTGGCGGTCAAGCCGTCCACGGTGATGATCACCAAGGTGACGATCAAGGGTGCCAAGCAGGCGGTACAGATGTTTGGTCCGGCGCAGGCCGCCGTCGCGAAAGCGGTCGCTGACAGTGTCGCGGCCGGTGTGATTCCCAAGGATCAAGCCGAGAATCTCGTGATCGTCTGTGGCGTTTTCATTCACTGGCAGGCCGCGGACGACAAGAAAATCTACGAATACAATTACCAGGCCACGGTGGATGCCATCAAGAATGCGATGACCGGTAAGCCGACCGCCGACGAAATGATCAAGGGCAAGGACTCGATGGTCCATCCGTTCCGCGGTTTCTAGGAATTTTCGGACTGCGGTTGCCTCACGGGCGACGTACAGGTTGACCAGAAACGGGATCAGCGATTGCGAGCCGCCGGGGAAATCTGGTGGCTCGCATTTTTTTCGCGGTGTTTTCCGCGCGTTCCGCGGCCTGCCGGTGTTCGTATCACGCAGCCGCGCCTGCGAAGGGGCTCCCGATGAGCAAGCCAAAAATCCTGATGCAACTGGATGGCGACGCGCATGCCAGTGTGTTTGACGCGGTGGTGGCGATCGACGCGGGCGTCGACCACCTGCTGCAATACCATGGCGTCGGCGTCGACAACGTGCGGGAACTGGTGCATGGCGCCATGTTCACCCGCGGGCCGCAAGACCTGCAGCAGACCGCGATCTTCATCGGCGGTTCGAATGTCGCGGCCGGCGAGCGATTGTTGAAGGAGATTACGCGCTGCTTTTTTGCATCGTTGCGCGTCTCCGTGCTGCTGGACGCCAACGGCGCGAATACCACCGCGGCCGCGGCGGTGCTTGCCGCGCGCCAGTGTGTCGATTTGAGCCGCAGCCAGGTTACGGTGCTGGCGGGAACCGGCCCCGTCGGGCAACGCGCCGCCCGATTGCTCGCCGGCGAAGGTGCGACGGTCCGCATCGCGTCGCGGTCGCTGGGGAAGGCGCGCGAGGCGTGCGATGCGGTGCGATTGGCCGTCGCTTCCGGGCGCGTTGAACCGGTCCAGACTGCCGATGCGGCCGAAACGCTGGCCGCAATTGACGGTTCCCAGGCCGTGATCGCAGCCGGCGCCGCCGGTGTGGAACTGCTCTCGGATGCGACACGCCGCGGTAGCAATGGCTTGCAGGCGCTGATCGATCTCAACGCCGTTCCGCCAGTCGGAATCACCGGAGTCGATCCGCTCGACAAAGGCAAGAACCGCGACGGCGTGCTCTGCTACGGCGCGATCGGGATCGGCGGTACGAAAATGAAGATCCACCGCGCCGCGATCCGCAAACTGTTCGAGTCCAACGACCAGGTACTGGACGCCGAACAAGTCTATGCGCTGGGACGCGATATCCTCGGCAGCTGAAATCCAGTTGCGGTTGGCAGGCCGGCAACTCCTCATCAAGTTCGCGCCACAGCTTGGTATCGCGTCAGGGCGACGGAGCCGCCGCCGGCCGCCGCAGGAACATCGTTTCGGGAATTTCCTGTTTCGTTAATCCTGGTCCTTCAATCGACACCTGCAGGAACTCCTGCCCCTGGCCTTCGAAGAAACGGAGATCGAACGGATAGATTCCCGCCTTCATCCGGATCAGTCCGGCCGCTTCGCGTGCCGGGTGCTGGCCGTCGTTGTCGACGACGAGCCGATCGCCGATCCGCAGTTGGCTGCCGTCATCGGACTTCGTGAAAAACGCATACAGACCGTCTGCGGTCAGCTTCACGAATCCCTCGAACCGCAGGCCGAAGCCATCTTTCCCATCGCCGAACGCCGCCAATCCCGGCTTCGCGGCCGTACCTTTCTCCGTAGGCGTCATCGTTTCAAAGTCGGGGAGTTTCTGCCAGCTGCCGGTAAAGACGGAAAAATCCAGGCCGGCGACTAATCCGTCGTCGGAGACCGTCGCGATCGCCGGCAGGTTGTCGAGCGCCAATTCGACCTGCCGCTCTTTGCCGTCCGATTCGAGCTGCATCGAGAGGCGCTCACCTGCCTTGCGTCCGATCATCGCCAGATGGAAGTCGGTTCCACATGAGATCGACTGTCCACTGATGCGTGTGACGATATCACCCGGCCGAATGTCCGCGCGTGCGGCCGGCGAACCGTCCGCCACCGATTGCACGGTCGCGGATGCGGTGAGCATTTTGATTTCCAGCCCCAGGTAAAAATCGGAACGCTGCTCCGCCGCAACCATCAACGGAAACTGTTCGCGGATTCGATCGACGGCGATCGCGAACCCGATATTGTCGGCGTTCTGGTTCTTCGACGTGATCAGCCCGATTTGTTCCCCCAACGCATTGATCAGTGGTCCGCCCGAGTTGCCCCCGTTGATCGCGGCGGTGGTCTGAATCATCGAGGGAAGGAAAGCATCCTGTGTCGACACGACGCGGCTGAGCCCGCTTACGACGCCCGTCGAAGCCGACTGCACCAGACCATCGGGGTTGCCAAGGACAAGGGTGGGCTCGCCGAGCAGCAAATCGTGACTGCGCCCCAACGGCAATGTCTGTAACGGTTCGGGGACCTGGACTTTGATCAGTGCCAGATCGTCGGGCGGAAAAGCGCTGATGACCTGGTACGGCAGAATCCGTCCATCCGCCAGGATCACTTCCGCGCGTACGAATGTCCGGACGACATGGTAGTTGGTAAGGATGAACCCGGACGGATGGATGATCGAACCGCTGCCGGACGCAATCCGAAACGTGCCCGGCTTTTCGTCGGGTACCAGGTTCCGGATGGCGACGACCGCGGGCGAGCATTTCGCGATCAGCCGGACGGTTTCGGTGCGCCGCGGCGAATCCGCGGCGATGGCCGTCGAACCTGCCGGATCGGCCTTGGGCGGCTGCGAGGATTTTGGCGCAGTCTCCACGAGCGGGGCGTCCTGGGGTGGGGCGCTGCGCGCGGTCGAGTGCATAAACAGCGGGTTCACCGCCATGACGGCCAAGACGATTACGACCCGCGACACGAAGCACTTGCTCGTTAGCGGGCGTCGCGGCGGCGATGACTTGTCGATTGGTTCCATATCGCTTGTTCCCTCGCCTGCTGCGCTTCCCTGAAGTGTCACTCCACTGCGATCCGATACCGCCAGCGGATCGTGGCGGGCCAACAGTTCGCGACGGCGTTGTCCAGCGAATGACCGGACCAGTCGATCGACACGGCTTGGGCCGACCGCGAGATCGTCCAGTCGTCATTTTCGTCGAGAATTCGCAGATTGCAACGCGGCGGCGGATTTTCGGCGCCGACGAGCCGGTAACGGCTCCCCAGCCTCGCCGGTCGCGCCGGAACTCGGCAAGCTACGTCGAATTCAAGGGCGACCCGTTCGGTACATGTTTCGATACTCAACGACCAATGGCCACGGCCGGCCATCCCTAACAACAGGGCGACGCGCTCCCGGCCTCGGTCCTCAACACTCCCTTGTTGCAACGGCGGCGAACTGGGCCAGGGATCGCTGCCGCATTCGTCGTCCGACGCCAACCATGGCGACGCCGAATCTCCCTGGAGAAAATCGATCGAATGGCGGAAACGATCTGCCAGCCGTTCGAAACGTACGCGAAGGCCTCGACCATCGTTTCCGACAACCATCAAATCGTCCGGGCCCTGAAGGAGTGTCACGACTGTTCGACGTCTCCTTGTCCCACGCGCCAGCGCAGGTAGGCGTCGAGGAAGCCCTGGATGTTTCCATCGAGAATCTGGTGGAAGCTATTGCTGTTGAAGCCGGTTCGGGCGTCTTTGACGCGCTGATCGGGATGCAGAAAATAGTTGCGGATCTGCGAGCCAAAACCGACTTTCGCCAGCACTTTGTACTTCGCCGCCTGCTCCACTTCCCGCTTTTCCTCTTCGATCCTGGCCAGACGCGAACGGAGCATTTTCCAGGCGGTGGCTCGATTCGAATGCTGGCTGCGTTCGTTCTGGCATTGTACCACCGTATTGGTGGGGAGGTGGGTGAGCCGGATCGCGCTGCTGGTCTTGTTGACATGCTGGCCGCCGGCGCCGCTGGCGCGGAATACATCCTCGCGCACGTCGTCCTTGTTGATCTCGATCTCGATTTCGTCGTCGATTTCGGGGGAGACGTCGATGGCGGCGAAACTAGTCTGGCGTTTGCCTTCGGAATTAAAAGGACTGATCCGTACCAGCCGGTGGATTCCGGTTTCGCCCTTGAGGTAGCCGTAGGCCATCGGGCCCCTGATCGCGATCGTGGCGCTTTGAATTCCGGCCACGTCGTCGGGGGTCCGATCGAGCAATTCCACGGAATAGTCGTTTTTCTGCGCCCACTGGCTGTACATCCGGACGAGCATTTCGGCCCAGTCGTTAGCGTCGGTTCCGCCATCCCGGGCATAGATGCTGACCAACGCTCCCGCCTGATCGTGGGGGCCGTTGAGCAACGACTTGAGTTCGATCTGGTCGACTGTTCCCTCCAGCCGCGTCAGTTCCGTACGAATTTCGGGCAGGCAGGACGCGTCCTCCTCCGCCAGTTCCAGCATCGCCTGGACATCGGTGCCGGCCGATTCCGCTTCCTCGAGGGGGCGAACGAGCGACTTCAATGACTTCAAGTCACCGACCGCCTGCTGCGCGCGTTCCTGGTTGTCCCAGAAGCCGGCGGCCGACATGCGGGACTCGATTTCCTGGATCCGGCGTTTCTTGGTATCGACGTCAAAGACTGTCTCGGAGCTGCGTCAAACGCCGACGAATCGCTTCTAACCGGTTGACCGAATCGGAATCCATTGCCATCCTCACATAGATAAGTATGTCTGGGGCGAGCAGTACGGGGGCCGGACGGGCCGGCCGCGTCGCTGCCACCCATCATAATCGGATTCACAGCTCGCCGGAAAGGTGAGACGCCCGAATGGCCCGCGTCGTACTTGCAATGTCGGGAGGAGTCGATAGCAGCGTCGCCGCGCACTTGCTGCTGGAGCAAGGGCACGACGTCGTGGGGGTGTTCATGCGCCATGGCGAGGAATCGGTCGCGGCCTGCGCCACCGACGGTGACGTCGGCTCGTCGCCGTTGCTGCCCGTGTTCCAGGCGCGAGGCGACCACAAGCAGGGCTGTTGCAGTGCCTCCGACGCCGACGACGCGCGTCGGGTGGCGCAACGCTTGTCGATTCCATTTTACGCCCTGAATTTGAAGGCGGAGTTTCGCCGGATCATCGATTATTTCGTCGATGAATACAGTCGGGGACGGACGCCCAATCCGTGCGTGATGTGCAACAACTGGATCAAGTTCGGCAAGCTATTCGACTACGCGGACAGCGTCGGCGCGGAATACGTTGCCACCGGCCATTACGCGCGACTTTCCGCCGGTTCCGCCGACGGAACTCCCGCGCTGCGGCGCGGCGTCGACCCGGGAAAAGACCAATCGTACGTGCTGTTCGGCATCGCGCCGCATTACCTGAAGCGAATGCTGCTTCCGGTTGGCGACTTCCACAAGCCCCAAATCCGCGAACGGGCCGCGGCGCTCGGACTGCGGGTCGCCGACAAACGTGACAGCCAGGAAATCTGCTTCGTCACCTCAGGAAAGCACGACGAGTTTGTCCGCACGCGCCGCCAGCGGGATCTGTCGGGGCCGATTGTGACCGTCGACGGACATGTCGTCGGGCAGCACCCGGGCATTGAACGCTTCACCGTCGGACAGCGAAAAGGGCTCGGCTTCGGCTTGGGTGAACCGTACTACGTCGTTCGCATCGAACCGGAGTCTCGCCGCGTGGTCATCGGCAGGAACGAAGATCTGTTGCGATCCTGGTTGATTGCGGACCAAGCGAACTGGCTCGGCCCGCGTCCCGAGTTTCCTGTCGATTGCATGGTGCAAATCCGATACAATTCTCCGGCGGTGCCGGCGACGGTTCAGCCTTTGCCGGGCGATCGATTTCGTGTGGAATTCGCTCAACCGAAGGCCAGCGTCGCGCCGGGACAGGCGGCCGTGGTCTACGACGGTGACCGCGTGCTGGGCGGAGGCTGGATCGAGAGCTTCGGAACGGGCTAGGGGACTACTTGACTCGACTCGAACCTTGCTATCATGGTGCGATGACATAACTTGGCGACGGCAGCGAGGAGGAAGCGACGATGATCTGGCAGCTTGTTCCGGCATTCATGGCGGCCGACGCGGATAATGCGAGCAGCCTGACCACGCCGCTTCTGATCGGATTCAGCGCGATCGCGGGCCTGTTCATGCTCGTGATGCTGTTCGCCGTCGCGAAATACGGCAAGATCTGGTTCCAGGCGTACATGTCGGGTGCCGACGTTGGTCTGTTGAGTCTGATCGGGATGGGATTTCGCCAGGTCAACCCCCGTATCATTGTCGCCGCTAAAATCATGGCCGCTCAGGCAGGACTGAACACGTCCCGCCGCGACGGCATCACCACTAGCCGGATCGAATCGCTGTATCTTGCGCAGGGCAACGTGCCGGCGGTCATTCAGGCGATTATTGCGGCACACCGCGCCGGAATCGATCTGGATTTCGACCGGGCCGCCGCCATCGATCTTGCCGGGCGCGACGTGGTCGACGCCGTGCGGACCAGCGTGCATCCCCGCGTGATCGACTGTCCGGACGGGCGCAGCGGGATGAGCACCCTCAGCGCCATTGCCAAGAACGGTGTTGAATTGCGCGTTCGCGCGCGTGTGACCGTCCGCACCAACCTGGAACAGTTGATCGGCGGCGCCACCGAGGAGACGATTATCGCGCGCGTCGGCGAGGGCATCATCACCGCGATCGGATCGTCGGAAAATCATCAGGAAGTCCTCAAGAATCCCGATCGCATCTCCAAGGCCGTGCTGCAGAGGGGCCTGGATGCTCACACGGCGTTTGAAATCGTCTCGATCGACATCGCCGATATCGACGTCGGCGAAAATATCGGCGCTCGTTTGCAGGCCGATCAGGCCGAAGCCGATACCCGCGTGGCTCGGGCTCAGGCCGAACAGCGCCGCGCCGAAGCGATCGCCAAGGAACAGGAAATGAAGGCCAAAGTCGCAGAAAACCGCGCGCGGCTGGTGCTGGCCGAGGCGGAAGTTCCTCAGGCGATGGCCGGCGCATTTCGATTGGGGAACCTCGACGGGAGGAAGTGATGAACCTCGGAAGATTCGGAAGCATGGCGTGGCTTTGCTGCGGATTGCTGACCTGTTCCGCGTCTGCTCAAGTCATTCAGATTCCTACCTTTCGCTCATTCACCGTCGACACAACCGTCTGGGTCCCGGACAGCGGTGGTTCCTACTTGGGCGGGACCAGCAGTGCCATGTCGGGTTTCGATACGCGCGGCGTGCCGATTCTCGGCAAGGCTCCGCTCGTTGATCGGCTGTTCAAGAATCGAGCAATTGGTTCCAGTGTGAATTCGGCCGGAGCGTCGGCGCATGTTGCAATCCATTCGATGAGCGATATGGATCGCGCGATTCTCGAGGAAGCGGCGGCCGGCCGCGCGTTCGGACTGCCCAAGGGCCAGTTGATCACGCGGCTTGATGCAGGCTCGCGCCGCGGTGTCGACGGATATTCCGGAGATTTGCGATCCGGCGCCGGCAGCGGCTCCTCGAGTGACGCATTCGTCGATGGACTGAGCATCGCCGAAATTCGCCGGCAGCAGGAACGCGAGGCCGAGGCGGGCAATGCCGAGGCCCAGCGACTGCTGGAACAGGGGCGTGCGGCAGCCGAATCGGGCAAGCCCGGCGTCGCCCGAATCTTCTACCAGCAGGCTGCCAAGAAGGGGATCGGCGCCGTGCGCGAGCAAGCTCGGCAACAGATCGCGGAACTCGCGCGGGCAACAATCAAACGCGTCGTGGCGGAAGCCAAGCCCTAGTGCGTTGTCAAACCCAGAAGTTCGGGTAGCGGTTGCTGTTCTTCTCGGCGACTTTGCGCCTTCGCGCGAACGATCCAGGAATCGGACCTCTCGCGAAGACGCCAAGTCGCAAAGGAAATGTCGCAACAGAAAAGTCGCATTTTGGGGAAAAGGGCAGTTTCAGACCAGATTCTCTGGGTTGCGGGACGGCTTGGGGATCCAATAGCAGAATCCGCACGACGCCAAAGCCGCTACCGCGAACAAACCGAAGGCGCCAAGGAATGCGTCGCGTTGCTCGCACCAGCCGATCACCAACGACACGATTCCGCCGCCGATCCCCCAGCTGACTCCCATCGTAATGGAACTGGCGACCCGTGTACTCGCGGGCAGCAGTCGCTGCCCCGTGCTTACAAAGACCGGCAGCCCCAGCCCGATCGAGAAACCGCAGGCCGTCATCGCCGCACCCAACACCAGCCCGTCAAGCTTCGGTATCGCCACGATCAAAGGGACGCTCAACAAGCAAGGAAACCAAAGCAGAACCCGCTCCCAACGCGTCACGTTGGCGATGGAACATGCCAACCCGGCCAGGCCGATTCCCGCCATGAATGCCGACTGCACCAGACCGACGCTCTCCTTCGACCAGTCCCGCTGTTGAAGGAGATAACCCATCGCTAAGGGAACTCCCGCGGCGGCGATCACGCGCGATGATCCGATCGTCAAAAGCAGGGCGACGGTCCAACCGCCGCCGCCGCGCAGGACCGTCGAAAGCCGACGACCGTCGCTCGTTGTCGTAGGGAGCGAACGAGCGAGCGCATTCGCTTCGGGTGTTGCTTCAGGTGTCGCGGTCGAGCGTTCCGGGAGCGCAACCCCGCGAATCGCCCATCCGTACGATGCCACTGCACCCAGTCCAAAAAGGGCGCCCCAGCCGAGTCCCGGCAGGCCCCATCGATCCACAACAAAGCCACTGCAATACGGACCAAGCGTCTGGCCGATGTAGCCTCCCAGCGAAAATATCGACATGGCCCGGCTGCGCTGTGCCGGCCAGATGCCGCCGCTCATCGCCGCTGCCTCCGGGTGGTACGCGGCCACACCCATGCCGGCGAGGAGCAGCAGGGCATAGAGGGCCCACGGTGAACTGGTAACGCTGATCATCGCCAGGCTGACGACCGCGATCGCCGGTCCCGCGACCAGCAGCCAGCGGCTGTGCCAGGCGTCGCCAATCAGTCCAAACAGCAGCTGAAATACCGAAGTGGCGACCATCCAGGTAAGGAGGCAGCCCGACGTGGACGAAATGCCGTAATGAAGTTTGAGGTCGGGCCAGATCGGATTTAACTGACTTGCGACCAGGTCGACAAACAGGTGGCTGCCAGAGACCACGGCCAGCAGGAACAGGCCCGCCGTTCCATTCGTTGAATCGGTGCGTGGTGGGTTGTCAAGCATGAGCTCGATCGTTCAGGGGACAAGCGGCGGGTGCGGTTACGGTGCGGGGTTCGGATGGTGGCCCGTTTCCGATTGGCGTGGTTCTGGAGTGCGGCGGTTTCCGAGGGCCGTGCTTTCGGAAAGCACTAGCGCCTCAGACGCCGTCCGCGCGGGAAAGGTTCGCTCCGCGGGGTGCAAGTCTAGCCGTTCGGCGAGTCTACCTTGTTTCGGAGTCTACCAGTTTCCGCAGCGTGTAATAAGCGTCCGCGGGAAAAAACGGCTGGCGATCAGGAACGATGTTTCGCAGATGGATCTCGTATACAAATCCGGCGCGCATCGCTCCCGATTCCAGAATCAGATCGCTGTGCAGTCCGTCGTCGGACAGCAACACATTCGCAACGATTACTTCGCGTCGATCCTGATCGGGACCGCCATAGGCTGGTGTGGGAATGCGGCGGTACGAGGAAACAGAGTACGCTTCGTGGCGCAGCGCCCGCTCGCGATCGACCGGTTGGGAAAAACGAATGCGAAAGCCGTCGCGAATCGCTCGCACTTCCGCGATTCCGGCCGGCAGCCGTCGCGCGTCGATGTCGACACGCACGATTTCACCAAGATTATTTCCCGCGCCCCAACCGCTGTCCCTCAGGCTGCCGATTACCAACCGACCTTCGGGGCTCACCGCGGCGCAAATCGGGCCCAGCATCGCCGTCTCGTCCCGCGGCTGATCGACGGTCAACGGGTATGCGGCACCTTGCAGAACGTCTCCGACCTGCTGCAGGCTCATGCGGATCAAGCGTCGCGTATCGTACTCGCAGCCGACGAGATGCCCGGCCCAAGGTCCAAAACGAGCCTCAGCCGCCGCGCTGCCCTCGAGAAAACAGATGCCGTTAACGCTGCGGGTCCAGGGATGTGGGATCTCAATCGCGGCCGCCACGACCGATTCGGGAGGCAGCGGCGGTGACCGGGCGTCAATCGCATTGACGAAGCCGAAATGTCTGCCGGCCTTCACATGGTTGAGTTCATTGAAGGGGTTGTAATTGCCCTGGTTGTCGGTGACGAATAATTCGCCGGCCCGGTTTCGCGCGATCCCCATCGGGAACCGGTGTCCCTTGCTGAGCGGTTCGACGTTGAACAGTTGCGGGTCATCGCGCGTCGGCTGACGGGGAACGAGTTTCACGACGGTGCCGCGCAAGCGAGCCTCCTCGGCGGTTCGCGAGTCCTGTTGGCAGGCCAAAGCCAGGTAGTAGTTTCCCTGTTCGTCGTTCGGCAACCCCACGGCCCAGTCATGGTAGTCATTGGTATAACCCCAGCCCGATGCGATCACGCGGCAGCGTTCAAATCGGCCGTCACCATCCGCGTCGAGCAATCGTAGTAACGCGAACTTGGTGCTGACGTCGATCGCGGTCGCGGATGACCCTTTGTCTGCAGCAAGCCCGAAAGGAGCGGCCAGGGGGTCGGACACCTGCTGCAAGTTTTCCCAGGCGCCCGAATTCCCTTCGATGCGAAACACGGGCCCGTGCAGCGACGACAGGTACAACCGCCCGCCCTGGTCCCATGCCAACGCCGTCGGCATGAGGTGGTTGGAAAGCGCGAATCGTTCGCCGACGATGCCCGGGGCCAGTTCGATCGATTCCGCCACGCCGATGCGCGGCGACTCATCGACCGCTGCATTGCGGGACTCCGCCAACGCCGGCGACACGAATTCAAAACGGGCCTGCCAGCCGCCGTCCGCTTGTTGCCATGATTTCAGAAACGGCCGTAACTCCGCGGCGAGATGATCGGGCGTCAGCATGCTCAGCGCTTGGTCCGTGTCGTCGATCGAACGGAGATGGAGTGTCCATGCGGATCCCATCGCCCAAAGCGCGCCCGGCATAGGGCGCCACTCGGCATGCAGGCGAAACTGCCGAATGGTTCCGTCCGGTGCGCGGAACTGCTGCCGCCAGGTCACGGATACTCCCGCGCCATCCGGGCCCGAATGTGACCATTCCTCCAAAGCCGCCAGGCCCAGAGGGTACGCGACGGGTTGCCAGCCGTCGATCGTCAAAAGCGACGATGGTTCGAATTCCCCTTCCCGCGCCAGCCGGTTATCGCCCCAGGCTTCCCAGAACCAGGATTTGCCCTGCGTTCGCTGCCGCGCCGCGTCGCCAATTGACCAGCGGGCGAGTCGCGCTCCGCGCAGGTCGAACAAGAAATTGTGACGATTCGGAAGCGCCAGCAGCAAACCGTGTGTGACGGTTTTTCCATCGGCGCGAATCACGTCGCTGAGCACCACGGCCGATTCGTGGCGTTCCTGGATGCCCGAGCGTGCCAGGATTTGAACCGGTTGCGGATCGGGCGGCTCGAACCCCGGCGTATTCAAGATCTGCCAGAGCGCGGCGATCTGCGTATCCAGGCGATCGTCCAAAACGCCTGCCACGGGAATCCGGACACTCGGCATCTCGACGCCTGGCAATACTCTGAGCGGGTTGCGCAGCAATCGTTCGAACCATTCGCGACGGATGCGGCTGCCGATCCCAGACAAACTCGGACCGCGGGCATTTACGGGAGCCTTTGTCGGAAGGTAATTTCCGATCTGGTGACAACTGGTGCAGCCAAACCCGTCGGCCGTCACCAGCTTCGCGCCCGCCTGCGCGGCGGACGCCGGAAGTTCGATCGTCGATAACGGGCTGGGAATTTTCTGTCCGGAGATTTCTTCCGGCGTGCGATCGAGTTCGCGCCAGTGCTGGCCAACAACGGCAGCCAACGTTTCCGATCGCGGGTAGACGGGCATCCGGACGTCGAGGTAGGTCCGACGGTCGGCTCCGTCGCGTAATATTGCCCGCCGCAATTCGTTGTCGGTCAGTTTGGCGCCCACACCTGTTAAGCTGGGCGGCGTCATCGCCGAGACGCGATCTCCAAGCTCGGAGAATTCACGGGCCGCGTGATTCAAGGCGGGGGCCAATCCCCGGTGCGAATCCCGTTCGTGGCATCCGAGGCAGTTGTTCTGGAGGATCAGTTCTTCGCCACTCGGCAGCAAGCGAGCAGCCTCCGCCGCTGCCGAGGCAAAGTAAGTCTGGATCGCCTGGCGATCGTCGCGATTCAGGTCGAACGAGGGTCTTCGTGGCGATGAAGGAACGGGGGAGGTACAGGCAATGTTCCAAGAGGAGCCGGCATGCAGTTCCTTACCGAGATCCGCGCCGTGTTCCGTCGCAGTTTCGTGACAGGCGTTACATCGCAGGGACTTGAACAACTGCCGCCCTTGTTCGCGCAAGGTATCGTTGTCGTGCGTTGCATCTTCTTGAACGGCGTCCGACCGGACGGGCGGACCTGACGACGAATCGGAATCCGAATCTTGGCGCTGCAGAAACGCGGCCAGATCGGCCGCCTCACTCCCCCGCAACGGAAAGCGGGGCATTCGGTGATTGGCGATCAGGCTGCCCGGATCGCGCAGCCAGCGTTCGAAGAAAGAGGCGGGACGTTTCCGCGCGACACGGGAGAGGTCGCCGCCGCCGAACCAGCCGTCCTTGCCGATCCGATTCCAGGAATGGCAGGCCAGGCACCCAAGCGACAGGAACAATCTCTGGCCGCGCTCGGCATCACCGTTGGATTCGATTCCGGTGGCCTTCGTTGGCTCGTTCGCGCCGGGTCGGTCGGACCGATCCGCTGGACGATTCGCGGGCGTCCACAGGTAAGCGGCCAACGATTCGGCTTGAGCGCGGTCGAGTGCGAAGCGGGGCATTTTGCGCGCAGGGACTGGTGTGGGATCAGGCGAGGCGGGAGGGGGGCGGGTTTCGGAGTTCGGCGCGCGGTAGCCGGCGCTGCTGTTTCCTTCCGTCAGCCACGTCACGAGCCATTCACGACGCAGCCTGGACGCGACATTTACCAAGGTCGGGGCGGCGGCATCTGCGGATAGGGCGGAGGGAGTTTCGTGAGGTCGATCGTTCGCGAGTTCGCTACGATCGTTCGGGAACCCGCCATGGCAGGCGCGGCAGCGCAGTGCCTTGGCCAACTGATAGCCGCGAACGATATCCGACGAGGGCGTTGGGGCCAATGGCGCGTGCAAGAGTGCCGCCGAGGACAGCGGTTCCCAACGGAACTCCGAACATTCCCAGTAGACCGTCAGTTGCGTTTGATCCCGCGGCAGATATTCAAGTTCGAATTCATGGGGGGCGTAATCGAGTTCCCGTAATTCCGTCGTCATCCAGGACAGGTCCTGCGACGTCTGCCGCAGTAGACCTTCGCCCGCGAGGCGCAGCATCACCGAACCGGACGCGGCCACTCCGATCCGGAACTTGCCGGCATGCGGCGGATGCAGGTAACCGCGCCAGCGGATGGAGCGTGGAACCTTCGCGCGATTTCTGTCGGTATTGGCGGCATTCCAGGGGCCGGCCAGGACGCGCGTGTCGATGCGATCGACGATTTGCGTGGAGACTTCCCCCGCATCGAACGTCACGGTGGCCAGCAAGCCAGGAAGGCGACGCGTCGCTTGCGACTCATCCATGTCGTCCTGGGCCGAACTGGAACCGAAGCCAAACGACCATAGAAGGCTGGCGGCCAGCAGGCTGAATCGCCCCACGGCGAAGCGTACTTTCGATCCGCCCCGATCCGCCGGAAGCATTCCAGGCCAGCGAACCGCGCCAGGGCGAGCCAAGGCGGAGAAAGCCGTGGCAAGGCGAGCCCGGGCAGTCGGTCCGCGTTGGATCGTCATTTTTGCGGTTCGCGCTGGCGCTCGGCCTTGAGCAGCAAATCGTCGATCAATCGGTTGACGTCCTCGGACGAGATTTCCATCACCGCTGCAGCGGTGGCGAACACTCGCTTCTCGACTTCCGAAAGCTGACCGTCAGCGGCCATCGTGCGAATCAGGTCCTGCAGCATTTCGATCCGTTCCGAACGGCGCTGGGGAATCTCCAGTTGCCCCGGATTGTTCAAGGCGAACTGCATCGCTTCGGCAAACTGGCTGTCGCTGAGTCCCCACCGTTCGCAACGTTCGGACAAGAACTTGATTTCTCGTTCGGAAATTCCGCCGTCGGCCATCGCCATTACCAGCAGATTTTCGAATTTCTTCAATTGATTCATGCCTCAACTCCCACAGCGGCGGAATCGCCGGATCAACGGGTTAGATCATAACAGGTTTTTTCCGGAATTTGACCCCCCGCCTTCCGATCGCTTACGATTTGCGAATGAAATGCGCGGCGAAGCTGCGGATCTCGCGACCATTAAGTACATGCACCATTCGCAGCTGCTGGATCGTCGCATCGCTGAAATTTGACAGCGAAACATGGACCAGTGTTTTGCGGAATTTCCTGGCCAGCCGGCGCCAACCGGCGCCGGGCGCCGCGGTGCTCAGCAAGGCGATCTGTCGGCAGGCGCTGTGCAGGCAAGCAGCGGCGATCAATCGTTCCTCCAACGTTTCGGTAAAGTCGAGGCGCGGGTCGGTCCAGATGTCGGGAATCGGCAGCGGAGGAAACAAGAACATCGCGCCGCCGTAGGTCGCCAGGCAGATTCCCGGCCCGACCGGCTCGCGACGGTAATCACTGGCGAAAAACGCCAGTGTCGACTCCTCCTTGTGTTCGGCGAACCAGGTCGTGCGCCAGGGATACTTCTGCGGTTCGGCGGGCGAGTCGAACAGCATCACGGCGCAGTCGAGACGCCCCTGGCTGCGCGGCAAGATCCTCACGTGGATTTCACCGTCGTGCCAGTGCCGCATCGTCTCTCGAATATCGATTCCATCCCGGACGCTCGTCGTGAATTTCTCGGTCCGAACCAGGTCGGCGCCGATCACCTGGCGCGCACGTTCGAACAGGTGCGCACGAAACTGTTCAATCTGCTCGTCCTCCGGTGGCCAACTGCATTGCGAAAAAGGATTCCAGGCCATGCGCCAGCGGATCCGATCGGCAAAAGGGGGACGCCGGCTGAGTTTGCAGCTGCGCCATTGCACCGGCGGACCGGGCAGCCGGCTGACGAGTTTGACCAGTTCTCCATCGTTGAGCCGCCCTTTGTTGATGCCGACCTTCACGACCGGAAGTGGCGGTGGCTCCGGGTTCGAGATCGGATAGGTTGCCGCAGTTTCGGCAAGGTGCAAGGCGTACTGGTCGCCGGCCGTCTGCTTTGCCGCTGTCACCAGCGTGTAAAGGTCTGGGGTCAAGCGGCGTTCCAGGAGCGTGAGGTTGCGCACATAATTCAACAGCTGTGAAAGCAGCAGCGGCGGAATTTTTCGAGCTCGGTCCTTCAAGTCGGCGTTGTACGCAGTCCGCGCCGCGATCAGCAACTCCTTGATGCCATCCACGGTCAGGTTTTCGTCACTGTCGAGTTCCGCGCGTGCCCGTTCGTGCAATGCGGTAACGAATGGGAGTTCGCCGAGCAGGAACAGCAGCGACTCCGGATCAACGCGCCAGGCCTGCACATCCTCGACTTCATCCGGCTCGACTTCATCCGGCTCGGCGGTTGGCGCGTTCTGGTCCAGATACGCATTCACAATCCAGGGCCAGTCGGTCAGCGAACAGACCAGGACGATCGACTCGTAGCGCCGTTCCAGCTCGCGCAGCCGTTGGGCCATCCATTCGACCCGATTCTGCGGCTGGCCGGCGGGCAGCGGGCCCAGGGACGGGAGCACCGCGGCGGCGAATCGCTCCAACGGCGCCTGCTTCAACGCATACGGATCGGGCAACGTCCGCGAAACCGGCTGGAACCGATCGGTTTCCAGATCGATGAACGCGCGCCGGACCCGTTCCTGGAGCGCCAATCGCAGCGCCGCGATAACGCCTTGGCAGGGGTCGATCGGTACGTAACTCAACGTGGCCGGCGCGTCCCCGAGCACGTACCCGGTCGCGCGCTGCGTCACCATGCAGGGCGACGGCAGAAAGTCGATCGCCGCTTCGACGGACGACTGGAACGATGGCGGCAACGGCACGGCCAGGCAGTCGAATCGCCGGGCAAGCAGTCGGCGGCGCACTTCGACCGCGCAGTCCGCGCTGCCATGAATAATCGGGATGATGCGGATGCGCGATCCTAATGCGAAGACGCGATCCAGGTCCCCAGCCATACTCGCCTCGTCAGTCGTCGTCCCTTTCACCCTCGCCGCCGTCGTCGTCCTCCTCGTCCGAATGTTGGTCGTCGTCGTCGCGATCCGGGTGCAGAGGATCGTCGGGCTGAAAGAAAAAGTCGCCCAGACCCAGAGGTACTGCGTCACCTCCCAGCGACCGTTTGCGACGCTCCGCCAGCGCTTCGAGATCAAGCGCGTCGTCGCCGAGGCATCGCTGCAGCGCTTCGTGCCACGTTTGATCCTTCGACAGCGGATGCTGGGGATGCTGCGCTAACCGCTTCATCGCGTAGCGCAGCAGGTTCAGCCCGTCGCGCGGGGAAAAATCGAGCTTCAACTCGTGGGCGTGCTGCAGGAAATCGACCGTCATCGCCAGCATGTCCGACTCCGCGAACGGCAGGTGGTATTTCAGGATCGCCATTTCGTCTTGCCGGTTCGGGAAGCCCAGCGGCAATGTTGGTTGCAGGCGGCTGAGAATGTAGTCGGGAATTTCGTAGGTCGATTCGTCCTGATTCATCGTCACGCAGCAACGAAAATCGGCGTGGGCCGGGATCGTGATCCCGGCGACGATCGACTCGACGTAGCGGCGGTGGTCCAGCAGCGGCGCGAGGCTGGCCCACGATTTTTCGTTCATGCGATTGCCTTCGTCCAGGATACAGATGCCGCCGCGAATCATGGCGGTCACCAGCGGCGATGCGTGGTAGGCAATCCGACCGCTCTCCGCGAGTACCGGCGTCACCAGCAGGTCTTCCGGGCGCGTATCGGCCGTGCACTGATAGATATAAAGTTCCTGGCGGCGTTTCCGGGCCGCAGCCATCGCCAAGGCCGTCTTGCCGATCCCTGGAGTCCCGACGATCCGCGGGGCCAGCGGCAGGTCGTTCTTGTCGACGACCAGCCAGCACGCCAGAAGCTGCTGGAGGATCTCCTGCTGGCCGATCCACTCGCCCGGAGCCTCGTGGAATCCGCCCAGCATCAGACGCACTCCACCGATCTGCACATTCTGGAGTTCGTGTTTCCCGTGGCCTGTCATGGGGTGCTGTCACCTTTTTCTATGTCGAGTATCTATGTCGAGTTCCTGATCGATCGATGGCTGGTTCGCCGGAGCCTCCACCATGCACGGGGACGGCTTCGGATCGGTCGGTCCGTCCGGTGCGACGCCCAGGGCCAACTATAACGAATATAGCGACGGAGTGTTGGGTGCCGAGCGATGGGAGTGACCTATATTTCCCCAGAGTCCACGATCGTTTTCCGAGCGCCTGTCCGGCATTTCGGCCGCGCCCGGTAATCGAACTTGCCGACGAATCAATCCCGCCCTGTTGCCAACCTGCCTGCCAGGCCCGCCTGCGCGTTGCGGAAGTCGCCATGTCGAATTCGCAAACCCCCCAACCGTCTCGCAATCCACTGGACCGGCTCTTTTTCCTGGTCGTGATCGCCGCGGGCTGTTTGGTACTTTCGAACAATATCCCCGACCCGGACTTGTGGGGCCATGTGCAATTCGGCCGCGACATGCTCCACGATGGCCTCCCCGCCACTCCGACATACACCTTTACCGCGACGGGGCACCCCTGGGTCAACCACGAGATCCTCAGTGAGATCTTCCTGGCGACAGGCGTCGATCAGTTCGGTACGCGCATGATGCTGATGCTGAAGGTGCTGTGCGGCGCGGCATTATTGACGATGATTTTGCGTCGAGCGATTCAAGGGGGGGCCAATCGCCTGACGGCCGCGGGAACCGTTGTCTTGACGGCAGCCAATCTTGTTTTCTTCTGGAACCTGCGTCCGCAGCTCTTTTCCTATCTGCTTTTTGCGCTGCTGATCGCGTTGCTGGAGTGGTGTTTCGCAGGGTGGAGCGGCCATTGGTGGTTGACAAGTCGCGCGATCCGATCGGGATCGGAACCCGAGTATGAACCGCGTCGCATGCGCTATCTCTGGTGGGCCTGCCCGCTGTTTTTCGTCTGGGCCAATACGCATGGCGCCTTTCTGGCCGGCCTGCTGATTTATGGTGTGTACCTGGGAATGCGTTCGATCGAGGCGTTGTGGGTGCGAGGCCGATCGGCAAGCGGACTGGTGCGGCGTTTCGCGCTGCTGGCCGCGGCGGCTACGGCGGCCACTATGCTCAATCCGTACGGTCCCGGCCTGCATCAATGGCTGATCGACAGCGTCCGCCATCCGCGTCCGGAAATCGTCGAGTGGCTGCCGCCGGAAACTGCGTTGCGCATTACCAGCCTGGCCTGGATTCCGTTCTGGATCTTGCTCGGCCTGACACTCCTGGCATTAGTGAGCGCTTTGCCGCGCATTCGCCAGCGATCCGGATGCCGGTTGGCGGGGAACGCGAGGTTACGTCCCCTCGACGCCACCCAACTGGTGATCCTGGCAATCGTTTACTGGCAGGCGATCGAGCACCGGCGGCATATTGCACTGGCGGCGATCCTGGCCAGTTTCTGGCTGCCGCCGCTTCTCGACGGTTTGCTGTCCTGCTGGAGGCTCGGGCAACCGAACCTCCCGCTCGACCGGATTGTCCCGCGACGATGGAAGCCGGTTGTCGCATCGCTGTTATGCGTCCCGGTAGCCGCAATCGCCATGGTGCTGTGGGAGCAGACCCGGCACCTTCCCGTGCGCCGCGACCTGTATCCGGTTACCGCGTTACAATTTATCGCCGACCATCGACTGCATGGGAAACTGGTCGTGGCCTTTGACTGGGCACAATACGCCATCATGGCGTTGAGTGCCGAGAACGGTACCGATCGCGACCCAAGTTACGTCCATTTTGACGGGCGGTTCGACACCTGCTATCCCCGTAGAATCATCGATCAACATTTTGATTTTGAGTTGGGGGCTAATTTCCCGTGGGGGCGATATCGTGATCCCGATTCGCCACCGGTCGATTTCTGCCGCGTGCTTGAATACCAATCCCCCGACCTGCTGCTGCTGCACCGGGACAAGTCCCATGCGGTTCAAGCGGTCGCGTCGTCGTCGGCACGCTGGGTCCTGCTATATCAGGATCAAGTTGCCGAACTGTGGGGTTCGGCCGCGCGTTTCGACGACGCCTCGTCCGACTGCTACCTGCCTCCCGACCATCGCCTGATCAATTTCCGGCCCCAGACCGGAAACGTCCCCTGGCCTGCACTGCCCCGATTTCAACAGCACCCGACCAGCGCGGATGTCGTCCAACTCGAATCCCATCACCACCGAAAGGCTCGACCATGATTCCTTCGCTCAGCGACCCGACCGCAACTGGCATTCCTGTCGTCGTGCACTCGGCGGCGACTCCCGACTGTGCCGCGACCGTCTCGTCGGTACTGGATGAGCTCGATCGGCTTGTCGGCCTTTTAGGGTGCGAGCGTCCCGTTGCCGTAACAGAGACTCCGTACCCGGTACCGGCCGGGTTCAAGCTCTCGATCGTCGTGCCGGTCTACAACGAGGCCGCCACCATTCGCACGATTATCGGCCGCGTGATCGGCGTGCCGCTGCCCAAGGAAGTGATCATCGTGGACGACTGCAGTACGGATGGCACGCGCGAGATCCTGCAGTCGCTGGAGAGCTCACCCCTGTTCACTGTGTTTTACAAGCCGGTCAATCAGGGCAAGGGCGCCGCATTGCGAACCGGATTCAGCCTCGCCAGCGGCGATGTCATCGTCGTACAGGATGCCGATCTGGAATACGATCCCCAGGATATTCCGGCGGTTGTCAAGCCGCTGGTGGAGAACGCATCGGATGTCGTGTTCGGATCGAGATTCCTTGGAGACGAACCGCAGGATAAGTCGTTAACGCATCGGCTGGGCAACCAGTTTCTCACGCTGGCATCGAATCTGTTCACGGGCTTGCCGATCACCGACATGGAAACGTGCTACAAGGCATTTCGCCGCTCGGCGCTCGACGGCATCGTGCTCAAGCAGAATCGATTCGGTTTCGAGCCGGAAATCACCGCAAAACTCTCGCGGCGGAATCTGCGGATAACCGAAGTCCCGATTCGCTACCAGGCCCGTGGCTACGCGGAGGGAAAGAAGATCGGCCTGCGGGACTTGTTCAACGCGCTATGGTGCATCGTCCGATACGGCATCGCCGATTGACG
This sequence comes from Planctomycetota bacterium, assembly GCA_016872775.1. Lineage (GTDB taxonomy): Bacteria > Planctomycetota > Planctomycetia > Pirellulales > Pirellulaceae > VGZA01. The sequence continues at coordinate 113,433 of VGZA01000004.1, read as the reverse complement.
TTCGATGCGAAATCGCACCGGCACCACGATCGTCGAGGCAATCGGTCGGCCATTGCGAAGCGCGGGTTCGAACTGCCAGTTGCGCACCGCCGCGACGGCCGCATCGTCGAATTGCCGGTGTCCGCTGGGTTTTTCGATCGTCGCCCGCGTCGCCTTGCCGTTGGCGGACACTTCGACGCGGATTTTCACCAGGCCTTCGATCCCGCGCGCGAGCAGTTCCGCCGGGTAGTCTGGTTCGGCATTTCTTTCACGCCGCGGCGAGGCAATCGATTCCGCGCCCGCCAGCTCGGATCCGAAAGGTGCCGTATTCGAAGCGGCGCTGGAGGCATCCGTGGAAGCGGAGTGTTCCGGTGCGAGCGGGGACTGCTCGGCTCGGACGGTCGTCGACAATGCGTCCGATCGTGACATAGCGCGAGGCAACTTTGGTAGCGCATCGACCAACACGGGATCCCGCCAACGGTCCCGATCGTGAATGGGCGATCGTTGCAGCGTCAATGACTGCCGCTGGGCGGCTGCTGATTTCCGCGGCGACTCGAATTCCGCACCCAAACTTTCGCTGACCATGGAATCGACCATTCGTCCGAACGTATCGGACGCGTTGCCGGTGGAGGCAAAGATCGTCGACGTAGGGACGGGCGTCGTCGGGGGATCTTCCATGCCTTCAAGAACCCCAACGGAGGCGGCTCCCATCGGATCGGGATGACGGCCTGTCGCAATGTCGGCACTTTTTTCGGCACGATCTTCGGTTGGTACGCCCGAATCGGCAGCGTCCGAATTCCAAACCCAGCTCGGAGAGCCAGCATGGGAACCCGGTGGAGGCGATTCGACTCCGGGCCCTGTTTGCCGGTGCCCGATCAGGGACAAGGTGGCCAAGAGTCCTACCTGGACCGCTTGGCTGACCGCCAAGCTGATCCCGACGCGACGGGTGGCCGAAGTGATTCCCCCTTTTGGATTTAGCGTATGGCCGATTACGATTAAAGGAAAACGCATACTTGCTGATGGTCGTCGGCCCAGGCCGGTGCTTAATAGTATTGAGGTTACTTGTTTCGTACTTTTCGTGATTTAACCGTACCGGTTTTATCGCGGGACGAACAGTGCCTACTCATCAGCAGGACTTGATCAAGCGACCGATTCATGGTTTGGAAGTTGCCGTGGATGGAAAGCGATTAAAGACTGGACTTTGGCGGTCATTTTGGCCACAATGGTTGCATTAAACCATTACAGGAGAAGCAGCAACTATGGCAAGATTTCAACGTCGAGGATTTACGCTGGTCGAATTGTTGGTGGTAATCACCATCATTGGGATCCTTGTGGCCCTCCTCCTCCCGGCGGTCCAGGCGGCGCGCGAGTCGGCTCGACGCACCCAGTGTCTGAACAATGTTAAGCAACTTTCGCTGGCGACGGCCGCGTTCGAAACGAGCCAACAGCGGTATCCGGGCTATATGGAACGGTTGCAAGTCGGTAAGTCAGGGGAAAAAACCGCCACTTGGCTGGTGATGTTGTTCCCGAACGTCGAACGTCTCGATATGTACGACCTTTGGAACGACCCGACCGTTCCTGCGGATGACCCGCGACTTTACGCATTCATCAAGATTTTGAAATGCCCCAGTAACCCGCAGCGGAACGAAACCCTGCCGGAAAACTCGTACGTGGCCAATGCCGGTCGCATTATCGATCCGGCGAACGAAGTTTGGGCCCCCCAGTTCGAGAGCCCCAACAATGGCGTATTCGTGAACCTGATCCCGGATCCAACTCTGGCGCCACCGCACATTCCAGCCCGCGTCAACCTCACAAATTTGCGCGACGGCTCGGCGAACACGATTCTGATCTCGGAGAACCTGTTGGCTGGTACCTGGAACGCCTACGGAAAATACGCTTTCCACACGGACACCTACATGCCCTATGGCATTCCGAACTCGGCGCAGCAGCGTGCACTGCAGGCGCACAATACTCTGCCCTATCAGATGGGCGGGACGGTGTTCTGCTGGTTGTATCGTTACGATATCGCGGCACCCAACGTTGCGCCGCCGAGTTGCTTGCCGGTCGAGTCCGAAGCCAAGATTAACGGAATGAAGGCATCGGTGACGACGCGAACCCATCTCACGCTTCGGCCATCGTCGGAGCATCCGGGAGTTGTCGTTGTCGGGTTTGGTGATGGCCACAATCAGGGACTCAGCGAACGCATTGACTATCACGTTTACCAGCAATTGATGACGCCGTTCCATCGGCAGTCGCAGGCTCCATTTCCCGCGTATCCGCTGCGGGAAAGTGATTTTTAGACAGTTGAAATTGCGTCGCAGGACGCAAACCAGCCGCGAAAGTACCGAACCCGATGGCCCAAACCATCGGGTTTTTTGTTGGGACGCTGGAATTGGTGAGCCCGACCCCGGCGTACTCAACGCCGCACCACCGAATTTCGATGGCCGTCGGCCAATGGGCGCACCCTACAATTTCGTTCCCAGGGCGATGCCCTAGGCTACGGTGAAAATGGCCTTCGGCCAACATTCGTTCCGCAGCCTCTAATCTCTCTCGCTGGATAATTTGCGTCGTCCAGGAACTGGCGAAACCGGGGGTTATTCGACGCTCGCCACCACGGTTTCAGCCAGATTCGTCAGCGTCGTTTTCGACGGTGAATGCGAAGTCAGGTCCAGCAATTCCACGGCGCACCGCACCAACTCCCGTGCCGTTTCGACGGTGGAATCGAATCCGTTTGTGGCCCGCAGCAGGTCGGCGACCGCCCGCCTAGACGAGCCGTTTTCTGCGGGCGGAGCCTGCAGTAGTTGTAATAAAGTCGCCCGCTGGGATCGGCGCAGTTCCACCAGGGCTCGAATGAGCGGCAATGTGGGGCGCTGCTGCGTCAAATCCGTCCCCAGCGACTTACCGGTGGCATCCTGATCACCGGCAAGATCGATCAGGTCGTCCACGACCTGGTAAGCAACGCCCAGCATTCGACCGAACTCGGAGAGCCTTTCCACCTGATCGGGTGTGGCCCCAGCGAAATAGGCTCCCAGCCGGCAACTCACGGCGCAGAGTTCGGCGGTTTTGGCGTCGACAATCGCAAAATAGTCCGTTTCGCTCAGCTGCGAGCAGCAACAGTGCCGGGCACAAACGCTTGCCGCCCGGCAGGCAGCCATAATTCGCCAATTCGTTTACGACCGGATCGCAAGATTTCAACGCGGCACGCAGAGTTGAATCCGTTCGCATCAACGGCTCGGCGATCGGCTGGAATAACGTGCGAAGGTCGGTCAGCGTCCCACGCGCGGGCCATTGGAGCGGTGGGGGAAGTGGATCGGCGGCGTGCATCGGCAAAATCAAACGGAGCGGCGGTAGTGACCGCTGCGTCCGCCTTCCTTTTCTTCGAGTTGTATTCGTTGGATCACCATGCCGCGGTCAATCGACTTGCACATGTCGTAAATCGTCAGCGCTGCAACCGAGGCGGCCGTCAGTGCCTCCATTTCGACCCCCGTGCGGCCGGTGACTGCGACCGTAGCGACGATGCGTACCGATGTGGAGTCGGGAAAGCTGATGTCGACGGTCACAGTCTCCAGCGGTAACGGGTGACAAAGTGGAATGAGCTCACTGGTTCGTTTCGTGGCCATGATGCCGGCCAGTCGAGCGACCTCGACAACATCGCCTTTTTGCAGCGACCGTTCGCGAATACGCAGCAGTGTCGTTTCGGCCATCCCGACAACGGCGGAGGCACGGGCCACCCGGCGTGTGATCGGTTTTCCGCCCACATCGACCATGCGACTGGCGCCCTGCTCGTCGAAATGACTCATTTCCCCTGTGCCCTCGCCCATACCACACTCCTTGAGACTCCACGGCAATCCGCCACGGTTTCGACCCGACCACGGATTCGATTGTAGGTCGAGACGGTGGCGGCGGCGAGTCGATTCTCAAACCCCAGAGTTAACCGCAGGAACGGGGCGGGCTTAACAGCGTTGAGAAATGGGAAGGTCAGAAAATGGGAAGGGCACCGAAGCCGGGAACTTCGGTGCCCTTGTATCGTCGATTCGTTCGACTGCCCATCGATATATGAAAGCCGTCCTGAGGGTCCGTCAGGACGGGTTATGCTTGAAGCAGCGTTCTCAGTTCAGACCAGTTCTTTCTTGGCACCGATCAGCGTTCGCAAGCGTTCGGCCAACAATTTGGCATCGAACGGCTTCTTGAACGTCTCATTGATGCTCGAACGGTCAAAGCTCATCGGGCTACCATCGTCGGGCAGCAAAGCGATCAGAATCGTTTCCGCAAAATCGGGATTCTTGCGGAGGTTCTGACAAATCTGCAAGGCTTCCACTTTCCCGATCGAGAAATCACAGATAATACAATCTGGATGGAAACTCTCGGCCTGAATCCCCGCCTCGAATCCGCTGGCGGCGACAGCCACCTTGAAGGACTTCTCGACTGGGAGTTCACGTCGGAGATTCTCGATCAGAACCTGATCTTGCGCCACAATCAGCACTTTCGCCATTGCCTCGTCTTCGAGGTCACCCAACGGCATACCATGCTCTTTGAGGAACTTGATCAAGTATTCGCGCGGGATGCGCCGGTCCTGGGAACCGGGGATCCGGTATCCTTTCAAGCGGCCCGAGTCAAACCACTTGCTGACTGTGCGCGGGGCTACCTTACAGATCTTCGCGACCTGTCCAGTTGTGAAGACCTTCATCGCAGGCTCTCCATTACTCATTCATTGAGATTTCAAGGCCTGCCGCCGGAGCGGCAAGCTGACAGCCCCTTGTCTGCGTGACCGAACATCGTCTGATGTAACGACTGTGGGTCAACTTCGGTCGGACACAAACATCTGGGTCGGGGACGGTAAATTGCTTCTTCTTCGGCTTAGGCTCAGTTCCCTCTGATCCGCGCCATACGCTCTACATCGGCAGGGCAAGTCCCGAAAGTCGGAGAAAATCCGCAGAATGGGAAACTTCATGTTTTCCCTCCGCAACGCTCTCCCAAAATCGGAACAGGTATACCCGGCGAGGTACGATCCTGCGGGAAGGGGTAATACGTGCGGACGGTCCTGGCGGCTGGAAAGCCACCGACCTTCCCTGGGGCGCAAAGCACCCCGGCATGAATTCCCCCCGGGAGTAACCTGCACTTTGCCGTTGTTTTCGCGGGTTTGCCGGCGTTTGCCGGCGTTCCCCACAATTCATACGATCAAAGCGCAAGTCATCCGAATGTTAATGTCGATTCGTACGAGGGGTTGACTTTAGAATCTTTGAACAGTCGTAACAGCAATTTGTGTTGCGCCGGTGCTCAGGGCAGGATCTGGATACAAGAAGGGGATGGCAAGGCGGTCGTATCCCCCGCAATTTTCAGCGTACCGCTGGCCGGATCGATGCCGAATACCGACAGATTATTGCCCGGCATGTTGGCGCAGATCAGCCACTTGCCTCCCGGTGTGATCGCGAGATTCTGCGGCCCTTTTCCCCGGCTCGGTTCGATCGCAATCAATTCCAGCTGTCCCTCGGCGTCGATCCGGTACGCGGCGATGCTGTCGTGACCCCGGTTGGTTCCATAGAGAAAACGACCGTCCGGAGTAATTTTCAGGTCGGCGCAATAGCTCGTGCCGTCGAAGTCCGGCGGCAAAGTCGATACGGTCTGCCGTTCGCTCAGGAAGCCGACAACCGGATCGTAGTGAAAGTGGGTAACGGAATTCGCCAGTTCGTTGATCACATACATCGACTTGCCGTTCGGGTGGAAGGTCAAGTGCCTCGGCCCCGCACCCGGCAGTGTGCGAACAAACGGCTGTGTATGCGGCCCCAGTTTGGCGTCCGGCAACAGTTGATAGATCAGCACCTGATCAAGGCCGAGGTCGGCGGCGAACGCGAGATGATTATGCGGGCCAATCACAAAACAATGCGCATGGGCTTCGCTCTGCCGCGACCTGTCGATGCTTGAGCCCCTGTGTTGAAAGAAGCTTGCCGCCGGCGCCAGGGAACCGTCCGGCTGGATCGGCAGCGACGCGACACTGTCCGACGAATAATTGGCGACCACCAGCGTTTTTCCGGACGCGTCGACCTGCAAGTAGCAGGCGGCGGTGCCGCGCGCGGATTGGCGGTTGAGTAAACGCAGTTTGCCCGTACGGCCCTCCAGTTCCAACGCCGCGATTTCCTCCGGCTCCTTACCGCCGAAATTTCGAGCATGTATCGAGTAGAGATGCTTGCCGTCCGGCGCCAGTGCGAGGAAAAAAGGATGCTCGATCTCCCCCGTTCGATGCAGCGCCGCAAGGTTGCCAGTTTTCAAGTCGAAACGGTAGGCCTGAATCCCCCCCCGCTCGCCGGGCTCGAATGCCGACACGAATACGATCGGGTCGTCGGCATCCGTTGAGCGAACGGTCAGGGACAAAGCAACCAGAATCAAGAGGCCGAGGAGCGTGGGGAAGTGCGTCTGTTTCATCGGTAGCGGTTCCTGCAGGATACGATCATGATACGTTCAAGGTCGCGAAGCGATCGAGCTGTATTGTGCGGTTCCTCCACGCTGCGCCAACCAGTGTTGCCGCGGATTTGTTGCTGGAACCGCTCCGATGCCATCGGTCGACCCTCGCGCGGCCATCGTGGCGCTTGTCGGAGCCGTCTGTCAGCCGAATAGCCGGGCTTCTACAATTAGGGGATCGGCGCGGTCGACTCGATGATTTCGGTCCGCGATTCGCTGTCGAAATACCCCGGTCTCGTCTGGAGCCGCTCCCGTGAACCGCACTTCGAACCTGTGCATCCGATATTCGGTCCTGTTGCAACTGGTGCTCACACTGGGACTGCTTGCCCATGGCGGACGGTCGGCGCTTGTGGCGCAGGAAAGCGGCGTCAGCGAGAGCTACCTGCGGCTGCACTACCAGAAGCAGGAACACTTGGTTCCGATGCGCGACGGCGTCCAACTCTTCACCGCCGTCTATTTGCCGCGCGACACAACGCGGAAATACCCTTTGCTGATCAAACGTACCCCCTACTCTGTAGCGCCCTATGGCGTCGAAAAATACCCGGGCTCCTTGGGGCCAAGCGACCATTTTGCCAAAGCCGGTTACATCTTTGTGAATCAAGATGTCCGTGGCCGATTCATGTCGGAGGGAGAATTTCAGCAGGTGACGCCGCACCAGCCGGAGAAGCGTCTGGCCACGGACGTCGACGAAAGCACGGACGCTTTCGACACCATCGAATGGCTGTTGAAGAACGTCGCGGGACACAATGGCCGCGCCGGCATGTACGGCATCTCGTATCCCGGCTTCTATGCATCGGCCGGGATGATCGACGCGCATCCGGCGCTGCTCGCCGTTTCGCCCCAGGCGCCGGTGGGGGATTGGTACTTCGACGATTTTCTGCATAACGGCGCCTTCTTTCTGGCGCACGCCTACCGCTGGCTCGGCAACAACGCCAGCAAGCAGCCCCCGCCCACCACCGAGAAGCCGCCCCCCGTTACCTATTCCACCGTCGACGGATACAAGATGTTCCTCGAAGCCGGTTCGATGGAGAACATCAGCAAACGGTATTTCAAGGATCAGCTCACATTCTGGAATGAGATGATGGCGCATCCCAATCGCGATGCGTTCTGGCAGCGCCGCGCGATCCTGCCGCACCTGAAACGCGTTGCGCCCGCCGTGATGGTCGTCACCGGCTGGTTTGACGCCGAGGATCTCTATGGGTCGTTCAAGACCTATCAGTCGGTCGAGGCGATGAATCCGCAGGCCAACAACGTGCTGGTCGTCGGACCATGGCACCACGGAGGATGGGCATCCCAAGATGGTGATCGACTGGGACCGATCTCGTTCGGATCCAAGACAGCGGCTTTCTATCGGGCGGAAATCGAGTTCCCTTTCTTTGAGAAGTATCTGAAGGACCAGCCGCATCCCGCGCTCTCGGAAGCAACGGTCTTCGAAACGGGGGGCAATGTGTGGCGAACGTTCGGCTCCTGGCCGCCTCGCGAGGCGCAATCGCGACAGCTCTATCTGCGCGAAGCGGGAACGCTGGACGAGTCGCCGCCGGCAGCCGCGGGCTATGACGAATACGTGAGCGATCCCGCCCGGCCGGTTCCGTTCACCGATCGAATTGTCGCTAACATGGCGATCGAATACATGGTCGACGACCAGCGATTCGCCTCGCGCAGGCCGGATGTCCTGTCGTACCAGTCGAGCCCACTCGAACAGGAGATCGTGATCGCCGGTCCATTGGATACGGAGTTATGGATTACCACCACCGGAACCGATGCCGATTTCGTGGTCAAACTGATCGACGTTTTTCCCGACTCGCCCGACGCGGCGGCGCAGGGCGGCATGCAGATGATGGTTCGCAGTGAGGTCATGCGGGCCCGATTCCGCGACAGTTTTGAACACCCCCAGCCACTCGTCCCAGGACAGCCAACCCGCATCCGACTGGAACTGCTCGATGTGCTGCATCGCTTCCGCAAAGGGCACCGAATCATGATCCAGGTGCAAAGCTCCTGGTTTCCGCTCGTCGACCGGAATCCGCAGAAGTTTGTGCCCAATATCTACTTCGCCCGCTCTGAGGATTTCCAGGTTGCGACGCAGAGAGTCCTGCGTTCCCCGGACCATGCCAGCGTGATCCGCTATCGCATTCTGCCGCCTCCGATTTCGACGAATGGGCAACCACAGGCCCCTAATCGACCCGCCAAGGAGAGCCCATGATCTCGGCGCGTTCAGAGGAGCGCACGATCGTGGCGCGACGGTTCCCGGGTAAGGGAAGTGTCTCAATCGGGTCGATCGACCATCGCGCACAAGATCGAAAATCTGGTGGCGCCGGTTCGCGAAGTTCATCGGTCGGGCAGGGCGCGCTTTGGCTATCGCAGCACGATCGTCAATGGCTGGTCTGGACCTGTTGCTCCGCACCGGTATCGAACGTGAACCCATCGTGCTGGTAGTCGACGGTGACCGTTGTTCCCTGGGTGATATCTCCCTGGAGCAATTCGGTCGCCAGAGGATTTTGAATCCGTTGCTGGATCACGCGTTTCAGCGGTCGAGCACCGTAGGTCGGGTCGTAGCCTTCGGCCGCGATCGCTTTACAGGCCGCGCCAGTGACGACCAGTTGAATCTCCTTCTGCTCCAGTTGCCGTTGTAATCGCCCGACCTGCAGCTGCACGATGCGATCGATCTGCTCGCGGCGCAGTGGATGAAACACGATCGTTTCGTCGATGCGATTGAGAAACTCCGGAAGGAAGTGTTGCTTCAGCGACTCTTTGATTGCCGAACGCATCTCGTCATCACTGCCGCCTTCTTCGGCAATCTGCTGGATCGCCTGGCTGCCGGTGTTGCTTGTCATGACCACCACGGTATTGGTGAAGTCGACGGTATGGCCGTGGTTATCGGTGAGTCGGCCGTCGTCCAGCAACTGCAGCAGGACGTTGAACACGTCGCGGTGCGCCGTTTCAATTTCATCGAGCAGGATGACGCAATACGGTCGTCGCCGCACCGCCTCGGTGAGTTTTCCGCCTTCCTCGTAGCCGACGTAGCCTGGGGGGGCGCCGATCAGCCGGCTGACCGTATGCCGCTCCATGAACTCGCTCATATCGAGCCGTACCATGGCGTGTTCATCGTCGAACATCACTTCCGCGAGGGCTTTGCAAAGCTCGGTCTTGCCGACGCCTGTGGGGCCCAGGAACAGGAACGATCCGATGGGTCGGTTCGGGTCCTGCAGTCCGCTGCGGCTGCGGCGCACGGCGTTCGACACCGCTTCCACCGCCTCGTTCTGACCGACGATCCGCTGATGCAGCCGTTCCTCGAGGACGAGCAGCTTGGCCCGTTCGGTTTCCAGCATGCGGCTGACGGGGATGCCGGTCCAGGCGCTGACGACGCTGGCGATTTCGTCCTCGGTCACTTCCAGGCGCAGCAGGCGCCGTTCCGAAGCCTGGTAGGTTTCGGACTCGGATTCGGCGTCGATGCGTTGACGAAGCTGCCGGCACTGCAAATCCAGTTCGTAGAGTTTCTGATACTCGGATTCGTTGACCGGAATGCCGGACGACTGCTTGTCTTTGATCGCGGCATCGAGCTGGGTGTACTCGTGTTCCAGCCGGCTCAGGTCCTGCCGAACTTTCTGCACATCGCCGACGCCCATTTTTTCGGCTTCCCATTGTTCGCGCAGGCTGGCCAGATTTCGTTTCTGTTCGAGGATCTCGTGTTCGATTTCCGCCAGTTTGTCGCGGGCGCTTTCGTCGGTTTCCTCGGCGAGTTGACGGGCGGCGAGTTCCAGTTGACGGACGCGGCGCTGCACTTCGTCGATTTCCGTGGGAACGCTTTCGAGTTCCATGGCGAGCTTGCTGGCGGCTTCATCGATCAGGTCGATCGCCTTGTCGGGCAGGAATCGGTCGTTGATATATCGGTGGGAGAGTTTGGCGGCCGCATCGAGCGCGCGATCGCGGATTTTGACGCCGTGGTGCGCTTCGTAACGCGACTTGATGCCGCGGAGGATGGTGATCGTATCGTCGACGGACGGTTCGCCGACGAACACCGGCTGGAAGCGGCGTTCCAGCGCGGCGTCCTTTTCCACGTGCTTGCGGTATTCGTCGAGCGTTGTCGCGCCGACGCAGCGCAACTCGCCGCGGGCCAGTGCCGGCTTGAGCAGATTTGCCGCGTCGGCGCCGCCCGCGGCCGCACCCGCTCCGACGACCGTGTGCAGTTCGTCGATGAACAGAATGATATTGCCCGCCGCCTGCACATCGCGCAGTACCGCTTTGAGCCGATCTTCGAATTCACCCCGGTATTTTGTTCCGGCGATCATCGCTCCCATGTCGAGCGCGATCACGCGCTTATTGCGCAAGCTCTGCGGAACATCTCCTTGCACAATGCGCAATGCCAGTCCTTCCGCGATCGCCGTCTTGCCGACGCCCGGCTCGCCAATCAGCACCGGGTTATTCTTCGTGCGGCGCGACAGCACCTGAACCACCCGCCGTATTTCCTGATCGCGCCCGATGACGGGGTCGAGTTTTCCCTGCGAAGCGCGTTCCACAAGATCGGTGCCGAATTTTTCCAGCGACTGGTACTTGTCCTCGGGGTTCTGGTCGGTGACACGCGTTGTGCCGCGGATCGACTGCATGGCTTTGATCACATCCTGGTCGCGTACGGCGGCCATCTGCAGCAGGTTCTTCGCCGTACAGGCGGTCTTGGTAAGGCCCAGAATCAGATGCTCCGTCGACACAAACTCGTCCTTCATATCGGCCGCCTGCTTGGCAGCCGCCTCGAGTACCTGGCGCATCGCAGTGCCTGGTTGTGGCGTCGATCCGCCGCTTGTTTGCGGCAGTCTCTGCAATTCTCCCTCCACCGACTTGAGCAGGTTGGCTGCGTTGACGCCAATTTTGTCCAGCAGAGGACGCACGACCCCATCCCGCTCCTGCAGCAAGGTCAGCAGCAGATGCAGTGGATCGATTTCCGGTTGGCCGCGCTCGGCTGCCAGTTGTTGAGCGCCGGCCACCGCTTCCTGCGCTTTGATCGTCAGTTTGTCGAATCGGAACGCCATGGGTCACCTCCCGTGTAAAAACAAGGGTGAGGTTCCGGCCGCGGAGGTCGGAAAGCTCACCCTGGTAATTTCCGTTTGATCGCCCGTTTCCCGGAGTGGAACGCGCGACTCAGTCTTTCACTTCAAACTCGGCGTCAATCGCATCGTCGCCCGCCGGTTTGGCCGTCCCTGCAGCGGCCGATTTCGCCGGTTCGGGACTATCGGCCTTCTGGTAGAGGAGTTTGGTCAGGGCGCTTGAAACCTGTTGCAGTTCGTCGACGGCGGACTTGATCGCGGCGGCGTCGGTTTCTTTCGCGGCCAGCCGGACTTTTTCGATCGCTTTGGTCAACGGTTCCTTGTCGGCATCCCGCAGTTTGTCGGCATGCTCTTTCATCTGCTTTTCCAGTTCGTAGCACATATGCTCCGCCTGGTTCCGCGCCTCCGCCAATTCCCGCTTCTGGCGGTCCTCGTCGGCATGTGACTCGGCGTCTTTGCGCATCTTGTCGATTTCCGTGTCGGACAGGCCGGAGGACTGCTGGATCTTGACGTTGGCCTCCTTGCGCGTACCCAGGTCTTTGGCCGTGACGTTCAAGATGCCGTTCTGGTCGATGTCGAACTTCACCTCGATCTGCGGGACGCCGCGCGGAGCCGATTCAATTCCCTCGAGATTAAAATGGTCCAGCAACCGGTTGTCCTGGGCCATCGTCCGCTCGCCCTGGAACACGCGTACGGTCACTGTCGTCTGACCGTCCGCGGCGGTGCTGAAGACTTTTTTCTTCTCCACCGGAATCGTCGTGTTTCGTTCGACGATCGCCGTCATGACGCCGCCTTCCGTTTCGATCCCGAGCGTCAACGGCGTGACGTCGAGCAGCAGCAGATCCTTGCGATCGCCCGCCAGGACGCTGCCCTGGATCGCGGCGCCGACGGCGACGACCTCGTCCGCGTTCACTCCCCTGTGCGGTTCCTTGCCGAAAATCTCTTTGACCATTCGCTGGACTTTGGGGACGCGCGTCGAACCGCCGACGAGGACCACTTCATCGATTTCGCTCGGGTTCAGCTTGGCGTCCTTCAATGCCTGCAGCACCGGCTTCCGGCACCGTTCGATCAGTTTGTCGACCAGTTCCTCGAACTTCGCGCGGGTGATCGAAACCTGCAGATGTTTCGGGCCGGTCTGGTCGGCCGTAATGAACGGCAGATTAATGTCGGTTTGCGGCAGCGAACTGAGCTCCTTCTTCGCCTTTTCACATGCCTCCTGCAGCCGCTGCAGCGACGTCACATCTTTTCGCAGATCGATGCCGTTTTCACGCTTGAATTCATCAGCGACATGGTTGATCAGTTCCAGATCGAAATCGTCACCGCCCAGGTGCGTATCGCCGTTGGTGCTGATGACCTCGAAGACTTTCGTTTCACTGCCGTCGTCTCCGCTGCCTGCGACCTGCAGCACCGAAACATCGAACGTTCCGCCGCCCAGGTCAAAGACGACGATCTTCTCGTCCTTCTTCTTGTCCAGGCCGTACGCCAGCGCGGCGGCCGTTGGCTCGTTGATGATCCGCGCGACTTCCAGGCCGGCAATCTGCCCCGCGTCTTTCGTCGCTTGCCGCTGCGCGTCGTTGAAATAAGCGGGAACCGTGATTACCGCCTTGTTCACCTTGTGACCGAGGTACGATTCGGCGGCCTCCTTGAGCTTCCTCAGAACGGTCGCCGAAATCTCCTGCGGAGTATGCTCTTTGTCCCCAATACGGACCTTGACGTAATCCGAAACGCCGCCAACGACCTTGTACGGCACCATTTTCTCTTCCGATTCCACTTCGTTGTGCCGGCGTCCCATGAACCGCTTGATCGAGTAAATCGTGCGTGTCGGATTCGTGACCGCCTGCCGCTTCGCCGGCTCGCCCACCAGCGTCTCCCCCTTGTCGTTGAAGGCGACCACGCTCGGCGTGAGCCGATTGCCCTCGGCGTTGGCAATGACCTTCGCCTCGGTTCCTTCCATGATTGACACGACGGAATTGGTCGTTCCCAGGTCAATACCAATGATCTTTTCGCCTTGGGCCATTGTTGAGGTTCCTTTCAAAAGAAATGCTCGATTCACCCCCCTGACCGGGTCGCGGTGATTCGATTTCGTGTTTTGCCGTCTCGCTCTGCTTAGGACAGTGATTTCCTGATGCCTTGCGAAGGAAGCAAAGCTTGTGCCAGAGACCGAATGGAGCGGAATTTCGAGTACAATTCGCGTAATTGGACAGGTACAACGCCGAGCGGGAACGGCCAGATCGGTTTTCCGCTAGTTCGGGCACGTGGAAGGCGGATTAAGGTTCTGCCATTTTGACAAGATGGATTGCCCATTCGCCAAGTTGACAACCGGCGGCGGATCGAACTACAAGAAGCGGGCACGAGGCGGGTGGCCCGTGGGCCGGCGTTTTTCGTGGATCCAGGCCGGCCGCGAGTGAATCGCTGTGGGGCGACGCAATCGGAATCAAGTAATTGGAGGTGCAAGATGGCGAAAGGGCGCGAGAAGGGGCCAACGGGACGGGGGCCCGCCGAACGCCGACCGGCGGATGGAGCGGTGACGGATGAGGCAGCAAAGAATCTGTCGCGGTTAGACGGCGAAATCGTTGGACTCTTGAACGAACGTGCGGCCTGGGAATTGGCCCGTTTGCGCGGGACGGTCGATTCCGGGGCGGCGGACGAATGGCGAACGCAGGAGGAAGCCCGCTGGCTGGCGGCAAGTTCGGGACCGCTTCCAGCTTCGAGTCTGCAGGCGATTCTGCGCGAGTTGCGCAGCGGTTGCCAGGCGCTGCTTTGTCCGGTGCGAGTTGCCTACCTTGGGCCTGCCTATAGTTACAGCCACCAGGCGGCCGTGGAGCGATACGGGACGTCGGCTCAGTTGGCGGCGGTCACGACCATCGCCGGCGTCTTCGACGAGATTCGAGCGGGACATGCCGACTTCGGACTGGTGCCGATCGAGAATTCCACCGATGGCAGGATTGTCGACACGTTGGGAATGTTTGCACGGTATCCGGTGCGCATTTGTGGCGAAGTGCAATTGCGAATCCACCACCAGTTGTTGGCACGCTGCGAACGGCAGGCGATTCGGGAAGTGTATTCCAAGCCGCAGGCGGTTTCCCAATGTCGAGTCTGGATTGCCCGCCATCTGCCGGACGCGCGGATCGTGGAGATGACGAGTACCGCGGCGGCGGCCCAATTGGCGGCGGAGAAATCGGGTGTCGCGGCGATCGCCAGCCAGCAGGCGGCAGTGAACTACGGCTTGAATATCGTCGCCGCCAATATCGAGGACAACCCGGATAATCTCACGCGTTTCGCGGTCATCGGGGGCGAACCTCCCGAACCATCGGGCAACGACAAGACCGCTTTGATGTTTGAACTGGCGCACCGCCCCGGCTCGCTCGCCGACGCGATGACCGTGTTCAAATCGCAAGGATTGAACCTGACCTGGATCGAGTCGTTTCCGATGCCCGGTACCAGCAAGGAGTACCTGTTTTTCGTCGAACTGGAAGGACACGCTCGGGATGCCAAGGTCGCGAAGGCGCTCGCCGCGCTGCGAAAGCGCACCGTGCGCCTGGAAGTGCTCGGCTCGTACCCCAAAGCGGCTCCGATCCGCTGAGCGTGCCCTCGACGGCGACGAATTGCCTGTGCTAAACTTGCGCCGCGGAACCTGCCTGCCGGATGTCCCGCAGGCCTGAATCCCTGCGTTCGCTCGAGGTACTTGAAGTGATCATCATTCTGAGATCGGGTGTGACTCCGGACCAGGTCGACCACGTGGTAAAACGGGTCGAGGAACTGGGGCTCCGAGCGCACTTGAGTCAGGGTACGTATCGCACGATCATCGGAGTGATCGGCGACGAAGAGCAATTGCGGTCGGAACCGCTGCGAGCCATTCCGGGCGTGATGGACGTGATCCCGGTGTTGCCCCCGTACAAGCTGGCCAGCAAGGAAGCCCATCCGCAGCCGAGCGTTGTGGATGTCGCCGGAGTCAAAATTGGCGGCGGGAAACTGGCGATGATTGCGGGGCCGTGCGCGGTGGAGGACCAGGATCGGATGCGTTCGATCGCGCGGGCGATTCGCGCCGCCGGGGCGAATATCCTTCGTGGCGGCGCCTACAAGCCCCGAACCAGTCCGTATGCCTTCCAGGGTCTGGGTGAGGAAGGACTACAGGTATTGCGGGAAGTGGGGGACGAGTTCGGAATGCCGGTCGTCACGGAGGTCACCGATCCTCGGTGTGTCGAGGTGGTCGCCGAATACGCCGACATGATCCAGGTTGGCGCGCGCAACATGCAGAATTTTGTGCTGCTTACGGAAGTCGGGCGGACGCGCAAGCCGGTGCTGCTGAAACGGGGCATGAGCGCGACCGTGAACGACCTGCTGATGAGCGCGGAATATGTGCTTTCCCAGGGGAATTCCCAGGTGGTCCTGTGCGAACGGGGCGTCAAGGGATTCGACACGGCGACGCGCAATCTCTACGACGTGGCTTCGGTTGCCGTCGTGAAAGGCCTTTCGCACCTGCCGATGATTGTCGATCCGAGTCATGCCACGGGGCGACCCGAGTTAATTCCGCCTTGTGCGCTGGCGGGGATCGCCGTCGGCGCCGACGGCGTGCACGTTGAAGTGCATGATTGCCCGGAAAAGGCCAAGTCGGATGGTCCCCAGGCTCTCCTGCCCCACGAATACGCTGAATTGGCGACACAGATCAGCCGGTTGGCGGCCCTGTTTGGCCGATCGATCGCCCCCTTGCCTGGAGCCGAGACATGCGACGCCCGTTGATCGCCGGAAACTGGAAAATGAACCTGTCGCGCAGCGAGAGCCTCGCTTTGGCGCGGCAGTTGGCCGCGTCGGTAGCCTCGGGAAATGGCGCAGAAGTGGTTGTCTGCCCTCCCTTCGCATGGCTCGATTCGGTAGGACAAGCCGTCGCCGGGTCCGCCGTTGCGTTGGGAGCCCAAAACGTCTATTTCGAGCCGAATGGTGCGTTCACCGGTGAGACCAGCGCAGCCATGCTGGTCGATGTCGGGTGCAAGTACGTTATTCTGGGGCACAGTGAGCGGCGGCAGTTGCTGGCCGAAACCAACGCGATCGTGAATCGCAAACTGCAGGCCGCACTGGCCGCCGGCCTCCGGCCGATTGTGTGTGTTGGCGAAACGCTTGCGGAACGTGAAGCGGGGAAAACGGCCGATATCATTCAGGAACAGTTCAGCGGTTCGCTGGCCGGCGTCCCGGCCGCACAACTCATCGAGGGCGGTCTGGTCATCGCGTATGAGCCGGTATGGGCCATCGGGACGGGCAAGGTCGCCACGCCCGAGCAGGCCCAGCAGGTTCACGCTCAGCTACGCAAAATGGTCGAAGTTCGCTACAATAACGCCATGACGGAGCAGATTCGACTGCTGTACGGTGGAAGCGTCAAACCGGATAACTCCCGCGAACTGCTGAGGCAGACGGACATCGATGGTGCCCTGGTCGGCGGAGCATCGCTGAAAGCGGAAGGTTTTCTGGGGATCATCGCCGGGGCGGCATGATCGGACTGGCGGCGAGCGGTTCGTTGCTTCGTCGGACCGTGGTGCAAAGGACGAACGACCAAGACGAGGGATAAGAACCGATGTTATTGTTTTCCAGTTTCGCGCATTATCTGTTCGGTATTCCGCTGTTTCTTCTGGCGGTGTTCTTGATCCTGCTTGTGCTCGTCCAGCGCGGTCGAGGTGGCGGCCTTTCCGGCGCCCTGGGTGGGATGGGAGGACAAAGTGCGTTCGGGTCCAAAGCGGGAGACGTCTTCACGCGAATCACGGTCGGTGTTGCTGCTGTCTGGCTGTTGCTATGTGTCGGCGCTGTCAAGGTGCTTAGCACGCCCAATCGCCCATTCGCCAGCGACGACGATTCGCCGGGAGTTCCCGCTCGAAGCACTTCCCGAGACGACCTCAATTCGTCCTCCGAGAACGGCATCGGTGGTGTAAAATCGGGCGACGCAAACCAGGATCAGAAGTCAACGACGGAATCCGAAAAGGACGGTGCGGAGCCGGCAGGAGAATCCGGCAGTTCCGCGGCGGACAACAAGGACCCGACGGGCGATACGCCCAGCGAATCGCCGAACCCATAAGCGTTCCCCAGGGACAGCTCTTTGATCCATTCCACCGTTGATTCTTTCAGGTCGGAGCCACCATTTGCTGCTTAGCATGACGGGTCACGGAGAGGCGAGACGCCATGATCAAGGAAGGGTGGTGCATGTCGACGTACGCTCGATCAATAACAAGTACTTCAAACTGATCTTGCGCGCGGCGGAAGAGTACTTGGCGCTGGAGTCGCAAGTCGAGGCAGTCGTGCGGGAGTCCGTGCGTCGCGGCACCGTGCATGTGACGCTGCGGGTGGAACAGCCGTCGTCCGCCGACGATTTTCGACTCAACGAAGTCGTCCTGGCCGGCTATCGGCGCCAGCTCGAGGCGATGGAACAACACCAGTTGCCGCGGGAAGCTGTACGCTGGGAGTCGCTGCTGGGACTGCCCGGCGTCGTTCAGCAGAACATTGCTTCCAGCGCTCGATCCGAACACGACTGGCCGATCATCCATGCCTCGATCGAAGACGCCTTGATTGCTCTGGCCCGCATGCGCGCGGATGAAGGTCAGAACATGGCGGCCGATCTGCGAAAAAACCTTGCCGAACTGGGCCGGCTGCTCGACGAGGTCGACGCTCGAAGTCCTCTGGTCGTGGAATCGTATCGACAGCGTTGCGAGGAGCGCATGCGGCAGTGGCTGATGCAATTTGACCTCAAGATTCAATCCGCCGACCTGCTGCGCGAAGTCGGGTTGTTTTCGGAACGTTGCGACGTTCGGGAGGAAATCGTCCGGCTCCGCAGTCACCTGGACCAGTTCGAATCGTATTTATCCAGCCAGGAAAGCTCGGGGCGTAAACTGGATTTTCTCACCCAGGAGATGTTCCGCGAGACCAATACGATCGGCTCGAAAGCCAGCGATGCGGCGATTGCCCGCTCGGTCATCGAAATGAAGAGCCTGATCGAGCGGATGCGTGAGATGGTCCAGAACGTGGAATAGACGTTATGGCGGACTCTGGCAAAATGGTGATTATTTCAGGCCCCTCTGGAGCGGGGAAGTCGACGTTGGTTCGCGAACTGCTCCGGACCAGCAGTTTACCGTTGGAATTGAGTGTTTCGGCCACCACCCGGTCCCCGAGGCATGGGGAAATTGACGGCGTCAACTATTTTTTTCTGGATCACGCGGAATTCGATCGGCGTCGGCGCGAGGGAGATTTCCTGGAATGGAAGGAAGTCTTCGGACGGGGCGACTTTTATGGCACTCCACGCGCCGCGGTGTACTCTGGCCTTCGTCAGGGAAAATGGGTAGTTTTAGAGATCGATGTCGAAGGGGCGATGGCGGTCATCGGCGAGTTTCCGGAGAGCATATCGATCTTTATCCACCCTGGCACCGCGGAGGAACTGGAGCGTCGACTGCGGGGGCGGGGTACCGAGGACGAATCGTCGCTGCAGCGACGACTGCAGGTGGCGGCGCGCGAAATGACCTTTGTCGGGAAGTACCGGCACCAAGTCATCAACGACGATGCTGCCAGGGCGATCCAGGAGCTGGATCGGATTCTGCGAGTTTACCAATAGTTTGCTGAAGGTTCCATTTTGCCAGAAGGTTGAGGACTCCGAGCATGCTGGAAGAATTGAAAGAAGAACAGATTGTCAACAAAGTCGGTGGTCGCTTCAAATTGTCGACGCTGATCCAGAAGCGGCTGGTGCAACTCAACAAAGGCGGGCCGGCGCTGGTGGACCTCGAAACAAGCGACATGATGAAAATCGTGCTGCAGGAGATCATCCAGGACAAGATCTTCCTGGATACGTCCAACGAAGTGCGGATTACTGGCGATCTGCCGATCAGCCAGGACGGGCCGGATCTCGACTTGGGCGACTGACGCATCGGGATCGTGCATGGCGGGTCATGAGATTATCCTCGGAGTGAGTGGAGGAATTGCCGCGTTCAAGTCGGCGGCGTTGGCCAGCCAGCTTGTCCAGGCCGGGCATGGCGTATCGGTGGTGATGACCCCGGCCGCGGAACAGTTCATCGGTGCGGCGACATTTGCCGCGATCACGGCGCGTCCCGTGGCCTCCAGGGTCTTCGATCCAGCATATCCCCTGGGAGCGCATATCGAACTATCCCAGCGCGGACAACTGCTCTGCATTGCTCCGGCGACCGCCGATTTTCTCGCACGAACGGCGCTGGGAATGGCCGACGATCTGCTGGCGACGCTGTATCTGGGATTTACCGGGCCGGTGTTTATGGCGCCCGCAATGAACTGTCAGATGTGGGAAAAACCGTCCGTCCAACGCAATGTGGCTCAACTGCGCGCGGACGGCGTCAGCATCATTGATCCGGAAGAAGGCTGGCTGAGCTGCCGAACGCGCGGTGCGGGAAGAATGGCAGCACCGGAGTCGATTGCCGCGATCATTCTGGAAGCACTTGGCCCATGGCCCGCATCCTGATCACGTCCGGTCCGACGCGACAATACCTCGATCCAGTCCGTTATCTTACCAACGGGTCGAGCGGAAGGATGGGCGCGGCGTTGGCGGATGCCGCGTTGCGGCTCGGCCATCATGTCGTCCTTGTATCCGGACCGGTGCATGTTCTGTATCCCGACGGGTGTGAACGAATCAATGTCGTTACCACCGAGGAAATGCTGGCCGCTTGCCAAACCGTCTTCCCTCGATGTGACGGCGTGATCGGTGCGGCGGCGCCGTGCGATTATCGACCTTTGCGTATCGAGGAGCACAAAATCAGCAAAACCGGGGCGCCGCTGATGCTGCAGCTGTTGGAAACGACCGATATCGTCGCCAGTCTTGGCGCGAGTAAAACCGAGCGGCAATGGTCGGTTGGATTCGCGCTCGAAACCGACGAGCAGAGGTTCCGGGGCCTCACGAAATTATTGAAAAAGAGCTGTGACCTGATGGTCGTGAACGGTCCGCAGGCGATGAATTCCGAGTTCAATGCCGTGGAGATTCTCGACCGCACGGGCCAGGTCGTCCAGCAGCTGCAGGGCCCGAAAGAGCAGGTCGCACAAGGAATTCTGAGCGAGATTCAGGCTCGATTGATTTCGGTCCAGCCACTGAAGATACCGCACTGAGCGCGCCCTGCTCGAACCCGGGACCGAGCGATCGCGGTCGCCGAGGGATTTCTCTTCCCGACTCGTTCGCGTGGTGTTAAGATTCCTAAGATGACAAGTCCACAATGTCCACGTTGTAACGAGTTGGTGAGGTTGCCCTCGGGCGGGCACGCCAGTTCTCGCGTGCGTTGCCCGCATTGCCGGGAAGAATTCCGGCTGGACGAAGTGCTCGCGCGGTTGCCCCGTATGCTGGAACTGCTGGACGAAGTCGGCGACGTGGAGGAGCGATTCGATCGATTCCCCGCACAAGGATTCCCTGCACAAGGATTCCCTGCACAAGGATCGGGCATCGATCAGGCTGCGGGATTCGGGGGAGTGTTACCCCAGGGCGGGTTCACTCCGACGATGTTGCCCGGGCCACGCCGCCGCAGTCGCGAAAGGAATCCGCTGGTCGAATTTGGTAAGATCGTCGGCGGTGGAGTGGCGGGATTGATCTTGGCGCAGATGATCCTTTTCTGGGTGCCTGGGAATTTCTCGAGTCGACAACGCGATCCGTTGCAGATTGCACCGCGCATCGCGGAATTCGTTCCGGGAGTGGTGCCGAAGGAGTTGAGGGGCGACGGCGAATGGAATCGTTCGGAGCAAGACGCCGAGACACTGATTGACGCGGATTCAGGGCGGGTCATCCAACCGGGTACCGAATCCCGATCGGTCGAGCCGAAACGCAAGGAAAAATCGGAAAAGACTGGATTCGGAAACTTTTCGCGTTTCGATCCGGAACCGAGCAGCGATCCGGAACCAAGCATCGAGCCGGAACCAAGCAGCGAGCCGGAACCAAGCAGCGATCCAAGTGCCTCAAAACGCGATGACAGCAACCGGGCTGGAGCGGCAGATGCTCCGATTCCGGAGCCGGCGGTCGACGATCCAAGCGGCGATTTGCCAGGGGGTCGATCGCTGCGGAAGAGCGAGGAGCGGGATTAGTCGCGTCGGTTCCCGGGTCGGGACGCTCGCACCCGCAATTTGACCGCCGACGCTTACCGTTTGTTTGCGATCGCTCGCTGCATCGCGACGCCCATATCGGCCGGACTGTCGGCGACTTCGATTCCGGCATCCATGAGTGCGGCGACTTTTTCGGCGGCGGTTCCCTTCCCTCCCGAGATGATCGCTCCCGCGTGTCCCATTCGTTTTCCGGGAGGCGCCGTCCGCCCCGCGATAAATGCGGCTACGGGCTTGGTGACGTATTGCTTGACAAACCGCGCGGCTTCCTCTTCGGCAGAGCCGCCGATTTCGCCGATCATCATGATTGCCTCGGTCTCGGGGTCATCCTGGAAGCGACGCAGCAGGTCGATAAACGAAGTACCGACGATCGGATCCCCGCCGAGTCCGACACAGGTTGTTTGCCCGAGCCCCAGGTTGCTTGTCTGCCAGACCGCTTCGTAGGTTAATGTGCCGCTGCGCGACATGATTCCGCATTTGCCGCGCTGGTGAATATAGCCAGGCATGATTCCGATTTTGCATTCCCCGGGCGTGATCACACCGGGGCAGTTGGGACCGATCAGGACCGAATCACTGGCGCGGATTTTTTCATAGACATGAATCATGTCCACGACGGGCACTCCTTCGGTGACGGCGACGATCGTCTTGATCCCCGCGTCCAGTGCTTCCAGGATGGCATCGGCGGTGAAAGCGGGCGGGACAAAGATCATGGTCGCATCCGCGCCGGTCTGTTCGACCGCTTCGATGACGGTATCGAACACCGGCAGGCCCTGCACCGTTTCGCCCCGTTTGCCGGGCGTGACGCCTCCGACCATTTGGGTGCCGTATTCCTTGCAGCCCTTGGTATGGAATTCACCGACCTTTCCGGTGATTCCCTGGCAGATCACTCGCGTATTCTTATTGACCAGAATGCTCATTTGACGAATCCTTTGCTGCGATCGGCTAGATTCCCACGGCAGCCACGATCTTCTTGGCCGCGTCGGTCAGCCCGTCTGCCGCGATGATGTTCACGCCGCTCTCTTTGAGTATTTTTCGTCCCTGTTCGACTTCGGTTCCCTCAAGCCGAACCACCAGCGGCACACTGAAGCCGACCGTTTTGTAGGCTTCCACCAGCGCTTCCGCGATCGTCGTACAGCGCATGATTCCGCCGAAAATGTTGACCAGCACGCCTTTGACGTTCGGATCGGAGAGCAGGATGCGAAATGCTTCGGTCACCTGCTTGGCGTTGGCTCCTCCGCCGACGTCGAGAAAATTCGCGGGCTGACCGCCATGGTATTTGATAATGTCCATGGTCGACATCGCCAGCCCCGCCCCGTTTACCAGACAGCCGATATTTCCCTCCAGCTTCACGTAACTCAAGCCGGCCTCACCGGCTCGAACTTCCGCGGGCTCTTCTTCGCTCAAGTCGCGCAGTTCCTGCAAATCGGGATGGCGAAACAATGCGTTGTCGTCGAACGTCATCTTGGCGTCCAGGGCCACCAGGTCGCCGGCCTGCGTGACGACCAGCGGGTTGATTTCCAGCATGCTGCAGTCGTGCGAGACAAACACCCGGCAAAGCGTTCGCATGAATTTCTCGGCGCTGCGCACCGAGTTGCCGGTCAGCGCGAGTTTCTGGCAGAGTTTCCGAACCTGGAACGGAAGGAGTCCCACATGCGCGTCGAAATGTTCTTTGAAGATTTTCTCCGGGGTCTCCGCGGCGACTTTTTCGATTTCCACGCCGCCTTCACTGGAGACCATCAACACGGGGCGCGCTACTGCGCGATCGAGAACGCAACCGAGGTAAAGCTCGCGGGCGATCTGGCAGCCGGCTTCCACGAAGACCCGGCGAACGGTTTGGCCTTCCGGTCCGGTCTGGATCGTGACCAGCTTGTTTCCCAGCAGATTTTTTGCGACTGCCTCGGCCTGGACGGCGCTGCGGACCAGCTCCACACCGCGCTGCTGCGGGTGTTCTTTGACCGTTCCTTTCCCGCGTCCCCCGGCGTGGATCTGGGCTTTCACGACGGCGAGTGAACCGCCGAGTTTCTGGAATGCCGCGGCGGCGGCCGCGGGGGTTTCGGCGACTTCGCCGTCGAGCACGGCGACGCCGGCTTTGCGCAGCAACTGCTTCGCTTGAAATTCGTGGATTTTCATGCGGGAATTCCCCTGCCGTTGCAATTGGGATAAATCAGAATCGCGGATTATAGAACCGGCCCCATAGGGCCGCAAGGCAGTCGTCGCGACGGCTGCCGACCGGCGGGCCGCAGGTCGCTTTAATGCGTCGGGCGGTTGGTTGGCTTGGGAACGGGGTGTTCGTCTTTGGTCGGCAGATTGCGCTCGGTCGAGAGATCGGGTCGCATCGTCATGTCCGACTGATCCAGAATCCGCTGCGAAATCTCGGCGGGCTGCATGGCCTGCGTAATGTCGATCCGACAGCATTCGTCCAGGCTGCGGAACCAGGTTTCCTGGCGGCGGGCAAACTGCCGGGAGCGGGCTTTGACTTTCTCTTTGGTCGCCGCCAGATCCCGTTCCCCGCGGAAGAACTCGAGCACCTCACGATAACCGACCGCCTGGACCGCCGTGCGGCTCAGCACATCATGCTTTTCAAGCAATCCACGGACTTCGTTGACCATGCCGTTCTGGAACATTGCTTCGACACGATCGTCGATGCGCTGATGAAGCACTGCTCGCGGCCACTGCAGCGCGAACACTTTGGGGCGATGGCGCGACTGGGATTCGTCGAACTGTGTTTGAAGGTGGCTGAGCGGAGTACCGACCTGCCGACGGACTTCCAGGGCACGCACAATCCGTCTCTTGTCGTGGGGATGCAACTTCGCGGCGGCCAGCGGATCGACCAGCTGTAACCGTTCGTGGAGCGCCTGGACGCCGAAGTTCTCGATATCCCGTTCCAATTGCAGCCGGAATTCCCAATTGGCGGCCGGACCGGTAAACACGCCACACAGCAGGGCTTTTAGATACAGCGGGGTCCCGCCGACGAGCAGGACCTGACGGCCGCGACCGCGGATTTCCGCGGCGGCCGCGTGCGCCAGTTGCACGAAGCTGGCCAGGCTGAAATCGCAGTTGGGGTCGACGATGTCGAGCAGGTGGTGCGGAATCTGTTCGCGCAACGCTGGTCCGGGCTTTGCCGTTCCGACGTCCATGCCGCGATAAACGGCCATCGAATCCATCGAAATGATCTCAGCGCCGATGCGCTGCGCCAGTTCGATCGCCACGGCGGTTTTGCCGCTGGCGGTGGGCCCGGAAAGATACCAGACATCGCGCAGAGGCGGGAAAGTCCTGTCGCAGGTGGCGCCCGACGCCGAAGCGGAGGCTTCACCGGATCTGGATGTGGAAGCGGATGCGGGGTCGTGGGAGGTCATTGTCAGCGGCAGAAGGGCTGTTTACGATAAGTTATTCCTGTTTTCGCCCGGTTCCGCAAGGACCGGTGTCAAAGCGGATTGCATGTTCGCCTCGGCGCGCCCGTTCCGCCCGGGCAGGTCGAGACCCATTGGATTTACCGCGGTATCTGGCTTATGTCCCACCCTCCCATCCTGCAACGGCTGATGGCCGTCATCGAATCGCGTCGCAACCACGCGCCGGCCAATTCCTATACGAGCACGTTGTTTCGTGGCGGAACCGCGAAGATCGCGGAGAAAATCCGGGAAGAATCCGAGGAACTGATCGCGGCGGCCGAGGAAACGGGGGACGCGGCATCGGCTCACCTGGTTCATGAAGCGGCGGATCTGGTATTTCATCTCTGCGTGATGCTCGGGCACCGCGACGTGGGCTGGGATGCCGTGGAGGCGGAGTTGGCTCGACGATTCGGCATTTCCGGGCTCGACGAAAAAGCCGCGCGAGGTTCCTCATGAGCGTACGCAACCTGCGGATCGGTATCCCCAGCAAAGGGCGTCTCTCCGAGCAGGCCGGTGAATTGCTGATCCAGGCCGGGCTGCATTTTCGCCGGCAGGAACGCAGCCTGTTCGCGCGGGTCAGCGAAATGCCGGTCGACATCACGTTCCTGCGCACGGACGATATTCCCGTGTTGTGCGCCGAGGGTGCGATCGACATGGGCATTACCGGGAGTGACCTGGTCACGGAAGCCGGTGTCGACGTGATTTCCCGACTCGAACTTGGCGTCGGCCGCTGTCGGCTCACGGTATGCGTACCCGAGAATTCGCCGGCTCAATCCCCGCGCGACCTCGCGGGAAGCCGCATCGCGACGAGTTTCTGCCGCATCACCGGCGAATATTTCGCCAGGCATCAGAGTCCCGTGCGGCTCGTCCCGCTCTCCGGCTCGGTCGAAGTCATGATCGCGCTGGGGGTCGCCGACGCCATTGTTGATCTCGTCGAGACCGGCAGCACGCTGGCGGCGAATCAACTGCGGATACTCGACCAGATCGGTTCTTATCAAACCGTTTTGATCCAGAACCGACAATGCCAGTTCGGCGAACTGGCCGACCGCGTCGTCCGCCGGCTGGAGGGCGTCGTCATCGCGCGCGGCTACTCGCTGCTCGAATTCAACATTCCGCGCGTCAAACTGACGCAGGCGGAGCAGATCGCGCCCGGATTCAACTCCCCGACGATCAACAGCTGCGAGGATCCCGCCTGGTGCGCCGTGCAGGTCATGGTGCGACGCAAGGATGTGATCGAAGTGATGGAGCGGCTGGAAGCGATCGGCGCATCGGCGATTCTCGAGATGCCGATCACCAATTGCCGGTTATGATCGGAGTGCCGAGCGGGCCGGTTTGAGTTCAGGATGCCGGTGATTCGGCGGGTGGCGGCTCGAGTTTCATATCGTAATCCTCGTAAACGGCCGCTGCCAGTTCTTTGGCCTCATCGGCCAGCGCCGGTGAAACCCGTTCCAGCCAGTTCCGAGCCTCGCTACGCAAGTTTTCCGGGGCGTCCGCCAGGCTCAAGACGCGCAACGCCTTGGCCATCCGTACGACATCGTCTTCGACCAGCCCCGTTTCCAGGAAGACAATCGAGAGTTTGAGGGGCATTTCCTGGCGGGAATACCGGCGGTTCATTCCCGCAGCCCGGATAATGACGTTGTCCGCCGTGATCTCCACTACGCTCACAAACGAATTGCCGATTTTCAACTCCGAACCGCCGCGGAATACGGTGAGTGCCTTGTCCAGGAGTGTCTCGAAATTGGCGCAATGCTCCGCCAGCCGCGCCAGTCGATCATATTTCTCTGCGTGCGCCGGGTACATCGGCAACGACGCCACGCTGTCCAGAAGCGCTTTGGCTCGCTTCGCGAATCCGTCCCCCACAAGACCTCGTGCCTTGCGTAACGTCGTCGAGAGCTGCAATAGTTCCTGCTCGCTCGGCACCGGTCGTGCTGCATCGGGTTTCGACGGCGGAGGTGGTGCGGTGGAAGGTCTGTTTTCCGGTTGGGGCACCGCTAGGGGCACAGGAATGTCGACGGTCGAATCGGGAGTCGGCGGTTGCGGACTTCTGGTTTCGGGATGCGGTGCATCGTGGCTCTGAGCTTCGCTGGTGTCGGCGGCGTTCGGTGCAGAATCGCTTGAAGCAGCCGACCGTTGTGGCGCGGCCGATCGCGCATTGCTCCCACGTGTCGCCGCAGGCCTGCGACCGCTCCCAGAGGCCGGCGTCGCCGCCTGTTTGCCGTTTCCTGCAGCCGCGCTCCCAGGATCATTGCGATTCGGTGCGGACGCGATCTTGCGGGCTGCGTCCGTGGAATTCTCGTTGGCCGCGTCGCGGTTCCTGCCGGCGCGCAACGCAAGATAGACCGCGCCAAGACAGGTGGCCATCATGACGATCGCGGCGATCGCGGTGATCAACGGGCCAGCACTCGATTTCTTTCGCAACTCGATCCGATGTGTGGAGGCGGCATGGTTGGAACGATGCGGAGCGTGGGGTAAGGTGGGTTTTGCCGTTGGCGAAGGTGCCGGATGCGACCCCGGGGACTGTGACGGCGAGGCAACGTCGTGATCGCTCGCGGTCGGCGCAGCCAGGGGAATGCCTCTGGGAATTGTCGCCGCGGCGGGTGCTGGCGCGACGATCCGCGCCAGCGGAACGGGCGCCATCGGATCGGCGCTGCTCAGGGGATCCGCTGAAGCCTCAATCCCCCTAGCTGCGGGTGCGGCCGACAGCCCTGCTGCGGCCGCCGCGAGAACCGCCTGGTGCGTGATCTGGCAGGCGTTCGTGACGGGAGCCATTGGGTCGGCCACGTCGCCATGCGGCAGGAATCCTGGCGGATAAAGGTCCGGGTTCAAAGGTGCCCGGTGCACCGTCGTCTGAACTTCATGCGTGCCATCCGCATTCTCGCCCTTCGGCGACTGTTCCAATTGTTGCCGGAGTTGGCTGTCGTACGCTCGCTTGCGGCTGGCATCCAAGAGGGTCTGCTTGGCCCGCTCGATCTCGTCCAGCAAATCTGCCCATCGAGCGGTGTGGGGGCCAGGGCGATGGTTGCGGACCCGCGACGAGGCTCGTTCCGCCGCCGAGGCGATTCGCTCGTAATCCCCGTCAAAACAGTCCAGGCCCAGAAGATCGTAGAAATGCGGAGCCGTATTGGCTCGATCGAGGTTCAGCCATTCGTGATAGGCGTGGAATTCGGGCGACATGGCTACGCATCCAGACAATCAATCGACCTTGCGGCGTCGATTCGGTACCCCGGACGACGCTTATCCCATCATAGGTGCAAGCGGCCATGAACTCAACAAAGTCGCCCGGCCGCCGGCACAGCAGCCGACCAAGTCCGTTACGCGACGTGTTTTGCGACGGACGGGAAGTCCGTCGTATGCCACTTCTAAGAGTTGACCCCTTAAATCCCGTAGGGATCTTCCGTCAGCGTTTTCTCGAAAATCACTAGATTCTGCACACGGTCGGGGTCCCAGCGAACGCCAACCACGTCGTACCCTCGAGAAATGGCCATGTGCAACATCGGCCGATGTTCGTTGTGGCACTCGAATCGCACCCATCCATAGCCCCGCTCGCGAATCCAGCTATGCGAGGCGTCCATGAGTTGACTGGCGATTCCCATCCGCCGGCATTCGGGGAGCACGCCGTAAAGCCACGCGAAAAATGTGCTCGGTTTTAGTTCAAACCCCAGAAAAAAACCAACAGGCTGCTCGTCCATGCTGGCGACCATCATCAGCGGGTTGTAGCGGCCGAGAAATCGCCGTTGAAAAAACTCGGCCGGCTTGGTCGGGCGGTACAAGTGCCCGTAAAGGGTAGCGATCAGCGGTATTTCCGACGGTCCGACAATGTCAATCTTGGCATTCGCCATCTTAGTTGCGGTCCAACATGAAGTTCCCGTTGTCGGCAACCCCGAACAGCGGTCGGAAGTAATTCTCAGAGGTGAAGCACCCCGGCGTAAAGACCAGGCTCAGAGCCAGGTTCCACGATTCCTGGGCATGACCGGCCGCGATGCCGACGCCTTGGCCTTCGTTCGGCACCAGATAGCTGAACGCCGCCTGGAAACCCCAGTTGCCGCAAATCGGCACGATCGTGTCGGCCCCAATCAGTCCATCACCATCGCCGCTGAAGCCGGCGAATATGCGGGCAAGCGAAGCATCACATTCGCCAAACCGGCGCCGATAGAAAAATGCGTACAAGTCGGTCGAGCCGTACGATTCCTGGAGTAGCACCGCCTGGTTGTTGACGGTGACCGTCGAGCGCACCTGGTCATCGCCCACCTGCGAACTGAACCAGAACCCGAGCTCATGCCGGCAGGGGAAAACCCAACTCAACTCGCCCCGCAATTGCAGAAAATTCCCCGTGAAGTACCAGTTCTCGTTCAACCAGTCGACGACGACGCCGCCCTGCAATCCCCAGTCCACGCGTCGGAACAGCCCTGAGGTAACGAACGTCTGATCGCGTTCCAGTTGGGAAAACGAAGCTCGCGATAGATTGTTCTGTGTTGTACGAACGCCGAGTTGCCAGCCGATTTCTCCGCAAGGCGTCCATGGCAATTGTCCACCGATATTCGCCCCCTCGTGAAATCCAAAACTGCCGCTTTCTCCTCGATTTGCCGGGCCTGTAAAACCTTGGACGCCGGCAAATAACTGCAGGTTCTCCCACGGAATCCGCGGGCAAGGCACCAGACAGCAGTCGACGCAGCCGCCACAGCCGCCACAGCCGCCGCCGCCACATTCGCTGCTCCCGTCGAGTTCGATCGGCGTTTCGTCCCAGATCGAGTCACCTTCGATCACCATCGAGCGATGGCGATCGCGACGCATCCCGGGCGAAATGTCTTCGCCAAGGATCGGCTGACGCGGAAAGGCGCGGCGGTTCACATGCGAGGCCTGTTCCACCTGCCGCGTGGGCGCCGGCGATGGCTCCGCCGTCCCGCGGCGTCCGGAATCCGCCACATTCGTTCGTGTCTTCGTGCCGTTGTCGGAACGAACGGCCCGTCCGAGTTCTTCCTTTTGCGCGTCGCCTTGCGATGGCCCCGTGCGATTGACGGGGGTAGGGCGGGCCGGTATGCGCTGCTTCTTGACTCCGCTCCCAACCGCGTCGCGCGGCGAGGCTTTCCCCGGGGCAACCTCACCGCGATCGTCGCTTGGGTCGTCCTCGTCGTCGACGATGGCGCGTTGCGACGGTCGCGCAACCGCGGTGCGCGCGACCGTGCCGCCGGCAGCGACGCCGGACCAGCTATACGTAATGATCGCACTGAAAACGAGTACCTTGGCGAGGATTCGAAAACGGATCGACATCGTGCGCTCCTTATGCGAGAACGGTCGCGCCGCGGCATCGGTAACGATGGGGCGGGACGACGAGGTTTCCGGTTGTGGCGTATGATCGGAGATTGCCCCAACGGAACTTTCGGCAAAGTCGTGAAAATCGGAAAATCTGACTCGAACTGCGCCACCCTCCTCACCTGCCAAGGCCGCCCACACTGCCCGCCCGACGAATGAGGCGTTCGCGAAGGGGCGTTTTCCTCGCTCCTTGCAGAACGAAAAGCCAGGAAAGTCAGGCAGACTTTGCCGACAATGCAAGAAGTATTGCGTATTCGTGTTGCAACGGTTCGATCAATTCCAACAAGCATCGGGAATTTGCAATCGGAATCGCCGCCAGGAAAGGAAAGCGTATGACACGGATAGGATTGGCAACGTTGGCCACGCTGGGAATGCTGGTTGCCGGCACCGCGTGGGGACAAGGTCGAGCGACGAACTCTGTTCGCACGATTTCGGGCAGCCGCACGCCTGCCACGCAGGTCTCAGCGCGTCATCTCCATCATGACGGTGGATGCAGCACCTGCGGCGGTTCGGAATGCGGTAGCTGCGGTCAATGCGGCGGGTGCGGCGACTGTTTCAGCTGTGGTTACTGCGGTCCTCGAGTGATCCCGGCGATTGCCGGCAGCATCCACGCGGTAGCCGACCATGTTGCGGACAGGTTGAGCTGCCTGTTTCCGTGTTATCACCGTCGCTGGGCCTGTTGCCAGCCTCTGTGGGACGGTTGTTGCCCGCAGACCTGCTGCCGCGACCTCTGGACGCCGGCCTACAGAAACTGCAGCGGTCCGTGCGGTGGAATGCAGATTCCGGAAGGAATCGAGGGGATGCACGATGCGCCGATCCCCGTCCCGGACAAGGGGCAAGGAGCTCACCGCAAATGGTCTCCCGACTCAACGACGATGCCTTCCAGCATCCAGCGGTCCCCGTCGACAGCCAGTCGCCGAGCCGCGTCGGCCACCACCGTCAGGAAAGGCGTTCCGACCAAAGCAACACCTCGCAAACTGAAGCTGGAACAGGATGACTCGGCGCAAGCCGCCGCTAGTTATTCCTCGGCAGTCGAACCCGCTAAGAAGATCGTCCGCCGCGCCAGCAACGAAAGCGGTGCAGATCGTTTGGCGCCGTCGAATCCGTTGCGGCAGTAACTCGAAACTTGTTTCGTGTCTCTACGACAATCGAGGCCTTTTTTCGGCGACGCGGCTCAAAACAAGTTTTGAGTTACGGTCAGCCGAGGATGGCGTCTTGCGAGGCGGGCTTCCATTGTCGTCCGGCGATTTGGGGTTCGAAGTCGGGGCGTCTTGCGAGGCGGGCGATTTCCTTGAGGCAGCGCAGCATCAGTTGGCCGAGTTCTCCGTTGTCCAGTTCACGGTCGAAGTAGGGGGAAAGGTCGATCAAGGGGCCGAACCGAACGCGGACGCGTGCGGGCATCAAGAGCGGACTCCCGGCCGTCCCGCCATACGGTGCGCCTTCGACGTAGCAGGGCAGAATCGGTACCTTGGCCTTGAGTGCCACGAGAATAGCGCCGGGGCGGCCGGGCAGCATCAACTCGCGCGTGATGTTGATTCTTCCTTCCGGAAACATCCCGACCACGTCACCTTGGGCGGCGTAGCGGATTGCCGTTTTGGTTGCCGCGGTATCGATGCCGCCCCGGTTTGTGGGGATCACCTGGGCCAGTTTCAGAAACCAGCGGAATTTGGGGTGCTCGCAATATTCCTTGGCGACCATCCAATGGCCCGGCCAGTGCATGGAGATCCCGAAAAACAGGGGATCGACGCTGCTGCGGTGGTTGCTGATCAGGACCATTCCCGTGCCGCGCGGGAACGGGAACGGCGCGACCTGGGCTCGCCACAGAAACCGGACCAGCAGTGTCGCCAGGAAATGGACGCTGAATTCCAGGAGTGTGAAGGAGGTCTTTTGCCAGCGCCACGCGGCATAGCCGAGCCATACAACGGGCAGGATTGCCAGAAAAACGATTGCCGCGATTGGAGATGACATGGCGGCATGGTGCATGGCACGGCGATGTGTGTCAAGCGGCGGCGCGTCATGCTTGTTGTACTTTTCCAGACGCGGCGGGAGCCCTAGAATAGAACTCCGCGACGCGGAGTCGCTTCACCGGTAATCCGCTCAATCGATCAGCACGCGATCCGACGCAGGATCAGGAACGGAGTTTTGGAGCATGCACAACACGTTGGCGGTAATACTCGCGGGTGGGAAAGGATCCCGGCTTGAGCCTCTTACTCGTGACCGCGCCAAGCCGGCCGTGCCCTTTGGCGGGCTGTATCGGATCATCGACTTTACGCTCTCCAACTGCTTGAACAGCGGCATCCGCAAGCTGGTACTGCTGACGCAGTACAAGGCGATGAGTCTGGATCGGCACATCAACATCGGCTGGAGGCATTTTTTTAACCGCGAACTGAACGAGTTCATGGATGTCATTCCACCCCAGCAAAGGATCGACGAAAATTGGTATCAGGGAACGGCCGACGCGGTGTACCAGAATATTTACGCGCTCGAGAAAAACCGACCCGAATATGTGTTGATCCTGGCCGGCGACCATATTTACAAGATGAACTACGCCAGCATGGTCGAGTACCATCGGCAGGTCGGCGCGGACCTGACGATTGGCGCCTTGCGGGTTACCGCGTCGGATGCCACGCGATTCGGGATCATGCAGGTCGACGATCAGGACCGCATCGTCGGGTTCGAGGAAAAACCACGCGAGCCGAAGCCGATCCCAGGCGATCCGGGGCACTGCCTGGCGTCGATGGGGATCTACGTTTTTACCGCCCGGTTCCTGTTCGAGCAATTATGCCGGGATGCGACGCGGCCCGATAGCGCACACGATTTCGGCCGCAATATCATTCCGTCAATCATCCACTCCCACCGCGTATTCGCTTTTCCATTTCGGGACGAAAACCGCAAAGGGGCGGCCTACTGGCGGGACGTCGGCACGCTGGACGCCTACTACGAAGCGAATATGGACCTCGTTTCGGTCGATCCGCAACTGAATATGTACGACGATATCTGGCCGGTACGTACCTACCAGCCCAATCTGCCGCCGCCCAAATTCGTTTTTGGCAGCCAGTCCAACGATGAGCGGATCGGGCGGGCAATCGACAGTATCGTCTGCCAGGGTTCGATTATTTCGGGCGGATCGGTGATCCGCAGTATCCTTGGAACCCGGGTCCGCGTGAACAGCTACGCTCAGGTCGAGGATTCGATCCTGTTCGACGGCGTCGACATCGGCCGCCGCGCTCGGGTTCGCCGAGCGATCATCGACAAGGGCGTGCGGATTCCACCCGGCGTGCAGATCGGGTGCGATCCCGAGGAGGACCGAGCCCGAAACTTCACGATCTCCGACAATGGGATTGTGATCATCGCGAAGGCGGATGGCGTCGAGTATCTCGAACCAGAAGAACGCGTCGCCTGATCAACGAGGCATGTAGTTGCGCAGGAACGTGTGGCATTGCCGCAACGCGGCCTGGCGCCGTTCCAGGGATTCCTCGTACGCCCGGTCTTCCACCTCCACGCAAACCGGACCGCGGTATCCTGAGTCGGTGAGTGCGGAAAAGAAGCGGCCCCAATCGACGTCACCCATGCCGGGCAGTTTCGGAACGTGGTATTGCAGCGGGGTCGCCAAAATCCCCACATCATCCAGGCGGTGGCGATCGACGCGCGCGTCCTTGGCATGCACATGGACGATGCGGGATGCGAATTCCCGGATTGGTTTCAAATAGTCCATCTGTTGCCAGACCATGTGCGATGGGTCGTAATTCAGGCCCAGCGACGGACTGGGAATCAGCTCGAACATTCTCCGCCAGATTGCGGGCGAGGTCGCCAGGTTCTTCCCACCTGGCCATTCGTCGTTGGTGAACAGCATCGGGCAATTCTCGATGCCAATTCGAACCCCCAGGCTTTCGGCGAACGCCACGATCGGCCTCCAAACCTCCTGAAAGCGCACCAGGTTGTCCTCGACCGACCGATGCCAGTCACGGCCGATGAACGTATTCATGCGTGTCAGTCCCAGCCGGGCGGTGGCCTCAACCACCTTGCGAATGTGCCCCACGGCCAGCTTTGCTTCGTCGGCTTGCGGACTGAGCGGATTGGGATAGTATCCCAGTCCACTGATGGCCACGCCGGCGTCGGCCATGATATTGTTGATTTCGCGAGCATGTTCGTCGGAGAAATTGGTGACATCGATGTGCGTAACCCCCGCGTAGCGGCGTTCGGCCTTGCTGGGCGGCCAGCACATCAACTCGACACAATCGTATCCCGCGTGGCGCGCGAATTCAGCAACCTGCTTCAAATTCAAATCGGGAAGAATCGCACTGACGAACCCCAGTTGCATTGCACCGGTCCTTGTTCCCAAAATTGGCGATCGACCGTCGCGGTGACACGCCAGTTTCAACGGAAATGGATAAGAACGTGAACTCGATATCGTGCCGGTACTGCCGTTGCTTTGCAATGCCGGCCTGTCCACCCGTCCACGGGATTGCCGGAAGCAGGCCGACTTCCCAACGAAAAAGGGCCCGCCGATGACTTCCGACCTACACAGTTTATGGGGACAGCCGATTGGCGAACCGCTTGCGGATTGGTCGCCGCCGCCGCTGCCCGGCAAGTCGCCGATTCCTGGACAATGGTGCCGGCTGGAACCGGTGTCCATTCCGGAGCATGGACAGCCGCTGTTCGCTGCGACCTGCGGCCTGCATTCGCTCGCGGAATGGACATGCCTGCCCTACGGACCGTTCGTTCAATGGGACGAATATCGTGATTGGTTGAGCGCGAATTGCCTGGCAGACGATCCGCTATTTTACGCGATCGTTGCCAATGCTACGTCTTCGCGACACGGCCTGGTATGCGATCATCGACAAGGATTGGCCGGCGATTCGCTCGGCCTGCGAGCTGTTCCTGGCGCCGTCCAATTTCAAGGAAAACGGTCAGCAGCATCTGCGGCTTAGCGCGTTGACTATCCCGCTGCTGCGCGACCTTCGTTGAGACGTTACCGGCAGTACCTTACTTGCGACGTGACGATTCGCGGTCGGATTTCTTCAAACATTCCTTGGCGGTGATAAAACCGTCGCCGTCCACGTCAAACGAATTGAATTCATTGACCTTCTCATCGGTCCAGGATGCGGCGTATTCCGACATCATGATCTGTCCATCGCCATCGGCATCATTGCGCAGAAACCAGTCCGGCAAACCCGAAGGCAAGCGTTCGGTCGCTGTTTTGCCGCGGTAGCTCTTGATCAATTGGGCAGGCTTGCTTCCGGACGAAGTGGACCTGGAACGACTGCCACTTGCAGAGCCCGAATCGGATTTGCTCGCCAGTTTGCCGAAATAAGTGGTCAGTTCATCGACGGTGATCTGCCCGTTCGAGTCGGTATCCGCGGTCTGATGGTCCGACTTGAGTTCGTCCCATTCGCCGCTCGATTTCCGCAACACTCCGTCCTTGTCCTTGTCGTGCTGGTTCATCAGGCTTTGAGCGTATTCGCGGAATTTCCGTTGGTCACTCTCGCCTCGCTCGGAACGACGTTCCGTGCGATCGCTGCGATTGTTGTTTCCACTTGCCGTATCGGTCGAATTGCCAAAGCCGGATGCCGGACGCGCCTTGGCGTTCGGATCTCCGAATGCGTTGCGTGCCGGGGTTGACGAGTTGGCGTTATTATTGCTGTCGCCGTTGTTCTCATTCGAACCGCGGTTTTCACTGGGGCCGCGCTCGTCGCCGCGTCCTTCCCGCGAGCCGCCATCGCGCCCGCCATCGCGTCCTTCCTGCGAGCCACCATCGCGCCCGCCATCGCGTCCTTCCCGCGAGCCGCCATCGCGACCACCATCGCGTCCACTGGGTCCCCCTCGACTGCCGCCGCCAAAACCCCATCCTCGACTGCGGCCTTCGCCATTGCCCCAATTCTGCCGCATCTGGTTGCCTGCTTCGATCAGTTTGTCGATCGGCACGGGTTTCGAAATATCGATGCCTGGCATCCGGCTAAGAAAGCTGCGGGATCGATCGTCCAGTTCGGTCGGTTCGATAATCCCGTTTTTGTTGGTGTCCATGCGGCTGTACCAGACGCGCGGGTCGAACCCCCCGCGTCCGCCTTCGGGGCGCTGCCCGAACGTGGAGGAACCGCCGAAGAGCAAGGTGGTGGCGAGGAATGCAAAAACGCGAGGCGTTGCGATGCGCATAAGCCGATCCTCGAAAAGTATCTGCAAGTTACTTTGATTGTAATGTACAAACCCTTGGAATGGCTAGAAGTTGCGAGGAACGCGTCTCCTTGCACCTTTGGGCGGGCTCGCCGTCGGGAGCGGCGGGCGGGCCAATTCCTTGATTTTGCCCAAACGGGTCGAAACCTGCTGTTCCGCCAGAGGGTTAAATGAAGTTAGATGACGGATGCCAAACTGTCCGGACAGCAACCATCTTCCCCCAAGGAGTGCGTATTGTGAACGAATCAAACCGATCCAATTTTCGCCGGCAATGCCCGAATAGCCCCCGTTACGACGCCAGGTTGCTTGCGATCTGTGCGATGGCGGGAGCCATCGCATTGATACCGGCGATCGGCAAGGGCCAGGGTTTTGGTGGCCGTGGGGGGGGATTTTTTGGCGGCGGCGGGTTGGGCGGCGCCACGGAATTGACCTTGATCAGCAATCCGCAGGTTCAGGAGGCGCTGGAGGTGATTCCGTCGCAAGTTCGCGAAATCGAGGACCTGGTCGCGTCGGCGCAGGAAAAGATGCGTACGGTGTTCCAGGAACTGCGGGACGGTGGCGGCGGCGACCGGCAGGCACAGGCCGATCGTATTCGCGAGCGAATGACCGAATTGAGCAACGGATTCCGCAGCGAACTCGACAATGTCTTGCTTCCGCACCAGATGAAACGGCTGAAACAGATCAGTTTTCAGCAGGAAACCCGGGGGCGAGGCAATACCGTGTTCAACGGGGACCGGCTGGGCGAAGTTCTGAAGCTGAGTGACGCGCAGAAGGACCGTTTGAAGACCAAGGCGGAGGAAGTGGAGAAGAAACTGCGGGAACGGGTCGCGAAGCTTCGTAAGGAGGCGGAAGAGGAGCTATTAAGCGTCCTGACGCCCGACCAGAAAAGCCAGTATAACGACCTTGCCGGGGATCCGTTTGAATTACAGTTGCCGACCGGATTTCGGCGGTGCCGGCGGTGCCGGCGGCACCGGTGCTGCGGGAGGCGGATTCGGCGGCGGGGGTGGCCAAGGTGGGCGGCGTGGTGGTGCCGGCCGCTCCGGCAACTAAAGTAGGTTAGAGGGGGGGGCCTGAACGCGCGTGTTGGCAGGGGTGTTACCGCGCCACGATCCCCGCGATACGATCACCGCGACTCGAACCGGCAGCAAACGCCAGGATATTAATCATGGAAGCGGGTGAGATCCTCGTCCATCGAGGATTAATCAATCAGAAGCAGCTCGATTTGGCACGGAATTCCGCCGGGGATTCCACGCGCCTGATCGACAGCGTCGTGGAAAAAGGAATGGTCTCTGAGGAAGCGGCGTTGCGCGCGATTGGGGAAGAGGTCGGGCTCGATTTTGTCGATCTGGCAGCAACTCCTATCGATCTGGGACTGCTCAAAAATTTTCCCCAGAAACTGATCCATCGCCAGTCGTTATTCCCGATCCGCCGCGAAAACGGTTCGATCGTGGTGGCCACGAATGACCCGTTTGACCTTTATCCGCTGGATGAAGTGAGCGCCGCGACCGGATTGAATGTGATCCCCGTGCTGGCGGCCCGAGCGGAAATCGGCAAGCTGATCAAAGCACACCTCGGTGTCGGGAGTGAAACTGTCCAAGGGATGATTGCCGCCACGGCCGACGACGACGCGGCCGTCGAACTGCTCGGCGATATCGAAACGGACGGCTCCGAGCTGTCGGAAATGGCGCAGGAGGCGTCGGTCATTCGCCTGGTGAACGAGATCATGCTGGAAGCGATCGAGTCACGTGCGAGTGACGTGCATATCGAGTCCCAGGCGAGCGGCGTTGTGGTCCGATATCGGATTGACGGCAATCTTCTGCCGCAACCGGTGCCGCCGGAAATCAACCGTTTCCAGTCGGCGATCCTCAGCCGCTTGAAAATCATGTCTCGCCTGAATATCGCCGAAAAGCGATTGCCGCAGGACGGCCGCATGAAACTGAAGGTCCAAGGCAGGGAAATCGATATCCGCGTCTCCGTGATTCCGATGATTCACGGCGAGGGAATCGTGATGCGAATCCTCGACAAGGGGGCGATGAAATTCGATCTTCGCAACCTGGGGATGGAGCAGTCGACCTACGAGATGTTCAAGGAGCTGATTCAGCTTCCTCACGGCATCATCCTGGTCACGGGACCGACCGGCTCGGGCAAAACAACCACGCTCTACAGCGCTCTGGTCGAAATCAACAGTCCGGACATCAAGATCGTAACCACCGAGGATCCGGTGGAGTACCAGTTGGCCGGCATCAATCAGATCCAGGTTCATACGAAAATCGGGTTGACGTTTGGTGCCACGCTTCGGAGCATTCTGCGTCACGATCCGGACGTGATCCTCGTCGGCGAAATTCGCGACTTGGAAACGGCGGAAAACGCGATCCAAGCGTCGTTGACGGGGCATCTGGTTTTCAGCACGTTACATACGAACGACGCCGCCGGCGCCTATACCCGGATGGTGGATATGGGGGTCGAACCGTTTCTGGTGGCGAGTACCGTCGAGGCGGTTATGGCGCAGCGGCTCGTGCGACGCCTTTGCAAGGAATGCAAAGAGGCGTACCAGCCTGCCTTGCGGGATCTGCCCCGCGACTTTCCGGTCGACCAGCTGGCCGGTCGACCGCTCTATCGGTCGAAAGGTTGCCGCGCTTGCCGCAATCTGGGGTACGTGGGGCGACTGGGGATCTACGAATTGATGGTGACCACCGACGACGTACGACAGCTGGCGCATGACCGGGCCAGCAGTTGGAAGGTGAAACAGGCTGCGATGGCCCAGGGAATGGCCTCCCTGCGGATGGACGGATGGCAGAAAGTGCTGGTGGGAACGACCAGCATTGACGAAATAACGACTGCGACAAAGGGCGATCGCGAGCCCGGATTATTGAAACATTGACCCTGACCAAATAGGCTGCATTGCTGACCTTTCCCGTACACCCATCTTCCTTCCCCCTTCCTTCATCGCCCGGTTCGACCACCGTCATGCCAGATTTTGCCTACATCGCGAGAAACATGCAGGGGGAGCGGATTACCGGCAAATTGGCTGCGGGTAACGAACGCGAGGCGATTTCGCTGCTGACCGGCCAGTCGTTGTTTCCGGTCTCGGTGAGCCCCGAATTGCCCCACGCGCCGATCATTCGCGGACGTAGGATCAGCGGGCAGATGATGGCGTCGACGTTCAGTCAGCTGTCGGCCTTGTTGCGGAGCGGCGTACCGCTGCTGCGTTCCCTGGGAGTGCTGCGTGATCAGGCGTCCCATGCGACGATGAATGCGGTCCTTGCCGACGTATTTACACATGTCGAAGAGGGCAAAACCTTAGCCGAGTCAATGTGCCGGCATCCTCGCGTATTCAGCGAAATCAGCATCAACATGGTCCGTGCCGGCGGCGAGGGCGGATTCCTCGAAGACGCCCTGGATCGGATCGCCCAATTCACGGAACAGCAGGAAGATCTGAAGGGGCGCACCATGGGCGCTTTGGCTTACCCGATCTTCCTGGCCGTTGTGGGCACCTGCGTGGTGACCGGACTGGTGGTATTCCTGGTACCGTCCTTCGGCCAGTTGTTCGAGAGTTTGCGCGCCCGAGGCGAATTGCCCGTGGCCACCGAAGGCCTGCTCTGGCTCAGCGAATTCCTCCGCAACTGGGGCTGGGTGGCGCTGCTGACGCTGGTGTTCCTGTTCGTCGCGTTCAAATCGCGGATACAAACCGATCGCGGGCGACGTCTGGTCGACCTGGTCAAGATCAAGGTCCCGGTGCTCGGCTCAATTTTCCTGAGCCTGGCTGTGGCCCGATTTTGCCGGGTCCTTGGCACGATGCTGTCGAATGGCGTGCCGATTCTAAGATCGTTGGACATCAGTAAGGATGCAAGCGGCAATCGAGTCCTGACCGACGCGATTGCGAAAGCTTCGGAGAATATCTCCTCGGGGCAGTCCCTGGCGGCACCGCTGGCGAGCAGCGGTTACTTTCCTCGCGTGGTGGTCGAGATGATCGCGGTGGCCGAGGAGTCGAATACGTTGGATCGGGTGCTGGTCGAAATTGCCGACGGCCTGGAAAAACGAACCTTCCGCCGACTGGACCTGGCGGTGCGGTTGATCGAACCGATGATGTTGCTGGTGATGGCAGTCGTCGTGTTGCTGGTTGTCATCGCGCTTTTGCTGCCGATAATCAAGATGGGCAACGCAATTTAGAAGAATGGCACGTGAGAAGAATGGCACCTGCGCCGTGAAGCACGGGCGAGAGTAAAAACACTTTTTTCGAGGGGATGGGAATATGAGTGCAATGAGCGCCGACCGAGTGGTTTCACGCCGAGCGTTAAGACGCCTCCGTTCACGCGGGCGAGAACGCGGTTTCACGCTGATGGAAGTGTTGCTGGTATTGGTGATTCTGGTGATTATGGCGTCCCTGGTCGGCACTTCGATCATGTCGGCGAAACGCCGCGCGCTGGAAGACGCGACCAAAGCGCAGATGTCCAACCTCAAGAGCGCCCTGCAGCAGTACAGCCTCGATGTGGGGACGTTCCCCACGACCCAGCAGGGGCTCGCCGCGCTCATCGAGGCGCCTGGCGATTTACGGAATGTCTCCAAATGGAGAGGGCCCTATCTGGAAGGCGACGTTCCGCTCGATGCCTGGCAGATGGATTTCTCGTACGAGTCCAGCGGCGGGCAATACGAGATCGTCTCGGGCGGCCCCAACGGCCAGATCGAAAACGGCGGCGACGACATTTTCTTTAACGGCCAATAGCCAGGTGATCCGTGCCGCGCGATGCCCAACGAGGAATGACGTTGCTCGAACTGTTGCTCGTGCTGGCGATCGTCGTGGTGGTCGGCGCGCTCGCGGTTCCGATGCTGCGCGGGCCTCTGGAGAACCAGCGGCTGCGCAAGTCCGCGGATTTGATCCGCGCCGAGTGGAATCGAGCCCGAGTGCGGGCGATGAAATCGGGACGTATTCAAGTCTTCCGATCGAACAATGAAACCGGAGAATACTCGTTGCAGGCCTGGGTCGCCGACACGGATGATCAGGAATCGACGAACGATACGATCCGTTTCGGCGCGCCGGCCAGTTCGTCCGGATCCAATCCGATGCAGGATACCCGCACGCTGCCCGAAGGAATCGTCTTCGTCGGTGGTGATGCATCCAGCGACAGTCGAGGAGCCCAACTGCAGAACACGTTTGCGCCGCCGGATTCCACGCAGGCGCGGCCAATCTTGTTTTATCCGGATGGTACGACGTCGACCGCCAGATTGGCTGTTTCCAATGAGAAACGCAACTATTACGTGGTGCTCAGCCTTCGCGGTCTGACCGGTATCGCTCAGGCCAGTGACCTGGTGACCGCCCAGGAGTTGCCGCCATGAAGCCAGTCGCTCGCCGCTCGACGGCACCGCGCCAGGCTCGGCAACCCGCGGCGGGATTATCGCTGCTGGAAGTGATCCTGGCGATCGCGATCCTGGGCCTGTCGCTGGCCGTGATCGGACAGTTAGTGAGGCTGGGGAGTCGTAATGCGCGCTTCGCCCGCGATAGCGCGACCGCTCAGATGCTCTGCGAATCCAAACTCAACGAGATCGCTTCCGGGATCGTTCCTGCCGAATCGAACAACCTGGCCGAATTCCCTGAGTTTCCCGATTGGTACTATTCGGTGCAGTCCGAGGCCGCGTCGCAGGAAGGGCTGATCAGCGTGCGCGTCACGGTGCAATCGGCGACCGAGGAGACTCCCAATACCATTGCCTTCAGTCTGACCCGCTGGATCGTCGACCCGGCGGCCGAATATGACACCAACATTCAGGTGGGCTCGACGTCGTCCGGTTCGTCCGGCAGTGGCAGCTCCAACAGCAGCTCGACCGGAGGCTCCGGCACGTCGTCCGGTGCTGCCGGTGCGGGAGGTCTGCAATGATCTCCACTGCCCGCATCCAGGGGTTTCTTGTTCGTTGGCGCTCCGCGCGCTCTCGCCGTGATCGTGTGCGAGGCGGGATGAGTCTGCTGGAACTGCTGCTCGCCCTGGCGCTGACGGTTGTCCTGATGGCCGCGATCAGCCTGGCCATCCATATCAACCTCAAGGGGCTCGACGCGCGCCGCGCCGAACTCGAAGAATCGCAGCTGGCCCGCGCGGTGCTGCGAATGATCGCGGACGATCTGCGCGGCTCCGTGCAGTACGAAGTCGTCGATTTTTCCAGTGTCGAGCAGATGGCGTCGGGGATGACGGGGAACGCCGGGGCGCTGATGGAAGCGGTCGGAGGACTCGCAGGAGCGGGAAGCACAAGCGCATCCAGTAATTCGTTAACATCAGGCCCGACCGAAAACACGCAGAACATCGCGGAATCGCAGGCTCCTCCCGACACGCCGGGACTGTACGGCAATGAATCGGAAATTCAGATCGATGTCAGCCGCTTGCCGCGCGTCGACGAATACAGCGAGTTTACGACCCCCGAAGGGGCAATCAAGATGCCGAGCGACCTGAAAACCGTCGCCTACTATGTGCGCCAATATTCGTTGGATGGAGTAAGTTCCCCGCAGGACGACGTGACGCCAGGGTTGAACAACCAGGGGGTCGGCCTGGTCCGCAGGGAGCTGCCGCGAGCGATCTCGCAATACGCAATCGCTAACGGTACTTCCGACTTCTTGTTGCAGGGAGGCGATCTGATCGCCCCCGAGGTCGTCGGGATGACGTTTCGCTATTTCAGCGGCGAGGAGTGGTTGAGCCAATGGGATTCGCAGCAGATGCAGGGGCTGCCGATCGCGGTCGAAATCGTGCTGATGGTCCGTTCGGCCCACGCGGAAAAGACCGCGGCCCGCGCGAGCGGTGGTTTGCTGGAATCCACCGCGGGCACCACCGGCACCCTGGCGGCGCCGCTCGTCTACCGGCTGGTCGTGCGCATTCCCGCCGCGCAACTCGGCAGGGTTCCACCTTCCACTGACTCGGGATCGGGAAGCAGCGGTTCGTCGGGAACCGGCGGTACATCAGGGACGACGGGTGCCGGAGGTGCCGGATGACGCGACCAGGAGGGAAGTGGAACAAGGTGAAATCGATCGGTTACCGCCGTTCGCGGGGAACCGCCGCGGGGTCGGCGGCGGAAGCGCCGCGTGGATTTGTGCTCGTCATCGTACTGATCGTCATTGCGTTGCTGGCGCTGGCGACCTACGCGTTCAGCGAACTGATGTTCTCGTACAAGGAATCGACCGATCTTGGGGGCCGTCAGCTGCAGGCCCGCTGCCTCGTCGATTCCGGGGTGGAGTACCTTCGCACGCTCCTGACCCAGTCCCGCCAAACACGTATCGACAACGGGGGTGTCTACGACAATGCCGATCTGCTTCGCCACGTGATCGTGATCGACGACACCGATGTGCGCATGCGTGGTTCGTTTACGGTCATCGCACCCAACATGGATTCCAGCGGTTATCTGAATGGCACCCGGATGGGAATCGAAGATGAATCGGCGCGACTGAATCTGAACTCCTTGATGATCGCGGACAAGATCCCCAACGCGGCCCGGCAGCTGTTGATGGCCTTGCCAGGCATGACCGAAGATGTCGCGGATGCCATCCTGGATTGGCTGGACGAGGATGATGAGCAGCGGGAGTATGGCGCCGAGGCGGGCTACTATGCGGGTTTGGAGCCGGCGTACGCACCGCGGAATGCGCCTTTCCAGACGGTCGAGGAATTGCTGTTGATACGCGGAGTAACACCCGAGGCGCTTTTCGGACGGGACGTGAATCGTAATGGAGTCGTCGATCAGCATGAAATTGACATGCCGTTGCCCGATGGCTTCGACAACAGCGACGGTGCGCTCGACCGGGGTTGGTCGGCGTTTCTGACGCTGTTCAGCATGGAAAAAAATGTGACCTCGCTAGGGTTGCCGCGGATCAATCTCAACCAGGACGACCTGGAGAAACTGCATACCGACTTGATGACCGTTTTTACCGAGGAATGGGCGAAT
Organism: Planctomycetota bacterium; assembly: GCA_016872775.1. Classification (GTDB taxonomy): domain Bacteria; phylum Planctomycetota; class Planctomycetia; order Pirellulales; family Pirellulaceae; genus VGZA01. Next base: position 69,110 of record VGZA01000004.1, on the reverse strand, counting down.
TTCATCGTGCTCTACCGGCAGAACGGTACCGCGACAGGCGCGACCGGCGGCACCGCGGGCGGGAGTGGCGGCAGCGGTTCACCCGCGGGAACGAGTGGCAATCGTTCCAATTCGGGAAGTGGCGGGGGGAGTGGAAGCGGAACCTCGTCTTCCGCCGCGTCTGGTAGCGGAAATCCGTCGGGGGGCGGAGCGAATTCGCAGTCGGGAAACAATAACCAGGGAGGGACGTCCCTGCCAACCCAGACGGCGGCGGGGGTGACCATGGACTTTACCCGACCGTCGAAGACCAAATTCAACCAGATCCTCGATTTGATTGGGGCCAGCGTGCAGGTGACGCTGCCTGGAACCACGTCGCCTGCCGTGGTCACGTCGCCGTTTGTCGAGGAACCGCTGGCCATCGGCGTCTATATGCCGGCTTTGATGGACAATTGCTGCTGCAGTGACGCCCCGTTTATCCCGGGGAGGGTCAACATCAATCAAGCTCCACGACAGATCCTGATGGGGATTCCGGGGATCAAGGAGGAGGTGGTCAACGAGATCCTCAGTCGCCGGGATACGGAACCGGATGGACAGAATCCTAACCGCAAGTATGAAACCTGGTTGCTGACGGAATTGATCGTGACCAAGGAAGAGATGCGGCAATTGTTGCCATTTGTGTGCGCTGCCGGCGACGTTTATCGGGCTCAGGTGATTGGCTATTTCCAGGATGGATCAGCGGCATCCAGGGCGGAAGTGATTTTTGACGCTACTCAGTCGATTCCCCGGATATTACGCTGGAGGGATATGAGTCATCTGGGGCGAGGTTACGCCCTGGAGACTTTGGGTGTCGACCTGGAAGATTATTGAGGACAAACATGACTCGATTTCTCGCATTGGAATGGGACAGCCGGGAGGCTCGAGTGGTGCTTGCGCGACCTCGAGGCGCGGAGGTGCTGGTTGAGCAGGCATTTTCGGTCGAGCTGTCGGGGCGGGACGGCGAGGTCGAAGACCTCGGTTCCAAGCTGGTGGCTGCGCTGAGGGTGCACGATCTGCGCCGGGTCGACACCGTGGTTGCTGTCGGCCGCGCCAATATCGAACTTCGCGTGTTGTCGCTGCCCCCGGCGCCGCCCGAAGAGCTGCCCGACATGGTTCGCTTTCAGGCGCTGAAGCAATTCTCCACGATGGGTGAGAATTGGCCGCTCGACTACGTCCCGCTGGAAGGCGTTGCCGAGACCAACAGCGTGCTGGCCGCCGCGATTGCCCCCGACGTGGTCGAACATATACGCGCGGTGTGTGGCCAGATCAAGGTGGAGCCGAAGCGGCTCGTCCTGCGCCCGTTTGCCGCCGCATCGCTGTGGCGCCGCCGCTCCCACGATCGTCGCTGCACATTGATGGTCGACATGTTGGCGGACGAGGCCGACTTGACGGTGCTGGCGGAGGATCAGGTTGTCTTCACGCGTACGGTCCGACTAGCGTTGGGCGGTGACGACGAATTGAGTCGCAGTTTGATTGGCGAAATTCGCCGCACCGTTGCGGCCGCCCAGAATCAGCTGGCCGGTCAAAGGGTGGAACGGGTTGTGTTCTGCGGCGACAACGAAGCACATGCACCGCTTCGCGCCCAGGTCTCTCAGAATCTGTCGTTGGACATCGAGTACTTCGATCCGTTCTCGGGTCTGGAATTCGCGTCGGGGGGCATATCGCGGATGCCCGAACACCCCGGCCGTTACGCCCCGCTGTTGGGCCTCGTACTGGACGCCGCGGCCGGTGACCGGCCGGCGATCGATTTTCTCGATCCGCGGCGCCGACCGGAACCGGTCAGCCATCGCCGGCGCAACCTCACGTTGGCGGCAATCGGGTCCGCCCTGGTACTCTCGATCGCCTTCTATGTCTGGAACGAACTCGCGTCCCTCGATCGCCGCATCGCCACGCTCGAAACACAGTCGAAAGGTTTGGCCGCCAATCTGAAGAAACTCAGCGAAATCGAACGCGACATCCTCCCGATCGACGAATTCACAAAAAGCGATCTGAATTGGCTCGATGAACTTTACCATCTGTCGGCGAATTATCCGCCCGCCACCGACGCGATCGTGACCGACGTGACCTTCATGGCCGCGGGACGCACGGGCGGTGGACAAGCGGCCATCGACGGATTCGCACGCCAATCGAACCTGCTCGACCAGTTATTGACAGGGCTTCGCGATGACCGGCACCTGGTCAGCAATACGGGAAGTAACTTCGACGACAAACAGGACCTGTTCAAGTGGCGGTTTTCCAAAGCGATTGTGATCGCCGGCGAAGATCCGGAGTTGCGATTTGTACCGCGCGATCGATCGGAACCTGCCGCGGAATCACCGAACGCAAAGCACGACCCGATGCCGGAGTCAACGACGGAATCCGAGCAGCGACCGGCCGAGTCCAAGCCGCCGGACAAGCCGCCAGCGGCTCCAGGGGAATCCAGCGCGAAATCGAGCGGCGGGTCCAGCGGCAAGGAGGCCACGTCATGAATCCACGAGAACGCTTGATCATACTGAGCGTCGGTACGATACTTGTCTGCTTCGCGGGCTGGTATGCTTTCTCGGGAATTTTCGGCGCATTTGAAAGCCGCCAGCAAAGGATCGCGCGGCTCCAATCCGACATCAGCAAACAGGAAGCGAAACTGAGGATCGCCCAGCGCGCTCAACGTCGCCGTCGCGTCTACGAGGAAATCGCGCTGCCGGGCCGCAAGGATCGCGCCGCGCAACAATATCAAGCTTTGTTGCTGGGCTGGATGGAGCAGACGGGATTCGCCAACGTGAAACTGACCCCGACTGCCAGCGGCAATGATCGGATTACCACGCACAAACAGTTGACGTTCAACATCTACGGGCAAGGAAATCTGGAACAGCTGGTCCGGCTTCTGCATCTTTTTTACTCTCGGGATTGCCTGCACCGGATTCGCCAGTTGAAAATTCAACCGGTTACCTCGTCCAAGAACCTCACGATCAACATGATGATCGACGCCCTGTCGATGCCCGGCGCGGAGGATACCGAAGAGATCGTGGCACGCCAATCGGACTGGCTGAAACATGGGGAGTTGACGGAATACCTGAAGGTGATTGGCGATCGAAACCTGTTCGCGGCAGGCAACCATGCGCCGAAACTGGCTACGATTGGAACACAGACCGCCTACCCTAATCGCCCGTTGTCATTCAGTATTCGCGCCACCGATGCGGATGCGCTCGATCAATTGACCTATCGCATGGAGAACGACACCAAGTTGGCCAGCGCGAAACTCGACCCCAAAACGGGCATGTTCCAGTGGTCGCCGGTCGATAAAGGGGAGTTTGAATTCACGGTCAGTGTCAGCGACAACGGAATTCCGGCACGATCCGATTCGCAAGTCGTGCGAATCTCAGTCACCGACCCACCGCCCGAGCCGGTCAAGGCGAAACCGAAACTTGAATTCGATCATGCCAAGTACACCAAGTTGACTGCCGTTGTGCAGGAACGGGACGACCGCAAGGCGTCACCCACGGTCCGGCACCAGGCTTGGCTGATGATCCAGCCGACAGGGGAGACGGTGCAACTGTACCTTGGCGACGCGTTTGCGATCGGCAGCATTAACGGGAAGATCGTCGAGATCACGACCGGAAGCCTTACATTCGATACCGACACCAAACGCCATACCGTTCAGCTGGGACAGTCGCTGCTGGAAGGCAGTGAGAAGCTGCTGGAGCAGAAGGTTGCCGCGGACAAGAAGCCGTCGGACACGGAAGGTGCCAGCCCGGAGGCGAGTTCGCAGCCCGAAAGCACCACGGCGTCGGCACCCGCTCCGCGCGATTAGTGCTTTGTCAAAGCCAGGTATCGGTGCGTCGGCTTCGAGCGATTCGCGATTCCGAATTGGTCATTCGGCCTCGCCCCGGCTTGACGTATCTTGCGGCGCTTCGCTGCCCGCCGGAGTCGTGCCCGCAACCGATGGGGTGCCAGCGCTTGCTCCGGAAGGACTTCCCGGCGTGGGGACCGGCAGGTCGGCCAGCGCGACCGGCCGCGGCGCGTCTTCGCAGTAAATCTCGTCGAATTCCGTTCGGTCAACCTGTTGGCGCAGCAGTAAATAAATCGCGGAGGCCGATAGCCAGAAGAATCCAACGCGGAATCCGCTGACCACCGACAAGGCCAGATTGTTCCAGAACTGTATCGCCCTTGCGCCCCACAAGAGTGGACCCGAACTTCCTTGTTCGGAAGTTGTCTGGACAACTTCGGTCAGGCGCTGGTGGCCCGAACCCCAGGAAACCGCCCAGGCCGCCGACTGCACGACCTGTTCGGCCAGAGTATGAAATACCAGGTTCGCGAGGACTCCGATGAAAGTGGCGAGCAGTATGTACGCGGCGAGATGCCAGGGCCGTTGAAACGTGTAGGAAAAGGAATGTTGCATCGCGGCGAATTCGTCGCCGTCTTCTTCAGCACTGATCGTCGCCCACATCAGGGGCCAGCCGAATCCGAGTCCGATCAGAAGCATGGTGATCGGGAACGCGGCGAGCAATACGATCAACCAGAGGATTCCCATGATCAAAACCCCGACATCCAGCCGGAGCAGTAGTCCGACGAACAGGCAGGGCACGGTCAATGCGGCGACGCCGATCAGAGGAAACAGCGGCGCGATCAGGTAGCTGCGCCATCTTCGGCGAGCGAAAGCCAAGGCTCGACGGAGTCCGATCTTCTCTTCGCGGCCGAACGCCATGACGCCGATTCGGGTGATGGCCCCTCCCAGCAGCGACCAGACGGCAAGGGACCAGAGTGATCCGCCGACGAGGTACGCGGCTTGCGACGCGGTGGTCGGCCGCAGTGCGAACAGCTCCGCGACCGGCCGCGTGAATTCCTGGTACACCTCGGTCGGGCTGCCGCGATCGAGGAAAACTCTACCCGGAATATCCGCAACGGTGCTGGCACGATCCCCGGGGGCCGTCAAGCCGGTGCCTGGCGACTCCCATGGCCAGCTTCGCACGCGAGTCAACACCGCGGTCGAGGTCGCATGCGGAGCATTCGCGTTGTCAAGGAAACACCATTGACTGACTCGCCAGCCGATCGGCGTGAGCAAAGCCCCGAACGTCCCCAATACCAGCACCGCGAGCGAACAGGCGAGCCGGGCACTGCGAAACAGGACCAGCCAGGGGCACAGATCGCGCCAGGAAATTTCTCGCAAAATACCATGCGGGTCCGTCATCGAGCACTCCCAAGGGGTGATCCGTCACGTTGCTGCTGCATTATACGTGGAGCCAACCGTCACGCAATCTGCAAACGGTACGACCTAACGACGGGCGATTTGATCGGCGAGCAGCTGGATCAACGTTTTTTGCGGGTCCGCGAATTTCTTGAGTCCCTCTTCCATCAACGTCTGTTCCATCTGTTTCCAGTCGACCTTGGCGTCGATTTCGGCGAGTACCTCCGGTGCGGGCATGCCATCGACCTGCCGCTGGAAGATAATGCCTGACTGGCTGGCGGCGACGTTGGTGGCGGGGGGATTAGTTTGGATATCGCTGCCGGCGAACGCCTGGACATACTTCGTCGGCGGATCCTCCGGCCGCTTGGTGCCTGTGCTGGCGAAGATGATCTCTTGTTGCAAGGGGAGCTGTTTGGTGCTCCAGAACTCCTGATTCGCGCGCCAGATCCGCTTCGCATTGACGATACCCACCTGGCCCTGGGCGGCCGGCGAGAGTTGAGGCAGGTGCTTTTCCGTGTAGATGTCAACGCGCGAAACAAAAATGCTGTATACGCTCTTGAATGATTTCAACGATTTGCGTGCCTGAGCGCCCCGCCAGATGTTGTCGCGGGCTTGCTGGTACTGGTCCATCGAGAAAATCAGAGTGACATTCAGCGTCACGCCGGCGGCGACCAGGGGGGCAAGTGCGTCCAATCCGGCGGGAGTGGCGGGCACCTTGATCATGCGATTGCGGTGGCCGGCGGCCCACTGCGTCCCCAGGCCAATGTATCGGGCGACACGCTCGGCGTGACTCAACGTATTCCCCGCGTCCTCCAGCAACGGATCGACCTCAAAGCTCACATATCCGTCGTTCCCGGCGGTGCGCTCCCAGACCGGAAGAAACTGGTCCTGCGCGCCGCGGACCAGCCGATCGGTGATCTGCCATGCAATCGATGTCGCGTCAAGTCCCTGATCGAGCAGTCGGTCAATTTCCGCCTGGAAACGGCTGGTCTTGATCAGGTCGGCGACGATAATCGGGTTGGACGTTGCGCCGGTTGTGTCCCATTCCAGGTTCTCCTTGATCAGATCCGGGTCGATCGAATCGAGCCAGAGTTTCGTGCCGCAGGTAACGAGCGAGCGTAATGGATGCACAGGAGAGCTCCGTCAAGACCTAGGGTGGACCGAGCAGGATCGCGGCGGTCTGGCCGGTTCCCGACTGGTTCAAGAGCAGTGCCGAACGTTGGCGGTTGGGCTGGTCCGTGCCATGAACCACCTGGACCGGGCAGGCCGGATCGGGTTGGCAATAGTTCAGCGTCACGGGAATGCGGTCGTGTTGCAGGGCCATCACCGCGCCGACCGCCTCCACGGCTCCACCGCCGGCACCAAGGTTCCCGAAGAAACTCTTGGGGGCGGTGACGGCGACTTCCGGCAGGCATTCCTGGATCGCCCGGGCTTCCAGGATATCGTCAACGACCGTGCTTACGCCGTGCGCCTTGACGAAGCCGACCTGATCCGGTGCGGATTTGGCTTCCCGCATGGCGAGTTGGATCGATCGCGAGATTCCCTGGTGCGAAAGGGGCTGATCCTCGCCGCGTGGGTGGAATCCGATTCCGGCACCGAGGAATCGGGCGAGAATCGGACCGCCGCGCGCCAAAGCGTGATTGTGCGTTTCCAGGACCAGCGCGCCTGCGCCCTCGCCGTTCACCATGCCATCGCGGCCGGCATCGAAAGGTCGGGAGGCCTTTTCGGGTTCGTCCCGACGATGGGAGAGATTCGAGTCACCACGATAGAGCAGCGCCGTGACGTTGATTCGCGATCCGGTGCCCCCGACGATCATCACGTCGGCATGGCCGCGCTGCAGGATCCGCGCCCCCTCGATCATCGCCAGCAGGCTGGAAACTTCGCCCTGCAGGATCGTATTGTTGGGTCCGCGAGCATCATTGGCGATCCCGATGTGGCAGGCGACCATATTCGGCAGGTACTTCAGCATCCAGAGGGGATACAACTGTCCCAGGCCCTTGGTACCCCAATCCGGGTACTGAAACCTCCCGTCATGAATGCAGGCCGTATAGGCCGGCTGGAGGTCGTCGAGTTCGCAGTACAGCATTTCACTGCCGAACACCACTCCCAACCGATCGGGATCGACCGATCCGCTCGGCAATTGGGCATCGCGAATGGCCAATTGTGCCGCGGCGAATCCGGTCTGGATTTCGCGGCTCATGACTTTCAGGCTCTTACGCGGCTGCACGTACTGCCTGGCGTCAAAATCAGGGATGATCGCGCCGAAACGGAGCGGAAGCGGCGTTGTCAGCAAAGATCCAACATTGCGGATACCGCTACGTTGCGTGCAAAACGACTCCCAGAGTGCCACTTTCCCGATACCGATGGGGCTCACGACTCCCAGACCCGTCACCACAACTTCGCGACCCGATTCCATGCGGCATTTTTACCCGTCCGACCGGCAATTCCCGTTGCGCCAGCGGACGATGGTATCGGCCACCTGCGTTCATGGCAAGTCGGCACCCATCGACGGCGCGTCGGCACAAGGGGGCTACGGCGGTCCAAAATCGTAGATTCGATAGGTCTTGGTGAGAATCGCGCCGCCGCGTTTCAGCGATTTGTACGAGAGATCATTGCTCTCCAACACCCAGGAAAATTCAGCCTCCTGAATGCCCCAGGCGCGGATATCGGGGACTAACCGATGCAACACTACCAGCCCTAATCCCCACATCTGATATTCCGGCAGCACATTTGCCGCGATCAAACGGATTTTCTTGATGGCGCGGCGGTTCCAGAGCAGACGCATGAATCCAAACGGAAACAGACGACCGTCGATCAACTTGATGCGAGGATTATAGTCCAGCAGGCCGAATACGACCGCTACCGGTTTGCCGTCGATTTCGGCGATCGTCGTCATTTCGGGAACAATCAGATGCTTGAGCGAGTTACTGAAGTGGTCGACTTCGCCCTCCGACAGGGGTGTGAATCCCCAAGTGGCGCCGAGCGATTGGTTATAGATGTGCAGAAATGTGCGGACCTCTTCAGTAAATTTCGCGCGGCACATTCTCCGCGTCTTGATATTAAATCGCCGCGTCGCCTCGTCGACCACGAAATCCAGTTTCTTGTCGAGCGTATCGAGCATCCCGACTTGGCCCCAGAACGCGAACATATCCTGCGACTTGCGGAAACCGTACTCCTCAATCAGTCGAGCGTAATAGGGCGGGTTGTAGGTCATCATGAATGTGGCGGGCTCGCTGAATCCCTCGACCAGTAACCCGCATTCGTAGTTCATCGACGGGTTCATCGGACCGCGCATCCGCTCAATCCCCTGGGAAGCGAACCACTGCCGAGCTGCATCCAGCAACGCCCTGGAGACCTGCGAATCGTCGATCGATTCAAAAAAGCCGAACATCCCTCGCTTTTCCTGATATCGCTCGTTGTGCACATGATTAATGATGCCGCAGATCCGCCCCACGGGCGTTCGGTCGCGGTAGGCCAGCCAGGTTCGGGTGGTGGCATGCGCGTGAAACGGGTGCTTGCGGTAGCCGACCAGCTCCGCCTGGTTGCCCCGCAACGGCGGAATCCAGAGCGGATCGTTGCGGTACAAGGCCCAAGGCAGTTCCAAAAACTGTTTTTTTTCCGAACGGCTTTCGACGGTCCGGACGACATATTCGGGCATAAGGTTCCTCGGCGATCCAGGGGGAACGAATTCGGCAGGCTTAAGCGTAACCATATTCCCGGAACCAGTTCCAGGCATCTCGAATCGATTTGTCGACCGGGCGGCTGCGGTAACCGAGAGCCTGTTCCGCACGACGGCTGTCGTAATAGTGGAACTGGCTGGACATCTGCAGCGAAGCGGAGTTGACGTCGTTTTCCCGACCGGTCCAACGAGCGCGCAGATCGCCAAAAGTACCGACGATCACGCACATGAACGGCCCCGCGCGCATGATCGGCGGTCGGCTGCCCGTGGTGCGGCAGATGCGCGTCCAAAGGTCGAGGTAGGTCATATTTTCACCGGCGAGAATGAACTGCTTTTCGGCAGGACGGCGATCGATCAGAGTCAGGATCCCGTGGGCGACGTCGCGTACATCACAGACGCTACAACCACCGCGAGGTGCGAAAGGTGTGAAACGGTGGTGAACCTGCAGCAGCATCTTGCCGCTGGATGGTTTCCAGTCCCAGGGGCCCAGCACAAAGCCGGGGTTGACGATGGTTGCCGACAGTCCTTCCTGCATCGCCCGGGCAACCAGCTGCTCCGCGAGACGCTTGCTGGTGACATAACCGCATTCGATCGCGCCGCCGGCTGGCGTAGTCTCCGTCGCGGGTTCTGTCGCGGTCCCCAATCCGAGCGCATTCACAGTGGAAACGTGGATCATCCGTGCCTTCGCGGCCAGTGCCGCATCCACGATGTTGCGCGTGCCCTGCACATTGACCGCCAGCTGACGGTCCCGTCCGGTCCAGCCGATATGGACGTCCCCCGCGGCGTGAACCACCCAATCGACGTTCTCGCAGGCGCGGGCAACCGCGACCGGGTCCTCCACGGAACCGAGGGTGGTTCGGATATCGAGCCCCGACAACGATCGATCGTCCTGCCGGCGGACCAGGGCCCGCACCGTTCTGCCCGATTCCAGCAGGAGTCGGACCAGATTGTTCCCCAACAGTCCGGTCGCTCCGGTAACAAGCACTCTCATAGCGTTCCCGCGGCGTGGAATTTCGGGCGGAACCGACCTGAGTGAAACGGCGATGCGCCGCGCACCGGGCGGACTCGCTGGTACCTGGGGTGGAACTAACGCACGTCGATCGCGAGTAACTCGCCCGTGGCGTTGACATTGGTTCGGACGAACAGCCGGCCGTCGGCAAGGGCGGGAAGCGCGCGGGTAATCACCGGCGCGATCCGGCTCTGCGATAACGCTCGGTATTTTTCCGGTGTTGCCTCCGCCAGAATCAGAGTCCCGTTCGGTTTGAGAATCAACAACCGCTCGCCGGCCAGAATCAGGTGGGCGACACCAAAGTCGGCCTCCGACCAACGGACCTTCCCTGTGGACGCCTCGATGCAGCGCAAATCCGCATCCATGTCTTCGCGACCATGAATTCCATAAAGATTTCCCCCGCGATGGACGCTCGTCGAGTACTGACTCGACATGCTGCTGTCATTTTCCCAGACGACTTTGGGCTGGTCCTTTTCCCAGCGGATCAGTTTGGCGCCAATGCCGTAACTTGCGGTGAGAAACAGCTGCTCATTGATCGCAAGCGGCGTGGCGGCGTTGACGGTCGGGCCGCGTCGCCCGAATTCCAGACTGCCCAGCTGCCGGCCATCTTTTGCTGCGAGTAGGATTGCGGAGAGCCGTGTTACACAGACGATTTTCTTGGTGCCGCCGTCTTGGATCACAATCGGCGAGGAATAACTGGCTCCCTCCTTGGTCGATTTCCAGACGGTTCGCCCATCCTTGAGTGCGACCGCGACCACACCCGCGTCTTTTCCGCCAACGTTGACGACAACCAGGTCATCGACCACCAGCGGAGAACTCCCTGCGCCGAAGTACCCCAGATCGCCTTTGAAGTCGGCGTATAACTCCCGCGACCAGATCGCGTCGCCGTTCGCGGCGGCCACGCAGTGCAGGTCACCGGCGGCTCCAAAGACGACGACCCGATCGCCGCTGACGGTCGGGACGCACCTTGGCCCCTTGTCGGTGTTGACCCCCCCACGATAGGTCGCTTCGAAAGACCGTGACCAGAGCCGTTGTCCGTCCGCGGCCGCGAACGCCTCCAGGACCTCGTGGTTGCCGTCGCGGTGAAACAGATAGACCCGGTTCTGACTGACCGCCGGACCGGCATATCCCTCGCCCAATTCCTTCCGCCAAACGACGGGGGGCCCGCCCGCTGGCCAGGCATCGGGTAGCTTTTCGCCGGACGCTTCGCCGTTTCGCCGCGGACCAAGAATCTGCGGCCAATCGCCAGCATGCAGCGTTTCGGCCACCGTCACAAACCCGAATATGCCAGTGATCAAAAACCAATGCTTCATCACGGGGGTCCTGAGGAGAGTGCTTTTGGTGACGCGGGGATGAGTTTCGCAGACGATTGGATTACAATACTCGGCTCGCGTCAAGCGAGTGAGGGGCCTCGAACTTGTTTCGAGGAAAGCAACGGCACGGACGGTCACGGAGCGGCAAACGTGAATCGCTACTTTCGAATCTGGCAAAAAAAACGGGGGGCGCGGCGGACCGGTTCGAACCTGCTCGGCAACCTCGGCGAGGGTTTCTTCTTTGCCTTGTTGGCGCTGATCGGCGTGGTCTCGTCAAGTTCGCTGGTGGCCAAGCAGTTGACCGACCCCGGTTCTGCCGCCTACGCCCCGGAGTTCGGGTTCTGGGTCATGTTCCTGGTACTGATGTCGTTCACTTTGCTGGGCGGCGCCGGGATCATTCGTACCTTGTTGCAGGTGGGAACTTCCGTCGAGCGCCGAGCAGCGTTGGCCAAGCGGGCGGCGAATCTGAAACTGCTGGCGGCGACGCAACCGGAACCGAAGAACTACCCCGCGATTCCCCGGGACGACGATCTCACGAACAGCCCTGGGATTCGCCTGGCCTTCCGCCTGCCGACAGCCCATTCCCCGGTCTGGCAGCTCTCCGCCGCCACCGCCTTTTGCTTGCTCTGGAATGGGATGGCCGCGTTTGTGATCGTCGTCGCGATCCGCAACGATGCCTGGCTGCCGACGATTCTGGCCATGGCGTTCCTGGCGGTGGGTGTCTGGTCGGTGCGACATTTTCTCGAACAGATGCTGCTGCATAACGGGATCGGACCTACGATCGTTGAAATCTCCGAGCATCCGCTCTACCCTGGAAAGGAATACCGCTTCTTCGTCTCGCAGTCGGGTCGGCTGAATCTGCGATCCTGGGAAGTGTTTTTGGTTTGTGAGGAGGAAGCGACCTACCATCAGGGAACGGATGTCCGGACGGCGACCTGTGTTGTTTGCGAGCAATCGCTGTTCCGTCGCGACGATTTTCAGATTGATCCACTGCTACCCCTGGAATGTGAGAGTACTTTCTGCGTGCCCAAACAGGCGATCCATTCGTTCTGCTCGCCGCACAATCGGGTCCTCTGGAAGCTGGTGGTGCGTGCGGAGGTCGAAGCCTGGCCGATGTTGATCCGCGCGTTTCCGCTGGTCGTTTATCCGACGCCGCGGCCGCAGGCGGTTGTCGAGCCGGCGCTGGTCGCCTCCCAGGTAAATTGACTGCCGCGGATTGGATTGCGATGGAACCAAATCTCAGTCTGGCGCTCCACAACGGTCAACGGGACTATCAGCCGGGCGAATCGCTGGGAGGGAGTTACCAGGTCGAGGCCGCGTCGGCGGACGATGTGACGGCGATTGAGATCTCCGTTTTGTGGTATACGGAGGGGAAGGGCGATGAGGACCTCTCGGTGCATTTTTTCCAGCGGCGCGTGCCGTCGGAGTCTCCCGAGCGCGACTTGCGCGGAGGATATTCATTCGAGACCACCCTCCCGAACAGCCCCCTCAGCTATTCCGGTGTCAGTCTGCGGATTCGCTGGTCCGTTCGGCTGCGGGTGTTCTTGCAGCGCGGCCGCGAAATGTCTTTGCAGGTTCCGATCCAATTGGGCCAGACCCATTCGGCACGGCGTGTCGAGATTCCGCGGTCGGTCGGTCCGTCGAGTAGCGATGCCCCGGGTTCCGCGGGTTCCGCGGGTGCTGCCACCGAAGGCACGCGACGCACCCCCGTCACCGATTCGTTCTGACGCATTGTAGAAAACGTATGCCGCCTTTGGGTTCCTGGCAACCAGCAATGCCCGACGACTTTTCTCCCGAAAGCGAGTCTTACTCGAATCCTTTCTCGACGCGTTTTGTTCGGCCCGGCGCGCTACCATTTCAGCTCCCTGGCACACTGACTTTCCCGCTGTTGATCGAACAACTGGCGCGACAAAATTGGAATGGTCAGATCGTCGGGCCGCACGGCACGGGAAAATCGACGCTGGTGCAATCGCTGATCCCGGTCCTCCGCGACGCGGGCCGCGACGTCGTGACGATCGTGCGCCACGCCGTGGAGAAGGAGCCGGTACTGACCCCGATTCTGTCGGAGTTGAACGCGCGTCGGCAACTGGTGATCGACGGTTTTGAACAGTACTCGTGCTGGGACCGCTGGCGCATTCGTCGCGCCTGCCGACGCGCCGGGGCCGGACTGATTGTCTCAACGCATCGCGACATGGGATTACCGATGTTGTTCGAGACGCGTATCGACATCGCTCTGGCGAAATCGATCATTCGCCAGTTGTTGGCGGGACAGCCGATATGGATCCCGGATTGCGATATCGAATCGGCCTGGGCCAGGCACGGACCCAATTTGCGTGAGACACTGTTTGAGCTCTACGATCGAATGGAACGTCTCCGCACGACCCGCGATTGAAAGCGGTTACTTGGGCGAAGCTCTGGGTACCGTATCGAGAAAAAACCGAAAGCCCCAACGGGCAACGCTGCGAACTATTTTTCAGTGAATTGGTTTACGCGTCGCGCCAGCGGTCGAGCGCATCGGTCCATCGACACTCATGGGCCCGCCGAGACCGCAACCGATGAAGGGCTGAATCATGGGAACTTCACCGCACCGCGGCGACGCCGACGGCTGGTCCCGTGACATGCACCAGGAATGTGATCACCGCGTTGCGGCTTTCCACGGAATGGCCGTCGACACGTCGGCCGCGAAGTTTGATGCAACCGGGCCGTTCGCGCTGTCACCTCCGCAGAGTGCTCGATGAAACATCCAGGATTTGGCAGACCGTATTTCGGGGCAGGTGCTGTTGCTGCGTGACCCGTATCGCCAGTTCGCGAACTTGTTGCTCCCCCCACCGCGCAGGAAGTTGCGCCATGGCCCGATGGCCCGGTGCGCTCGACCGAGGAACTCGGATCGGTGCCCGTTGTATCCAGGGTAGCCGAATGACCGGGGCAGAGTCTCGAAACGAGTTTCGAGCTACAGACTGGCTACAAATGGAATCGGGTCGCAAGATTCCCCTCGGGCCGCAATGCCGCCACGCCGACCGCCAGCCATCCCAGAATCAGGCAAAGTCCTCCGGCGGGTACGATGGCCCAATGGCCCAATTGCCCGGTGAATGTTCCCAGATAGAGGCCGCCGGAGAAACCGAGCATCCCCAACAGAAACAGGGTTCCCGCGACGGTTTTGGTGCCGCTGCGCGCCAGCCGCTGCCAGAGGCCCAGTCCCAGCAATGCGGGCGCATGCGCCAGCTGAAAGCGGTATGCGGTTTCGCAGTACTGCATCCGTTTGGCGATGGCAGCCTCGTCCGAACTCTGCTGCTTCAGCCAGCGTTCCAGTCCATGCGCATGGTATGCGCCCAATGCCACGCCGCTGGCCCCGACGATTGCCGCCACCAAGACCCAGATTCGTCCCTGCATTTCGGTACAACCTCCCATAAAAAAGCGACGCCCCAGTGTAACACACCGGGGCGTCGCAGAGTTTACGGGCACAGGTTACCCTGATCGTGCCGTCGATCCGGAGTTAGGGAGGCGGAGCCGGATTCAGGCCGAGCTTGTTCTCCTCTTCCTCCTGGATGATGATGCGTGGCGTGACCATCATCATCAGGCTTTGTGCTTCCCGACCGATCGCCACGTTCTTGAACAGGCGATTGATATAGGGAACTTTGCTGAGGATCGGTATACCTCGTTCGTCACGGCCTTCCTTGAGTCGCTTGATACCACCCAGCAGCACCGTGCCGCCGTCGGGGACACTGACCGTCGTCGTCACGGTAGTGAACGCGAACACGGGCAACTGAATCGTGGTACCCTCGGTCGTTTCCTCGATATCGTCTTTGCGTGTGATATTGTCGACGGGATCTTTGACGTTGGTTCCCGATTTAGTCGTCGTCTTACCCGTGAAGGTAAAAGTTTCGACGTTGCCGATCTTGCTGAAGAACGGCACCAGCGTCATGCGTACGAATCGGCGGTCGGGCGAGACCACCGCTTGCACGCTTAAGGACGTTCCCTCGTTCAGCACGACGACCACCGGCTGGTGAGCGACCGCGAAGTCGCCTACCACGGGGATAATGCCGACGACGAAGGGACGCTGCGCCGAATCGAACACCGAAGCGGTCTGGCCGTTGAACATTGTGACCTTGGGGGCCTGCAGAATGTTCGACCGGCTGTCACCGTTTGCGGCCTGGATCAGCAGGAAGACTTCGATATCGCTGAGGATCGCGACGCCGAAATTGGCGGCCGTGTTGGCATCGAATCCACCGAACTGCGGGATGGTTCCACCAAAGTCACCGCGGGTACCGTTGGAGAACGGGATGTCCAGATCGACGGTCGGAATGCCTGTGGGCGTGAGTCCGAACGCGATGCTGGGACCGGCGTCATCCGGCAGGCCGGTGGGCGACGCAGTGCGGAGCCCCGTGTTGTCGTCGATCTGGAAGTCGAAATCCACGCCGATACGCTCGAAGAAGTTGTCTCGCAGCGTAATGAATCTCACTTCGATCGTGACTTGCAGATCCTGCAGTTTTCGCAGTTGTTCCAGCAGGTCCGCGATCTGATCGTGCACTTCCTGCGTCTGGCTGACGACGATACTCAAGTTCGCGGGTGACGGTTCGATGGTGCCGGCACCTCCATTTTCATTCCAGGAAGTCGGCGAGATCGAGGAGGTGACCAGGCTGATCAGAGTATCAAAATCGGGTTGGGATCCACCTCCCAGCCCGCCGGGGCCGGTCCCAATCTGCTGGGCCGGCCGCGCGCCCATGCCGGGCATTGCTCCGGCGGGCCCGCCACCTCCCGTCTGTGCCAGGACGGTCGGATTAACAGCGCTATTGCCACCGCCTGCCAACTGCATCGGCATTCCCGCGCCGGCCTGCAGCATGCCGCCGTAACCCATGGAACGATGCGCCTCCTGGATCGCGCCCGGAAGCCCCGTGTTGTATCCCGGGACAAAGTTCGGGATCGGAATCACCAGGTCGGCAACGTCGTAGACCAGGGTGTAGACGTCGGAGTTTTTGGTCTGCGAGCTGGTGATCTTCAGCACGTCGTTGTTGATCACGTAGCCCAGCCGCTTCGGGCCCAGGATCAGATTCAGCACGCTTCGCAGTGAGATCGGCTTGGTCAGATTGAGCGAAATCGGCGTATCGGAAGTCACGCCTTCGATCGCCAGCTCGGAAGGATCGAGGAAGATGTTGATGCCTGCTTGCCGCCCAAGAAGGTCGACAACCTCCTTCAGCGGGATGTTGTCAAAGTTGGCGTCAACCATCTGAGCCAGCGAGCGCTGGATTTCAATTTCCGACGGGGAGAAACGTTTGCGATTGCGATCGCGGAATTTGATGCCGCGGCGGCTCACGTCATCCCAGTTCTTGAAGTCGAACGCGATCGGATTATCCGAGTCGAAAGGGATCGCCGCGCGATGGAGGTTCTCATTGATCTCCACGTGGAATCCGTTTTCCTTCGCGTCGTCGATCCGTTTCTGTTCCGCCAGCCGGCTGGCGAATCGCGATTTCCAGATCAGAGTCTCCGAGATCGGATTATCGGGATCGAGTTGCGTCGCCTGGCGGGCGAGCACCGAGGCTTCCGCATAGCGTTCCTCGTCCATCAGCTGGTTGAAGTTCTCGACCAGCTCCGAGTATTTATCCTGCATTTCCTGGTTCACGCGCCGCGACTGTTCGACGTCGGCGAGCACCGCCCGGTTTCGTTCGGCATTTTCGATTTCCGCCCGATTGCGTTCGATGTAGAACTGCAGTTCATTGATTTCACGGTCGACCATCGTCAACAACTGCTTGCGTCCCGCCGGATCGACGTCGGATTGGGTGACGCGTTCCCGCAGTCGCTGCAGCCGGGTTAAGGCTCCGCGCGGATCGGTACTGGCCATCTTCCTGGCGGCGTCACGTTCGCCGCCAATTTCGCTCAACAGTTTCTGCCGCAATACCTGCTGCCGGCTGGCGATCGACTCCAGTGCCGAAGGCTCGCCTCGAGGAGTCGCGGCGGCCTGGACCGGTTCGGAAAGCAAAGCCAGTTTCTCGCGCAGCTGGCGGACGGTCCCGGGCTCGAGTTCCCGTTGGAACTTCCAGGCTTCATTGAAATAACGCAGGGCCGATTCACGGTCCTGTTGCTGCAATGCCTGGATGCCTTGTTCATAAAGTGCTTGTCCGCGGGAAACCGCGCCGGTCTCGTCGACGCTGTCCGTGAGCGTTGGTTCCTGGGCACCGGCCGGTACGTTGCGCGACCGATCGTTTTCGGGGTTATAGAGTCCCTGGGAGACGCCGAATCGCGAGCCCCGGCCTTCGCGCGGATCGCTCTCTTGTTCGGCATTGGCTTGCGCCACGGTGCCGCGGCGGGCCATTTCACTGTCGAGCTCCATTCCCAGCTGCCAGGGTCGAACTTCGCCCTGAGCGAATGCCTGATCCGGCACGCCGTACGACTTGGCCGCATTCAATAGCCGCTGCGCGGTCTGCAGGTCCCCACGTTCCTTGGCCGCCTGTGCCTGGGCCATCAAACGTTGGACTTCCTTCACCGCCAATCCGGCGTCGTCACTGACTCTGCTCGCGGCCCGTTCACTCGCCCCGGCAACACGGTTCGCCGCGTTCGCCAGACGATTCGCGGAACGCGCGGCATAATCCGAGGCGCGCTCCGAGGTGCGATCCAAGGTACGGTCGATCGTTTGCACCGCTCCCTGGCGAACCTGATCGATCTTGTCGGCCGCATTCTCGACGGCCTCCGCGGCCGGAGCGGCTTCACGGGAAACGTCGGAGAAGGGGTCGCGTGGAGCCGGCTTCCGACTGTTCTCCCCCAACAGTCCCGGGACCAGACGGTCGGAACCTTTACCCGACCTGGCCGCATCGAGTTCCTTTCGGAGTTTCGCCGGGGTGTCGCTGAATCGGCTGAAGACCGGATCGTAGGACACTTTGAGGTCCTCGGCTTGGCTGATCAACGCATCCGCGGCGTCGTACTTGCCCTCCTTGATCGCCTGGCGGGCTCGACGCAGAAGCTCGTCCGATTGTGTGCGGGGATTCGCTTCCGCCGCTTGCCCGACCAGGGCGGACGCTGCGAAGAGCGAGGGGAACGCGGGATTGGATGCAGCTTGCGTCCAGGACGCGCACAGAGTCATTCCGAGCGTAACGACGCCCGACAGTTTCGCGGTCGGTCTCAACGCGCTTCTCCTTCTTCGAGATGCACGAAACCCCTTGGGTAGTGCTACAAGTGCCACCGGCAGGATTCCAGAACCGTGCAGATAAGACTAGTTTTTCGACGAGGCCGGGATAAATACCGATCGCACCATGGCGCGTCAAGGGCAATTTTTCGACGGTTCCAACCGTCGGCCCGGCGGCGTCTTTCAAGCTTCGCGAACGGAAGCCGGAAAGATCGCGACGTCGAGGCATTGCCCGCGCGCAGCTGCGGTAGCTTGGTTTTTATTCCGGTGTTTTCCCACGCAAGGGGAAACGGGGTGGGATACTAGAAAGCCAATCGCATCGATGCAAGACCAGTTTTTGCAATTTTGCTTTTTCCGAATGCCCCTCCGGCAAGTCCGGAGAAAAAGACCGCATGCCCCTCCGGCAAGTCCGGAGAAAAAGACCGCGTCAACCACCACCGACCATCGTCACGATCTCAATCGCATCGCCTTCCACAATCGGTGTCGCCGCATGCAGTTCCCGCGGCAACACTGATTGGTTGACTTCCACGGCCACGTACCGGGGGTTGATGCCCAGGCCGGCGATCAGCGCCGCGATGGTGGTACCGGCCGGGACGATACTCGATTCCCCATTATGGCGAAACTGCACTGGTTTCGCTTCCGATGCCACTACTTCCGCTCCCGTACCGCGCGGGCGCTTCCCGTACCGAGCAGCACCATATTCACCGGTTGAAAAGTGTTCCAGTTGAGAGCGGCCTTGTTCCACGGCACACCGTAGGCGGCGAAATTTCCGGTGTCGGTATCCGCGATGTAAATAATCGAATCGGCGAGCGAGGTCCCGCCGGTATACGATTTCACGTTCGTGTACCCGGTAGCCATCAGCAACTTGGGTGCCTTGCGACTGACGTCGGGGATGCCAAGATCGACATAGACATTGGCGTAAACAAATCCGCCGAGTGGCTGCAACGTCTTGGGATTCATGACGCTGCCCGACAGTCGTCCTGTGACGAAATCGAGAAAAAACACGCCTTCGATTCCTTGATCGATCGGACCGGTGGCGATTGCCAAACTGTCGCCCGCGTCGGCCGTGGCGGCTCGCAGGATCGCGTCGGCCCCGTCCATTCGCCGGGACTCTTGATGCGTGATGATCGCGCCAGCCAACATGGCGATTCCCAACGACAAACCCAGGACCAAGCCGCTCGCAAACGATCGACTCGGACCAACTTTCATCCAGGCAGACATGATTTCCATTCCTTTCTTCGGCAAATTCCTGTGCGCTGTAACTCCCGTCGATTCCGACATGGTAGCGGTTTTTTCCGTGAAATACAAATTCGAAATGGCTGCCAGACAAGCAGAGGAGAGCGACAGAGCACTGGCGGAGGCAAGATGATTTGCTAAAACAATCGGGTCCCGAATCGCACTCATAACCAGGGAGAATTCAGATGGCAACAAATGGCGGATTGAATCGCAAGCTGCGGATGGGCTTGGTGGGTGGAGGTCAGGGCGCTTTTATTGGCCGTGTCCACGCGACCGCCGCCGTGCTGGATAATCGAGCCGCTTTGGTGGCCGGCGCCCTTTCGTCCGATCCGGCCAGGGCGAAGGCTTCGGCCCCGGACTACGACATCGGGCCCAGCCGCGCCTATGGTTCGTACCAGGAAATGTTGCATGCCGAGTCTGCCTTGCCGGCCGATCAGCGGATCGATTTCGTTTCGGTGACCACGCCCAACCACACCCATTACGCCATTGCCAAGGCCGCGGTCGAGGCGGGTTTCAACGTGATCTGCGACAAACCGATGACATTTGACCTGGCCCAGGCTGAAGATCTGGCGGCGACGGTTGATCGTTCGAACGTGGTCTTCGCACTGACCCACAACTATACCGGCTATCCCCTGGTACGGCAGGCGCGCGAGATGATCCTGGGAGGAGAACTCGGCGAGATCAACGCCATTCGCTCCAATTACATTCAGGGCTGGCTTCGTTCCCGGCTGGAACTCAGTGATCAAAAGCAGGCTTCCTGGCGCACCGATCCGCACAAGAGTGGTGCTGCCGGCTGCTTCGGTGACATCGCTACGCATGCCTATAATCTGGCCCGTTACATGACGGGTTTGATTCCGGAATCGGTCTCCTGCCATCTCAAAGTGTTTGAGGCGGGTCGCGCACTCGACGATTACGGCACCGCCGTGATCCGCTTCGCGAACGGCGGTCTGGGGACCGTCACGGCGTCGCAGATCAGCCATGGCCGCGAAAACGACCTGTTTATCGAGATCGACGGAACCAAAGGATCGATTCAATGGCGGCAGGAAGAACCGAATATCATGATCTTCCGCCAGAACGGTCAGCCCCACAAAATGTACACGCGCGATCCTAACGCGCCGCACATGTCGAGCTGGGGGAAAGCCGCCTGCCGTCTTCCCAGCGGCCATCCGGAGGCGTTCCTTGAGGCGTTCGCCAATGTCTACCGGTTCGCCTATGACGACATGGTCGCGCGGGCAACCGGTGCGGCGTGGGATCGAACGAATACGATCTATCCCAACGTCAACGATGGCGTCGAGGGGATGTTCTTTATCCAGCAATGTGTCGCAAGCAGTCGGGAAAATGGTGCTTGGCTGCCGTTGAAACATTCCCGCGCTCGTCGGTGATCCCCATGCCAAATTCGGATCAGGTTTTCCTGGCGGTCGACCTGGGTGCGTCCAGCGGACGGCTGGTCGCGGGACGCCTGCGGCAGGACCGGTTGGAACTCGATGAAGTCCATCGCTTCGACAACGGTGGGGTTGCGATCGACGACCGGCTCTATTGGGATCTTCCGCGTTTGTGGACGAGTATTCTGGATGGTCTGCGCGCTGCGGCGGCAAAGTACGGCAACCGCATACGCAGCGTGGGGGTCGATACTTGGGGCGTCGATTTCGGTTTACTCGACCGTAACAATGAATTGCTTGGTAATCCTTACTGCTATCGGGATCGACGCACCGCCGGCGTTTTGGACCTCGCGACCGGCGTGATCAGTCGCGACGAGATTTTCGAGGAAACCGGCCTGCAGTTCATGGAGTTCAACACGCTCTTTCAGCTGTTCGCAATGCGGCGGCAACAGGCACCCGTGCTGGAGATAGCCGACCGATTTCTGATGATCCCCGACCTGTTCCATTGGCTGTTGTCCGGGGAGAAGATCAACGAGTACACCAATGCCACCACGTCGCAGATATACAACCCGCGGACACGCGGCTGGTCGGAACGGTTGATCGAACGATTCGGACTGCCGCGCGCCATTTTCGGGCCGATCGTCGAACCGGGAACGAATCTGGGGTCGTTGCGTCCCAGCGTCGCCGACGAATCGGGGCTGCACGGCGTGCGTGTCATCGTGCCTGGAACGCATGACACGGCCAGTGCGGTGATGGCCGTCCCCGCGGGCGGCTCCGCCAGTTCGCCCACGCCGGACTGGTGTTACATCAGCAGCGGCACCTGGTCGTTGATGGGGGTCGAAGTCCCAGCCCCGGTCATCAACGCAACTTGCCGCCAACTGAATTTCACCAACGAAGGTGGCGTCAATGGAACGACACGACTGCTGAAGAACATTGCCGGGTTGTGGCTGGTTCAGGAATGTCGTCGGGTCTGGAAGCAGGCGGGCCGTGACTACGATTGGGCCCACCTGGTTCGGCTGGCCGAAGCGGCACCGGCATTGCGCTCCCTGATCAACCCGGACCACCCAAGCCTTGTGGCTCCGTCGGATATGCCCGACGCCATCCGGCAACTCTGCCGCGCGAACGGAGAACCGATTCCGGAATCGGAAGGCGCCGTCATTCGCTGCGCGCTGGAAAGTTTGGCGCTGCGCTATCGGATGGTGCTTGGTTGGCTTGAAAAATTGACCGGCGGAGCGTTGGCGACCGTGCATATCGTCGGGGGAGGATCCCAGAACACATTACTGAACCAGTGGACGGCCGATGCCTGCCAGCGACGCGTGCTGGCGGGACCGGTCGAGGCAACGGCGATCGGCAATCTGCTCGTACAGATTATCTCGACCGGCAACGCGGGGTCGACCCATCAAGGGCGCGAAATTGTCGGTCGCAGTTTTCCCGTGAACGAGTTCCTGCCCCAACCCGCCGAACCATGGGAGTCGGCGTATTCCCGCTTCCAGCGGCTCGTTGGATCATGATCGGGAAGTGACGCAATTGCATTTCCCGTAAAAAAACCTGGGCGAACTGGTATTTTTTACCGAGGACAGGAATAATGACCCGCGGGGTGTACGTCGGCCAAAGGGATCGGGTCAAGCTAGTCGAGTTTCAAAATCATGTTGCGGATTCTTGGATCGGCTCGGAAATTTTGTGAAGGTCTGACCCGACGCGATTTGTTGCGCGTCGGCGGATTGGGAGTTGCTGGATTGAGTCTGCCGGAACTGCTCGCCCTGCAGGATTCGGCCGCCGCCGCCTCCCTGCCGCGCCCCGCCGGTTTCGGTAAAGCCAAAGGCGTAATTCTGATCCACCTGTACGGTGCTCCCAGTCAATTGGAATGGGTTGATCCGAAGCCGGACGCGCCGGCCGACGTGCGCGGCGAGTTGACGCAGATTCGATCGGCTCTGCCCGGATGCGACGTCGGGGAGCTGTTTCCGAATTTCGGCAAAGTGCTGGATCGATGTACCGTCCTGCGATCGCTTACGCACCCCTACCCGATCCATGGAGTCGCCTTTGCGCTGACGGGTGTGCCGTCGATCGACGTTGCCATGGAACTTAGTCCGCGCGATCCGCGCCATTGGCCGTTTTTCGGATCGGTCGTCGAATACGTCGAATCGAAGGCGCGCAGCGCGTTTCCGAGAGTGCCCCCCAATATCGCGCTGCCGTTCCGGTTCAGCAGCCGTCGTGTCGGCGAGGTTCCGCGAGCGGGGCCTTATGCGGCGTTCCTTGGCAGTCAATTCGATCCGGTCTATACCGATTTTGTGGGCACCGCGACCAAAGGCATCACGAAAACCCTGCGAGATCTCGTCTATACCGATAACGACCCCTATATCGGCTGCAGCCCCGACAGCCACTTCGTCGTTCCGTCGGCCTCGGGACTGCTGGCCGAGGTCACCATCGATCGTCTGCAGAATCGGCGGACCTTGCTCGAGCAGTTCAATGTCGCCAAGCCCGCTTTGGAGCGGTCGATTGCCGGACGAACGTTAACCAAACAGCAGCAGGCCGCGATCGCGGTGCTGGAGTCGGATCGGCTTGCGAAAGCGCTCGATTTGCGTAGCGAATCCGCGTCGGTTCGCGACGCGTATGGCCACACGCTCTTCGGTCAATCCTGCCTCGCCGCCCGGCGGTTGATCGAGGCTGGCAGCCGCGTCGTTACCGTGTTCTGGGACGAATTCGGACTAGCCGGAATGGGATGGGATACGCATTGGAATCACTACCCGCGGATGCGCCAGGAACTTTGTCCGGGACTCGATCAGGGGTGGTACGGTCTGATCAATGATCTCGACCAGCGGGGCATGTTGGATGATACCCTGGTGGTCTGCACCAGCGAGCATGGCCGCACGCCGAAGTTGAACAGTTCGCCGGGGGCCGGTCGTGACCATTGGTCGCAGGTCTATTCCAGCGTGCTGGCGGGTGGCGGGATCGCTCGAGGACGCGTCGTGGGGGCTTCCGATCGCATTGCCGGGGAAGTCGCCGATCTGCCGCTCAGCCCCAAAGACCTGCTGGCAACCATGTATTTTCTGCTCGGCATCGATCATCACCAGCCGATAACCGACCGCTCGGGGCGGAGTTTTCCGCTGGTCGAGGGCCGAGTCATTTCCGAAGCGCTGGCTTGATCCAGCCGCGGGCGGATCGTCCCGACCTATTGTTCGGCTTCGCCGTGCGCGGTCGTCTGCGAGTTGGCCAGCGTGAAGCAGAGTTTCTGTTCCGGCAAGCTGATGTCGCCGTCGGCGACCAGTTTTTTGAAAATTTGCTGCCGCTTCTTGAAGATCGCCTCGCGTTGGACTTCGTTGGGACCCATGAACGCCGCGTCATCCACCGGCCGATGCTGTTCCCGGCCGCGCACGTAGAACACAAACCAGGCCAGAACTCCCAGGGCCATCATCGAAAGCGTCGCCGTCACTTTGCGAACCGTCAATTGCCGTTCAAAGTCTTCACCCGCACTCGTGACCGCCTGGGCGCTGCCCGAATCGGGGGCCGTGGCGGTCATCTTCTAACGTGGCGGCCCAAATTTAGGTCGAGTCCTTGTCTCACAAGAGCCCGACAAATCCGGCTCCCACGTACATCGCGCCGGCCATCAGCGCCGCGAATATCGCATATTCCAGGAATTTGCCTTGCCGCAATTGGCGGGGGATCTTGAGCGTACTGCGCATCGTTGCCCCTTGATCGAACTGGGGGAAAACAGGAAATTCGCCCGGCAAACCACAACCATAGGTCAGGATTTCGACGATGCACGCCACCGCCGTTTCGATGTTGTTGATCCGATTGTGACAGAATCGTTACAGACGCTGTGGCCCTACCCGCGCTGGCGGACGATAGAATGGGGAAGGCGAGCCCTGCTGGCGGGTGTCGGGCGCGTGCGGGATTTTCCGGGGGAGTCGAACATGCGGGGGCGACGTACGGTTCTGACGATCGAAGATGATGGACCGATTCGTCGCGGCATTGTCGACGCACTGCGTTACGCCGGCTACGACGTCCACGAAGCGGCCGATGCCGAAGCGGGGCTGCCGATGGCCATCCAGTTGCAGCTCGATCTGCTGTTGCTGGATCTGGTTCTGCCCGGTGCATCGGGGCTGGAAGTCGTTCGGCAGGTTCGGGAGGTACGGCCGACGCTGCCCGTCATTGTCCTGACGGCTCGAGGCGACGAGGACGATCGTGTGGCCGGACTGAAGCTCGGTGCCGACGACTATGTGGTCAAGCCATTCAGCGTCAAAGAGCTGCTGGCACGCGTCGAGGCGGTCCTGCGTCGATCCCCCAATCGGCCGCTCGATCTGGAATATGTCGAAATTCCAGGCGGAACGGCCGACCTGGCACGGCGCGAATTGCGATTCCGCGACGGCGATCGTGTCGAACTGTCCGAACGCGAGGCCGATCTGCTGCGCTATCTTGCGTCGCATCGGAATCGCGTGGTCACGCGCGACGAACTGCTTGCCCACGTCTGGCGCATCAGTCCGGAGAACATCGCGACCAGAACGATTGACATGCATGTCGTGCGGCTGCGAGAGAAATTGCGCGATCAGTCGGCCGAGCCGCGCGTGTTGCTCACCGTACGCGGCAGAGGTTACATGTTCGGATCGGAGCAGACCGACTCGGAGGTCGGCTAATGCGCAAACCGTGGCAGATCTGGATCACGTTCGCGATCTGTCTTGGCCTGGCCGTTCCGGCGCTGGCCCTGCTGACGGTCAAGTCGCTCGAGTTGGATCTTGCCCAGGTCAGGGCCCGGCGGCGGGCCGAATTGGATGAGGCGATCAGCAATGCGCTCTGGACGATGGATACCCGACTGACCCCGATTCTGGCGCAAGAGGCCGCGCGACCGGAATTTGAATACAGTTCGTTCTTGCCGCCGTCCGCGGCAGAGGCACCGGATCGTCCGCCGCAATCCGCCGGCCTTCCCGCAGCGGTGGCATCCGGCACCGACGATTCAAAGGTAAGTGGTACCGTTCCAGCGGATGGGCCGGCATCTGCCGCGAAAATTGCCGGCGTGGAATCGGGCAAGGTGACTCCCTCTCGCTTGCTCGTGCAGCCCTCGCCCTATGTTCGGTTGAACTTCCAATGTTCGGCCAACGGCTGTGTGACCTCGCCCCAGTGTCCCGACGAGCCTGAAATGTCGTGGGCAATCCGCAGCGGAGCGGTTCGGGAACAGATCGACGACTGCCGCCGCAGTCTGGCGGATTTCATGCAGTGGGTCGACTACGATCAATTGCTGGCGATGCTGCCCGACCAGTCGCTGCCGCAATGGCAGGATGTCGCTCCGGAGTCCAGTGTCGCGAATTATGTGTGGCAAGCCAACTCTGGGCAGGTGCTTTCCCAGAACGTGGACCTGACTCGGTTGCGGATGCCCAACGACAACGATTCCTCCGATCCGGCTGTGCCTCCTCCGTCGGCATTCGAAAATGCAGTCCCGTCGCGCGAGACCCGCAGCCAATCGCCCGCACGGCTCAACAACGATTTTAATAACCGCAACTCGGCCCTGCAGGCGTTCGCACAACGCGAGATTGCCGGGCAGAGAAGCGCTAATCCGGCTGCGGCGCGCGCCGCGATCGTGCGCGAGGGAGTAAGCCGACCGCTCTGGATCGGCTCGCAACTGCTGCTGGCACGCCGCGTGACGATCGGCGACCAGATCGTCATCCAGGGGTGCTGGTTGGACTGGCCGGAGATCGAGACGCTGCTGCGGCATGAGGTTCGAGACATCTTGTCCGAGTTTACTTTCGAACCGGTGCGCAGCGAAAAAGACGTGAGAATTGGCCGCCTGTTGGCGACGCTCCCCGTGCAGATCCACGTGCCGCCCATGACGGCGGTGCCGTTGACCCTCTCGCCGATGCGGATCGCGCTGCTGATCGCCTGGCTCTGTTTCGCGCTGGTCACCTTCACCGGAGGAATGATGCTCGCCGGCGTGATCACGTTGAGCGAGCGACGAGCGGCGTTTGTTTCGGCCGTCACCCATGAGTTGCGAACGCCCTTGACGACATTTCGCATGTACGCCGAAATGCTGGCCGAGAATATAGTCCCCGAAACAAGTCGCATCGGCTACCTGCGGACCCTGCAGTCCGAAGCGGATCGCCTGTCGCATTTGGTGGAAAATGTCCTGCAGTACGCGCGGCTCGAACGCAGCACGGGCGATCGCAAGCGGGAACTCGTTACGCTCGCGGAACTCGCGCGACGTATTGCCGCATGCAGCGGTTCCCGCCTTGGACAGACCGGAATGGAACTGGTCGTCGAGTTGTCCGACAACGATCGCGATGTTTCGTTGTACACCGATCCGCGTGCGATCGAGCAGATCGCCTTCAACTTGATCGACAACGCCTGCAAGTATGCGGGCGCCTCCGATGACCGCCGTATTCACCTGACCATGGCGGTCGCGGTTCGGGAAGTCACGATGACGCTCCGCGATCACGGGCCTGGAATCCCCGCGGAGGCGCGGAGGCGGCTGTTCAAGCCGTTCTCTAAATCGGCTCACGAAGCAGCTCAATCAGCGCCCGGCGTTGGACTGGGCCTTGCACTGGCGCGACGCCTCGCCGTTTCGCTCGGCGGCCGACTGGAACTTGCCGCCGCCGAAGTAGGCGGGGCCGAATTCAAAATCCGGCTGCCCCACCATATCGATCGTAATTCGCCCTAAGCCGCCGTGGAAATGTCGACGACCTTGGTTTTGGCGAGCAGGTCATGAATGCAGCGGCGATCGGGGCGGAAAATGAAAATGATATCGACTATCCCATAGCAGGGAATGGCGCCTATCAAACCGTTGAGGAATGCTCGCAATAGGAAGCAACTAACAAAGTCGGCC
Source organism: Planctomycetota bacterium (assembly GCA_016872775.1). Taxonomy (GTDB): domain Bacteria; phylum Planctomycetota; class Planctomycetia; order Pirellulales; family Pirellulaceae; genus VGZA01. The sequence goes on along the minus strand of VGZA01000004.1, from coordinate 41,396 downwards.
CGTTCCCCGGTTTCGAAGTTCACGATCTGCGTCTTCATGAGGTACTTGCCAATCGACTGGCTGCGGGTAAACAACAGGTAGAGATTGACTCCAAGCAAGGCGAGACCGCCAACGCCGATCAATAACATGCCGACCAGCACCAATGCACCGGGTTCGTTCTGGCCGATACTGCCGGCGATCATCAATCCATAACCGGGACCGACGAAGACCATGCCGCTGAGTCCATCAACCAGCGCGCCCAGAAACCGCTTTCCGAGGTCGGCGAGTGGGTAGCCTTTCGTCGGCATTGGATTGTATCCGTCAGCCGGGGATGTATACGGGTTGTAGTTTGACATGCGATGTCCTTTCTGCGAAATGAGGGAGCAACCAGGGACGTTGTACAGTTGTGACTTTGAGCAAAACGACAAAAAGAATGCGTGCGGGGATTATGTGCGTGATGCCGCGATAAAACAAGCGTCAGGCGGTGGCCTGCACTTTGAGTTGCAGTTCCTGGATCATCTGTTCCCGGATCTTGAACTTCTGGATTTTCCCGGTTACGGTTTGGGGAAACGCGTCGACGAATCGCACGACCTTTGGCACCTTGTAGTGGGCCAGTTTCTGCCGGCAGAACTGCCGGATCTCGTCTTCGGTGACCGCCACGCCTTTTTTGAGTTTGATCCAGGCACAAAGTTCTTCGCCGTACTTCGGATCGGGGATTCCGACGACGGAGATTTGCTGCACGGCCGGGTGCGTAAACAGGAATTCCTCGATTTCACGCGGGTAGATATTCTCGCCGCCGCGAATCACCATGTCCTTGAGCCGTCCGGTGATTTTGTAGTAGCCATTATTGAGCCGTACCCCCAGATCGCCGCTGTGCAGCCAACCGTCGGTATCGATCGTCGCCGCCGTTTCCTCGGGGTTATTGTAATAGCCAAGCATGACGACATGCCCGCGCGAACAGAATTCGCCCTGCTGGTTGTCGCCCAGCGTCGCGCCGGTGATCGGATCGATGATCTTGGTTTCCAGGCCGGGCAGTGGCCGGCCGACCGTTTCCACGCGCAACTCCAGCGGATCGTCTGTACGCGTCTGCGTGACGACGGGTGAGGCTTCCGTCTGGCCGTAGGCGATCGTCAATTCTCTCGCGCCCATGCGATCGATGACTTGACGCATGATTTCGATCGGGCAGGGCGCTCCGGCCATGATCCCGGTCCGCAAGGATCGCAGATCGCGCTGGGCAAAAGTGGCGTCTTCGAGTTCCGAGATAAACATCGTCGGCACACCGTAGATCACGGTTGCCCGTTCCGCCTCGATCGCCGCCAGTGTGTCGGTCGGCTGGAAATACTCTCCCGGTACGACCATCGCAGCGCCATAGACGGCTGAGCAGAGCGTTCCCAGAACACATCCAAAGCAATGATAAAATGGCACCGGGATGCAAATACGATCGGATTCACTCATGCCCTGACACGCGCCGACGTAGAAAGCGTTGAGCAGCAGATTGCGGTGGCTGAGTGTCGCTGCCTTGGGGAATCCTGTTGTTCCGGAGGTGTACTGAATATTGATCGCTTCGCCTGGCCCCATGCCGCCGGGAAGATCGTCGAGTGTTGCGCCCGCCCCACACTCCAACACCTGTTGCCAGGTCAGGCTGCCCGGTAAGTCCCGGCCCTTAATCGCCACCACGCTGCGCAACCGTGGAAATTCCTCGCAGTGGAGTGTCCCGGGCACGGAACCCGCCAGTGCCGGACAGATTTCGTTGAGCATCGCGAAATAATCGGACGATCGGAATTGATCGACCAGGAACAGCGCGACCGCGTCGCTCTGGCGCAGGACATACCGCAGTTCGAAAGGCCGATACGCGGGATTGATCGTGACCAGCACGGCACCGATCCTGGCGGTGGCGAATTGCAGGACCACCCACTCCGGCACGTTCGTCGCCCAGATCGCGACATGTTCGCCTTTGCGAATGCCGATCCCCAACAGTCCACGCGCTGCGTCGTCGACGCGCCGCGCGAATTCCTCCCAGTTCCAGCGGACGCCGATTTTAGGGAAAACCACCGCGTCACTGCGAGCGCAGCGCCGCGCTGTCGCCGCCAGGACCTCGCCAATCGTCAGTCCATCTACCCAAGGGGAATGCTGATCCTGTGCCATCCGACGAAATACTCCAGCGGGTGGAAGTCGGGTGGGATTATAGTGCAAACGGCAAAAACTGTGAACGTTGTCCGGCGAGGCGCACAGCGCGGTTTGCGACCCCCCGATCGGCCGGTGGGCCGAGAACGGGGCGATTATTCCTGAAACGGGCGGGAAATCAGGACCGCCAGCGGGAGAAAAAGAAACAGCGGGCACCAGGTCGCCAAGACCGGGCTCAACAGATAATTCTCCCCCAATGCATGGCAAGTGATCACCGCTGCCGCAAAGCCACAAACCACGAGCAGTCCCCAGCCGATCGCCACAAAAAAGCGTGGCTGCTCGCGGCGGAGGACCAACGGCAGCCCCAGGAAGACCAACGCGATATCCAGGAACGGCTGGACAATGCGTGCATGAATCCGCACGCGCGTGTCGGCGCCGGCGCGGTCGCTGGGATTCCGAAGCTGGTCGATCAACTCGCGCGTTGAAGTGAACCGCTGCCATTGGTCGCCCGTCGCCAACTGCTCGAACGTCAGGTGGGTGGCGACAAAACACTCTCGCGGCCCCAACCAATCGGTATCAAAAGCGGTCAGCACCAGAGGCTGCTGCTCCAGGTACTCCGACGGAATTTCCGCCAGCTTCTCCGGCCGTTCAACGTCGACCAGTCGGAAGCCGGCCATACGATCGTCCTGGGCGGGCATGTAAGTGGCATAGGCCGCGATCAGTTTGTTGCCAAACCGCGCCAGGTTTGCCGGCAGGCGAAAGGTGGGATGTTCGACTCGCTGTCGCCCGCGAATCAGATTTCGTCCCCCCAGAAGGATATTGGTGTGATGGTCGAATCGAGGCACGAATGGGCGTGGCGTGTCGCCCAGCCAATCCTGCGCGTTACGGGTCAGGCGGTCCCGATAATGCGGCATCCACCATTCCCGATTGGCGATTCCCAGCCCACTGACCATCACGGTGGCAACGACGATCGGCCTCACGAAGCGCCCTTTGGAGATGCCGCCCGACAGGATCGCCGTCAGCTCACGAGTACGGTGGAACCAGGCGATCGTCGCCATGCTGGCCAGCAGAGCGAGCATTCCGTAGGTCCGGTCGAATACGGTCAGCGCGTGCACGCGATAGTAGTCGAAAACGATCACCAGAATATTCTGGGCGTTTCGCTCGGCGTACAACTGGAATTCCTCCAGGTTGTTAAACGCGTCGATGATGACGTACAGCGACACCAGGGCGAAAAACGCCACGCCGAGGATCTTCAAGAACTGGCGCAGCACATAAAGGTCGAGGATCAGCATGGCACCTACCCAGAAGCTGGAACGATAGGGTAGTTTGTTGGCATGGGTCAAGGTCGATTACATCTTGCCACGCACCGATTCGCGAAACCGCTGCGGCGGATGTTTGTGGGCTGGGGGGGCTGCGCCTTGGGTGCGGCCCGGTATGGCGCGCGGTCGATCGGTCGCATGGCGACCGACCTTGTTTTCCCGCCAGTCTGCCTGGCCTGTGACCGCGAATTGCCCCCGCAGACCCCCGAAGAAGGGCTCTGCTGCGAATGCCTGGCCGGTTTCTGCTACCCGCGCGGTACGATCTGCCCGAAGTGTGCCGCTTGCCTGCCGCCGAACGGCGATCGCCGCATTCGTTGCGCCTATTGCCGGGAACGGCGCTACAAGTTCGCCGGTTCCTTTGCTCTGGGCACTTATGCCGGGGTCCTGCGGCAAGTCGTTTTGCGGACGAAGAAGTCGGCGCACGAATCGCTGGCCACTGCCATGGGAAAATACCTCGGCCGACGACTGCTGGACGTCTGGGGAAATCGCCCCGTCGATGCCGTGGTTCCGGTCCCGATGCACTGGATGCGGCGGTTAACTCGCGGCGTACCGGCCTCCGAGTTAATCGCCGAAGGTGTCGCCCGCCAGGCCGGTTGGCCGCTGTTCAGCGATCTGGTCCGTTCCGTGCGCGCGACCCGCAAGCAGGGGACGCTGATGCCGGGCGAGCGATTTCGCAATGTCGCCGGTGCTTTTCAGCTCTCCCCACGCTACGATATCGCCGGCGCTCGCGTCGTATTGATCGACGACGTCATGACGACGGGCGCGACCTTGGACTGTATTGCGCGCATTCTGATCCGGCAGGGAGTCGGTTCCGTGCATGCCGCCGTGCTGGCTCGGGGAGTCGGCTCGCGATCGTGAATCCGACCGGCAGGCTCAACTTGCCCGTAAGTCGGAACCCGTCAGCCCGCGCAGGAAGATAGAGGAGTTGCGTTGAACGACCGACAGGAAAAGCCCGAATGCGAGTGGCCCCCCATCCGTATCGGATCGCGTGGCAGCGCGCTGGCCCGCTGGCAGTCGGAATGGGTCGCCGCCCGCCTGCGCGAACAGGGGCGAACCGTGGAAATCGTCTGGATTACCACCCAGGGCGATACCTCCAGCGAACCGATCGTCGCGAGCGGCGCGCAGGGACTGTTCACCAAGGAGATTCAACGAGCGCTGCTCGAACGGCGCGTGGATCTGGCGGTGCACAGTCTGAAAGACCTGCCCACCGAATCGGTCGACGGACTGCGACTCGCTGCCGTTCCGCCGCGCGAACGAGGCGGCGATGCATTGGTCTCGAGCCGATCCCAGGACGTGGAAGGTCTGCCGAGCGCCGCTGTCGTGGGAACCGGCAGTCCGCGACGGCGCGCTCAGTTGCTGCATTGGCGACCCGACCTGGTGATGGCCGAGCTGCGCGGCAATGTGGATACCCGCTTGCGGAAACTCGATGAACGGGCATACGACGCTATCATCCTGGCCGAAGCCGGACTACGCCGGCTCGGACTGGGACACCGCATCACCTGCGTGCTTCCGTTCTCTCGAATGCTGCCGGCCGTCGGACAAGGCGCGCTCGGATTGGAGATCCGTGCCGACGACGAGACTACCGCGGCCAGCATTGCGTTTCTGGATGATCCCGATACGCGCCACGCCGTCACGGCCGAACGCACTTTGCTGGCAAGTCTGCGCGGTGGTTGCCTGGCGCCGGTGGGCGCCTGGGCTCAGGTCGAATCCGATCGGTTGACGCTCCGCGCTGCCGTGTTGAGTCTCGATGGGCAAGAAAGACTCGAGGCGTCCGGCTCCGCGGCAAACGCGCCGACCGACGCATTCGAGTTGGGCCGCTCCGTCGCCGAAGAACTCTTGCGTCGGGGAGCATCCGGCCTGATCGCCGAAAGCCGATCAGGCCATCGATCGCCTTGACTCGAGCCGATCACGAATACTTCTTTCTGCCCCGTTGTGGTAAACTCGCGTCTGCCCGGCCGGAGGAATATAGGGCGACGCGGATGCGATTCATTTCGGGGCATGACGCGGAGCCCCGAGATATTTCCCATGAAATGCCGTGAATTCAGGCACAACTTCCTCCAAACAGTCTTTGCGATCGGAGCCATGGAAGCATGAACAATTCGGTGATTCGCTGGGGGATCCTAGGCACGGCCAACATTGCCCGCAAGAATTGGAAATCGATCCGTAATTCCGGTAACGGAACGGTTCGCGCGGTGGCCAGTCGTGATGCGCTTCGCGCGTCGCAGTTCGTACGCGACTGCCAATATTCGGCCCCGTTCGACCACGAACCGACCGCCTGTGGCTCGTACCAGGAGTTGCTCGACCGATCCGACATCGATGCGGTCTATATCCCGCTGCCGACCGGCATCCGGCGGGACTGGGTGGTTCGGGCCGCAGATGCTGGAAAACACATCCTTTGCGAGAAACCGTGTGGTAGCGACGCCAGAGAGGTTCGCGAAATGCTGCGCGCTTGCGAACGCAATCAAGTTCAGTTCATGGATGGCGTGATGTTCATGCATAGCGCTCGGCTGGAATTGCTCCGCCAGGTTCTCGATGACGACAACAGCGTCGGCCCGATTCGACGCATCAGCAGCCAATTCAGCTTTCTGGCACCCGAGGCGTTCCGGCAGGAGAATATTCGCGTCAGCAGCCAGCTGGAACCGCTCGGCTGCCTCGGAGACCTGGGCTGGTACAATGTCCGGTTTTCACTCTGGGCGATGAATTATGCCTGGCCGCAATCGGTCACCGGTCGGATCCTTGCTCAACATGGCCGGGACGACAGCGAGTCGGCGGTCCCTGTCGAATTCAGCGGTGAGCTGTTTTTCGAGGGCGGCGTTACTGCCGCCTTCTACTGCTCCTTTGTGACGGAGCATCAGCAATGGGCCCATATCAGCGGTGGCCGTGGCTCCATCCATGTTCCCGATTTTGTGCTGCCGTACTTTGGTGGCGAAGCGGCGTTCGAACTGAACAAACCGTCGTTCGAGGTCCATGGCTGCGACTTCAATATGGTCAACCACTCGCGTCGATTTGCGGTGCCGGAATATGGCAGCGGCTACCCGCGCGCCCAGGAGTCAAACCTTTTCCGAAAGTTTGGCCAGATTGTGACGTCCCGCGAGCGGGAGCCGCAGTGGGGCACCATCGCGCTGCAGACCCAGGAAGTGATCGACGCCTGCCTGCTTTCAGCACGGCAGGATGGCGTAAGGACTCCGGTTGCAACGGCCGACTGAGCGGTCGTGGTTGCGTGCGTCGACTACGTTCAGCGCAGCCCAGTCCAGGTGCGGCAACGGGCCGTCGATTCCGTCGGGACGTGGAACTAGGCGGACGCCGACTGGCGCGCTTCAAACGCGGAGATCTTGTCCTCGTGCCGAAGCGTCAGCGCGATATCGTCCCAGCCGTTCAGCAGGCATTCGCGTCGAAATGGATCAAGCTCAAAACGGATCGAGAGCCCCTGCGCGTCACTGACGGTTTGCGTTTCCAGGTCGACCGTGACACGGTAATTGTTCCCCGCCGCGTGCCGGAAGAACGCATCGATGGCTGATTCTTCGAGCCTCACCGGCAGCACGCCATTCTTGAAACAATTGTTGTAGAAAATGTCGGCGAAGCTGGGTGCCAGCACGGCGCGGAATCCGTAATTTTCGATTGCCCATACGGCATGTTCGCGGCTCGACCCGCATCCAAAATTCCGGCGTGCCAACAAGATCGATGCGCCGGCTAGTTGCGGTGCGTTGAGCTCAAAGCTTGGATCGGGGCTGCCATCCTCAAGATACCGCCAATCAAAAAACAGAAATGGCCCATATCCGGACCGTTCAATTCGCTTGAGGAATTGCTTGGGAATGATCTGATCGGTGTCGACGTCCGCGCGGTCCATCGCCGCGATAAGGCCGGTGTGCGTACGAAAAGGCTGCATGCTATTTGAATTCCCAGTTGCGAATATCGACGAAATGTCCTTGCACCGCCGCGGCCGCCGCCATCGCCGGCGAGACCAGATGGGTGCGTCCCCCTTTGCCTTGCCGGCCTTCGAAATTCCGATTGCTGGTCGAGGCGCAACGTTCCCCAGGTTCGAGCTTGTCGGGGTTCATCGCCAGGCACATGCTGCATCCCGCTTCGCGCCATTCAAAGCCGGCGTCGAGGAAGATACGATCGAGTCCCTCGGCCTCCGCCTGGTGCTTCACTTGCCCGCTGCCCGGCACGACCATCGCCGACACGCTGCCGCTGACCCGGTGACCGCGGATCACCTCGGCCGCGCTCCGCAGGTCTTCGATCCGGGCGTTGGTGCACGAGCCGATAAAGACGCGGTCGATCGGGATGTCGATTAAGGGAACCTGCGGACGCAAACCCATATATTCCAGCGCGCGAGCCGCCGTCTTTTGATCGGTGGGATCGGAAAAATCGCCGGGATCGGGCACGCGACCGGTAATCGGCAAGACCTGACCGGGAGTTGTCCCCCACGTCACATGCGGCGCGATATCGGCCGCTTGGAATATTTCGACGCGGTCAAATGCAGCGCCGGCGTCACTGGGGAGCTTTTCCCATTCGGCGACGGCTCGATCGAACGCCGCGCCCTGTGGGGCGAAAGGACGGCCTCGCAAGTATTCAAAAGTGATCGCATCCGGCGCGATCAGTCCGGCCCGAGCGCCGGCTTCAATCGTCATGTTGCAGACGGTCATCCTCTGTTCCATGCTCAGCGCGCGCACCGCACTGCCCGAATACTCGACGACCGATCCGGTTCCCCCTTGAGTCGTGATTCGCCCGATCAGGTACAGGATCATGTCTTTGGCCGTCACTCCCTTTGGCAGCCGGCCCTCGACCCGCAGTTCCAGGGTCTTGGGAGGCGACTGCAGCAAGGTCTGCGTCGCCAGAACATGCTCCACCTCGCTGGTTCCGATTCCGAAAGCCAACGCCCCGAATGCACCGTGCGTGGCGGTGTGGCTGTCGCCGCAGACGATGATCATGCCCGGCTGCGTATAACCCAGTTCGGGGCCGATAATATGCACGATCCCCTGCTGCGGATCGTGGAGATCGTAAAGCCGAACTCCAAACTCGCGGCAATTGGCCCGCAGAGTTTCCACCTGCTGCCGCGAGACGGGGTCGAGGATCGGCAAAGCCCGATCGGTCGTGGGGATATTGTGATCCACTGTCGAAATGGTCCGTTCGGGACGGCGTACGCTGCGACCTGCAAGCCGCAGGCCCTCAAAAGCTTGCGGGCTCGTCACTTCGTGTACCAGATGCAGATCGACGTAAAGGATCGCCTGTTTACCTGGTTCGGCATGCACGACATGCTGATCCCAGATTTTTCGCAGCATCGTGCGAGGTAGTTCAGCCATGGATCAATCACCGGATAGCAGGTGGGGGAGCGGGGAGCCGTCGATAGGTCATTATATCGAGCGAAGCGACGGAAGTTGAGTGGTACTCCGTCGCAGACACGGGCCGCCGCGCCGGCGGGCCGGCGCGGGTCGCTCGGTGATCAAGCACAAGTCTCCGGTAAAGAGCCAAGAGACCGATCGCAGGCGGTGTTAATTGGTCGATTTCTTGTCGGACTTGACCGACGCTTTGCGCGCCGAACCGGTCGATTCCTTGAACTGTTTCGCCAGTTCACTCTCCAATTGGACTGCATGCATTTCGTTCGCAATCACCTTGCCATCTTTGTCGACCAGGATCATGGTCGGCAGGTTGACGATGCCCATTTCCAAGGCCAGGCGGCCGTCCATACCGCCCGTCTCGAACAGTTGCGTCCAGGGCAGCTTATTGACCTGCACGAACCGACCCGCTTTCTCGATCTCCGCGTCCAGGTTGACACCCACGAGCACCAGCCCCTGTTTGGCATACTTGGCTTGCAGCTCGCGCAACTTTGTCATGTCTTCCTTGCAGCGCTCGCACCAGGTCGCCCAATAGTGTATCAGCACGGTCTTGCCTTTGAGCTGCGTCAATTCGAACGCTCCGTTGTTCGACTTGCCGTCGAGGATGCGGCCTTTGAGCGCCATCGATTTGCCGACGCACTCCAGACGGAATACGGCACCCGCCGCGCGTTTGGCGAAATCCGAGTTGGCGTAGTCGGTCTTGATCTGCCGGTAGACCGTTGCCGCCTCCTGGTCCTTGCCGCCGAACTCATAAACATTGGCCAGCTGCATCATCGCTTCCACGATGGAAGTTGCTTTGGGGTGGTCGGCAATGACCTTCGCCAGGTTCTCCTCCAGAGCGGCTTGGATCTTGTTGAAATCCGCTTTTTCGTCCTGAATTGCCAGTTCGTGTTCCGCCATCACCGACCGGAATGCCACGTAAGCGATCTGGTCGTCCGCAGCCTTGGCCTCTTTCAGTTTCGTCACCAGGGCGCCCAACTGCTCGACGCTTTCCAACGACTGGGCCGACTGGACGGCGGCACTGAGTGAGTCGGCCAGCTGCCGCAACCAATTGCCTCGGTCGTCGTCGCCGGTACTCGCGTCATAGAGTTTTTCCAGCACGTCGGCTCGCTTCTGGTAAGCCTCGGCGATTTCATCCGGGTCGGTCGACGCGAGGTTTTTGTCGAGCGCCGCCAACTGGTCAACCAGCTTCTGGATCTCCGCCGCGTTCGACGGTTCGTTGTTCGTGGCTGCCTCGGTGCGCGGCGCCGCCTGGGCAAAGAAATGGCCCGTGGGTGCGCCCGCCAGGGCGGTGTCGAGCGGCGGAAGGTCGATCAGCCGCCAGGTCGCATCGACCTGTACCAGGGTGCCGATCGACACGGGCTGGGACTTGCCATCGGTTTCCGTCATGGCCGAAACATTCTCGTAGACGATTACGTCGCGGGTCGACCCGTCGCTGCCCGACGGAACGACACCGGGCAGTGTCGCGCCGAAGTTCGTCCATTCGGTCTTGGCCGTCACCAGTTTCTGCTTGCCGGCAAGCTCGTGGAACGCCGATCGGGCGATCGGCAGTTTTTCCGCCAGCTCCTGGAATCGTTGTTCGCCCAACCCCAGGTCTTTGAGTTCCTCATCGGTGATCAGCAATCGCTGGAATCGCTCGCTGTCGCGTTGTCGCAGTGCGGCAATAACCTCCGCGGTGACTTCCTCCGCGGAAATTGCCCGCCAGCGATCGATCTTGCCATCTTCGTTGTCGTCGATGCCCCAGCGAATTCCGGCGGTACCGAGCCAGCGGTATTCGTCGGTGCGGCCGTTGAAGTTGGAATCAATGTCGCGGTAGGTTTCGATTCCGTCGCGATAGTAGCACCAGATATCGAGTTTAGTGTCTTTGTTCGTGTCCAGAAATCGGCGCAAAACCTGTCCGGCTTCGTTACGCACCACATACCCGGTGACACCGCCTTCGTTGATCGACTCCAATACGCATTTGGCGATCTGTTCTTTGTCTGGGCGATCGAACGCAACGTCCGACTGGATCGGCTGAATGGCGTTCAGCGCATCCTGAACCGTGGGGGACTTGGCTAGAATCGGCGTGGCTGCGGCGCCGGCCGCCAGGCAGCCGGCCACGGCGGTGCGAAGCCACTTTCGCGCTGCGGAAATGCGACGATTTTCACGAGTCATGGTTGGCCCCTGGGGTTGGAAACCGGTGGGAATGTGAAGGTCCGGATTATACTGATTTCGACCTGCCGCCCTGGGGTCCATCAGTCAATATCGCCGGGGACACATCGACCTCCCGTTCGCTGGATTTACTGGAATCCCGGCCGATCAACACGATAGTTCCGGCATTTTTTCCGCGCGATTTTCAACGAATCACCAAAGTTGCCGGGAACCGGTCGCCGATACCAGCCACTTGTCGAAATGGGATCGAAATGCGATCGGCGAAGTGGCTTTGTCTTTTGCCAGATTCGCTCGCGGGAGCTTTCCCCGGCAACCGGTTTGACAGGCAGCACAAGGCACTTAGAATAGGCGGCTTGCCATTTGAGGGCGCATAGCTCAGTTGGTTAGAGCGCGTCGCTGATAACGACGAGGTCTGAAGTTCGAATCTTCATGCGCCCACTCGGGGACGTAGCTCAATTGGGAGAGCACTGCCTTTGCAAGGCAGGGGTTGTCGGTTCGATCCCGATCGTCTCCACCTCAACAACAGTCGCTCACCCCTTGCCGCCGCGAAACCGATTGATAGAATCACCGCAGCAAGAACGGATTGGGCGACTCAAGCTTTGGCGAACGAATCAAGAGCAAGGAGGTGAAAAAACAATGATTTTGGAACTGCGAGTCGGCCCCATTGACAGCCAAAGGCCACATTAATAGACTCGTGGTTTCCCACCGGCAAGATACGTAAGGCAATACGCGGAGCGACGTTTCAGGGCCGGGCGAATCGAAAAGCAAATGATTGATTCAGTGTCAGGAACCGGGCTCCGACGAGAGCCTGATTCCTGTCGCTGAGGACAGAGAGGTTTGGCGACAAGTCTTCACGGGCAAGTTGCTGGTCCGACACGCGATCTTTGACAATTTGGTTGTAAAGGTAAATGGCATCTAGTGAAGCAGGTTTGCCATGCCGCAGGTGGTTCGCGAGAACTCCGGCGGATGGAAAACTTGTGCATCACGTTCTTAGTTAGCGCTGCGAATTCATGGGGGCCGCTCTTTTGCAGGAGCGGAGGAAGTGGATTCGTGGGACGAATGTAAGGGTGATCGATACTCGATTGCGTTCTTGAGCAATCAAGCACGGGATCATAGGTAGCGCTGATATCCAGCATTTCACAAGAGTTTTGGATATTGGTGGTCAAGCTACTAAGGGCGCATGGGGGATGTCTTGGCGTCAGAAGGCGATGAAGGGCGTGGAAGGCTGCGAAAAGCCTGGGGGAGCTGTCAAACGAGCGTTGATCCCGGGGTTCCCGAATTAGCATGCACTGAATCCATAGGTGCAGGGCGGCAAACCGGGCCAACTGAAACATCTAAGTAGCCCGCGGAAAATAAAGAAAAATCGATTCCGTCAGTAGCGGCGAGCGAACGCGGAACAGCCCAAACCGTTAAGGTTTTCCTTGGCGGGGTTGTAGGGTCTTTCACATGGGAGTTACAAAACTAGTCAATAGTTGAATCATCTGGAAAGGTGAACCACAGAAGGTGACAGTCCTGTAAGCGACATTGAGCTAGTCTCTCGAAGGATACCTGAGTAGGTCGGGTCACGTGGAACCCCGACTGAATCTACGGGGACCATCCCGTAAGGCTAAATACTCTCTGACGACCGATAGTAAACTAAGTAGAGCGATCGAAAGATGAGAAGAACCCCTTCTAGGGGAGGATAGTGAACCTGAAACCATGCGCTTACAAGCGGTCGGAGCACGATTCATCGTGTGACGGCGTGCCTTTTGCATAATGATCCGGCGAGTTACCGTCGGCAGCTCGGTTAAGGCCTTCAGGGCCGAAGCCATAGGGAAACCGAGTCTGAACAGGGCGACATTGTTGCCGGTGGTAGACCCGAAACTGCGTGATCTACCCATGAGCAGGTTGAAGCGCGGGTTATACTGCGTGGAGGACCGAACCCACTTGGGTTGAAAACCGAGGGGATGACTTGTGGGGAGGAGTGAAAGTCTAATCAAACGCAGAGATAGCTGGTTCTCTCCGAAATATATTGAGGTATAGCCTCGAGCCACTACGTTTTGGGGGTAGAGAGACTGAATTGGCATAGGGACCCTTCCAGGTTGCCTAGCCGAACCAAACTCCGAATACCGAAACGACTATCTCGGGAGACAGACCGCGAGGGATAAGCTTCGCGGTCGAGAGGGAAACAACCCAGACCAACAGCTAAGGCCCCTAAATGATGCTCAGTCACAAAGGAAGTTGAATTGCCGTGACAGCCAGGATGTTGGCTTAGAAGCAGCCACCATTTAAAAAGTGCGTAACAGCTTACTGGTCGAGCAATTCTGCGCCAATAATGACCGGGAGTAAGCATCATGCCGAAGCTTTGGGTTTCATGAATCTTCGGATTCTTGAAGCGGTAGGAGAGCGCTGTACACCAGATACAAGCCGTACCGAAAGGAGCGGTGGTGGGGTGTACAGGTGATTATGCCGGAATGAGTAGACGATAAAGCAGGTGAGAATCCTGCTCGCCGAAAGCCTAAGGTTTCCTGGGGAAGGTAAATCCGCCCAGGGTTAGCCGGTACCTTAGTCGAGGCCGAAAGGCGTAGACGATGGATAGCAGGTCAACATTCCTGCGCCACAAAGGTGAACCGATGGAGGGACGGCGTCTGAATGGTGAGCGGTACGATTAGAAATGTCCGTGGACTGTTCTAAGGTGGGGGAAAGGTAAATCCGCCCCATAATCCAAGGGACAGGACCGAGAGCATTTACGTTCTCGAAGTCATCTGAAGGACGTCCAAGAAAATCTCCTAAGGGTCAAAATCTTTGTGACCGTACTAAAACTGACACAGGTAGGCGAGACGAGTAGTCTCAGGCGCTCGGGAGAACGGTGGTTAAGGAACTCTGCAAATTGACCCCGTAAGTTCGCGATAAGGGGTGCCTCTGAGTGTTAACGCAAACGGAGGCCACAGTAAATCGGCTCTAGCGACTGTTTATCAAAAACACAGGACTCTGCTAACTCGCAAGAGGATGTATAGAGTCTGACGCCTGCCCGGTGCCGGTAGGTTAAGGAAGAGGGTTAGCGAAAGCGAAGCTCGCGACCGAAGCCCCGGTAAACGGCGGCCGTAACTATGACGGTCCTAAGGTAGCGAAGTTCCTTGTCGGGTAAGTTCCGACCTGCATGAATGGCGTAACGACTGGAGCACTGTCTCAACCACCGACCCGGTGAAATTGTAGCCGTGGTGAAGATGCCACGTACCCGCGGTTAGACGGAAAGACCCCATGAACCTTTACTGTAGGCTGATATTGGGCTGAGGTACGTTTTGTGTAGGATAAGTGGGAGGCTATGAAGTGGTAGCGCAAGCTATCATGGAGCCAACGTTGAAATACCACTCTGAATGTGCTTTAGTTCTAACTTCGGCCCGTGAATCCGGGCGAAGGACAGTTTCAGTTGGGCAGTTTGACTGGGGCGGTCTCCTCCAAAAGAGTAACGGAGGAGTGCAAAGGTACCCTCAGCCTGGTTGGCAATCAGGCTTTGAGCGCAAGGGTAGAAGGGTGCTTAACTGCGAGACCTATAAGTCGAGCAGATGCGAAAGCAGGTCCTAGTGATCCGGTGATTCCGTATGGAAGGGTCATCGCTCATCAGATAAAAGGTACTCTGGGGATAACAGGCTTATCGCCACCGAGCGTCCATAGCGGCGTGGCGGTTTGGCACCTCGATGTCGGCTCATCACATCCTGGGGGTGTAGAAGCTCCCAAGGGTTTGGCTGTTCGCCAATGAAAGTGGTACGTGAGCTGGGTTCAGACCGTCGTGAGACAGGTCGGTCCCTATCTGCCGTGGGCGTACGAAACTTGCAGGGATTCTTCTTTAGTACGAGAGGATTTAGAAGGACGTAGCTCTGGTTCCCCAGTTGTCACGCTAGTGGCATGGCTGGATAGCTAACTACGGAACGGATAAACGCTGAAAGCATCTAAGCGTGAAGCCCGCCCTAAGATTAGGTTTCGTAAGAGCAATTGCTCGAAAGTCCCCAGGAAGACTACCTGGTTGATAGGCCGGATGTGTACGCACGGTAACGTGCTAAGCTAACCGGTACTAATGGACGAAAGCTTGGCCACTTATATTCAAGACTCTATGTTCATGGAGCCCGGCCAACGGATTCGCACCGCGAATCCGCAAAAAAAGGCTCCATCCGCTGACTTGACCGCGATCCCGATACGTTGTACTCGTTCGCAGGCGTGAATAGTCCAGGTGTGCAGAAACCTGACGCCCGCTTTCCCCAACGCATCGCTCGCGTAGATGCCATTTACCATTACAACCTGGCTTGCGAAGTTTCATCGCTTCGCAAGTCCCTTCCTGGTGACTTTATCGGAAAGGTCACACCTGTTCCCATCCCGAACACAGTAGTTAAGCTTTCCGAGCCGATGATAGTGCTTGAAAGTGCGAAAGTAGGTCTCGCCAGGATTTTTCAAGAGCCCGCGGGGAAACCCGCGGGCTCTTGTCGTTTTTAGACCCTTCGCGACGTGGACCAAAACGATTAGAATGCAACGGAGGTTGTCTTTTCGTCCTTCTTCGCTACTCCGGTGTCCCATGAGCCCGTCAAAGCAATCGCTCGACGCACTCCGTATCGCGCGCGCTCCGCAGGCCGCTCGAAAGAACTCCCCCGCGACGCTCTCTGTTCTGCTCGTCGCCTTCACCGCGATCGCGGTCGCCGCCTGGTGGTATCAGCGTCCGCCCGTATTTCAGGTCCGGACCGCTGTCGTTTCCAAGCCGGCCTCCGCAGGCGAACAGACCCTGTTGAACGCGTCGGGCTACGTGACCGCAAGGGTCGATTCGACCGTGTCGTCCAAGGTAACGGGTAAAGTCGTCGAAGTGTTCATCGAGGAAGGCATGGCCGTCGAAGCCAACCAGGTACTGGCTCGGACCGACTCTTCCAATTTGGAAAAAAATCTCCGGCTGACGGAAGCCCAGTTGCAGGCGACCCGCAAAATGCTGGACGAAACCAAGGCCACAATGCTGCATGCCGAGCGTGAATTGCGCCGCGTGTCGCAACTCGCCGCCTCGCGCGTCGCCAGCCAGGCTGAACTCGATAAGTCCGAAACCGAAGTCATTTCACTTCGCGCCAGGCTGGAGCGGCAGATCGCCGACATTCGCGTCAAGGAAGTCGATGTCGAAGTCTGGCAGCAACAGGTCGAAGATACCATCATCCGGGCTCCGTTCGCCGGAATTGTTACGACGAAGGACGCACAACCCGGCGAAATGATCTCTCCGATTTCCGCCGGAGGTGGATTCACTCGAACCGGCATCTGCACCATCGTCGACATGAGCTCGCTGGAAATCGAAGTCGATGTGAATGAAAGCTACATCAATCGTGTCGAGGCGGGGCAGTCGGTCGTCGCGACGCTGGACGCCTACCCCGATTGGAAAATACCCGCGCGCGTCATCGCGATCATTCCGACCGCCAACCGGCAGAAAGCGACCGTCAAAGTTCGCGTCGGATTCGATAAGCTTGACGCCCGAATCCTGCCGCAAATGAGCGTGAAAGTTTCCTTCCGAGGTTCCGAGTCCGCTGCCGCGGCGTCGCAGCCATCAACGAAGATCCCGGCTTCGGCCCTCGCCCGAGACCAGGACCAGGATATTGTCTGGGTGGTCAAGGCCGGCCTGGTCGAACGCCGCGCGGTGAGCGTCGGCGAAAAAGAGGGGGATGAAGTTTCGATTCTTGCCGGATTGGAAACCGGCGAGCGGATTGTCGTTTCCGGCACGGAAATGCTTGCGGATAAAGCTCGGATCGTGGAGATCAAATAATGGACGTCAGTCAGCAACCGCTCGTACGGCTGGAGGGAGTTGAAAAGTCCTTTCAGCGCGGTTCCGAGCAGATTCATGTGTTGGCCAACCTGAGCCTGCAGGTCGGGCGGGGGGAGTTTCTGGCGTTGATGGGACCATCGGGTTCGGGCAAATCCACCCTGCTCAATCTGGTCGGCGGACTCGATCGACCCACAGCCGGTGCTGTTGAAATCGACGGGGAGCGGATCGACCAATTGTCCGAGCGGCAGCTGGCCGCATGGCGCGCGCGGCACGTGGGGCTGGTGTTTCAATTCTACAATCTGCTGCCGATGTTGAACGCGGAACGCAATGTCGAGTTACCGTTGCTCTTGACCCATTTATCGCGCGGGGAACGACGTGAACATGTGCGCGTGGCGCTGGAAGTGGTCGGGTTGTCGCACCGAACGCGGCACTACCCGCGCACCCTTTCCGGCGGTGAACAGCAGCGCGTTGGCATTGCCCGGGCGATCGTCAACGATCCGACGCTATTGCTATGCGACGAGCCGACGGGCGATCTCGATCGCAAGACGGGCGATGAGATCCTTACACTGCTGCAGGCGCTCAATCGCGATCAGGGCAAGACGATCATCATGGTCACCCATGACCCGCATGCCTCGGCACGTGCCACGCGGACTCTCTATCTGGAAAAAGGTCAGTTTTCCACGGAGAAACCGGAATGAAATTCGTTTCGCTCGTCTGGTGCAATCTGCGGCGCAAGAAGTTGCGTACCTGGCTCACCATACTTTCGGTCTTTGTCGCTTTTGTGTTATTCGGCCTGCTCTGCGCTTTGAAGGAAGCTTTCACGGCGGGCGTGGCGGTGGCCGGCGCCGATCGCCTGATCGCGCGGCATAAAGTGTCGCTGATCATGCTCTTGCCGGAATCGTACAGCCGCCGGATGCGACAGATTCCAGGTGTGGACTCGGCCGTTCATTTCACCTGGTTCAATGGAATCTATCAGGACGACGCGCGGAATTTCTTCGCCAGCATGCCGATATCCGATCCGGAGGAATTCCTGAAGATCTTTCCCGAATACGTTTTGCCCGAATCGGCGCGCAAAGAATGGATGGCCACGCGGACGGGCGCGATTGTCGGCCGCAGTCTGGCCGGTCGCTTCGGCTGGAAAGTCGGCGATCAGGTACCGCTCAAATCACCCATCTGGCCCCGTAAAGGCGGCGGCGCATGGGAGTTCAAAATCGTCGGTATTTACGAAGGCGCGAAGCGGGCCACCGATACCTCGGGGTTCTATTTCCGTTACGACTATTTCGACGAGGCGCGCATGCGAGGCGAAGGAGAGGTCGGCTGGTATGCGATACGCGTCGCGGACCCGGATCAGGCAGAACGCGTCGCAAGCGCCCTCGATGCCGAATTTGTCAACTCACCTTTCGAAACAAAGACGGAACCGGAAGGAGCTTTTGCGCAAGGTTTTGCCCAGCAGATTGGCGACATCGGCACCATGTTGATCGCCATCCTCAGCGCGGTGTTCTTTACGATTCTGCTGGTGGCCGGTAATACCATGGCCCAGGCGGTCCGCGAACGAACCGAGGAATTGGGTCTGCTGAAGGCAGTCGGCTTCACCAACGGACTGGTCCTGGTGCTGGTGCTGGCCGAATCGACGTTGATCGCAATGGCCGGAGGGCTCACCGGACTCGGCGCCGCCTGGTTGATCACCGCCGGCGGCAGCCCCATGCCGTCCGTGTTGCCGGTTTTCTATCTGCCGCCCCACCTGTTGCTGGTCGGTTTGGGAATGATCTTCGGGCTCGGCTTGATCGCCGGCCTGTTGCCGGCGCTCGACGCGATGCGGCTGCGGATCGCCGTGGCATTAAGGAGGCAAGCATGATCAGTTGGCTCAACCAGATCCTCTCCGTGACCTTGTTCAGCCTGCGCACGATCCCCGAACGCAAAGGCTCGGCGTTTTCCGCGGCCATCGGCATCGCGGGGGTCGTCGCCGTCCTGGTCGGTGTGCTCTCGATCGCCGAAGGATTCCGCGCTGCCATGTCGGTTCCACCCAACCAGCACGTGGCGATCGTGCTTCGCAGCGGCGCCGACAGCGAAATGACCAGCGGTTTGTCTCGCGAGGAGACGCGGCTGATTGGGCTCGCGCCGGGCATCCACGAGGGGCCGAATGGACCAATGGCCTCCTCGGAACTTTTCGTCATGATCAACTTGCCGAAGAAATCGACCGGCACCGATGCCAACGTTCCGATGCGAGGCGTGGAAAAAGAAGCGGCCGCCGTTCGGGGCGACCTGCGAGTGATCCAGGGACGCATGTTCGAGTCCGGCCGCAGTGAGATCATCGTCGGAGCGGGTGCCGCCCGAGCGTTTTCGGGGCTGGACGTCGGTCAAACGCTCCGGGTCGGTGCGAACGAATGGAAAGTCGTTGGGATTTTCTCCGGAGGCGGTGGCGCCGCTGAATCCGAGATCTGGACCGACGCCGCCGTGCTCCAGCCGGCCTACAACCGTGAAGATTCGTTCCAGTCCGTCTACGCGCGGCTCGAGACCGAGGGCGCGTTCCAGAAATTCAAAGATGCTCTTTCCACCAACCCGCAGCTGAAAGTCCGCACGCTGCTGCAGTCTGATTTTCTGGCGGAACAGTCGAGCATTCTCACGGGTTTTATCGAGACGATCGGCATGAGTATCGCCGGCCTGATGGCGCTAGGCGCGTTGTTCGGCGCACTGAATACCATGTATACGGTGGTGGCGAGCCGCAGTCGCGAGATTGCCACCCTGCGAGCGCTCGGATTTGGCGCTAGCCCGGTCGTGATTTCCGTTTTGTTCGAATCGTTGCTGATCGCGTTGCTGGGTGGGTCCATCGGCGCCGCCGCGGCGTACGGTGCTTTCGATGGCTTTCAGGCGGCGACCATTAATTGGCAGTCGTTCAGCCAGATCGCGTTCGCGTTCGCAGTAACACCCAAGCTGCTCGTAATGGCCATCGTCTGGGCCGCAGTGATCGGCATCATCGGCGGATTATTTCCGGCGCTGCGGGCCGCGCGACTCCCCGTCGCCATCGCACTCCGCGAAACGTAATTGTCGTGACTGGGGCTTTCAGCCCCAGCAACTTCAACGGTGCACGGCAAACTCGTAGAAGTAATTCGCAAACAACAGTCCTCCCTTCTTCACCGGTATTTCCGGGGGAGAAGGGCTGCGGATGAGGGGGCCGGGAAAGACGTTGCGCAACGCTACCGGTCTTTTCGCGACAACGTCATGAAGCCACTGGGAGAGGGGAGCAATGGTTACTATTTGCGCGCACTAGCTTTCCAGGCGTTGCGACGCTCCGAACGCGGCAGAATGGGTAAACTTAAGACGTGGGAATTCTCAACTTGCCTAAAGGATACCAAAATGGACGAGGATTCGAAACGATCAAGAAAACGAACTCTGTCGCGCGTGATCCAGGCGTTGTTCGGAATCGGAATGCTCGTCGGGCTGAATGCGGCCGTGTGGAATTTTTTCCAGTCAATTCTAGAGTCGGCACGACGAACGTCCTGTGTCGGCCAGAACAAAATAACGGCAAGTTTGATGAGGACCTATTACGACAAGGAAACAGCATTTCCCCCCGGCGGATATTGCGGACGTCAATGGTCATCTTCAGCACAGTTGGCGAGTTCGTGCGCAACCTGACGAAGTGCTGCGCGAAAAATATCGCATGAACGAATCGTGGGACAGTTCCCATAAACGCTCGCTTGCCGTCGAACTCCCGATCGGAATGTCGCGATTCTATCCGATGCAATGCGGGAATCCGAATTGTCACTCCCAGAAGATCATTCACTTGCACGGGCCGACGTGCCGTGGCAAGTGCTATCTCAAAATATTGACGGTTATCTGTTGACCGATGATCACTTTTCAGCCAAATGGGATTGGGCACGCACGGCACTCTTGTGGCGAAGCCTGGCCGCGGAGTAATAGCCGGTTGAGCCACGTGCTGACGGCACGGGGCGGCGAAGCCGGCTCGAGTGGAACGGGTGATGGTACTGCCGAGCCCTTGCTGCTTACGTGATCTTCCCCAGCTTTTCCGACGCTGCGCTACCCTGAGGGTTGAACGTTTGCTCTGTCCCTTGGGTATGGGCTCGGGGCTACCTCACCCATGGGCACCGGAGTCGCGTTCGAGAAACCGCAGCATGTTGCGGGTTCCCAGCATGCGAGCGTGAGCGAAAACCTCGCCGGCGTTAAAACCGGCGGCGGCCCCCTGGATCAGCGCGGCGCCACGGATCCGCTCGAAGACGTGCGCCTTTTCCGCGGGAAACTGGGTCCGGTAGCAGGCGACCGCCGCGAGTTTCGTTTCCAGCGATTCCGAAATGTCGACCGTGAAATGACTCGGATAGCCAGCCAATCGATCGGGCTCGAACGCCAGGCGAAAGTACAGTTGCACTTCGATCGAATGCACGGGCAATCCGTCGAAATAGTCGTCCCACTTCGACAGCCTGGCATAAAACACCGCGGCATCGGTGATCTGCATCGCCTGCCAGTGATCGGGGGACGCGAGGGGAGTCTTGTCGCCAAAACCGATCACGATCTTGGGGCGGTACTTGCGAAACTCCTTGGCCAGCAGAATCCGCGCATCAAAATCGTCCATCAGCCGCCGGTTGGGAAGCGGCAATGTGACGCGCGTCGTGACGCCCAGCATCCGCGCCGCTTCGGCCGCCTCGCGCAATCGGATCTCCGGACTAGGACAACGGGGCGTAGGTTCACCGTCGGTCAAGTCGATGATCCCGACGCGGTACCCCTGCCGTACAAGTTGTGCAAGTGTACCGCCACAGGCGATTTCGACGTCGTCCGGGTGCGCTCCAACGGCAATCACATCCAACGGAGCAACCGCTTCCAATGTCGACGGCACGGCGTTACCTCTTTACGGCTCGTATGAGAAACGTCGGATTTTGAGCCTCGAATCGGATCGACTCCAACTGCAATGTCCCGCGTGCCAGGTTGATCATCAACACTTCGGCATCCCCGCAGATGTCGTGCAACAACTGATGGACTCCCGACAAATTGTCGATGCTGCTGACGTTGGCCACCAGCCGTCCACCCGGTTTCAGCCGTTGCAGCGCGCCTTGCACAATCGAACGCACCTGGCGCCCCGTGCCGCCGACAAATACCGCGTCCGGATCGGGGAGCGGCACCCATGCCTCAGGTGCCTGGCCAAGGATCCGCGTCAAATTGCGCACTCCGAATCGTTCGGCGTTCACGGCGATCATCTGGTGATCCTCAGGATCCATTTCAATCGCGTAAACCGAACCACCCGCAGCGATCTGCGCGGCCTCGATGGCCACCGAGCCACTGCCGGCGCCGACGTCCCAGACGATGCTCGTGCGACCAATATCCATCGCCGCCAACGCGACGCTGCGCACCTCGGCCGGTGTCAATAATCCGCGTTTGGGCTGTGTCTGTAGAAACATCTCGTCGGGATTGCCGAACAACCGACGGCCCACCATCTTGAGCGGCCGGTCGGGCAAGTCCGGTTTTCGAATCAGGATCATCACGTTCAACGGTGAGAAATCCTGCGTCGCTACCTCCGACAGCTCCCCGTGCGTGACCCGCTCGTCCGGCGCACCCAGGTTTTCGCAAACGTAGGACGTGAAATAATCGATTCCCAATTCGAGCAGCACTTGAGCCACGCGCCGCGGCGAGGCAGCCTCGGTCGTGAACAGCCCGACCTTCTGAGCCGTGCGTATTTTCTCGGCGACCAACGGCAACTGCTGCGTCGCTAGATTCGTGAGATACGCCTCGTCCCAACTCTCCTTGACCCGCGCGAACGCCAGTTGCATGCTGCTGACGTGCGGAATAACCTCGAACCGTTCCTTGCCCAGCCGGTCGCAGAGATATCGGGCCGTCCCGTAAAACAACGGATCGCCGCTGGCTAACACCACCGTGCGGCGACCGGCGGCACTGGAAATCGCCTGCACCACGGTATCGAGGTCGCCGGTCAATTCCAGCCGTTCCCCGGATCGCCCTCGCGGCACCGCCGCCAGCGAACGCTCCGCGCCCACCAGCAAGTCGGCCGTCTCAATCTTCTGGCGAGCTGCCGACGTCAGGCCCTCCATGCCATCGTCGCCGATTCCGATGATGTAGATCTTTTCCACGTCGCTTCACCCTTGCCTGCAAAAACGATTCTCTCCGATCGGCTGCGGATTGTACGTCCCGCTTGACGAACTCGCAATCAGAACTTAACTTAGGTGGGATTTTGAACGATCAAAATAATATATGCGACTAATCAAAGAATTACCGCGCCGCGTATTGTTCGCCGCCGGGTTTGGCGTCCTGGTTCTGTCGTTGATTGGGCTCTACGCGAGCTATGTCGGGGCCGGGAATCCAAGGCAGCGGCCCGAATCGGAGAGGCGGTTACTCGTTTGTTCGACGACGCAACTTGCCGATTTTGCGAGGAATGTGGTTGGGGACAGGTGGGACGTTCGCAGCATCTTGGCGCCGGGCCAGGATCCTCATCTCTATTCGGTGAAGCCGGGCGATGCCCGGTTGGTCGCTCGCGCGTCGCTGTGCCTGGAAAATGGCTGGCACCTGGAAGGAAAGGACTGGATGCGGCTGCTCGCGGAGCAGGCGAAACGGCCGCTGATGACATGTGTCGAGGGGGTGGAACCGTACCGTCTGGTGGAGGAAGGAGTCGAGGTTCACGATCCGCACGCGTGGTTCACGGTACCGAACGCCTTGCGCTACGTGGAGAACATCCGCGCGGCGGTCGCGCAGATTGATCCCGAACATCAAGACGAGTACGGTTTGCGGGCGCAGTTGTACGGCGAGCAATTGAGCATGCTCGATCGATGGATCCACGAGCAGATCGCGGTGATTCCAGAATCGCAGCGGGTTTTGGTTACCAGTCACGATGCGTTCAACTATTTCTGTCGCGAGTACGGATTACGTCCGGCGTCTCCGGCCGGCTGGTCGACGAACGAGGAAATTGGTGGCGGGATCACACCACAGCGTCGCCAGAGAGTGGTCGAATCGATTGTGGGTATGGGCGTCAAGGCGATTTTCGTGGAGACCAGTGTGAATCCGAAGATGATCCGCGTGATCGCCGAAGAGGCGGGCGTCCGCATCGGCGGGGAACTGTATTCGGATTCGATGGGCGCGGCGGGGACGAGTGGCGAGACCTACCTGGGAATGATGCGGGAGAATGTGCTGACAGTCGTTGGGGCGTTACGATGAGCGACGTACCGGCGATTGACGTGGAGCACGTTACTGTCAGTTACGGTCCGGTGCCGGCGCTGCTGGACGTTTCGGTAAAGATACCGGCCGGGACGCTGGTGGGCGTCATTGGCCCGAACGGCTCCGGGAAGTCGACATTGGTCAAGGCGATCCTCGGGTTTACCCGGCCCGATTTCGGCAGCGTGAGGATTTTCGGAGCGCCGGTTGAACGGTCGAAAGGGCGCGTGGCGTACGTACCGCAGCGCGGCAGTGTCGACTGGGATTTCCCGGTGACCGTGGGAGAAGTCGCGTTGATGGGGCGGTACGGAAATGTTCGCTGGTGGCGGGAATTGACGGCCGATGACCGCCAGCTTGCCGACGAAGCGCTGAAGATGGTGCGGATGAGCGAATTTCGGGGCCGGCAGATCGGTCAGCTTTCGGGGGGACAACAGCAGCGTGTATTCATGGCGCGAGCGATGGCGCAAGGTGCGGACGTATTGCTGTTGGACGAACCGTTCGCGGGCGTCGATGCCGCCACGGAGTCGGCGATCCTCGATGTGTTGCGGCAGACGAAAGCTTCGGGACGCACGCTGGTGGTTGTCCATCACGATCTAGCGACTGCTGCCAGGTATTTCGACGCACTGCTGTTGTTGAAGCAGCGGGTATACGCCTATGGACCTCCCATGGCTGTTTTGCAGCCGGATCTGTTGAGCGAGGTCTACGAGGGGCAACTGCAGGTGTTCAATGCCTTGACGGCACCGCGGGGGCGGGATCGATGAGTGAATGGCTCGACGCACTGGATGCCTGGCACGCGATGAATTCGCACCTGGTCCGCGCATTACTGGCGGGGTCGTTGGTGTCGATCGTCTGTGGCGTGATCGGCTGTTTTGTTATTTTGCGGCGGATGGCATTTCTGGGGGACGCGATCGCCCACGCGATGCTGGCCGGCGTGGTCGCCGGCTATCTGTTCATGAAGCTGGTTTTCGGAGCGGAAGCCCACGCGCCGGCCATGTTGTTCGGTTCGTTGCTGGCCGGTCTGATCACTGTCGGCATGATCGGCTTTGTGGCGCGGATGTCACGGATCAAAGAAGACACGGCGATTGGCATCATGTACACAGGGATCTTCGCGGCCGGTGGTTTGCTGGCGTCGCTGTTCAGCCAATATGTGCATCTCGACCTGCTGCACTTCGTCACCGGTTCGGTGCTGGCCGTGGAAATGGCCGATCTGTGGATGATCGGTTTTGTGACGGTATTCGTGGTGGCGGTGGTCGTTCTGTTCTTTCGCGCTTTGCAGTTGACGAGTTTCGATCCGGTGATGGCCGCTTCGATCGGCATCCCGGTAGTTGCGGTCGACTACTTGCTGACGGTCTGCACGTCGATGGTTGTGGTTAGCGCGGTGAACATCGTGGGCGTGATCCAGGTTGTGGGGATGCTGGTGACTCCCGCGGCGACGGCTTATCTGCTCTGCGATCGGCTGCAGCGGATGCTCTGGGCGTCGGCCGGATTTGCCATCTCCAGTTTTCTCGTCGGATATTGGTTGTCGACGGCGATCAACGTGGCACCCGGGTCCTCGATTGTGGTTGCGTCGTCGGCCCAGTTCCTGCTGGTGCTGGCTGTGGCTCCACGTTATGGTCTGATCAGCGACTGGTTGCGGCGTCGTCAAATGGTGCCGCAACAGCTCGTGGAAGACGTGCTCTCCTGCGTGCTGAAGGCCCTGGGGTCCTCGGTCGATATGTCGGTGATCTACGAACATGTTGCCGGGCAGCGCGACCGCATCCGGGATGCGGTTCGCGCGCTGGAGCGCAAGGCGTTGCTGGAGTGCCGCGGCGAAGTGGTGCGACTTACGGAGGCCGGCGAGCGGGAAGCGCGGCGGTTGCTCCGCGCGCACCGGCTCTGGGAAACCTATCTGCAGCGGCTGGGGACGCCGACCGTCGAGTTGCATGCGCATGCGCACCGACTGGAGCACTTGCATGATGAGGATGCGGTTGATTACCTGGACGACCAACTGGGCCACCCGCTGCTGGACCCGCATGGCAAGGAGATTCCGGAGGACTTCGTGCACCTTCGGCTTGGGGCGACTGTCAAGGCATCGTTGTTGCGCCAGGGCTGGCGTGCGCGCGTGGTGCGCGTGGTGGGTTCGGGTGGGGGCGATGCCAGGATACCGGCGACGTTGCAACCCGGCGTGGTGGTGAGCATGGGTAAGCGCAGCGCGGGAGGCCAGTTATGGGAGTTGCACCTGGACTCCGGCAGCGCCGTCGCCTTGGATCATCAGGCGGCCGATGCGCTGCTTGTGGAAGTCCTGGAAGCGCCCCGCGCGGAGACGGTGGGCGATAGCGCCCGGAGTGCGAACCGCGGTGATGAGTGATCGATTCCGCGGTGCTGTCCCGGGGATGAGCGAGGCTTGGACAGCGCTGCCCGTACCTGCCAATGCCCGTACCTGCCAATGCCCGGACCACCTCATGGAATCGCAGGTCCCTCTTTACTTCGCCGGCGGTATCCCGCTAACTGGGACTCGAGATCACGCTGATTGACGGCGGGTGCCAGATCCTGAGCGATTTCGCAGCAGCGAATCGCGGATGCGATATTGCCGTTGGAGGCATGGGCCTTGGCGAGGTATCGCAGTTCCTTCCAGCCCTTCCATTGTGTTAACTCACATGCCCGCGTTCCATGTTCGACGGCGCGTACGATCCTTGGACCAGCGCCTGGCCGGCGACGCCAGCGACCACGATTGCGGCAATCGCCAAAGACGCCGCCCCCAACCTGCGGCGAAGTCTCCCGACCATCCGCCGCAATGCGTGTTGCAATTGCTCGCCAAACTGATCGATGCGCGGGAAGCGATCGTGCGGATCCGCGTGCAATCCCCGCAGCAACACGGCATCGATGGATGGATCGAGCGCCGCATTGAGTTTGGACGGTCGTTGAAAATTCTCCATCGGCGGTCCGATGACAATTGCCGGGCGGCGTAGGCCTGGCCCATGCCGCCCTGTCCCAACCGCTCCAGCAACTCGTAACCTGGCGGGCGCAGTAACTCGTGCTGATCGTCTGCCATTCCTGACTTCCTGGCCCAACCGACCGCCCGTCCACGTAGCCCACCTGACACGGAGCCGATTCATGATAGCCACCCGTTTGCGATCGGGATAGTTGAATCGACACCCTATAAACCGGGATATTACGTCCGACATCTGCGGGTTACAATGCGCCATCGCGGTTGGCCGCGGGATCTTGCGGGAAAACACGGAAGTGCGAATGGCGAGGACGGATTCCTGAACTGCCGCCGGGTTATGGCGGAAAAACAGCCCGTCCGCCGCTTTGTCGGTCATTAGGCCGAGGTGTATACTTGGAGGAGTCAATCGAGTCGTGGAATGTTCCCAGACGGTCGAACTTTGGTCGTGCCGCATTGTCGTCCAGGATGCAACGGGACGGTAACTCGGAGAGGTGGCAGAGCGGTCTATTGCACTGGTCTTGAAAACCAGAGTCGGGGAAACCCGACCCAGGGTTCGAATCCCTGCCTCTCCGCTCGGATCGGAGTTCTCGCAGAGTCGCAAAGGTAATTCTTCTTGCGAAACGGCGGCGCGAAGTGGCAGGGGCTTCCAGCATCGTGATGTAGAGAAATTCCTGACGAATTTAGATCGATGCCGCGATGTAACCCGGCCTCTGTCGGCCGGCGGGCAAGTCAAGCCGCAGCTCGGCAGTTACGCAGCTCGTCCAACGGCTTCCTGACGGCGCGTCACGAAGCTGGCGTCGAACTGCGTTGGAATGCCTCGGCCGCCAGTTGCAGGAGTGTGAGCCCATTCAGCAGCGCATGCACCACCACGCAGGGCAACAGGCGATTCTTTTGGCGATAGAGATATCCCAGCCCGGCTCCAAGCAGGAATAGCGGCAAAGGGTCGACGCCATGGCCCAGGTGGACCCCGGCGAACAGGCCTGCCGAAACCAGCATCGGCCAGTAGCCGGTCGGAACATTCCCGGGCGAGTCGTTGACCGAGTCGTCGTGGTCTGCCCGGCGCCGTGCGGATCGATGGGGGAGCCGAGCGAAGTGCGTTATCCGCCAGGCATCCAGCCGTTGCAGGAACCCCTGAATCATTTGGCGAAACAACAATTCTTCATAGAGCGGCGCTGCGACCACAGCCGAGAGTCCGACCATCGCGAAGACCGTCCACTGGCCCGGTTCGGTGCGGATCCGATGGATCAGTGGATGGGCCTCGTCCAGATCCGAGGCGTTGATTAATTTCGAAACACCGACTTTGACCAACAGTACCGGTGGCACGATGAGCACAAAGGCGGCCAGCCCGATCCACAAGTCGGCGATCAGGGTCTTGCACGTCAACTTCGACAGCCAACTGCCCTGGCCGAGCCAACGGTGCAACGCAGTCCCAACGGCGATCACGCTCAGCAACCGGGCGATCGCGTCGACGAACCGCAGTTCGTCAAACAGACGGGACTCGGCGCTGCGCGTCTCGGTCAACGTCGCGGCCTGGCGCGCGTACTCTGCCGGCGTAACTCCCCGGTAATGCAGCCACCCCAGCGCGCAGAGGCTTGGAATCAGCAAGGCGGTCACGAGTGCCAACAATGCGGCTTGAACGGCAACGCCCTCGGTCGGCCGCGGTTCGGCGCGCAGCACCGGTTCACCTTGGGCAATTCGGCGGGCGACGCGAATCCAGTTCCAAGCGCTGGCGATCACCAGCACTCCCAGCAGCAGCCAAACGAGTAAAGTGCCGGTCATCGGACGCTGGAATCACCGACAATCGTTCGCCAGGCGACCACGAGATACTCCAGCCCGGAGTAGACCGTGGTGATCAGCGTCAACCAGATTGCGGGCACCAGGACCCACACCATCCAGGAGGGCGCATCGGTCATGCCTCCTTTGGCCAGCACAGCCAAGCTGGCGCTTGCGGCGATGCATTGGAATCCCATCTTCCATTTCGCCACCCATTTTGCCGAAAAATCCCCGCCGCCCTGCTCGACAACCGACCGGATTGCCGTGACCAGCAACTCTCTCCCGACGATGACCACCGATAGCCAGGCGTCGATGCCGGATCGGGCCGACATGGAGGACAGGAAAATAAACGTTCCGCAGATGATAAACTTGTCGACGAACGGGTCAAAGATCCGGCCAAGCTTGGTTACCTGGCCGTAGCGACGAGCCCAATATCCATCGATCCAATCGGTCGACGCGGCAAGCACAAACACAACCAGGGCCAGTACGAACCGTTCCCAGGCAATCAGCACGAATACCAGTATGGAGAGCACCAGTCGTACCGCGGTGAGCTGATTCGGAACGTTAAACACCGTTGATGCGGGTGCTGTTGAGCTTTTGGTATCCGTCGACATACTGACTGATCCGCCTTGGGAAATCCTGCCGTCATTCTCGCCTGAAATGCGGTCAGCGCCAACCGCAATTGCAGGTAAATTCACCGGCGGGCCGCGGCACCTACATACGGATTGAATCGCTTTTCGTCGCCCACCGTGGTGGTTTCACCATGCCCGGGATACACGATGGTGTCGTCGGGCAAATTGAAAATCTTGTCGCGGATCGACGCTTCAAGCTCTTCCCAGGAACCGTCCGGTGTGTCCCATCGCCCGACGCCACTGGCAAAGAGTACGTCGCCACCCAGAACCACGCCAGGTCGCGCTTGCCGAACCACATAAATCACGTGCCCCGCCGAATGGCCCGGTGTTTCCCGGACCTCGAAATCGATACCGGCGGCCGAGACAATTTCGCCTTCGCTAACCTCCCTGTCCGCGGGTGGACTGCGCAAATCAAATCCGTAGGGTTGCGATAAATTCGCGAACGTATCACGCAGCTTGAACGCATCCCCCTTGCCAATCACAATCGGGCAGTCGGGCCAGCAGCTTTTGACCGCTTCATTGCCCGCGATGTGGTCCAAATGACCGTGGGTGCAGAGGATGGCGACCGGGGTCAACCTCAGCATTGCGATCTTCTCCAGCAGCTGCTCCGATTCGAATCCTGGATCGACGACGACGCAGCGGGTCGAGTCCGCAAGATGGACAAGGTAGGTGTTTTCGGAGAACGGTCGCGATACAAAACAGGTAATTCGCGGCGTTGGGGCCGGGTTCGACATCATCTTGGCTCGCTGATTTGCACTTGAGCGGATACAATTCGAACGATGGAGTTACACGATGCGGATTATGACGGCCGCAAGGCGAATGCGAAAGGAGTAGCGTCGATGGAGCTGATCAACTTGTCGAGAAGGTTGTTTGTTGCGGCAACGGCGTCGATGTTGGTCGCAGGACGCGTCGTTGGTCAGGAGCGTCAAGCCAGACGCGACCTGCGCGAACCGCTGTTGCGAACGTCCAAGACTCCCGACCCGCAAGGCGACGTGACCGCCGGTTCCCATCCGTTGGATGAAGCGATCCGGATTGCCGACGAGGCGTTGAGACGGATTCGGGAGGAAATCGACGATTACAAGTGCGTGATGGTCAAGCGCGAACGGGTCAACGGCAAGTTGGGCGAGCGTGAGTTCATGTACGCCCGATTCCGCAATCGCAAACGGGTTGATGGCATGATCAAAGTGCCATTTTCCGTCTACCTGTATTTCACCAAGCCGGAAGGACTCAAGGGGCGTGAGTGCGCCTACGTCGAGGGGATGAACGACGGCAAGCTGGCGGTCAAGGAGCCCGGGATCGCCGGCAAGATCCTGCCGATCATCTGGCTGGCCCCGGACAGCGTCCTGGCGATGCGCGGGAATCTCTACCCGATCACCGACGCGGGAATCGAGAACCTGATTGTCAAACTGCTCGAAAAAGGCCATCGCGACCGCAAGCGGGACGAGTGCGATGTGCAATATCGCGAAAATGCCAAGGTGAATGACCGGCGTTGCCAATTGTTGGAGGTTATCCATCCCAATCGTCGCGCGTACTTCGATTTCAATTTGGCGCACATCTATATCGATAACGAGACGCGTTTGCCGATCCGTTATGCCGCCTATACCTGGCCCAAAGGACGCGATCAGAACCCGGAGCCCCGGCCGGCGGACGATACGCTGATCGAAGAATACACGTATCTGGATCTGAAGTTGAATCCTGGACTGACCGATCACGATTTCGAATTGCAATAGTTCCTTGGCGCCCGCCGGGAAGCGCGACGGCGGGTGCGCGGCATGAGGGCTCCTGATGAGCAACGTCGTCCATGTCTTTGACTATCTTGCCGCGCCGCAGCGCACCAAGGCCCAGGCGGTGAACGTGCTGTTTGGCACGGAGCATTTCCTGCGACAGCTTTGCTTGCGGCAACTGAAATCGCAGTTGTTAGGCGCCGGTGCGGACGACGTGCCGATCGCCAGTTTCGATGGTGAAACGGTCGAGTGGCGAGACGTCCACGACGAATTGGCGACGCTTTCCCTGTTTGGAGGGTTGCGGGTCACGATCGTGTATGACGCGGCGGAGTTTGTCACTCGCTGCCGGGACAAGTTGGAGGAGTATGTCGCCAAGCCTCGCAAGGGCAGCGTATTGATCCTGCTGGTGGACTCTTGGCCTTCGAACACCAGGCTCTTCAAGGCTGTTGGCGCGCACGGATTGCAGATTGAGTGTCGGCCGCCGGAAGTGGCGCATGGCAAGAATCGCCTGCTCGATCAGACGCGGGTATGCCGCTGGCTGGTCTATCGGGCGAAGACCGCCCATCAGTCGCAGCTCAGCGAAAAAGCGGCCGTGGCGATGCTCGATCTGGTTGGCCCGGAATTCGGAATTCTGGAACAGGAGTTGGCCAAGCTGGCCTTGTTCGTAGCGGCCGATCAATCGATTTCGCCGGAACTGGTCCACGAAGTGGTCGGGGGGTGGCGGACCAAAACTGCCTGGGAGTTGATTGATGCCGCCGTGTCGGGAAACGCGGGCGAAGCGCTGAGCCAACTCGACAAACTGCTCAGCGCGGGGCAGGAGCCGATCGCATTGATGGGCGCGGTGCAGTGGTCATTGCGCCGTTTCGCGACCGCGTCGCGCGTTTTCTACCGCGCCCAGCGCGAAGGAAGCCCGATTTCGCTCAGCGCGGCCCTGCTGCAAGCCGGGTTCCGAAACTGGCCTGCCAACGCGTTGACCCTGGCGGAGCGGCAGATGAGCCAACTCGGACGCGAACGTACGCGAAAGCTCTATCGCTGGCTGCTGGAAACCGATCTAGCGCTGAAGGGAACCCACTCCTCCCCCGATCGCGCGCGGCTGGCTATCGAGCAATTGCTGATCCGTCTCTCGAGCGCGGTGTTGCAGCGACGCAGCGCGACAGCCGTTTAGTTTCCGCAACGCCAGACATTTGCCCGATCCACGGGGTCAGGCCGCTTCTGCTCGGCCCTGCTCGGCTCAACTCAACTCTTGCCGAAGTTGTACTCGGGGTTCTTGGCGTCGAAGTCGATGGCGCCGAAACCCGGGTTCAGTTCGAGCTTCATATACGTATACTCTTCGATCAACTCGTTGTCGCTTGGCTTCGGCTCGGAGGTTTGCTCCTGACCTCGCGGCCAGGTGTACGCCGCGTAGCGGATTGGAAGGCCGAATTCCTTGTCGATGTAGACCTGCGCCAGATTGAAGTCGAAATGCTGCCGTCGGATCGGATGAACGACTTCCATGATGCGGCATGCCCGGCCGTTGATCTTGGCGTTGTCGCGGAACGTGACAATGCACTCGTCCCGTTTGCGATCGCGATTGCCTCTCTCCAGCAGTTTGACGATCAGGTTTTCGATTCCCGCGTCGGTGATCGGATAGAGGTTGCCGCGCATGGCGATCGGCCCTCTGGGATCCAGCCAGACCGAGGGCAGCACACGTAGTCCACCACCCTCATGGGCCAGCATTTTTCCGTCGTTCTGATGTTCGACATACAAGCACTCCCGACCTTTGATATTGGCCGGTTTAGCGAAGTGCAGGTAGATCGCAAACGGGGTCTCAATTCGCTCACCGACTTCTTTGCGGTTACGGATCTTCGCGAACATGAACTCCTGGTCGCCCAGGGTGCCATTGACCCGTTCGCGCTTGACGAGCACGCAGCGGTAGTCAACGATCTCGCTTCGGATCCGTTCCAGCGCCTCTTCGGCAATTGCCAGGCATTCGTCCAGAGGGTGTGGAGGCCGGTTACGATCGATTGGCGGGTCATTCTTTTTTGCGACGCGCACTCCGCCCGACTTTCGTGATTCCCCGCCGTTCTCAGCCAGGAGACGCTGGCCGATCGCCACCAGTCCTACTCCACCACACAGCTCGAGAAACGGCCGTCGCGCCAAGATTCTAACCGACATAAGTGTCCACTCCTTGGAAACCTGGGAATACGATCGTGGATCGGAGTCCGGCGTGGCTGACGAAACGGGCCAAGACGATTTGCCGCATCCTTGCGTACTCTTCCCATTACATATCGCCCAAGAAGGGGCATGATGATGATCAAGCCGTGCGGCTGCGTCAGGCTCGCCTACAATCGGAAAAACTTACCCAACCGCTTCTCCCACCGGATTCTCAATTTCGCGGCGGTAAGTCGGGACTTGAGTTATTCTGCGCGGAATTCACCAGGCGACGCGCGGGCGGCGAGGGCGGCGAGGGCGTGGTTTCGCTGGAGGGAGGTCGTCACGGCGAACGGTCGCTGGTTACGGCAGAAGCACGTCGACGCGTTGCCGCAGCTTGCCAATGTGCTCGCTGGACACGCGACAATTTGAACCGAGCAGGTCGCGGCAGTCGCTCGGTTGACAGGGCCGGTTCACCGTGCACAATAGCTGGCGGGACGCGAGGAGTTGCCACACGATGTCACGGTTCTTGCACCGACGTACAAGCCCGGCCGGCGTGCCGCACGTCGGTTTGACGCTCCTGGTCTGGGCTCTCTCGACCGCGGCATGGCTCTTCGCGCAAGAAACACCGACGGCCGGATCGGGTGAAGCGGAAGCGCGAGGATCCGACGGCCTTTGGGCAGTGCGCCCGTTCCTGCGCGAGCCGCCGATCATGCCTCGCGATCGTTCCTGGGGCCGGTCGAATATCGACCACTGGATTCTCGCCGGTTTGGAACTGTCGAGTATTCCGCCGGCGCTCCAGGCGTCGTGGAGCCTCCGGATGCGGCGGATCTCGCTGGGAATCGAAGGACTTCCGTTGGATCTTGAGTCCGTTCGTGAATCGTATGAGCAAGCGACGGATGCGTGGGAGCGCGTTGTCGACCAGATGCTGGCCAGCCCGGCGTATGGCGAGCGCTGGGGACGCCATTGGCTGGATCTGGCGCGATTCGCCGAGAGCTTCGGATTCGAACATGATCTGGATAACGAGTTCGCTTATCCCTATCGCGATTTTGTCGTTCGAGCCTTCAACCGCGATTTGCCGTACGACATTTTCGTGCGCTGGCAATTGGCGGGGGATGAACTGGTGCCGGACGTCGCGGATGCTCGCCTGGCTACGGGGTTTCTCGCGACGGGAGTTCATAACGCCGATTTCGCGGCGATCCAAGTGGAGCAAGAGCGGTACGATGAACTGGATGACATCGTTTCGACGATCGGCACGGCGATGCTGGGAATGAGTTTGGGCTGCGCGCGATGTCATGACCACAAGTTCGACGCGATAACTCAGCGGGACTACTATCGACTCGTGGCGGCGTTTTCCCGGACGATTCGCGGCGAGGTCGACTTGCCGACGGAGGGAGGAATGCTACGAGCCCTTGTGGCCGGGGAGGGACTTGCACCGCTCCCGCGCGTCTACAGTCCCGGCCCGGCATTCTTTCCTCGCGTGTTTTTTCTTGAGCGAGGCGACCCGGCACACAAGGGCGACGTGCTTGATCCGGGCGTCCCTCCTTTCCTGGCTTCGAACCCGGGAGCGTGGGAGCGATGGCGAAAAGCGGACTCTGCGGAATCCGAACGGTCGCTGCAACGAACATCGGAATCCGCCGTGGGGAGAGTCGCTGCGGAAAAAAGTGCGGCGGCGAATGCGGAGGAGGAGTCGGCCGACGATGAACGCGATCGCCGCTCGCGGCGGCGGGCGATCGCGGACTGGATTTCCGACGTTGACGACGGCGCGGGGCGTTTGCTGGCCCGGGTCATCGTCAATCGCTTGTGGCAGCACCATTTCGGCAAAGCGCTGGTTCCGACTCCAAGTGATTTTGGTGCTCAAGGCGAAGCGACGCTCCATCCCGAACTGCTCGACGCGCTTGCTCGCCATTTGGTCGAATCGAATTGGTCGCTCAAGCAGGTCCAGCGGCGGATCTTGTTGAGCGCGGCTTACCAGCAAGCTAGTCGGATCGCGCCGGAGGTTGCGGTCCTTGATCCGACGAATCGCTATTTCGGTCGTCAGTCGCTGCGTCGCATGGAAGCGGAAGTCATTCGCGACAGCATGCTGGCGGCTTCCGGATTGTTGGATCGAACCATCGGCGGACCGGGAACGTTGGATGATTCTCATTTCCGTCGCAGCCTGTATTTCAAAGTGAAACGCAGTCGACTGCCGACTATCCTCACGATTTTCGACGCGCCCGACGCCTTGCAAGGGCAGGCGGAACGCCCCACGACCACCGTGGCTACGCAGAGCCTTGCCTTGTTGAATCGCGGTCAAGTGATGGAATGGAGCCAGGCGCTCGCCCGCCGCGCGAGGGTACTTTCAAACGGTGACTTCCGGCGGGCAGTGCAGGTATCCTATGAGCTGGCTTTGGGGCGCGAGGCTTCCGCGGCCGAAATTGTCGAGTGTGAAGAATGGCGTCGCGCGCGCGTTCAATCCGAAACTGATTCGGATCCGATCGATCTGCTCGCGGAAATCTGCCACGGACTGTTCTGCTTGAACGAGTTTGTCTATGGGGACTGAATCGCAGCGCATCCGACGTGCGTTTCTTCAACAGACCGGCGCGGGATTCGGTTGGTTGGCTCTGTCACGACTCCTGGCTGACGAGTCCCCCGAATCGCCCGTGATTACCGCCGGTCCAGGCGAATACCATCCGGCGGCGCCATTGCGTGCCCGGAATCGTCATTTTCATTCCCCCGTGCGGTCGGTCCTATGGCTGTTTATGCATGGTGGACCAAGTCAGGTCGACACATGGGATTTTAAGCCGGAATTGGCGAAACGGGATGGCCAGGAACTCCAAGGATTCGATCAGTCCACGGGGTTCTTCGCGGGGCTCGCCGGACCGATCATGCGCTCCCCATTTTCATTCTCACAATACGGCGTATCGGGGACCTGGGCTTCGGAAATCCTTCCCCATTTGTCGCAATGCGTCGACGAAATGGCGTTCATTCACTCCTGCTACACCACGGCGAACAATCACTCCCCGGCGCAGTTCGAGATCTCTTCCGGGGTTCCGCGACTGGGCCTGCCTTGTCTGGGGTCCTGGGTGACTTATGGGCTGGGCACGGAGAACCAGAATCTTCCCGCGTTCATCGTGATGTACGACGCCCAGGGGCGCGGCTTGCCCAAGTCCAGATCGATTCACTGGGGCGCGGGGTTCCTGCCGGGCGTGTTTCAAGGTGCGGCGTTCCACCCGACGGGGCCACCCGTAGAAGACATGCGGAATCCTGCGGGAGTCGCTTCGCGACGCCAACGGGAACTGTTGGATTTTGTTCAGCAGGCAAACCGCCGGCATGCGGACGACCGAAACGGCGATTCGGAACTCGCCGCTCGCGTCGAGTCGTTCGAACTGGCGTTCCGCATGCAGTCGGCCGCTCCTGAGGCACTCGATATCTCGCGGGAGACCGAACAGACCCAACGGCTTTACGGAATGCAAGATCCTCGCTCCGCCCCCTACGGCAGGCAACTCCTCACGGCACGAAGATTGATCGAACGTGGGGTCCGGTTCATTCAGGTTTACAGTGGCGGTTTCGCGAATCACGACTGTTGGGATGGGCACGACAATCTCGAGGCGAATCACCGGCAGTTCGCGGCCGAAACCGATCAGCCGATCGCTGGCCTGATTCAAGATTTGAAGGCTCGGGGGCTGCTCGAATCCACGCTGGTCATCTGCTGCGGCGAGTTTGGCCGATTGCCGCTGGTACAGAAAGGTGGGACCGGGCGAGACCACAATCCCCATGCGTTTACCGTCTGGTTCGCCGGCGGCGGCGTCCGCAAGGGTGTCCATTTCGGAGCCACCGATGAACTGGGGAACCGGGCCGTCGAAGGGCGGGTCAGTATTCACGACCTGCACGCCACAATCCTGCATCTCATCGGAATCGACCATGAACGGTTGACGTACCGTCACAACGGCCGCGACTTTCGGCTGACCGACGTTGAAGGCGAAGTGGTCAGGGCCATTCTGCCTGACGAGGGCGTATAATGGACATCGATCACCTTCGCTGTCGATTCACCGGAGAACGCCGGCACCGTTGCGGAAAAACTGCGCGTAACAATGCTCAACGAATCGGAACTGGGCCGGGGCTGGTTATTGGCGCCCGAACGGGCCCAACAGCTTTGGCCAGCCCACGTCGCCAAGGTTCGCGCCGCATTGAAAAATGACGTTGCCGGCCTGCCGGTTACTCGACCTGCACTTTTCGGCGGTAAATCGTGTCGCCGTTGGTGACATACAGGTACGAATGACCGGGCCCGGCGAGAATGCAGCTGGTCAATGGTGCGGACGGCTTGGGCTTCGGCAGGACGCCGCAATGCCGACCGGTGGGATCGAAGACCTGCACCCCCAACGCCGAGGTCACGTAGTATCGGCCGGCTCGATCGACGGCCATCCCATCACCGTGGGAATCTGTGGAGTAGGGGGGAGGCGCATGGAAACGGAACTCGCCTTTCGGATCGATCGGCAGCCGCAGCGACATCGAAGGCAGCTTTGCGTCGAGTCGCCCCTCGGGGTTCACTCGGAACATCCATACATGCTCGCCGCCATAGTCCGACACCGCCAACGTTCCTCCGTCGTTGGAGAGCGCAATCCCGTTCGGTTTTCCGATCCCTTCGTCGGCCGGTTCCACTTTGCCGGACTTGATATCGATTCTCGTGACGCGGTGGTGACGGGTCTCGGTGATCAAGATGAATCCATCCGCGGTCACCGCCAGATCATTCGGCGCCAGATCGGCCGCGACTTCGCGTACTTCGCCGGTCTTCGGGTCGAGTGAAATCACGCGACTCTTGGCTCCCTGGCAGCCGTAGAGCAGTCCGTCGGGACCAAATTCCAGGCCGCTGACCGACTCGGCGGCGACGACCGTGCGTTTGCCGTCTGCGGCATCGATCCGAACAACGGCAGGCGCCTTCATGTCGCAATAGTAGAAATTTCCTTCGGCGTCGGCGCAGGGAGCGTCGGCGAAGCCAAGTCCTTCGGCGACCACTTCCCACGTTTCGCCGGGGACCAGCAGACGCAGAA
The DNA here is from genome assembly GCA_016872775.1 of Planctomycetota bacterium. Classification (GTDB taxonomy): domain Bacteria; phylum Planctomycetota; class Planctomycetia; order Pirellulales; family Pirellulaceae; genus VGZA01. The sequence goes on along the minus strand of VGZA01000004.1, from coordinate 3,347 downwards.
GCGTCATGTCTCCCTTTAAATCGCCTTTCGTGTTTGGCGTACGATCCTGCCGCTCCGCGCGCCATAACCAGCGAAGCGCATCGGGAAAGAGTGCGCCTCCGTGATCGGCGTTGTGGGCGTATCCCTCCGCCCAATCGAAGCGCAGGTCATATCCCATATATTGCAACGCGGAGGCGATGAGTTTGTTGGATACGGGCCAGCTGCCGTAAGGATTGTCGAGATCGCCGCTGGTGTCGGCGAGGTAGACTCGAAGCGGCTTGGGTTCCGTCTTGCGAACCAGCGACGGGTAGACATTGCCCCCGCGCAGGTTCGTGAAGCTGCCGATCGTGGAGAGCACCTTGCGGAATGCGTCCGGCCGTTCCCACGCTACCGTGAAGCTGCAGATGCCTCCCGAACTCGCCCCACAGATCGCGCGCATCTCCGGATCGGGAGAAATCTTGTATCGCTTCTCGATTTCGGGAAGGATCTCTTCGAGCAGGAAACGCGCGTATCGATCGCCCAGGCTGTCGTATTCGTAACTGCGATTCGAACTGTTCCAGGGGCTGGGCGGTTTGTCCTTGGCGAGGTCATGACCGGGATTCAGGAATACCGCGATTGTGGGCGGCATGTCGCCACGATGAATCAGATTGTCGAAAACGACGGGAACGCGCCAGCGGCCGTTCCGATCGAGGTAAGAGTGGCCGTCCTGAAAGACCATGAAGGCAGCCGGTCGTTCCGGTGTGTATTGGGCCGGAACATAGATCGCCCAATCGCGTACCGTATTGGCAAAGATCTTCGACTTCCACGGTTCCATGACTTCCACGACGCCATGGGGTACGTTGTCTTGCGGAAGGGAGTCGGGATGCGGCTGCCAGGACGGCGCTTCGGGAAGTTTGGCGGGCGGCGCAGGATTATTCGCGGCGGCGGGCTGAGCCGCCAGGTCCGACCATAGCCAGCGAAGCGCGTCGGGGAGTCGCTCGCCACCGGGGCCTCCGCTGTGTCCGCCTTCGGTCACTACGTATTCGGTTGCGTAGCCGGCGAATCGGAGAGCCGCGGCAAGGTCTTCATTCGCCAACGGCCAATTGCCGAAGAGATTATCGAGGTCGTCGCGGCCTTCCTGGAGGTGGACCTTGATCGGCTTGGGTTTGCTCTTCGTTTGCCGCACGAGCCCCGGGTAGGCCCAACCTCCGCGGATGTTGGTGAAACTTCCGATATGGCTCAAGACCTTGCCGAACAGATCGGGACGCTCCCAGGCGGCGGTGAAAGCGCAAATGCCACCCGAAGAAATCCCGCAGATCGCGCGCCGACGCGGATCGTCGCTGACCTTTAAACCGTGTAGCGCGACCGGCAGGAAATCCTCGCTCAGAAAGCGAACGTAGCGATCTCCCAACGAATCGTATTCGAACGACCGATTGCTGCGCTCGACCGCGCCGGATTTCGTTGGCGGCACGCTGCCCGGCGCAACGAAGACCGCGATCGTCACCGGCATCTGCTGCTGGTGGATCAGATTGTCGAAGACGACCGGCACACGGAATGCGCCGTCCTGACTGGCGTAGGAATTCCCATCTTGAAACACCATCAGGCAGGCCGGTTCGTCGGGCTTGTACTGAGCCGGTACGTAGACCTGGTAGTCGCGGCGCGTCCCTGGATAAATCTGGCTCTCGGCAAACTGGCCTTTCGTGACCGTACCCTGCGGCACCCCAGGCTGCCGCACCCGATCCGGGTGATCGGCCGCGTGGATCGGAATCGACGAGACGCACGTGCCGAGGAGCAGGATCAGGAGCAGCGCCAGAAAACGGGGAGTGCGTTTGGGGATCATTCCCGCTTGCCGCTCCGCTCCGAGGGCAATATCGCTGACGCACAGGGGCGAGAAAGCCTGCATGGTAGGAATCTCCTGAGTACGAGCCGTCGATTCGAAAGGGCTCCATGATAAGGGCCCTACCACCAGAGTCAAACCATCCCGTAGAACGGAACTTGTTCCGTTTTCCGTAAACCCACGTGAAACTTGTTCCGTTCTCCAAGGATTCCCGATTGTCGACACCGGATTAAGGTGCGGAAGTCCGAAGGGAACAGTAAACGTCGCGCACCACAACGTAAAGCCGACGCGACGCTGGAACCGCAGTCTCTGGGGCAGGCCGAAGGCCTGAAGAATTCTCTTCTGCGTTCCCAGTGAAAGCGGATTGGCGTGCGAAACCTCGACGTGATGACTCGCCGGGAAGCGGATAGCGCTCCATGAAGTAACCGAGGCAGTCCTGCCGAGCCACGCACGCATAGTGTGGATGGGAACCTGGCCTTCCCCCCCTGAGATGACCAAGCAGCTGGGGCCTTGGAGAAGGAGAATGCCCGCTTGAAGAAGCTGGTGGCCGAGCAGGCGCTCGATATGGAGATCTTGAAGGAGGCCGCCCGCCCAAACTGGTGAGCCCCGAGCGGCGAAGACGCACGGTCTCCGAGGTGCGTCGTCGTTTGGGGCCCGAGCGAGATTCCGCGACTTTTTTCGCCGAAATGCTCCTCCTTGTGGGAACAGGAGTTGGGGCCGTTGTCGCTGTTGAGGTCTTGATTGCTTTGGTCTTCGTGGTTTTCCGGGTGGGCGGCGCCATTCATACAATATGGCATTGTCCGACGGACGACTCCGCGAGTTGCCGAACAGGCGGCTAACCAAACGCTCAACCCGACCGGGAACAGGCCGGCGAGTTGAGCGTGTCCTGGAATCAACGTCGTTCGCGCCGGCCTGTTCCCGGCGGGTTAGCTTGGTCGTTCGTCGCCAAAATCAACAATGCGCACACTTGCCCGATTCTTCCTGCACGTTCTGCTGCCAACCGCCGATGGAACCTGCGTGTACGTTGGCTGGCGTTCGACCGATCTCCTGGTATTCCGGTCGTCGATGGTCCACCAGTGCGGCCAGGTCCTCGATGGGTCGCGGTGCAGCAGGTCCTCGATGGTCCACCAGCGCGGCCTGGTCGTCGAAGGGATCGCGGTGCGGGCCCCGGGGAGTGAACGCTTTTTCTTGTCTTTAGCCCAGTTTTGCTGGCTGATTTTCTCCTCCCCGTGGGGTAAGTTGACGGGCAATCCCCTGTGGGAAAAGGCCCCGTTGTGGTGCGGGATATTGATTGAACTGTAGCTGAGAAGAAAAGCGATGAACTCACGCGTAATGTTGATGACCGTAACTTTGGTTTTTGCAATGTGCCTGAGCAATTTTGAATCCGCAAAGGCTCAGGCTCCCAAAACAATCACCAACACCATCGGGATGAAGCTGGTGCTGATTCCCAAGGGGACGTTCCAGATGGGCTCGCCGATCGAAGAAGAGGGCAGGGGTATCGATGAAGAACAGCATCAAGTCACGATCAGCAAGGACTATTATCTGGGCGTGA
>VGZA01000003.1 GCA_016872775.1 Planctomycetota bacterium | reverse complement strand
TTGCTTGTTGCCATCCCTGGCACCCTGCTTTGCACAATTTATCAGCGGACCGAATCCGACGGCCCAAATTTACCCCCCCTTTTGTTAACACGAAACACGCTACCGCGCAAAGTGCAATGTGCGCCCCCGCCAAAGAGCGCAACGAATGATCTGGCCAAAGTTGCTCGTATTTTCTAACATGCCGCCCCAAGTCGTCTGGAACCCCACTCCCAATCGTCAGGAGGACGAAGGTGAGCAATCTCAAGACCGCAGCCATGGTGACGCTGTTGCTGGCCATTTTGTACGGCGTTTATACGGTACTGCATCAGCCCGAACCGAAACCGCCCAGCGACTTTGCCGAACAGGAAAAAGGAGAAATGCTGCTGAACGTCGAGATGGGCGAAGATGAGCCCGTTGTAGAGACGTCCAAAGTGCGTGAAAGCGGTACCACCTCCCGAAGAAGCAGCGGTAAAACGACCAATCGACTGACGGCACGCGCCGAGGCCCGTCGCAGGTCTTCCGCGGGCAGTCCTGTTGCATCCGACCGGACCTCCTCGGAAAACCGAACAAAAGGCGACGCGCCACCACGTGAGAACGCATCGGAAGCCCGCCAGGTTGACGCGCGCATTCCCGATGAATCGGCCGATGAACCGAACGCCACTCATGCGTTTGTGCCTCCTCCGGAATTGAGGAATCGCAAGCCGGTCTCCCTGGTCCCCGCCGTCGACCCGCGAAGCGAGGAGCGGGACGCGCTGCCGACGGGAACTCCCGCAGCGGAAATCGCCGCAACCTCCCGCCCCGATCGAAAGAGCCCCGAGGATTTGTCGACAACGCTGAATTCCCGATCCGAATCGGCGGAACCCGATCCTGATATGCCACGGATCCAACGCAATCCGTTCGTAAAATCGAACGCCGACGCGGAGCCCGGCAAGCAACGTACCGGCGGGATCACCATGGCGTTGGATTACGAACAGGCTATCCGATGTCGACGCGCGTTGGATGAGGGGCGGAAACTGATCGGCGAACAACGCTGGCGCGAAGCGCTGTTGACGCTCTCCGTCGCCTATGAAATCCCAGAGCTATCATCGTCCGATCGCGAGGAGTTGCTGGCGCTGCTCGACCCGTTGGCGGCCAAAGTCATCTACTCCACCGATCATCTGCTCGAGTCCAGCTACAGCGTGCGTCGCGGCGAGTCGCTTCAGGAGATCGCGGAGCGATTTGATGTTTCCGCCGAATTGCTGCAGAATATCAACAGCATCGCGAATCCGCAGTACCCCGCGCCGGGCTCGACGATCAAAGTCGTGCGTGGCCCGTTTCGTGCCGTTGTCGATTTGAGCGCCAGCGAGGTCACGATCTACCTGCAGCGGTATTACGCCGGCCGATTTCCCCTGAGCATCGGCCATGACCCGGAACCGATCGACGGCGAATTCAGAGTCCTGGAGAAACAGCCGGGACAGACTTACTACCTGCCTCAGGGAAAATCTGTTGCGGCGGATGATCCGGGAAATCCCTACGGCCGCTGCTGGATCGATCTGGGGAAAGGGGTCATTATCCATGGCAGCCCGCTCGGCTCCGATCAATCCCATCTCGGCTGCATCAGCCTCAGTCCCAAAGACGCGGAAGACATCTACGCTATACTTTCGGTCGGTTCCAAGGTGACGGTGCTGAAATAAGCCGGTCCGACAATCCTCGTTCAATGCCGGAACGACGTCGTACCGCCCCTCGTACGCCTGGGGATCTGGGGTATAAAGTGGGCAGTCGAACGAGGTGATGAAAATGTACGACCGGCAGGCGCTGATCGACCTGGTGAAGGCCAAGGCACTCGAATTCGGGGACTTCACCCTGGCGTCGGGGAAAAAAGCAAGTTTCTATCTCGATTGTCGCCGCGTCACACTCGATGCCCGCGGTGCCAACCTGATCGGTGAGGGCATTCTGGCGGAACTTGGGAATGATCTGCCGGATGCGGTCGGCGGAATGGCGATTGGTGCCGATCCGATTACGGGCGCGGTCATTACTCTGGCCGGCCAACGCGGAATTCCCCTGCGAGGATTCATTGTCCGCAAGGAGGCCAAGTCCCATGGCAAAGGACGCGATGTCGAAGGCCCGGTCCAGGCCGGAGATCGAGTTGTCATTGTCGAGGACGTGGTCACCACGGGCGGAAGTTCGTTATTGGCCATCGAAAAAGTTCGGGCTTGCGGTATGACCGTACTAGGTGTCATCGCCATCGTTGACCGTCTGGAGGGTGGCCGGGAAGCGATGGAACGGGCGGGGATTCCGCTGCGGACGCTCCTGACAATCGGCGACCTGGGAGTTTCGGCCCGCTGATTCTGGTATGCCGCCCGCCGTCGATGTTCACCTTACGGTGAACGGCGACGCCACAATTCCCCGGGGCGGAGTTCCCGGCGATTGGTCCGCGCAATCGAGACCGTAACCGATCAAATCATTGCGGTTTAGAACCGTTTCTCGCTGACCCGTTTCGACGCAGAAGGTCTGGAACGATGCGTGCCGCCCCAGGCCGCCGCCGTCCACGCAGAATAATCGGGCGCCGTTTCCGAGGATCCAGACGGCCTGGCGCCGGAACCTTTGACCGTCGTGAATGGCACTACCGGCACAGGAATCATGTGTCGATTAATCGTTAATCCGCCCTGGCCCCCAAATTTGCCCTTTCCGTATAGTCGATTTCGATTAAGATTACGGAGCAACGTGGCGCGTCGACAGACGCAGCCAATATAGAAACCCTGGTGGCGTGCCAAGGTGGATTCTTCTGTCAGGTCCGCCTTTTTTTGTTGTTGCACGATTTCCGAGTCGCTTTTTGCCGCTTGTCGGCAAAAAACGGTAGGGAGCAAGAGCCACGGGCTGGCGTAAGTTTGGTTTAAAAGGCAGGAAGATCATGGACCTTTCGAAAGTTCGCAACATCGGTATTTCCGCTCACATCGACTCGGGAAAAACAACTTTGAGCGAGCGGATCCTCTTTTACACGGGCCGAATCCACAAAATGGAGGAAGTCAAAGGGGATGGCGATGGTGCCACGATGGATTTCATGGAACTGGAAAAGGAACGTGGGATCACGATTACCAGCGCCGCAACGCACGTCGTCTGGGAGGATCACCATATCAATTTGATCGACACGCCGGGGCACGTCGACTTCACCGTGGAGGTGGAGCGCAGCCTGCGGGTGCTCGATGGTGCCGTGCTCGTACTTTGCGCGGTCGGCGGCGTCCAGTCACAATCGATGACCGTCGATCGGCAGATGAAGCGGTACCATGTCCCGCGCCTCGCCTTTATCAACAAAATGGACCGCATCGGGGCCGCCCCGTTTCGCGTTTGCAAGGAACTGCGGGAAAAGTTGAGCGCGGACGCCATCCTGATGCAATACCCGATCGGTGCCGGAGAGACCTTCGAAGGGATCGTCGACCTGATCACCAATAAAGCAGCCTATTTTGACGGTAAGGACGGCGAAAAAATTCGCTGGGAGTCGGTGCCGGCGGAACTGGTCGAGCCAGTGCAAGAAGCTCGAGCGGCGATGCTCGAACAACTCGCCATGTACAGCGACGAGTTAATGGAGATCCTGTTGGCGGAACAGCCGGTGCCCGAAGACCTGATCCACTCGGTCGTTCGACTCGCGGCGTTGCAGCAGGACGCTACCCCGGTATTCCTGGGTTCGGCCTACAAGAACAAGGGCGTGCAGCTGCTGCTCGACGCCGTCGTGCGCTACCTGCCGTGCCCTACCGATCGGGAAATCAAAGCCAAGCAGTATGCCGACCCGACGCAGCCGTTTGCATTGTCCGCCGATCCCGCCAAACCGTTTGTCGGGATGGCATTCAAGATCGTCGACGATCCGTACGGCCAATTGACGTTCATGCGGATCTACCAGGGTGAAATCGACAAGGGTGAGATGTACGTAAATCAGCGCACCGGCCGTACCGAGAGATTCAGCCGAATCGTGCGGATGCACGCCGAAAAGCGGCAGGAAGTCGATTCGGCAGAGGCAGGGGACATCATCGCGATTATCGGCGTGGACTGCGCCAGCGGCGACACCTACGCCAGTGAAGCCAAGTACTGCACCCTGGAAAACATGTTCGTACCCGAACCGGTGATCAAGGTAGCGGTGCAGCCCTCCAGCCGCGGCGATGCCGACAAGATGGGCAAAGCACTGCAGCGATTCCGCCGCGAGGATCCGACATTTCGGGTGTTTAACGATGAGGAAACCGGCGAAGTGCTGATCGCCGGTATGGGCGAATTGCATCTCGAGATCTATGTCGAACGCATCCGCCGCGAGTATAAGGTGGAATTGGAAGTCGGCGCGCCGAAGGTCAGCTATCGCGAGGCTCCGACGAAGGTTACGGAATACAACTACAAGCACAAGAAGCAGACCGGTGGGTCGGGCCAGTACGCCCACATCGTCGGCCGGATCGAACCGCTGCCCGAAGATGCCCCCGAATCGTTCGTCTTCGAGGAGAATATCGTCGGTGGACGAATTCCCAAGAATTACATCCCGTCGATCGAAAAAGGTCTGCGCGAATCGTTGCACAAGGGACCTGTGGCGGAATACCCCGTCGTCAATACGAAAGTGATTGTCGAAGACGGATCGTATCACGAAGTCGACAGCTCGGACCGCGCGTTCCAAACCTGCGCTCGAGACATGTTCCGCCTCACATTCCCGGCCACAAAGCCCGTGCTGCTGGAACCGATCATGAAGGTCGAGATCGAATGCCCGGAGAATTTCCAGGGAACAATCACGGGCGACCTCACCTCCCGCCGCGGCATCATTACCGGGTCCGAAATGCGGGATGGGACCTGCGCCATCACGGCCGAAGTTCCACTGGCGGAAACGTTCGGCTACGCCACCGACATCCGCAGCATGTCCCAAGGACAAGGAACCTTCAGTATGGAACTGGCTTGCTACCGCAAAGTTCCAGCGTCCATCCAGGAGGAAATCGTGGCCGAGAAAAAGAAACAGGCCCAACTGGTCGGCTCGCGCTAGGACCGACTCAACGGCGCAATCTGGCCTTCGCCCAAGGCCCGATGGGGTCGAAACGTGTCTTCGCCCCGAAGGGGCCGCAACATGCCAGTCCAGCGGCATGGGTTTCGTTTTTCCGGATCTGTCGCCCTTTCAGGGGTGACGGGCTGTCGTGGCCCGTTTAGCTGAACAGTTCCGAGATTGGCGAACCGTACGGCAGGGTGGAGATCGGACGGCCGGAGGAGTTCAAGTACGACTTATGCCGGTCGATTCCCAGGTGCTGGTAGATTGTCGCCAGGACATCTTGTGGCGACTTGGGATTGTCCTTCGGGAACGCTCCGTTGGAGTCGGACGCACCCACGACCCGTCCGCCCTTTACGCGTCCGCCCAGCAATGCGGCACTGAAGACATTCGGGTAGTGGTCGCGCCCGGCATCCCGGTTGACGCGCGGCGTGCGACCAAATTCCCCCCATGCCACAACCAACGTGGACGGCAACAACCCACGCGATTCCAGGTCATTCGTCAAAGCGTAAAATGCCCGGTCCCAGCGGGGCAGGAAGCCGCGTCGCAATGAATCGAACCCGAGTACATGCGTATCCCACCATCGCAGGTCGACCGTGACCAGTCGAACCCCCGCCTCCACCAGTCGGCGCGCTAGAAGCATGCGCTGCGCCCAATTCGGAGCACCACATCGATTGGAGGCACCTGGATCAAAAGCCGGCATGAATCCATACTGTTCGCGTAACGCCGGCGGCTCGCTGTCCAGATCGAAGGCCCGTTGGGCGGCGGGGGAACTGAGAATGTCCCAAGCCTGCCGTCCGAACGCGTCCAGAGCCTGCATCTGACCGTGATGGTCCAATTCGTTCCGGACACGATCCAGGTCGGTCAGCAGCTGGCGGCGGCCGCCGATTCGATCGACCGTAAGTCCGGATGCCAGGCCAAAGTTCTGCACGCGGAAGGGGCCTGGAGCGGCTGGATCGGCCCCCGTTTCAAACGGTTTGTACGAGACTCCCAGATAGGCCGCGTTCGTTCCGGGTACCATCCGCGGAATCATCACGTAGGTCGGCAGGTCGGGTCGGCGCAACGCGAACTGCTCCGCGACAATCGAACCGCAACTCGGATGGACATTTTCATCCGGATTGGGTCCGGAGGGATATCCGGTAAAGCAGATCTGATCCCCGGACGAATGGCCCGCGTCGTGATGATTCAGGCTGCGCACGATCGACCACTTGTCCATGATCCGAGCCGACAGCGGCAACATGTCTGTCAATTGGACCCCTGGAACCGACGTTGGTATCGTGGCGAATTCGCCGCGGATCTCTTCGGGTGCGTCGGGTTTCGGGTCCCACATGTCGATATGACTCGGACCTCCGCGCATCCAGAGGATGATGACGGAATTTTCTCGCGAAGCGGTTGGAGCGGCTTGTGCTTCGTACCGGAGCAATTCCGCCAGACTCAAGCCGGCCGCGCCGAGGCACCCGGCGCGAAGAAAGGCCCGTCGGTCCGACGCGACCGATCGCGTGGCTCCAGCGACGTGCAAAGAATCTGGATTTCCCATGGAAACTTGCTCCAAGCTCCCCTCAGGACTGATCATCGGCTTCGCCTCCCGGCGACGTCGATATTATTGCCCGGCGCCCGCTCCCAAACCAGCGCTGCGCGCCGTGATGCAAGTTGGAACGGGACGCCCGCAACGGAGCCGATGGGCGAACAACGGGGTTTGCCTGGCGGGGTTTGCCTGGCGGAGAAAGTTCGTTCCCGCAACCGGGACGATTCAAAGTGACCAGGGAACGTCGATGCGGGTATGCAGCCGGCGGGCGACTTCGAGGATATCCTCGCGCGTGCCGATCAGCTTGGCGAGCACGTTGTCGACTGGAATCTGCTCGAGTTCGTAGCAGATAACCAGTTCTGCGATACTGTCCTGCACGATCGTGAGTTGATCGTTGGTGAGCTTCGAAAGCTGGACGCTCAGTTCGGTGGTGGACAGATCGGGAGGGGCAATAACCATCAGCCGTCGTGCTCCACCGCAGGCGGCCAGCCGCGGCAGCGCTTTCTCCAGCAGCCGTTGCAGCGAGGGCAACTGTTCGGCGCCGAGCGTGCCGGTGTGGAGCGATCGACGACTATTCTGGCAGCGAGTTGGGGCTGATATCCAGGTCGACGATGCTGCAGGCCACGATCGGATCCAGTCCTAACTCCCGAGCACGAGCCACCACCTCGTCGCTATCGCTGCCGGGATTGAACCAAAGCTCTTTGCACCCCTTGGCCGCCACTTGATCCAATACCGATAACAGCACCGGGGGCGGCAAGTAGACGCTGATCCGGTCGAGTTGCCGCACCGGAACGTCGGCCAGGCTGGCGCAAACGGGCAGGCCCTCGATCATTCCGCCCTTGGGGTTGATCGGATAAACGTCGTAGCCACGCGCCAAATGCGCTCGCACCGACTTGTTGCCGAACTTGCTCCGGTCGGAGCTTGCCCCGAGGATTGCGACGGTCGGTTTGCTGCTCATACAGTTGGCTCCCACCCTTTGCGGTACTCTCGGCTCCACAGTCCCGTCGCCTGTTCATCGCCGACGATGTTCCCGTTGCGCGGATCGATCTTCAATGCCCGCCCGAGCCGGTATGCGATGTTGCCGAGATGGCACAGCAATGTGCTTTTGTGCGCTTCCTCGATGTCGGAGTTCGGCCGGTCGCCGGACCGGACACAGGCCAGGAAATTCGCCAGATGATCGCCGAGCCCACCGGAGCCGGCCGCGGTCGCAACCTCTTTGTTCGACCCATCGAGAATCTTGTAACCGGAATCCTGCAGCACCAACGTGCCCTCGGCACCATGAAACGATAAACCGTAACCGCTGCCTCCAGGACCGTAGGCGGAGCAACTCAATCCTTCCCAGGTGATCGTGGCCGACCCGAAATCGTACGAAACCATCATCGTGTCGGGCGTTTCCTGGTCATCGCGGAAACCATAACGGCCGCCGGTCGCCGTGACTTGCCTTGGATAGTCGAGTCCCAGCGCCCAGCGGGCGACGTCGAGCGAGTGGATGCCGTTGTTGCCCAACTCCCCGTTTCCCCAGTGCCAGTACCAATGCCAGTTGTAGTGCAGAAGATTGTCCAGGTATGGCCGGTCGGGCGCCGGTCCCTGCCAAAGCTCGAAGTTCAATTCCGCCGGCGGCGCCACCACGTTTCCGGTCCCGACCGACGGCCGTCGCGCATTGTACCAGGTACGAACGTAATGGATTGGGCCGATCACTCCCTGCCGTAGCTTGTCGATCGCATCGATAAACGAGGCGAAACTGCGACGCTGGTTTCCCATACAGACTACCCGCTTGTGCTTGCGGGCCGCCGCGACCGCTAATTCCCCTTCGCGCGGCGTGTAGCTGCACGGTTTTTCCACGTAGACATGCTTGCCGGCCTGACATCCAAGAATCGTGGCGGGAGCATGCCAGTGATTTGGGGCCGCAACCACCAGCGCATCAATGGCGGAATCCTCCAACATCTTCCGTACGTCGGTGTAAGTCGACGGTGCGGTTCCCTGTTTGTTGGTGACGGAGGATGCCGTGCGCGCAAGCACGCGCTGATCGACGTCGCACAGTCCGCCGATCTTCACATTCGGCTGCGCCATAAAACTGTCCGCCAGCGCTCCGCCACGCCCGTTCAATCCCATGATTCCCACAACGATCGATTCATTGGGAGATCGGTTCATGGACGGTGTATCCTCGGCGGGGGCGCAGCTCGCCGCGACGGCGCGGGTAACGCCAGCACTTGAACCGATCAACGTGGCGCCGCAAAGGGCAGTCGCTCCCGTTTGCTGCAGGAACTGGCGACGATAGAGTGCTTGGTCGATCATCCGCGAACTCCTTCAACTGACGACGGAACTGGTGGTACCGGTGGTCGCCAGTTGCCCGGCTTTGATCACACCGGCCTGCATCACGGCGACAAATCGTTCGCGCCGCTGCAGCAGACCGATATCGTTGACGACGTCACCGTCCACCACCAGGATATCGGCCAGCTTGCCGGCTTCGAGCGTTCCAAACTCATGGTCCCGACCCATGATGCGCGCGCCGGATTTCGTCGCGCAGCGGATCGTTTCCAAGGGGGAGAAGCCGACGTAGTTGACGAAAAAGGCGAGTTCTTTCGCGTAATCGCCGTGCGGATTCCAGGCGAAACCATAATCGCCTCCCATCCCCAGAGTTCCCCCTTCGCGCAGGATCCGCCGAGCGCTTTCCGCACCACCTTCAAGCGTCTCCTTGTGGCCGTCGATCACGCGCTGCGACATGCCAAAATCGGGGCCCCGCTCCATGCTCGCCAGTTCGAAATACAGCGCTGGCACAACCGGGACGTCGCGGGCCAGCAGCAGTTCCATCGATTCGTCGTCCATAAACGTGCCATGCTCGATGGTATCGTACCCTGCCCGTAATGCGTTCTTGATACCCTCCGTTGCGCGGCAGTGGCCGGTGACTTTCATCGAGTGGTTATGCGCGGTGGTGACCACGGCGTGCATTTCCTCGAAGGTCATGCACAATGTGTGATGGTCGTTCACGTCGGGTGCCGCCGCGTCCCCGGTCGGGTAGGTCTTGACCCATTCGACGCCGTCCTTCACCAGTTTGCGTACCGCGGCTCGCGCTTCATCGGCACCGTTGACCAGCAGCACCAGTCCCTCCATGCCGATCTTGCGGAAATCGGGATTCCAGTCCATCAGCCCAGCGACGCCGCAGATCTCCCGCCCGCTGGCCGCCAGGCGCGGTCCCAAGACCAGATCGTTCTCGATCGCTTTCTTCAACCAGAAATCAACATTGAACAAGCTGCCACCGCTGCGTGCCGCGGTGTAGCCGCATTCCAGAGCCAGTCTGGCGTTGACCGAGGCCAACAACGTTACATACTCCACGGGATACTTGATATCCAAATCCTGCAGTTCGCTGACATTGAAATATGTGGGATGGAAATGGGCTTCCACCAGCCCTGGCATGATGGTCCCTCCTCGGGCATCGACGATCGTTGCCTCAGGCGGCACCGCGGGCGCCGCTGCCGCGCTACCGGCGTAGGCGATCCTGCCATCCCGCACATGAACGACACCGTCCTCGATGGCGGGACGTCCGATGCCATCCACCAGCTTCCCGTTGCGGATGATCATCACTCCCTTTCCCACTTTCATCCCATTTCCGTCCGCCGCGCGAACGCTCCCGTTTTCAGCCAACAGTCTTAAAGCAACGATTCGAGAAAACCTGTCGCGACGCGCGCCGCGGCGACCGTATCCTGTCCGTGAATCAAATGGCCCACGCCCGCAAAACGCACGATCGATGCCCGGGCCAGACGCTGCCGCAACCGCGCGACGTCCTCGTCGATCAACATTCCGCCCGCCGCGCCGTCACCCTGCATCACCAGGGTCGGCTGCTGCGTCCGCGGCAGCAATTCGTCCAGTTCATACCCGTCAAGCCAGGTCCCGTCGACGATCGGAGTGAGCACGTCGGGATCGAGACGCAACAAACAGCTGGCCAGATAACGAATCGCCGAAGGATCGCGCACCTCCCCCAGCCGCGTCGAGGCGAGCGAACCCGGCGTTCGCAACTCCACGTCTGCCAGCGCCTGTGCTAACGCGTCCAACTCGAGTTCTTTGCCGAGAATTGCCTGGATGCCGCTGAACTGGCTGAGGTACGGCGACTCGCCGATTCGATTCCCCATGGTGTGAAACGGCGGATCCTCCAGAATGATCGCCCGCACCAGTTCCGGCTCCCGCGCGGCGGCCCCCAACGCCGCCATCGCGCCCAGCGAATGTCCGTAAAGCACGACCGGTTCGGCGATACAACTGCGTACTACCGACACGACGTCGCTGACATAATCGGTCACCTGGTAACAGTCGGGGGTCAGTCCCGATTCACCATGACCGCGAAAGTCGAGACCGATCACTCTCCACCTTGTCATCAGCGAAGGAATCAGCGGCAGAAAATCGGTCCAGCGGCGCATCACTCCGTGCAGCAGCAACAGTGGCGGTCCCGCCTCAGGGCCCCAGGCGAGATTCAGACCCAGATCATCGAAGTCGATCATTTCCTCGCGAAACATGCCCAGATATTACTCCTGCCTCACGATCGGGTGCAACCAGGTCAGCGGAGATCGTGGAATAGTTCCCGTAGCAGCCGGGCCCATTCCGCTTTTTCGCGCGACGGAGCCACCAGCGGCCTCAGCATGCGGACATGCCGACGCAGTTCGGCATACCAGCCGCGATCCCGCTCCGCACGCAACATCGCATCACGCAGACCGGCGGTATCACCTACCTCGAAATATCCGGGGTAGTCCTCGCCCAAAAGCCCCACCATGCCGGAAATTCGCGTGCTGAGAAGCGGCACGCCAGCCGCAATCGCTTCGGATGCTACGTTCGGCGCCCCTTCACTCCGCGAACTGACAACTAGCAGTCGGCTACGCGCGAGGAGCTGTTGAGCGCGGTAATGCGGCAGGGAGCCGCCATATTTCAAGCGTGCGTTCCTTTCCAGTTCGCGCTCCAAACGCCGCCGCCATTTCGCATCCAGGCATCCGCCCAGCTGCTGGATGCGGATCAGCGATGGGGCCGGCAGATCCCGCGCGGCCATGGCGGCTCGCAAAGGATCCTTGACGTCCCGAAGATGGCAGGAAACGCAAATTTCAAATACCGAACTTAACCGCGGCAGCCGCCGGCGAGGCGCCTGCGCCGACTGTACGATCACCCGCGACTTCGACAGGTACTGCTCCGGCAAGTAGCGCAGCGCATCCCGCTGCAGCACGACAATTCGACTTGCCAGATCCAACGACCGCTCGACACACCGATCCCGCCCAAATTCCTCGTACAGGTCGGTGCCGGTGAGCACCAGCACAATCGGGCAATTCGGGCGATCCACCGACCAGTCGACAATTGTGGATGCCGACTTGCGCGCGTGCAGGGCTACCAGCACGGCGTCGCCGCGCTGGGTCGAGTCCGCTGCCATTGCCTCGCGACCCGCTTCGCCGCGCGCCGAAGCAGCCGATCGACCGGCACGGGCGGAATGGGCCAGCCGGGTCGCACTGCAAACGGTCAGACCCGCCGAGCGGAAAATGGCGGCGTAGCGCAGGGCCGTGACCCGATTCCCTTGGCGGCTGCCCACACCCGCCGGGTCCGCGATGGCGATCATCCGCCCGTCAGCGTTCAAGGACCGCCAACCGACGTCACCTTCTGGCTCCATCGTACCATCGGATCGACGTCGCCGGCACCCGCGTCTTCAAGATAGGTGTAGCCATCAAGACCATCCTCGTAGAACTTCAGAAACCGCCCCGCCTCCAGATGGTCCAGCCGTCCTTCCCGTACCGCACGCTCGACCGCCGTCTGCAGTCGATGAATCAAGTCATGCTCGTTGAATTGCACATAATCCAGAACTTCCCGCACCGTCTCTCCCTTGACGATCGTCTCCAGGATCACCTCGTTCTGATCGTTCAGATCGACGTGGACCGTGTTAGTGTCACCGAACAGGTTATGCAGGTCGCCAAGGATCTCCTGGTACGCGCCGATCAGGAACGACGACAGGTAATACGGCTGGCCATTAAAGGTATGCAGCCGCAGCGTTCGTTTGACATCGCGGCGGTCGATAAACTGGTCGATCTTACCATCCGAATCGCAAGTCACGTCGCCCAGAACGGCGTGCCGGGTCGGCTCCTCCGCCAAGCGGTGGATCGGCATCACGGGAAACAGTTGCTTGATCGCCCAGCTGTCGGGCATCGACTGGAACAACGAAAAATTGCAGAAGTAGGTGTCGGAGAGCATCGAGTCCAATCCTTGCAACTCCTCCGGAACATAGTCCATCTGCTCGACCAGCCGCCGGATCTTGTGGCAGATCGCAAAGTAGATATTCTCCGCCAGGCCGCGCTGTTCCAGGGAAACGTATCCTGTGCTGAACAACGTCATGATCGTATCGAGCGACTGTTGCGCGTCGTGGTAACTTTCCAGCAGATTGCGGCTGCCGAGGTTCTTGAACGTATCGAGCATATCCCGCAGCGATTGTTCCGACTCTTCGGGAAGCGCGTCGGAGAGTGTCGAGTCGTTGCCTTGTTCCGAGACGCCCAGCACGCCAAAGACCAGCGCGCTATGATAGGCGACGACCGCACGTCCGCTCTCCGAGACAATGTTGGGGTGCGGCACCCCCGCCTCATCGCAGATCGACTGAAAGTGATAGACGACGTCGTTCGCGTACTCTTGCAGCGTGTAATTCACACTCGATTCAAAATTTGTTTGGGATCCGTCGTAATCCACCCCCAGCCCGCCGCCGACGTCAATGTACTTGAGTCCCGTACCTCGCTTGACCAGGTCGGCGTACGCGCGGGCCACCTCGACCAATGCCCCTTTGATGTGCCGGATGTTGGTGATCTGGCTGCCCAGATGGAAATGCAGCAACTGCAGGCAATCGCTCATGTCCCTCTTGCGCAGTTCCTCGATGCCCTGCATGATCTCACCGACGGTCAATCCGAATTTTGACCGGTAACCGCCGGAACCCTGCCAGCGTCCCGACCCGCGCGAAGCCAATTTGACGCGCATGCCGATTTGCGGCCGGACTCCGACCTTCTCGGCATAGCGCAGGATCAAATCGAGTTCCGTGTACTTCTCGACGACCGGAATCACGTTGCGGCCGATCTTCTGGGCCAGCATCGCCATTTCGATGAATTCGGGGTCCTTGAACCCGTTGCAGATGATCGGCGTGTCGGCATCGGTCATGGCCACGACCGCCAGCAGTTCCGGTTTGCTGCCCGCCTCCAGGCCGAATCCAAATGGCTTGCTGTACTCCAGCACTTTTTCGACAACCTGCCGCTGCTGGTTCACCTTGATCGGATAGACGCAGGTGTAGCGACCCTTGTAGTCGTGGTCGCGCATCGCCTGCGCGAAAGCGTCGTTGATTTCGCGCAAGCGGTCTTTCAGGATGCCGTTGAAGCGGATGAGGATCGGCAAGTCGAGCCCGCGCAGCTGCAGCCGGTCGATCAACTGTTTCATGTCGATCGACCGATTCAGATCCCGCGTGGGATGCACCAGCAGACTGCCGTCACGTCCGACCGAAAAGTACCCTTTTCCCCAACGAGCCACTTCATAGAGTTCGCTGGAGTCATTCGTCGTCCAGCGTTCCGCGGCATCCTTGATCATCAACCCGTCCCTCGCAGTCATCCCGTAACACGGTCATGCCTTTGACCGCAAACTAACCAAGCCAGCGCATGATAACGTCTGCGCTGGCCCGAGGACCAGTGCCGCTCACGCCCTTGCTACGCTCGGTATTTCGAAGCCGGGCCGTTGAGTCCGAGCGAAGAAACCGGCCGCCTGCGCATCCCCCGTGATCTTCTCCGCCTTGGGGTCCCATTGGATGACGCGGCCAAGCCGAGCGGCGATCGAACTCAAGTGGCACGTTGTCATCGCCTGGACATGGCTGAATACATCGGAAACCGGCATTCCGCCTTCCCGGATGCAACGGAAAAAGTTTTCTTTGTGACCTTCAGGGGTCTTTCCGTTGTACAGTCGCGTCAAGTCTTCGGGAGTGAATTTTCCCTCGTCCCATTTCTCGTCGATCGGCGCCCCCGTGATCTTGCCGCGATTCACAAACAGCCGCCCCTTGGTACCCTCGAACAGCACACCGTTGTCCCCGCGGCTGGTCACATGCATCTCCACCCCGCTCGCGTAGGTGCAGACCACATTGAATTCGTGCGAAGTGTTGTAACAATCGTCCACGGTTGGGTTCCCATCCTTGAACGGGACCGGGTGCTGGGCATCCGTACCGTCGATCTTGACCGGCCCCATCCCTTCCTTATGTTCGTTCAACGCCCAGGTTGCCACGTCGACATGGTGAGCGCCCCAGTCGGTGAATTTGCCTCCGGAATATTCGTACCACCAGCGGAATTCGTAATGGCACCGCTTGTCGATATAGTCGACCTTCGGTGCCTGACCGAGCCACATGTCCCAATCGAGTTCCGACGGTGGAGTCGTCTTGGCGAACGGACCGCCGGTCGGACTTCCGTTAATCCCTACGGTTACTTTTTTGATGTCGCCCAGCAGACCTTTCTGAACCATGTTGATCGCCCGCAGAAACATGCCATCGCTGCGCTGCTGCGTGCCAACGGTAAAAATCCGGTCGGAGTATTTCTTGCACGCCGCACGGATCAGTTGATTCTCTTCGAGCGTCAACGTCAGTGGCTTCTGGCAGAAGACGTGCTTACCTGCCTGTAGCGCCTCGATCGCGATCTTCACATGCCAGTGGTCCGGCGTGACGATACTGACGACGTCGATATCCTTGCGTTCCAGAATCTTGCGGTAGTCCTTGCAGGCATCCGCCGTGCCTTTGCCAATCTTCGGGTCCTGGCGGGCTCGCTCGGCGTGCACGGAATCCACATCGCAAACGGCGACAATGTCGCCGAAATTCGCGTGCCCATGCGCATCGCCGGTTCCCATACTGCCGACGCCGATGCAGCCGATCGTCGGCCGATCATTCTTGGCGCGATTGGCAAATGCCGTCCGCGACCAGGGAAAACCGACCGAGGCGGCGCCCGCCGCCAGTGCCGTTGCCGATTGCAGGAATTGACGACGATTTCGACCCGCGTTGCTCATGTTCATATCCCTCGTTTGATTGGCAGCCGTTCGGAACCCAAGACGCAATGATCGCACAATCAGCCGTCAAATTCCAGAGAGCGGCCGCGATGCGCCCCACCCACGGTCAACGAATTTCCAGAATCCGTACGCTGCCGGCCGGCACTTCGACGGCGACGGAATTCTGCTGCACACCGAACGCATCTTCGGGCAAGAGCCGGTCCCGAACCGCGCTGATCGGCGTGCGCGATCGCACCGTGACCCGGCGATTCTGCCGATAATCGGTGGGAGTGATTCCATGCTGGGGCTTGTCCTGGCCCGCCGGGTTCATCAGCGTCACCAGCCAACTGTTAGCCGCCCGATTGACCATCCATTCCACATCGCCTTCGACCTCCACCGGCATGAGGCCTCGCGTCAAATGGGCGAACAGGCGCGGCACGACGGGGTGGACATTTCGATCGATCCCCAAGCCGCGGGGCACGCTCAAGTAGATCAGCCGGCCAGCGCCCCGATCGTAGGCCACGCAAAATGGCTTCCCGTCCGACGTCGCGCCGAGCACTCGGCCGTTGGCCGCGGGCAATTCCTGGTAGCGGAATCGTTGGGATACTTCCAGCGACTCTTCTGGCGCCTCTTTGGGCGCCGCACCGCTCGCCGCGGTCCCGGCCGCCTTGCCGGCGAGTCGCCATCGGTAACCGGTCGACTCCGCCACGGTCCCCGCCGCCGGCAGCCCCAACGCCGACAACCCCGGACCGGAAAACTGTTCTGACGTGACCAGCAGCGTGCCGCCCCGCTCCACGTACTGCGCCAATCGCTGTCCCTCTTCGTTTGACAATTCTATATCGCCCGCCGCGATCACCACGGGATAGCTGTCGATCGAACGCCATTTCGCCGGATCGGGATACGCGAAGACCACGTCAAAAATGTCTCCGAAAACCCCCGGAACGTAGACCTCGTTGGTCGCCGTTATCGGCCGTTCACTTTCGGCGGCGATCGGGTGATAAGCCGTCCAGAAAAACTGTTCCAGCATCCGCTCGTGGTCGCCAAACAAGAACTTCTGCTGATGACCATGCCAGTTCTTGAACGAATTCGGCCAGAACGGAGCCGGTTCCCATCCGTGCGCGTAATCCACCAGCATGGCGACCGGCGTGAAAGGAGTTCCCCGATCGGGTTCCTTTGCCGTGACGCGCAGGAAGCGATCGACAAGTTTGCCTTTGGGTGACAGCTGGACCTCGTGAATTCCCGCCGCCGTCGTTCCGCCCGGTTGCCAATACTCGTCGAAGCCCTGCTCATGATAGAACATCGACGCCCCGGCCATATACTGGTACCAGATATCCATTTTGTACCAGGTCATGCCCGCGCCGCTGATCACGCTGTAGAAATTGTCGTAGAAGTTCTTGGGGGAATGGAAACTCGACTGATCGCTGAAGATCGTCGAGGAATCACCGAAGTTGCAGCTGCGGTAGGTTGCCGTCAAGTTCCCCCATTGCCGGGCGGCTCCGCGCAAGAACGCCCAGCGCATCGGCAGTACCGAGGAGGTCGCGGCGGAAGATTCATATCCGACGACGCGCGCACCCCAGTCGGAACAGAGCGGTATCGCCAGAATATTTCCGACGCTCAGGCAGGCGATGACGTCCTGGTACGGATTTGCATCAATGTCCCGGCCGTAAACTTTGCGGTATTTTGCCCGGTTCTCGTTGAGAAACACGGGCGTCATCGCCGCGGCCAGCTGCCGCCGCGTTGCTGCTCCAGCCGTCGCCTGCTGCATGAGATTCTGGTCGGGATCAAAATAGCCGAGACTCTCTCCTGAAATGCTGCCAACGTACCGATCACGATATTTCTGGAACATCGCGATTCCTTTTTCGCCGAGTGGAACGCCTGGATGATAGTTCATCATCATGGCCCAGGATCGATTCGGATTGGCGTCGAGCCACTGGGCAAATTTGCGTCCCAGTGGATTGACTTCGCCCGACTGGCTATCGACGGCGAAAACACCGGCGCCGACACCATGGAACGTTGGAACGACTCGTGGATCGGAAAAGATCGGCACGTCATCGCGGCCGGCGTATTTCTTTTCGAAGTTCTCGCGCACCGAGGCATCGGCGATGTTGTACGGAAACTTGACGCGTGTCGGATTGTCGCTCAGCCAGGACTCCAACGGACCGGTGTGGCTGACATTCCAGAGATAGAGAAATCCCTGCTCGCGAAACGTCGACAATTTCCAGTTTGCGGGCAGGTCGAACGACGGCGCGCGGCGGGCCAGAGGCTCCAGTCCGTCCAGGCCACTTTCCGACGCGGCCGCAGGTAGTCGACGGTACCCATCGAGGGTGCGCCGCGCCGCCGAAATGGGACGCTCCTTGACGAGCGGCCGATAAGTCGGGTCCTGGGTGAGGACAATAGCGTCGACTTGCCGCGGTTCCGGATCGACCGTCGTCGTGACGAGTTTCAAGACCGCGGGACCTTTCTGCAACGCCGCTTTGTTCGCGCTCCAGCCAAACGCCCAGCCGAAATAAAGCTTCATTTCGTTATCTTCCTCCACGACCGGCCGTTCACCATACGAACCGGCCCAGTTCGGCCGTCCGGCCTGCTCCAGATGCACCTGGAACCGCTCCGTTTTTTCGCGCCAGTCGCCGTAGCGAACCCAGACGAAATAGTCCCCGGCCTCCGGAATTTCGATCGTCTTGCTCACCACCGCATTCGCGTCTTCACCACCCGCGGCGATCGACAAGAACCCGCTCTCTCCGCCCTGGCACCATTCGGCCGCCCAACCCGGCCCCGAAAGGCCCCAGTGCCCCGCAGTCTTCTTCATTTCCGGCTTGCCCATCGGCCAACAGAAACCGCGGATTCCCGAAAGATGCTCGGCCTCGATCCAGAGCGACTCTGCCGCTCGCACTCCGCTCCCCGCCGGAGGCAGTCCCGCAACCAGAGCAACTGCCAGCCATGTTGGAAGCAATCTTGCCAATCGAAACGAATCCATGGTGCGCTCCTGTCAGATCGCATGGGATCGTGCCATCAACTATTGCGATGTCAAGCGTCAACCGTGTCATCGCGTGGAGTCCCGGCGCGCCTCGCAGTTTGTGGTATTGTCGTTTCCGCCGCCGCTGCGGGCAAGCCATGGCGAAAATTCCCGACAAAGCGGACGGTCCCGGAGCCGTCCCCACCAGTGGATGCCCCTTCCCGTTTTCCGCGCTACGCGTCCTCGCATTCCCGGTGTACAATCCGCCGTTCGAGCTCCATTCATCGCGCCGCGGATCAGCCAATCGCACGGGTGCGCGGAACGATGCCTGCGCAGGCAGTAAGGTCGTGGTCATGCGATTAGGTAAACTGCTGGTATTCTCCGAAACATCGCCGGCATTGCGATTGTTGCGTTCGACGAACCTGCCTTCGTCATCGACTTTCTCGATCGCCAGTTCAAACAGGCCGCCCGAATCGCCATCCCCCATTCCGAACTGCTGGCGGCTCTGATCGGCTATCAGGAAGACCTGGCAGAATCACATCCGGGCAGGTTCTTCGCCAAGGCGGAAAGCTATCTGCTGGAATGGTGCTCGCAGGACACACGCTGGCTGCAACGGATGCTCGAATCGGAGCATGACTAACCGGTCTACCAGCTCACGCCCCACACGGAAGATGTCTTCGTCTTCCTCGATCAGGTGTTGGACCGCGATCTCGGTTTTGTCGGCACGGAGTCGTGGAGACGGATGACCCGCGGGTCTGGGACTAAATGGACTTCACAGCGTCGAGTGAATATGGCCTTCGGCCAAAAGATACAGGCACATCCCCTGCTGGCCCTATCGCTCGAAGCGATCGCGGAATTTCCCGCAAAGAATCTGCAGCCGCGGCAACTCTTCGTCGAGGAGATATCCGGCCCGCGCCAAGTCGCCAGCCATCCGCATGTAGTGATCCTGGTACTCGGCGAAATCTCTATACCGGCCATGCAGCGAGGGACGAGGATCACCGCTTTGGACGCGGTCCGATTCGGATTTCGGGAACGGAATGAACCCGCCTTGCAACGACAGTAACTCGCCCGCGGCACCAATGCGCTCGCCCCGGAGGTTCCAGCCAAAGTAACTGCCAACGGGAACCTGAATCGCCGGAAGACTCAGTGAGCCTCGCTCATTTCCGTCCGCGGCAAATGCCGGGATCCGTACCCGATAAGCAGCGACTTCACGCGGCGGTTCAACGGTCGCGATCTTCCTCGTTTCCCATTCGGGACCTCGCTCAAGCAGGTAGGGCGTATGAATCACCGTCGGGTATTCAATGCCAGGAACGCCGGGCCACCCGCTCGATTGTGGCCGCCAGTCGACGAGCGTGCCGTCGACGATCCGCGGGTAGACACTTGGCGGTGGTTCGCGGCGACCGCGCACCCAATCGTCCATCGCACTTACCAGCGCCCGCATGAACGGACGGTAGTCGGCCGGATTACCGGAAACGGTACCGTTCCCCGGAGCGGCCGGTAGTCCGGAACCGGGACCATGCTGCGTGCCGGAAAACGTATAGATTCGAACCTCGTCCGGAATGACCGCATCCTGCTCGCCCATCGGGTCCGTATGCACCAGGGAGCCGGCTCGATGCCAATACTCGCTGGTGGACTGTGTATGAAACAGTTTCGGTACCACATGCGACCGGCGAGCGCGGCGTAGGATCCCGTCGACCTTGCCCGTATGCGGGTCGGTTGCGTCGCCATAAGCAAAGGGGAAGAAATCCGCGGCGAATGACTGTTCCTCATGCTGACCGTTCGTGCGATTCGGCGAGGCAAAGCGATGATTGAATGATCCGAGTCCACCGCCCGCCACGTGAGCGATCACGCCGTCGAATACCATGCGTCCCTGTTCGTCGGCATTAAATCCTTCCCAGAGGAAATGACGGAGACAGCGGCCGCTCTGCGACGTGCCGAACCCGATCGCGCGTTGGATCGGAGACGGTCGGTCGTCAACGACGAGCGGATTGCGCTCCGCGCTGCGATCGTATTTCAGGCTGGCGACGGCGTCACGAATCGCCGCAAGGCCGATCCCCGGCACGATGGGCGTTGTCGCTTCGTAGACGACTTCATAGATCCAGCCTGGCTTCAGTCCGCCGGTCACTTCCAATTCGATCAGCGGCATGGCCGTCCCAGCATTCGGATCGACGGGATGCACGATCAGCCGCCAATCGGACCGAGGCACGACTTCTCGCCGATCCGCCTGGCGTTCGCGCCGGGTGAGTTGGGCCGATCCGAGCGACTCCACAACCGGCGGGTAGCTGGCAATGTTTCCACGGTGCGCGATATTCGCTCGTTCGCCCGGCTGATCGACAACCAATTCATAGCGAACGGTTCCGCGCACTGGGCGCCCGTCGAGCAGCGGAGCCGGCGTCGTGAGCCGCAACCGTTCTCCACCGGGCAGGAGTTCGGCAATCCATCCGGTCCAGAGAACGACGAATCCCTGCCTGCAGAGAAAATCGTCACCGCCGCCGTCGACGATGCTCGGCGCCGTTTTGTTGCCTCGATTATTTACTTCGTAGAACAGGCTGCCGTTCGCCCGCTCTCGCTGCACTGGCACCAGCATTTCGAAATCGGCTTCCGCTTCGACCTTGCGTCCAGGATCGCTGCGCGGCGCGAGTTCCAAATCGACAATCGGGCGATTGGACGGTGATTCAGGGTCGAGCGCAAACCATAGTTTTCCACGCCAGCGTTCGTACGGTCCGACATTTCCGAACGATTTTCCGCCGGCGTACGGCTCCCGTCGCTCCACGCGCCAGCGAACAACTTCCGCCGCGACAGGAGCGGGTAGCGCGCATGTCACCAAGGCGGCCAGTACGATCAGCCACCGGCGAACATCGGACCGTCGTAAATGGAGGTACCGCATCAATGCAGTTGAACCGATCGGGATTCGACGAACGGGCGCCATTGTTGATCAAGGCCTGCGTCCGCCTTCGCGCAACTCGCGAATCTCTGCCTGCAGTCGCCGTACCTGCTCGCGCAACTCCCGGAGTTCCGCGCTGGCCTCGCCCTGCTCACGTTGCTCGTGTTCCGCTTCGGCCTGTCTCTTGCGGGCGATCTGCTTAGCCCGTTCCAGTTCCTCCTTCATTTCCGCGATCCGTTCCTGCAACCGCGCGGCGAAATCGTTCAGCCCGGCGCGCCGCAGGTGATCCGCTGCCTGGGCGGCATGTTCGATCCGCTCGCGCGCCTCGCGCAAACGCGGCTCCAGCTCCCGCCACGCGGCGCCAGCCTGTTCGCGCGGAGTGCCGAGATTGAAACGTTCCTCCGCCAGCTTCCGCATTTGATCCCGAAACTCTTCCGCGCGTTTCTCCGCCTCCGCCAGGCGATCCCTCAACATTTCGACGGCATCCTCGTCGGACTCTATCGCCATGCGCAGCTTCTTTCGCAGTTCTTCGATCTGGACTTGCATCTGCCGCCACTTTTCTTCAAATTCCACGCGCATCTGCGGCGCACGTTTTTGGATCGATTCGGCCGCTCGGGCCGATTCGGCCTTGGCAAGTTCGATCAGCTTGGCTGCCTCCGCGCGCACGGACCCCGCTTCCTCGTCGCGTCCTTCCGCCTTCAGTGCCTGGGCCTTTTCGTAAAGCTGCCGAAATCGCTCGCGCAACTCCTCGCCGTCGGAACCGTGCAAGGTGCCGCACCGCAGGCCAATCAATGCGATCAAAACGACCCCGCCAATCTCTCGACGCTTCATGACAGTGTCTCTCCCTCGATGATGGGTCCTGCCTGGTAGCGATCCGCGGGACACAACGGGCCCCGGCACCGCGCCATTGTAGCCGATCGGTCGCGGCGACGAAAACTCTGGTAGCGATCGTGGCGTCGGCATCGCCCGTTCCAACGCTGGGTCGGACGCCAAAAACGCGAGAATTGCCCGCGGGTTGGTAGCCTGTTATCATCAGGCAGTCTCAGGAGGGGTTCACCCCGGAAAGTTATGCGCGGTCGCTCGACAGCCTGGAATCTGATTCTCACATGCGGCGTCGCTGCCGCTGCCGCATTGCCGGTGCTGGGTGGCTCGCCGCTCGACGACCCGCCCGGCAACAAGACAGCGCCAGCTCGTACGCAAGCTCCCCCCCCCTTGGAATTTAATCGCGACATCCGGCCGATTCTCTCGGATCACTGTTTCCAGTGCCATGGTCCGGACCGGGCCAGCCGCCAGGCGGACCTGCGTCTGGACGACCCGCAATCGGCATTCGCGGAGCGGGACGGACGCCGCGCGATCGCTCCAGGAGCGGTCGCGGCCAGCGAACTGATGCGGCGCATCGCTTCCGACGACCCCGCGATTCGCATGCCGCCCGAATCGGCTCGTCGGCCACTGACCGAGCGGCAGGTTGAATTACTGCGGCAGTGGATTGCAGCCGGCGCAGAGTTTGAACCGCATTGGTCGTTTGTCCCGCCGCGCAGTTCCTCGCCGCCTTCAGGCAATCTTTCGAGCGCTATCAGCCCCACCGATTTGTATGTCCAGGCGACACTCGAGACGCTTGGCCTGACCCCATCCCTCCAGGCGGATCCCGCGCACCTGCTCCGTCGCGTAACGATCGATCTCACCGGTCTGCCGCCCGACGAGGAAGAGCTGCCAGCGGCAGACGGGTCCGGCAATCCCGACAGTTACGAGCGATCGGTCGACCGCTTGCTCGCGTCGCCGCGCTACGGCGAGCGGATGGCCCTTGATTGGCTCGATGCCAGCCGCTACGCCGATACCCACGGTTACCTGTTCGACACCGAGAGATTTATGTGGCGGTGGCGCGACCAGTTGATCGCCGCATTGAACAGCAACCAGCCGTTTGATCAATTCACGATCGAGCAACTCGCCGGTGATCTGCTGCCTGGGGCAACGCTGGAACAGAAAATCGCCAGCGGATTCAATCGCAATCACATTATCAACAACGAGGCGGGAGCGATCGCCGACGAGTATTTTGTCGAGAATGTTCTGGATCGATTGAACACGACAGCCACCGTCTGGCTCGGGTTGAGTCTTGCTTGCGCGCAATGCCACGATCACAAGTACGATCCGGTTTCGCAGCGCGAGTATTACCAGTTGTATGCGTTCTTCAACAACGTGCCCGAAATCGGCCTGGACGGATTCAATGCCAACGCCAAACCACTCCTTCCGGCGCCCACCGATGACGATCGGCGGCGGCTCGCCGGACTTGATGCCGAACTGGCGGATGCGGAATCGGGATTTGCGCCGCTGGAGGCCCAGATCCGCCAAGCACAATCGCAATGGGAACAGGAACGTTTCCGCCCCTACGTCGCTTCGTTCCGGGATCTGGTGACCGCGCTGCGGCTCGACGGTGACGGTCTTGATCTGGCCTCCGCCGACCGCGTGGCCGAATTCAAGGAAGGCGTGCCGACCTACGAGGGCGGAGTACTGGGGCAATCGGCCGTTTTGGACGGGCAGAAGTTCCTGGAACTCGGCGATCTGGCCGATTTTGATATTCGCAGTCCGTTCACGTTGTCCGCTTGGGTCTATCCCACCACGGTCGATGGGCGGCGGGCCGTTTTTTCGCGGATGGAGCCGGCGGAAGGCAATTACCGCGGCTACACATTGCAGTTGATTCAAGGCGTTCCGGCGCTGTTCCTGGTTCATGAGTTTCCGGAAAATCTCCTGCAAGTACAGGCCAAAAAGTCGCTCGAAGCCCATCGCTGGTACCACCTGGCAGCCACCTACGACGGCTCGGGGAAAGCGGAAGGTGTGCAACTTTATCTGGATGGAGTCCCTCAGGAGACTGGGCTGATCATCGATAAGTTAACGAACCCGTTTGCCGTGAAACGGCCGCTGCAGATTGGCAACGGGCACCCCGGTGCCAAGTTCCTTGGCAGGCTCGATGAAGTGCGCATCCATCAGCGCGCATTATCCACCGACGAGGTCGCCGCGCTGCCCGGCGTATCGATCGATTCGCTGCTGGCGGCCGATCCGGCGTCGCGGGGCGACGAGGCGTCGCGGCGGATTCGCGAACACTACCTGGCCCATCAGGCGCCGAGCGATTGGCGCGAAAAATCAGATCGCCACCGCCAGACTCGCGCGGCGCGTGAAAAGGCGGTGCGGGCCTTTCCCACAGTCATGGTGATGGACGAAAAGACCGATCGGCGCGAGACCCGAGTGCTGGCCCGCGGGGCATACAACCAGCCGGGAGATGCGGTCGATCCGGCGACTCCCGCGTTCCTCCCCGCTTTTCCTCCCGAGCAGCCGCGCAGTCGGCTCGGGCTCGCGCGCTGGATCGCATCCCCGGAAAATCCGCTCACCGCGCGCGTCACCGTCAATCGCGTCTGGCAGCTGAGTTTCTCGCAAGGCATCGTCCGCACCACCGAGAATTTTGGCTACCAGGGAGATCCTCCCTCCCACCCTGAACTGCTCGACTGGCTGTCCCTGCAGTTCACTCAATCGGGCTGGGATATGAAACGCCTCCGACGTTCGATCGTTTGCAGCACCACCTATCGGCAACAGTCGATCGTGGACGCGACGCGCGCCCGGATCGACCCGACAAACCGCTGGTTGTCTCGCGGGCCCCGCTGGCGCATTCCTGCGGAGTTCCTGCGGGACGCCGCGCTGGCGTGGAGCGGACTCCTGGTCGAACGGATCGGCGGGCCCTCGATCAAACCTTACATGCCGCCGGATGTTTGGCGCGAAGTCGCATTCGATCCGGCCGGAGCCACATTGACGGCTCAGGTCTACAAGCAGGATCAGGGAGCGTCTTTGTATCGCCGCGGGATTTACACATTCTGGAAACGCACGGCGCCGCCGCCCACGATGTCGATCTTTGACGCGCCGGATCGCGAACGATGCGTGGTACGCCGCGAGACCACCAATACGCCGATGCAGGCGCTGGTCCTGATGAATGACCCGACCTTCGTGGAAGCGGCGCGAAAGTTGGCCGAGCGGATGTGCCTCGAGCAATCAATGGACTCGACCAGCCGCATATACCAGACATTCCGCTTACTGACAGGCCGCCCACCTGAAACGACCGAACTGCGGCCATTGCTGGGGCTGCTGACCCGCCAGCTGCAACGGTTCGAAGCCGATCCGGCCGCTGCAGCGGCCTTGTTGAAGACAGGCGATACGCCCAGCGATGATCGCATCGCGACCGCCGAACTCGCCGCGTACACCATCGTTGCCAGCGTACTGCTCAATCTCGATGAAACCTTGACAGTCCATTGATCCATGTTCGATCCGATCACCAGCCAACTGACACGCAGGCATTTTTTTGGCCGCACCGCTACCGGCGTCGGCGTCGCCGCGCTGGCCGAACTGCTGGGGAACGGCTCGCGGCCAGCGAACGCCGCGTTTCGAGAGCCCGCCACTTCGCCCGCGGTTTCCACGCCAAGCCTGGCGGCGGCCAAACGTATTATCTACGTCTTTCTGGCAGGTGGCCCTTCACAGGTCGAGCTTTTTGATCATAAACCCGACCTCCAGGCCCGGCATGGCCAGGAACTGCCCCGCTCGGTCATCGGCGGACAACGGCTCACCGGATTCACCTCGGGACAGAAGTCGTTCACGATCGCCGCGCCTGCGGCACGGTTCGCCCAATGCGGGGAGTCTGGCACCTGGGTCAGCGAACTGCTGCCGGAGCTGGGGCGGGTCGCCGACGAGCTATGCATGGTCCGCAGCATGTACACCGAGGCGGTGAATCACGATCCGGCGGTGACATTCCTGTTGACCGGCGCGCAGCAGGCCGGCCGGCCCAGCCTGGGTGCCTGGCTCAGTTACGGCATCGGCAGCGAGAACAGTAACTTGCCCGCATTCGTTGTCCTGCTGAATCCCGGCCAGATTCAGGATGCCGCCACACCCCTGTCGGCACGGCACTGGGGCAGCGGTTTCCTGCCTTCGGTCCATCAAGGTGTGAAATTCCGGGCCGGCGCCGATCCGGTACTCTACCTGGCGAACCCGCCGGGCATCGACCGCGCCACGCGAAGGGAGATGATCGACGTCGCCGCGCAGCTCAATGCGCAACAGCATCAGGTGTTCGGCGATCCCGAAATCGCTACTCGAATCGCGCAATATGAAATGGCTTTTCGCATGCAGGCCTCGGTGCCGGAATTGACCGACCTGAGCACCGAATCGGACGAGGTATTTGAGCTGTACGGCCCAGCGTCGCGCACGCCGGGCACCTTTGCGGCCAATTGCCTGCTGGCGCGACGGCTCGTCGAGTCGGGCGTGCGTTTCGTACAGGTCTTTGACCGCGACTGGGACCACCATCGCAACGCCCCTCAGCATCTCCGAACGAAGACCGCCGGTTGCGATCGGCCGCTCGCCGGATTGATCCGGGACCTGAAACGACGCGGTATGCTCGAAGACACACTGGTCGTATGCGGTGGCGAGTTCGGCCGCACGATTTACAGCCAGGGGCCGTTGCTGGAAAAATTTGGTCGCGACCACCACGGCGGCTGTTTCACCGTCTGGATGGCGGGTGGCGGCGTCCGTCGCGGAATGGTCTACGGCGCCACCGACGAATTCAGCTTCAATATCGTCGAGAATCCGGTGCACGTGCACGATTTGAACGCCACAATTCTGCATTGCCTCGGGATCGACCATGAGCGACTGACATTTCAGTTCCAGGGGCGGCATCACCGCTTGACCGATGTTCACGGGCGCGTCATGCAAGGACTGTTGTCGGGCTGACGGGGAAATCAAGTGAAGCCTTGGGCGATCTACTACGAGCAGGAACATTGGTTTCGACCACTACTGGCGGAACTCGATCGGCGTTCCATTCCGCATCGGCGGATCGACCCTCGCGCTCACGCATACGATCCGCAGGAGGTCGAATCGGAGTTTTCGCTGTTCGTAAACCGGATGAGCCCTTCTGCGTACTTGCGAGGAGGCGTGCAGGGGATGTTCTTCACCCTGGCGTTCCTCTCGCATTTGCAGCGTCTGGAGGTACCGGTCATCAATGGCCTGCATGCGTTCAGTATCGAAATTTCCAAGGCGCGTCAGCTGAGCTTGCTGGAGTCGCTGGAGTTGTCGACACCGCGCAGCCGCGTGATCAATCATGCCAGCCTGGCCGCTGACGGACTCGATGGCTGGCGATTTCCCGTCGTATTCAAAGCCAACGTGGGGGGAAGCGGCGCGGGAATCGTTCGTTTCGACAGCCGTGACGACCTGCGTCGAGCGGCGACGGAAGGCCGACTCGATTTCGGCGTGGATCACACCGCACTGGTACAGGAATTCATCCCGGCCCGGGACGCGCAGATCATTCGCGTCGAAGTACTCGGCGGAAAATTTCTTTATGCCATCAAAGTCGGAACTCCTGGAGACACCTTCAATCTCTGCCCCGCCGATATCTGCCAGCGCAGCGACGGCCTGGCGCTCCAACGAACGGCTTGCCCCATCGACGCCCCGAAGACCGGATTGACGGTGGAAAACTATTCCCCGCCCGCCGACGTCGTCGCGGAATGCGAATCGATCATGCGGTCCGCGGAAATCGACGTGGGAGGCATCGAGTACATGATTGACGATCGCGACGGCCGCCGGCTGTATTACGACGTCAACGCCTTGTCCAATTTTGTGGCCGACGCGGTGAATGTCGTCGGCTTCGACCCGTTCTCCAGACTGGTCGATTATCTCGAACGCCGCGCGGCAAGGAGTCGCTGATGCGCTTTGGTTACTGGCTCCCCGTATTTGGCGGCTGGCTGCGGAATGTCGAGGATGAAGGGATGCAGGCGACGTGGGAATACGCGCGGCGCGTTGCTCAGCGCAGCGAGCAGATCGGATACGATCTGACGCTGGTGGCGGAATTGAATCTGAACGATATCAAGGGCGAATCGGCCCCCTCGCTCGACGCCTGGAGTACCGCCGCCGCATTGACGGCAGTCACGTCGTCGCTGGAGTTCATGGTTGCGGTGCGCCCCACATTTCACAATCCGGCCCTGTTGGCAAAACAGGCGGCAAATATCGATCAGATCGGCGGCGGAGGCCGATTGTCGCTGAATGTCGTTTCAAGTTGGTGGCGCGACGAGGCGATGCGCTACGGGGTGCAGTTCGAGCAGCATGACGACCGTTATGCGCGTACCGCGGAATGGCTGGAGATCCTCGATGATCTCTGGAGCCGCGACGGAGGCTCGTTCGCCGGCCGCTATTACCAAATCAAGGACGCGATCCTGCAACCCAAGCCGGTCACGCGACCACGCCCGACATTGTACGCCGGCGGCGAGTCGGAAGCGGCGAAGAACCTGATCGCCAGCAAGTGCGACGCCTACGTGATGCATGGCGACCCGCCCGAGCGAATCGGCGAAAAAATCCGGGACATGAATCGACGCCGCGAATCGCTCGGCAAAGATCGCATGATCTATGGCGTGGCCGGTTATTCGATTGTGCGTCATTCAAGCGACGCAGCGCAAAGGGAGCTTGCTCGAATCACCGACGTCCAGCAGTCGGCGGCGGGATACCACAACTACCAGCAATGGCTCGCCGGCACGCAGCTTGAACAACAGGTCTCGCTTGAGGACTACTCCGTTTCCAATCGCGGCCTGCGTTCCGGATTGATTGGGACCGCGCAACAGGTGCTCGATCAGGTCGCGGCATTTTCGGCGGTCGGAGTTGATCTGCTCTTGCTGCAGTGCAGCCCGCAGTTGGAGGAAATGGAGCGATTCGCGGAAGCGGTGATTGGGCCGTTTCAGACCAGCTAAACTTCTTAGGATTGCCGCCTGCCCAGGTCGGCGTCACCAATCGATTTTTGTCTTGTCCGGAGTCGTCCCAGAATCCGGCGGGCGTTGGAGATCCTCGCCTCGCTAAGGCGCGACCGCGGCGGCCGGTTCGGTTTTTCGTGGCAGAAACCCCAGGCAGAAACAGACCATCATCAGTGCCCAGAAACTCATGCACTCGGGCCGACGTATGTCGTGGAAGTCGAGTAGATGGGGGATCTCCAGCGGCTGGTTCGGATCGCGAATCGCGGGAATCCCGGCCGGCGCTTCCGGGTCCGGAACGGAACGGGCATTCAACCCGAAGATCCAGCGCCGATCCAGCCAGTCTTCATAGCGCCGCACGGAGTCAACGCGAGCCACTTCGACGTCCTCGAACCGGGCTTTCCAAGTCGGTGGCATGCGCGTGGCCAGCATCGAGTCGCGAAAACTCCAGTCGCCATTGAAACTCCAGTCGGCAAGCAATTTGAAACCGATGATCGCCACCAGCAGGTAGGCCGAGATTTCGAAGCGCGGAAACCTCTCCAGCAGGCGGATAAAGACGGCTGCGGCGAACCGCATCAAGACCACTCCCAGGAAACCACCCGCGATCACCAGCCATCGCTTCTCAAACCGCCCGCCGGCCAGCGCCATCGCCGCCAGGATCGAATCGACGGCGAAGGCAACGTCGGTCAATTCGATGACGAGCACCGTGCGCCAAAAGCCCGCGTGCTTGCCGCGACGGGTGCTCGCGCCACCCGCCTGCGAGTCGCTCAGCGACGGCCGAGCGATCTCCTGCGAATCACTGCCGCTGACCATCTCGTCGGTAACAAGCGAGCCTCCGATCGGAACCCGTTCGAGTATTTCCAACTTGATTTCAGCGGTCGTGAGCTCCTGGCCTGTTTCGGAATCAACGAGCTGCGGCTGACCCTGCTCGTCAAGGATTATCTTGTCCTCATGGGCCTCGTGCGTCTCAAAGAAAATATGCCGCACGGCGATATAAACCAGATACGCCCCTCCCACAAATTTCACTGCGGTCCACCTCAACAGGAAACCGGCCACGCTGATGGCGATGATGCGGAATACGAGCGCCCCGATAAGCCCATACGACAAGGCTCGCGTACGCTGGTGCGGCGGGAGCCGCTTGGCAAGCAACCCCAGGACCAGCGCGTTGTCGATCGACAATAGCCCTTCCAGTAGCACCAACAGCAGAATCACGGCCAGATCGGACGTTGCGAGCTTCTGCCCCCACAGATCCAGATCGGCAAATAGATGGCATGACAGCACGATCGAAGAAAGACTCATCGCGGGGCGGGTTCCCGTGTCGGCCAGGGGTGTACATTGCGGGAGAACATCACGCGGTCCATCGTGGAGAGCGGCAGGGGACGGACCCATGAGGAACGTCGAGAAATTGTAACGACGTCCAGCGGCGAATGGGAGTGCCCCCACCCCCCCCTCTCTTGCGAGGAGGGCTTGGAAATTTCCCCGGTCGCTAAACGGCCTCCAGTCGTCACCGGTCCGTCCAGGGAACGGCACGGTCATGGGGTACGGCAGTGGCAGGTCACACTTTGGTTCGGGGGATCGTTACGCGGCCTTTTCTTGAATGCCCCCGGCCTTGCCCGGGGGTTTGTTACGCTTCTTGCTACACAGCATTGCGCGCTGATCGTCGGTCGAGCAAAGAGCGCTGCTTCCGAAACCGGCTTGCCGAGACCGAAAGGGATTCGGGGCAGCTCGCGCGATCCGCGTTCGCTATGTAGCAAAGAACGTAACGTTCCCCCGGGCAAGGCCGGGGGCATTCGGGAAAGCGTTACGATGTTGACGGCGACAGGATCGGCGGCGCCGGTTCGCTGCATTGTCCTGCCACGCTATTCGGCCATGCAAACCTCGGCGATCTCCCAATCTCGCAGCGTAACGAAGTAGGCGCGGGATTCAGGATCACCCTCGACGCTATATATGATTTCGATTGAGTTCGAGTCGTCATACATATTGATGCCGACATGAGGAACGAGTCGTTCGGAAAGTTCGTCTGACGTCTTAATCTCGGGATGGCATTTGACCAGTGCCGAAAGAACCTCCGGCCACAATTGCATGTGGCGACTTCGAAGCTCGCGCAGGAGCTCGCGTTGGTGTTGTGTTGGGCCGGAATCGTCGGCCCGCAAATGAATGTGTGCCGATTCGAAGGGCGCAGAGTCGAAGACGATGTCAGCGTCCCATGCATTGATGTAATAGTTGAGTTTGCCGAATTCTGGATCATCGATCGTCTTGCGTGGACTGCCCATCATTCCGTGAGGTTGGTCGTATTCGCCAGGCGGCAGAATGCGAATCGTGATTTCGTCACCCGCCGCCACATCCGGCGACGGCCACGCCGCGTGATGTTGACGATCCTGCGAGCCGTCAAACATTCCGAGGCCACCAATCTGGAGTACGTGCGTTGAGTCATGTCCGGAATGTTTTACGTACATCACACTAACGGACAGAACGCCATCGCCGGTGATACCGGAAGTGCAGACCCGCTCGCCGTTCTTCAGAATTTCAAATCGCGTCGACATATTAGTGTGCGGGTTCCTCCCCGCTCGTTTCCCAACCATTCTTTCCGCACGTTCACGCCTTTGTGCGGCGAGTCTTGGACGTTGTCTGCCGAGCAGCTTTGGCTATGGCAACCCATTTTTCTATTGGAACCTTGGACACAATGCGGCCAATAACGTCAAGTGCCAGGTCTTGAGCGGAGTGGAAATGAACGCAAGCCTTACCCATGTTCAGTTTCTTGCCCGCGTCCTTGAACCCATCACTCAATTCCTTTGCCAGCTTTGGGTCTCCATAGACGGACATCAAGTGGAGGGAAAGATACGATTTCTCCGATGCGAGCGCGACGTACCATAACGGGTGGCCATTGTACGTGTCAGAATACATCTCAAATGGCACTTGATACACGAGCATGTTCTTGCTTACCGCTTCTTCGTATCCAGGCGGAAGGTTGTGCCGAATTACATTGCGCACCTGTTCGAATTCCGCTTGTCGGTCCGATGGAAGCGCGGCAAGAAGTTCGGATACGCTTTGTGCCTTATTCGATTTTGCCATCGTTGGAATACCGTACCGAGCCGCCGAAACGGTCAATTGAGTTGTCGAGCGTCAAGCCGGCGATGACCAGGATACCCAGGATCAGGATGACCTTCCGCCGGCGCATAGGGCTCCCACGATCACGTGGCTCTATTTGCGAGCGACGTCTTCACGGTCACCGCCGCGAACGGGAACGACAAAATACACAACGGCCAGTGTGCCCAGTCCCACAACCGGAATCACGAGCAAAATCAACAGTTCCATAATGCCAATGCCAATGCCAACCATAAGTGTTGTTCCTCCGCTCAAAATGACCTTGTAAAATGATCTTTTGTGGCAAGTCGTAACCAGCTTTGCGTCAACGAGTTTCCAGGATATTCGCTCCCACTGTCCGGTTCTTGGACCGCACGATGTGCCAATGACTGTCATGGATAGGTCCGACGGCATGCGGTTGCTAATTGGCCGTTCCGATTCCGGCACGCCACAAGTCGTTGAACAGTTTTGTCTCCAATGCGTGAAGCGGTTCCGTCTTTCCGTGTTTGTGGTCTTTGAACGGTTTCCAGAAGCGATAGGTCTTTGCCCAGTGCAGCGGACGAAATATGACGATCATCGGATTGAATTCGCGCGTTCCGCCAAAGAATCGGGCTGCCATTGCTGGAAGCGACCACCATTTCCAGTTGCGGCGATCCGACCAGTTGATCACCACCGAGGATGCGGGCAATCGCGGAAGGATGTTCGCTTCAATGTAATCGTGCCAGTTCGCGCTATCGGAGTACACGAGAAGTACGTTCACACCGCGAGTACACCACCAAACCCAAATGACGATTTGCAGCACACTGGCGTATGCAAAGTAGGTCGCAATCAACAGCGGGGCGAGAGGCAGCAGGACAAGGCCAATTGCAACCACGACACAAACCCGCAATAGGGATGGCAAGACGCGGCGTTTGCGGTTCTGTGTTTGCATGGCGATATATCCGTTGCACCCGGCCCATTCTAGCGGGCGACGAGATTGAGCGACAACTTTTTCCGGCTTAAATCTGGTGTACGGATCAGCGAGGATTGGAACTGTCGTCCGGGTCGGCGATGCAGGAAAAAACCACCGAGTGCACAGAGAACACAGAGGTCATGCTCACAGCTTGAAGCGAACTCCAGCCTTCTCAGCAACGCGCGGCTGATGATTGCGAGCGATCTGCAGGCGTACGCGGTGCCGTGCCGGTCCCGCGCATGCACGAGCAGGTGGCGATCGAACGGATTGCGGTTTGCAAACGACTATCCTCCCTTCTCCACCGGTATTTCCGGGGGAGAAGGGTCGGGGATGAGGGGGCCTGGAATGGCGTGGCGCAACGCTGCCGGTCGTTTCCCATATGTCCAGAATCCAGTACGTGGACCGGGACCGGCACGCGAGGCTTGGAACTGCCGAAGCGTCGACTCAATCTTCGCCGACGTACTGAACAACGTCCATCATTGCCGAACGGGCAATGTCTTGTTGATCGCTGCGCGTGATCGTTGCCGTACCGTCGAAGAGTTGACGGCCATAGTGGCCGAACTGCGAATGGTTCCCGCCTTGAATCTCTACCCATTTCGTACTTTTTGGAAGCAAGTCCTTGTTCGCAAGGACAATCGAAGACGGAGCAACGCCATCATTGGATGCGTAGACCTTCGTTACCGGAATCTGACACCATGACAAGTCGGCTTGTTTGGGGTGCGTTGTCCCCAACAGTACCAATCCCGCGATCGTGGAAGGATTCGACTGTGCGACGCGGCACGCGAGAGCTGCACCCAGGGAATGGCCTGAAACTACCCATCGCGAAATCTCGGGATGCCCTCGAATGAGGAAAAGGACTCGATCAATGGCTTCCTGTTTGTGAGATTCCAACGGAGCAAATCTCATCGGCAACCGCACCACGAAAACAGGATAGCCGCCCTCTGCGATAGGCCGCAGCAGGGGAGCATATGCTTCGGCGGCGATTCCCGAACCACAGATAAAGACGAGTGCCGTATCGGATTCAGGAGTCGTCGGCCGAAACTCGATCGACGTGCCATCGTCGACAACGGACACCCCAGTACTGTGTTCTAACAGCGAAGGATCGACACCCTGGGTGCGTACCGAGTTGGCAAGCCAGCTTGTCGAGACAATCGCCCAGATGATAAAGCCACGACGAACCCAGCGGCGAACCGGCGATGGTTTTCGTTTCGTAGTTGTACAGGTTGCGGGAGTCGGAGGAGCCGGGTTAGGTGGATCGATCATGAAATCTCTGTGTAAAGCGTCTGCACCCGACATAGGCTCGAACCACGAACCACATGACCAGAAGCGGCACGAAGTGATACATGACAGAGCAGATCCGGTCCGGCGCGGTGGGAATCGTGCGAAACGCGAGCCACGTTAGAACTCCAACGGATAAGGCGGCCTCTAACGCAATAATCGTAGCGCTCTGTAGCCGAGTGTGCAATCCACGAGACCAACGGACCGCCGAATACGCGCCAATGATACCGGCGATGGCCAAGGAGGCTCCAGCGGCCGGGTGCGCAGGGTAAGGCGGAATCAGCAGGTCGCAAGAGACTCCAACGCCACCTGAAGCAAGGTAGGCGGCTACGAAACGCCAACTGCCGAAAGCCCCCTCAGCAATCGCGCCGAAGACCCAGAGTGCCGTGACATTGGGCAGTACGTGCCACCAGCCACCATGCGGAAAGACGTGGGTGAAGAGCGTGAGCCACGCCGGAATGGCCTGTCCATCTGCGATGCTCACCAGTGAAGAAGGGCTGCGGAGATTGTTAAGATCGACGCCGACCGCCTGCGATATCTGCTGATCAGCCAAGATGCTCTGAGCACCGGCTGTCGCGATTGTGAGGAGGCACAGAACGAGGGTCCCGGCCGGAGGAAATAGCCGCCGACCACGCGGCGTGGCGACAGCCTGTGGTGCTGTTGAACATTTTTCTCCATACCGTCCGCTGACGTTCTGCCGCCTAAAACGAATAACAAACTATCGCTCTGTACCGGAGGCGGCGCAATCCAGACCGACGATCACCTACCGCCGCTCGCCTTTGAAGTGGTCGGCGATGAGCGCGAGCACGGCGTCGTTGCAGGCCTTGGCTTCGGCCTGGTTGCAGGCGACAAGTACAGCGAAGTCTTTCTTGGGGGCAAGCCAGGCGACGGCGAACCACATGGTGTTGCTGCCGGCGTGGGTGAGCGCCGGCCCGCCGGCCCAGGGTTGGCCGTCGGCGACGATCCAGCCCATGGCGTATCGCGGTTTTCCGGGGTCAGCTGAGGCGGAGGTGTGGAGCTTCTTGAGGGTTTCAGGTTTGACCAGTTTGGTCTTCGCCGACGGCAGGTTGGCGGCGACGAATTTTGCCCAGTCTCCGATGGAACAGTGGACGATGCCGGCGGGGCCGACGTGGACCTACTGCCAACGCCTGCTCGACGCGCACGACGTCCCGCTCGACGCCGAGTTTGAACCGTCCCACTGGGAGCCATCACCCGAGGCCCACGACCGCTGCCCGCCCAGTTACGTCGCCTGCAGGCGAGCCGACCCCGTTCCCCGTAACCCTCCCTCCCGCAGTTTGCCCATCTCCCCTTGTCTACGGCTCGAATTCAAATTGCCATGCTGGCGGCGGCTTCCTATAATCCGCCCCGCTATTTTCCACGTTCGTCGTGACGTTGTTTCCCATTGCGCTTCGGCAATCGATGGCAAGGATGCCCTGACGCTGAACGAGAAGCCAGAGTACGAAAATCGTGAGTGGTCTCGCGTGCGCGGGAACAGTTCGCGGCGTTTCGGTTCGTCGCTGAACGTGGCGGGGCTGCGCGCGCTACTCGTGCTATGCAGCGGGTTAGGATTGATCGGTAATTTCGGCACTTCGGCAGCGGAAGTTGAGTGGCAGATTGCAAATGTCGGCGATCCGATTTCCGTTTCGGCCGCCTGGGGTCAGCATTGGCGACAGGGATCTTACGAAGTTTGGATTCTGAACGGAGTCGAGATTCGCCAGGGGCCGTCGATTGCCCGCGCGGAGCAGGCGACGCTCTGGATCGATGAAGATCGCGCCAATCCGGAAGGCGTTGCCAAGGTGATTGGCTATCTTGAAGGCCGCGTCGACTTTCGCCGCGAAGAGCTAGGGGAATCGGGCGCTTATCACACGCCGATTTACCAAGGGCCGACCTGGTTCGGGCGCTGGCATTCGCGTGGTCGGATCGGACTCCAGGTGGGTTCGGTGGCCAGCGAGTCGGCGGTTCGCCCAGCGGTGTATCAGCGAGCTCTGGCAGCGCGGGACAATGATCGTCGCGTGCCTCTACAGCGCACTCAGTTTGCAAATCCCGGTCCGGGGCCGGT
Organism: Planctomycetota bacterium; assembly: GCA_016872775.1. Taxonomy (GTDB): domain Bacteria; phylum Planctomycetota; class Planctomycetia; order Pirellulales; family Pirellulaceae; genus VGZA01. The sequence goes on along the minus strand of VGZA01000003.1, from coordinate 139,180 downwards.
GTTTGGATCCGGCGCTCCGCCGGGGCCCCTCGATTCGTCGAATGCAGCCACGGCGCCGGACGGCGCGGCGGCATTCATTCGTTCGATTCGGATTGAATCGCAAGGCAGCGCTGGATTCTCTTTCCGTACGCTGGACAGCCGGGATCCGAACGAGACCGTGGCGGTTTGTGACTCGGGGGTGCACATCATCATCGATGGCATCAGCAACGTCCCGGACCCCTTCGGGCAGGTTCTTGGCGACACGTCGGTGGTGGATATCGTCACCGATCGGATCGTCGTCTGGACGGACGATCTGTCCAAAGTTGGATTGCCGGGCGGCGGCAAAAGACCGGCGCAGCCCGCGATGGAGCATCCGATTGAGTTTTATCTGGAGGGCAACATCGTTTTTCGGCAGGGGGATCGGGTGATCTATGCCGACCGCATGTATTACAACGTCGCCGACCGGCGCGGTGTGGTGTTAAACGCGGAACTCTTGACGCCCGCGCCCGGCTATCAGGGCCTGCTGCGACTGAAGGCGGACGTGCTGCAACAGGTGAACGAGAGTTCGTATCTCGCGCAAGGTGCGGCACTGACATCCAGCCGTCTCGGAGTGCCTCGCTACTGGTTGCAATCCGAGACGGTGCAATTCCAGGACATCCAGGAAACGCGTATCGACGCGCGTACCGGGCTGGGCGATGTCGAACATCATTCGCTCGCAACCAGCAACAACAACTGGGTCTACCTGGCCGGGATACCGGTGTTTTACTGGCCGACGATCGCCACCGATCTGCAAGAGCCGTCGTATTACCTGCAACGGGTACAACTGAAGAGCGACGGTGTGTTCGGCACCCAATTTCTGCTCGACTTTGACGCCTATCAGTTGTTTGGAATCGGCTCCAAACCCCCGGACACCGAGTGGCAGCTATCCGCCGATCTCCTCAGCGAGCGAGGCGTGGGGCTCGGCACGAATTATCGCTATCAGGGTGATGTTCTGTTCGGCCTGCCCGGTCCGTATCGCGGCTACTTTGACGCCTGGGGGATCAACGACGGAGGGCTGGACAACCTCGGATCGGATCGACGCACGCTGATTCCCGAAGAGGACTTTCGCGGACGCGTGTTGTGGCAGCATCGGCAATACCTGTCGAACGGTTTTCAATTCACCGGCGAATTGGGCTTGGTGAGCGACCGGAATTTTCTGGAGCAGTATTACGAGCGTGAGTGGGACCAAAACAAGGATCAGACGACCGGCCTGGAGCTGAAACGGTTTGATCAGAACCAGTCGTATGCACTGTCGGCCGACGTACGGGTGAACGACTTCTTCACGCAGACGGAATGGCTGCCGCGGCTCGATCATTTTCTACTGGGACAATCGTTGCTGTTCGATCGGTTGACCTGGAACGCGCACAGTTCCGTCGGTTACGCCCGACTACGGCCGGCCAGCACGCCATCGCAGCCGCTGGACGCCGCGAAATCCGATCCCTTGGCCTGGGAAGCGGAGCGGGAAGGACTGCGGGCGGCGACGAGGCAGGAGATCGATCTGCCGTTCGAGCTCGGCCCGGTCAAAGTTGTGCCGTATGTTCTGGGAGAAGCGGCGACCTGGGGCGAAGATCTGGCGGGTGACGACGTCACGCGGCTTTATGGTCAAGCGGGAATCCGTAGCAGCCTGCCGATCTGGCGCGTCGACGCCTCGGTGCAAAGTGAGCTGTTTAATCTCAATGGTCTGGCGCACAAGATTCAGTTGGAGAGCGACCTGTTCTACGCGGACGCCAATCGGGATCTGGGACGGTTCCCGCTGTACGACGCCTTGGATGATGACTCGATCGAGCATTTTCGCAGGCGGCTGTTCTTCAACACGTTCGGGGGAACGGCTGGCGGCAATGTGCATCCTAAATTTGACGAGCGGATTGTAGCGCTCCGTAGCGGGCTGCAGGGCTGGGTGACCTCGCCGGCGACCGAGGTCGCCGACGACATGCTCCTGGCGCGTTTGGGGCTAAGCCAGCGCTGGCAGACGAAACGCGGTCTGCCGGGGCAGCAGCGGATCGTCGACTGGATCGTTTTCGATCTGCAGGCGACCGTCTATCCGAACGCCAATCGAGACAACTTCGGTCAGGAAGTCGGCTTGATCGACTACGATTTTCGCTGGCATATCGGCGATCGGGTGACGTTATTGTCGGACGGGTTCGCCGACGTTTTTGGCACGGGGCTCAAAACCGCGTCGATTGGCGGCGTCTTGAGCCGCCCGGAATTGGGCAGCCTGTTCGTCGGTTTCCGCACGATCGAGGGTCCCGTGCACAGTAATGCGCTGACCGCCACAGCCAATTACCGCATGAACGAAAAGTGGATCTTCACGGCGGGAACCAGCTACGATTTCGGCGACGCCGGGAATATCGGCCAGATCATCAACCTGACGCGCATCGGTGAATCGTTCCTGGTCAAGGTCGGTTTCAATTGGGACGTCAGCCGCGGAAATGTCGGCGCCAACTTTTCGATCGAACCGAGGTTTCTGCCGATCAGCAAGCTCGGTCGCGTCGGCGGAGTACAGATTCCGCCGTCGGGCACCTTGGGCCTGGAGTAGCTGCCATGGACGATACGCAATCTTCGTTGAAGAAGAAAGGCTGGGTCGGAAAGTTCGCAGCGGCAGGAACTGGGATCGGTCAGAGTCTGTGGCGCGAATCAAGTTTCCATGTGCACGTGCCCTGTGCACTGGCCGTACTGACGCTGGCGATCGTCCTGCAAATTCCACGCATCGAATTATGCATCCTGCTGGTCTGCATCACGATCGTGTTTGCAACGGAATTGTTGAATACGTCGATCGAACATCTGGCACGCACGGTGGATCGCCAGTTCAATCCCCAGATTCGTCAGGCTCTGGACGTCGGCAGCGGGGCGGTGCTGGCTGCCGCAGTTGGTGCCGGCGTTGTAGGTCTGCTGATTCTAGGACCGGCAATCGGGGCACGCTTCGGCTGGTGGTAGTCGATGCCGTCCGTGCCCGCTCCGGATCGCAACGCCCGACCCTATGGCAGACGGTCGGTACGTACCGTGGAAAATGGCCCTGTTAATGCTTTCATGAATTCAACGAGATCCAGTTTCTCCTGCGGATTGAGATTCAGTTTCTTGATCTTGTTACTCAACTGCGGATTCGGGTGCCCACCCTTGTCGTACCAGTCGACGACTTCTTCCAAGGTTGCCTGGCTGCCGTCGTGCATGTAGGGTGCGGACAGAGTTACATTTCGTACGGTCGGGGTCTTGAATGCACCGCGATCCTCTTCCTTGCTCGTCTGATCGAACCGACCCAGATCGGGCGGATCTTTGTCCATTCCCACACCCAGGTTGTGATAACGCTCGTCGGTGAAATTCGCCCCGGCATGGCAAGCGGTGCAGCCGACCCGTTCACTGAAGAACAGCTCTTTACCTCGCCGAGCGGATTCGCTGTAAGGATGATCATCAGTATCCTTCTTCAGCACCTGGTAGCGGGCGAACAGTTCGGGGTCTTCGCGTTGCAGCCGATCGAGATCCTCCAGTTCCTCCTGGTTCGCGGCGACAAATCGCTGGAACGGCTCGTCGTAATCGTACGCGGATGGTCCGCTGACTAGCACGCGTTCAAACGCGGCGATCGCTCGGCCCACGTTGTCGATCGTCACCCCGTCCGTGAAAATCCGCTGGAATTGCGTCACGTAGCCGGGAATACTCTGCAGCGTTGCGACCGCTTTCTCATGCGTATTGCCCATTTCAATCGGATTGGCAATCGGCCCCTTTGCCTGGGTTTCCAGCGAGTCGGCTCGGCCGTCCCAGAATTGCGCCGCGCTGAGGATCCGGTTGTAGCTGACCGGCGAGTTACGTCCGCCCTTTTGGCCGCCTACGCCAATGCCGAACTGTGTGTGACGCCCGTAGCCTTCGTCCGGATGGTGGCAGCTAGAGCAGCTTACGGAGTTATCCGACGACAAACGCGTGTCGAAATAGAGCTGTCGGCCCAGCTCAATCTTGGCTCGCGTCAAAGGATTGTCCTTGGGGATTACGATCTGAGCTGCGGCGGAGGCCAAACCGAGCGGCAATTCGACCGACAACTCAAGATGATTCCGTGGCTCGTCCAACCAGGCGGCGATCACCGATTCGGTAAGCGGCCCGTCGCCGGGGATCCCGGCGGTCAACGAAGAATCGCCCAGCCGTACCAGCGCCGGGTCGGGCTCCGCAGGAGTCGGCGAACCCTCCGCCGCCTTCGTGGTGTCGGTCGTCTGGGTCACGGTCCCTTTGTCCGCAGCATCCGTGTTTGGCTTGCCAACCGGAGCCGGTGTTTTACCCGTGCATCCCGGTAAACCACAAATGACAGCCAATATCAGAAGCCGACCTGCTAACGAATTTCTCATGGTAACAGTTCCTCTTAGTCTGGGGCCGTGCGCCTTCGCATTCGCCTCAATGTGTTAACTTTTCGGTGCCGACGAAAAACGTCGCTTTCCGCGGAGTGGTGGTGCCGAGGGTGTGATTATATCTTGGCGGGGCGTTCTTCCGGCAGAATGAAGTGGTGGTAGATAAGGGCCCCGACGACCGCTCCCGCGATGGGAGCCACCCAGTAGCACCAGTGGACTCCGCCGAGCTTTCCTGCCAGAAGGGCGGGTCCGAAGGAACGAGCCGGATTCATCGATGCACCTGTCACAGCGCCGCCTGCAAGGATATCAAATGTCACCGTCAACCCGATGCCAAACGCGCCAATCTTGACGCCCTTGCCGCGCTCGTCCACCGCTGTGCCAAAGATCGCGGTGATCAATAAGAATGTCAGTATGAACTCGGTTAATAAGATCGCGCCGACGCGATCCTGGAATAGCGAACCGGGAAGTGGCGTGCCCAACGCCTGAGCTTCCACGACTTTCGAGGGGAAAATCAGCATGCAGAGGAATGCGGCCAGCGTTGCACCGAGCAACTGCGAGACGATATATCCGCCCGCCAGCTTCCCGGAGATTCGGCCGGTGCTCAGCATGCCGATGGTCACGGCCGGATTGAAATGGGCGCCGGACAATCCCCCGAAAGCGTTGATCGCGACCGAGAGTGCCAGGCCGTGCGCCAGGGCAATACCGACGATTCCCGCTCCGCTGCCGATTTCCTTATCGTTGCAGAGAATTGCCGCAATTCCGGCGAAACAGAGGAAAAACGTCCCTAGTGCTTCCGCCGTGCACTGTTTCAGTTCCTTCATAAAATCTCCACCGAAATTATTACGGCCTGCCAAAGGTCGATCTGCATTACCAAGGTTGCCCAGTCAACGCAGTTCAATGCTCCGAGCTTGTCCGGGTACGATACCCACCGAAGCCCCATGTTTGCAAGGACCCCGATCGACCATTGACAGGCATCCAGGCGGCGACATAATCCCGCGACTTTTCGGGCGGATTCGGGCAAGTTTCGGCCGACTCGGGCCTCTCCACAGTTTGCCGAGCGGCTAATTCGTGAAGTATTTACGAGAAGCGCCATACTCGCGCTGAACGCCGGGCCAGGAACTCGACTTGCCTTTGCGCTCGTTGCCGCGACTGTGCTCTGCCTGACCTGCGCCGGGCCTCGGGCTTCATCGGCCCAAGTGACGCACAATCGCTGGACATTGGCAACTCGCCCGATCGCACACCCGACCGGAATTCCATTCGAGTATCCGAACGAGACGACGCCATCGAGCTTGTTCGAGCTGGACGCGATTCAACTCGTCGCCGACCGGTTCGGGATCGGCACCGCGCCGCGTGCGGCGTACGGTCTGCCAGGAGGAAATGAATCCCGGCTGGAAGCGTTCGCGGCACCGGATAATCTCGCGGAATTCCCCACGCCGGACGGCTGGTGGTACGAATTCCCGTTCGTCGATTTCTCGCACGACGACCCCGACGATCCGGCGCGGCACGTCGGTCGGGGCGAGCCACTGGAAGGAACCAGCTGGCGGAACCGGCCCTGGCACATCGGCTGGTTCTACGGTTCGCTGAACGGCGTCGATCAGCACACCGGGCAGTTCGGCGGATATCGCCTGGGTTATGATGTCGCTCATTATTGGGGAATCGAAGGGCGATTCGCGTTCGCCAATCTGGAAGTGGCGGACACGGGTGCGGAACAGAACGGCCGCACCAGCCGCGACTGGTACGGGGATCTCGATCTGCTGTATTACCCTTGGGGCGACAGTGCCTGGCGTCCTTTCTTCAGTTGGGGCTTAGGGTGGGGGTCGTTTCGCTTTGTCGACGAGCGTAACCGGCCGATCAAGGACACCACGTTCATGATGCCCTTTGGCATTGGACTGAAGTATTATTTTCGCAACTGGCTGGCGCAGCGCGTCGATGCACTCGACAACCTCGCATTCAGTTCTCAAACGGTGGATGCGATGCATAACCTTTCCTTGACATTTGGAATGGAACTGCATCTCGGCGGCCCGCGTCGCAGCTACTTCCCCCTGGCACCCGGGAATTCAGCCGTTCCCCTCTTCACGCCAGAATTTCTCCGAGCACATTCCCGCCGACGTCGGTCAATCGGAAATCGCGGCCGTTGAAGCGGTAGGTAAGTCGCGTGTGTTCGAGGCCAAGCAATCGCAGCAGCGTCGCGTGCAGGTCGTTAACGTGGATTTTCTTATCGACCGCTTTGTAGCCGAAATCGTCGGTGGCGCCGTAATGCAGGCCTCCGCGGACACCGGGCCCAGCCATCCAGATTGTGAACCCATTGGGGTTATGGTCGCGTCCTTTCGAGCCTTGCGAATCGGAGGTGCGACCGAACTCGCCGCCCCAGATGACGAGCGTTGAATCGAGCAGGCCACGGGCGGCGAGGTCGGTGAGCAGTGCGGCGGCCGGCTGATCGGTATGCAGTGCGCACGATCGATGGTTTGTCTCTAGATCGCTATGGCAATCCCAAGGCACGTCGTTGACGCTGCCGTCGCTGGCGGTGCCTTTGCCGGCGAAGATCTGCACGAAGCGCACGCCCCGTTCGACAAGTCGCCTTGCGATCAGGCATTGGCGGCCAAACGTCGCGCAGTGAGGCTGGTCGAGGCCGTAGAGCTGGTGAGTGGCGGACGTTTCCTGGCCAAGGTCCAGCGACTCGGGAGCCGCCATCTGCATCCGGTAAGCCAATTCGTAGGAGTTAATTCGAGCCGCCAGATCGGTCTGCGTCGACCGTTGGGCGGCGTGTGCCTCGTTCAGTTTGCGGATCAGCTTCAACTGGGCTCGCTGCTGGCTGTCCGAATGACCGCCATCGCGGGCCAGATTGTCGATCGCTTCTTTGCGGCGGGCGTCGAGCGCCAGCGCCTGAAAGGTCTTGGGAAGGAATCCGGCCGACCAGATCTGGTCGTCGCCTCGGGGCCGCGTGTCATGCATTACCACGTACGAGGGCAGGTCCTGATTCTGGGATCCGAGACCGTAGGTCAGCCAGGCTCCCATCGCAGGCAGACCCGGGCGATTCGTTCCGCACATCAGCTCGATCGACGCCGGCGCATGGTTGTTCTGCCGCAGGTACATCGAGTGCAGGAAACAGATTTTATCGACGTGTTGGGACAGATGTGGAAATATGTTGGGGACCCAGCTGCCGGATTCGCCGTATTGCCGCCACTCGAAGGGCGACTTCAGGCACTTGCCACTGGTGGTGAAGAAGCCGGTTTTTGGATCGGCACCCGCGAGGTCCTGGCCGTCCCGTTTCTGTAACTCCGGTTTGTAATCCCAGGTGTCGACCTGTGAAGGGCCACCAGTCATAAAGAGCCAGATTACGGATTTGACCTTAGCCGGAAAATGAGGTGCGCGGGGCGCAAGCGGGTCGAGTACCGCTGGCTCCGGCGCCCCCGAAGACTCGGCATGCAGCAGACCAGCCAGCGCCAACGATCCGAACCCAAGTCCGGCACGGCGCAGGAACTCGCGACGTTCAGGTAAGCTCAGCCCACTCGATTCGGAAAACATCGTACGGTTCCTTTCCCGGCGCCGCTTGTGAGCGCCTCTAGTCGATATACATAAATTCGCTCAGGCAAAAAAGCACCTGACAGAACTCAACCAGTGCCCGGTCTCGGGCCGTGGCGTCGCTGCCGGCGAGTGCCGCTTGTTCCTCGATGAACGCCAGCATTTCGTCGCGTTCGGCAGCAGCCGGCGCGCGGCCCAGCGCCACGCGGTATGCCTGGTCCACGGCCTGGGCGAGCGGCACGTCTGGGGCGGATCGCACGCGGCGCGCGAGCAATTCCGCTTGCCGGCGAACGAACGCTGAATTCAGCAACGTCAACGCCTGCGTCGGCACGGTGGTACTGACGCGCTGGCCAATACTCTGAGTTGGTTCGGGAGCATCGAACGTCGTCAGCCAGGGGCTGAGTTCGCTGCGTTTGACTCGCAGGTAGACGCTGCGTCGCACCGAGTCATCGAGCAGGCTCGGACCGAACATCGCTCGATCAAGATTGCCGCCGGTGGCCAGCAGCGCGTCGCGGACCAGTTCCGCGTCGAGTCGCCGCGGTCGGTAGTGCCAGAGGTAGCGATTGTCCGGGTCCAACGCCAGATTCTCCGGGATCACGTCGTGCGACAACTGATACGCCTCGCTCAACATGATCCGCTTATGCATCGCTTTCAACTTCCAGCCGCTCTGCACCAGTTCGCTGCTCAACCATTCCAACAACTCCGGATGGCTTGGCCGTTCTCCTTGTGCGCCGAAATCGTTGGGTGTTGCGACCAGGCCGCGGCCGAAGTGGTGCTGCCAGAGTCGGTTGACGATGACGCGTGCGAGCAGCGATCCAGCTCCATGCTCGACATCGACCATCCAGTTCGCCAACCTCACACGCGGATCCGTGGCTGCTTCTTCCAGTGGATTAGGAACGGCATCGGTCGGCGCGTAGAGTACGCGTACGAAGCCGGGACGGGCCTTTTCGATTTTGCTGTCGACTTCGCCGCGGCGCAGCAGGTAGACGTCTTGCCCACCGGCCGTGGTGGTGTAGACCTCCGGCAGCGACGGCCGTGGTTCGGACTGCCGATGCGTGCGCAGCGCGTCCCAGACCTTTGCCGCTTCCGCATCGAACCGACTGAACCAAGGCATCATCGCCCGACGCATACCTTCCGCGAGTTGTTGATTGCCGGCCGCCAGCAGCGATCGCAGTTCACCGAGATGCTGCGGGGTTACCTCGCCGGCCCAGGTCGCCGGGTTCGGCTCGATGCTGAACGACCAGCGGAACCGGCCCAACCCCTGATCGGCAAACCGCATTTGAAACTCAAGCTCCGTCCCTTGATCAAACCCCGCCAGCGGTGACGCCAGTTCGAAGATCGCCGCGTTGTCGGCGCGGGCAGTGGCGCGCACCGTCCAGGCGGTCTCCATCTTTCCGTCCAACGCATTTGCCAGCGGCTGATCGGGATCGGCGCCGCCAGCAAACGATGGCTTCAGCGCCAACTCGATCGGTGGATCCTTGGCTTGGGGATCGAGCGGCCGGGCCAGCACCTTGAGTTCCGCCAACTGGAAGCTTCCGTCGCCGTTCAAGCCCGGACCTTTTTGCGGCAGCGATTTGTCGGTCAAGGCGTCGAGTCGCAGCGATTGGATATTTTTCTGATGCGTGCGGGCGACGATCGTGATGATCTCCTGGCCGCCGACGCGCCGCGACTCTCCCCCGCGGCTCAACAACGATCCAACCGGCATCGCGCCGTCGTGGAGGAGCAGTCCATTCGCCTGCCACTTCAGCCACGATCGTTCGGCCGCCGCCGAGATCGGTTCGAACGTCTGCCAGCGCGTGCTGTCCGGCTGCTTCGAAAGCTCCGCCTTCCAGGTCTCGAATCGCTCCGCAAACTGCCCGGAAGCAAACGCCTCGACCGCTGCCAGGAGAGCCGGTGTCGCGGCCTGATGTTGTTTCTGAGCCGTGATCGTCTTGGCCGGGTCAGGGTCGAGTTGTCGTGAGCCGTGCACGGTCGACTGCAGCGATGCGGCCAACGCGTAATAGTCTTCCTGCGGAATCGGATCGTACTTGTGTTCGTGGCAGCGAACGCAGCCGATCGTCATGCCGAGCATCGATCCGCCGACCGTCATCAGCATATCGTCGATCTGATCGTAACGAATACGCTCCACGGTCTTGGCCGTGATCTGGCCCGGATAAGGACCGGCCACCAGAAACCCGCTCGCCGCCGCGCCGTCGTAATCGTCCGGAGTCAATTTGTCACCGGCCAACTGCTGGCGAATGAACTGGTCGAACGGCAGGTCGCGATTCCATGCGCGAATTACCCAGTCCCGGTAGTGGTAGGCACCCGGCCGAAAACCGTCGAATTCGTAGCCGCCACTTTCGGCGTAACGCGCCGCATCCAGCCAATGGCGAGCCCACTTTTCGCCATAGCCAGGATCGTCCAGCAGGCGATCGATGACCGCGGCGAATGCGGTTGGCGATTCGTCCCGCAGGAATGCTTCGAGTTGTTCCGGTGTTGGCGGCAGGCCGATCAGATCGAAGAACGCTCGACGCAGCAATTTTTCCCGCGAGGCGCGCGATCCAGGTCGCAAGCCCTGTTGCCGCTGCGCGTGCAGCAGGAAGCGGTCGATTGGCGAGACCAGAGATCGGTCAGGAGGTGTTCCGGATCCCGCGGTCGGACTGGCAGAAGCGGACGGATCGGGTGCGTCGGGTGGCGGCACCGGTCGCAACGGCCGAAACGCCCACCAGCGCCGACCGGCCTCGATGTCGATCTCGCGTTTGGGCCGCAGCGGTACTGCGCCGTCGCGCGGATCGGGCGCGCCGCGATCGATCCACTGCGCGAAATCGGCAATCAAAGCATCGGGCAGTTTGCCGGCCGGCGGCATTTCCAGCCCGTCGTGCCGGAGCGCCTTGATGAGCAGGCTCTCGGCCGACTTGCCTTGGACAATCGCCGGTCCGCTGTCGCCGCCTTCCAGCAGGCCTGCGGCCGAATCGAGAAACAGGCCTCCTTGCAGCTTCTTGGCCCGTTGAGCCTCCAAAGAATGGCAGCTGTAACAGTGTTGGGCCAGTGCCGGGCGGATCCGCTCCTCAAAAAAACGGATTCCCTCGTCGTCGCGCTGCCCCTGCCCTGGGTTTTGGCCCTGGGCCTGCTGTCCGATCCGTTGCCCGCAGGTGAAATGGAGTAACAGGATCAGCCAGACAAAGCGTCGCATACGGGAGGTCCTCGAAAGGGCAGCCGAAATCGATCAGGCGGGCCTTTGATTCTAAATCAGCGGGGCCCAAAAGTCCATGAACGGCGGCTCACCCATTGTGCTAAACTGCTCCAAAGAACAGACGACCTACCACGATTCAAGACGGAACACACTGATGATTGCACACAGAATGCACCAGTCCCAGGAAATGCTCACCGCGATGCTTGTTTCGTGTCTTTGTATCGCAATAGGGTTCTTGGCCACCAGTCCGGGCGCCGCGGCGGAGCCGCCATTGGGCGAGCATGGATTCGTCGATGCGGACGGGGTCAAGCTCCATTATGTGACGCGGGGCAAAGGACCTCTGCTGGTGATGATCCATGGATTTCCCGATTACTGGTATAGCTGGCGGCATCAGATGCCGGCCCTTGCCGAACATTTTCAGGTCGTCGCATACGACCAGCGTGGCTACAACGAAAGCGACAAGCCGGAGGGAATCGAGCAATACAGAATGGACAAGCTGGTCGCCGACTTGCGCGCGGTCGTGAGGCATTTCGGCCGCGAGCGTGCAACGATCGTTGGTCACGATTGGGGCGGTGCAGTGGCCTGGAGTTTCGCGATGGCCCATCCGGAAATGACCGAGCGGCTGGTGATTCTGAACCTGCCGCATCCGCGAGGCATGCTGCGCGAGTTGGCTCATAACAAAGGCCAGCAGGCCGCCAGCCAGTACGCCCGCGAGTTTCAAAAGCCCGATGCCGCCCGCCTGGTGGCCCCGGAAGGACTGGCGTTCTGGATCCGCGAACCCGAGGCCCGCACCCTTTACGTCGAAGCGTTCCGCAAGTCGTCGATCGAAGCAATGTTGAATTACTACAAAGCGAATTATCCGCGCGAGCCCTACCAGGAACCGGAGGAGGAATTTCCCAAAATCGCCTGCCCGGTGCTGGTGATTCACGGACTGAAAGACCCGGCCCTCTTGTCCGACGGTCTGAACGGCACCTGGAACTGGTTGGCGAACGAATTGACGTTGGTTACGATCCCTGAAGCGGGGCATTTTGTGCAGTACGACGCCCCCCAGTCGGTGACGCGTCACCTGCTGCGCTGGCTGCAGGAATGACGTACGAGCCATCCAGCAGGGCAGAATTGCCAACGGATTCAAATCGGCATTTGAAAATCCAGCCGATCTCCTCCGCGCTCACCGCGTCCTCCGCCGTAATATCGCTCACCCTGTCCTCCGCGGTTAGAAACGGACCTCAAGGGAACAGCGAGTATCCAGCGACGGCGGTCGAGATCCGGAAGATGGTCTTGCCCGCGGTGACGTAAAGCGTCTTTTTATCGGGTCCGCCGAAGGTCAGGTTTGTCACAACATCCTCGGCGATCGGGATTCGGCCCAGCAGTTTGCCGTCGGGTGTGATCACGTACACGCCGGTCGGGACATCACCGGTTTCGTTCGCCGTCCGGGGCGCGGCAATGCCGGCGGCGACCCAGAGGTTACCTTGGCTATCAAGCCGCATCCCATCGCCGCCGCGCCCTCGACCAAAATCGTATACCTGCCGCTGCCCGGACACCGAACCATCGTCGGCGATGTCGAACGCCCAGATCTTGCGCTGCGCGTCGGGACGAATGTAATTACTGTCGATCACGTACAACGTTTTTCCATTGGCAGTCACCGCCAGGCCGTTGGGCCGGCCGATCGACGGTTGCGTGATGACACGGTGAACGGAGCTGTCGGTATCGATTCGATAAACCGCCTCGTGCGTATGCTCCATGATGCTGCGATCGGGGGCATAAAGCGGATCGGTGAACCAGATCCTGCCACGCGGATCGACGACGACATCGTTGGGACTGTTATAGCGTTTGCCTTCGTAACGTTCGGTCAGTACTTCCACCGCACCGGTGGTCATGTCGGTGCGAACGATCCGGCGGCGTCCTCCAGGTCCGTTCTCGGCCCCTTCGCAACTGATCAGTCGTCCGCGGGCATCGAACGTATTGCCGTTGGTGCGTCCGCTGTCGGCGCGAAAAACCGAAAGAAGCCCCTGGCCGTCGATCTTGAGGATGCGATTGCCGGCGATGTCGCTGCAGTAGAGATTGCCGGCTGCGTCAATCGCCGGGCCTTCGAGAAAGCAGACACCCGCCGCCACCTGCACCCGCGCCTCGGGCGCCAGCAATTGAACCGGAACAGCCACCTGACGAAGATCCATTACCAAAGTTCCTTTTGCCAGAGTTTCCTCCCCGATTGCACTTACGGGCATCGGTTCCAGCACCAGCAATGCAATCATCAACGCGCCGGCGGAAGCGAACAGTCTCATCGCGATCCCTTTCGTTCAGCGCCCCGCGGCCGGTGTCGATTCCCCGTCGATCACTTCGAGCTTCAAATTGCGGAAGCGGACTTCGGTGGGACCACCGGAATGCAGTTGCAGTGCGAAGATGCCGCGGTTCGCCCCACGCGGATCGTCCAGATCGACGCAAAGCCGACCGTTGATCTTCGTGCGGATCTGCGTTCCGATCGCCTCGATTTCGTAACGATTCCAGTCGCCGGACTTCACGGCGGCTTCACCCGACTTTTCCCACAACAGGGCTCGTCCATGTTCCTCGTATAATTTTCCCCACCAGCCTGGCCCGACATCGGCCTGATAGCCCTTCACGTCTCCTGGCAGCGCCTGACTGCGGAACTGGATGCCGCTGTTACCCTCGTTCGCCACCAGTTTGACTTCCAGTGTGAGCCGAAAATCGGCCGCAGCCATGTCACTCACCAGGAACTCGTTGCGAGCCAACCCGGACGTGCGGCCCACGATTTCCCCGTTTTCAACCGACCAGAGCGCGGACTGTCCCGACCAGCCGGTCAGATCACGACCGTTGAAGATCAGTTCGGCCAGCTCCTGCGTCGCCAGGATCGGCGTTTGCTCTTTTCCCGACAGGTAGGCAATCAGCGATCGGACTTCGTGATCGCTGAACTGTTTCAACTGGTCTTCCGGCATCATCGACTTGTCGCTCAGCGTTCGGCTTTCGATTTCGCCGATCGGCACAATGACGGTGGCATCCGCAGTTTGCAGCGTCAGCGACCTGGCATCCTCGCCGCGGACGATTCCAGAAACGACCAGCCCGCCGTCGGTAACGACGATCGTCTGCTGGTATTCTTTTGCCATCACGGCGCTGGGATCGACGATGTTGCTGAGCAGGTAATCGAGATTCACACGATTCGAGCCGGTCAAGTCAGGCCCGACCTTGTTTCCGATTCCATAAAGGATGTGGCAGCGCTGGCAAGTCCTGGAAAAGACCGCTCTGCCGAGCCAAGGATCGGCGCTTTCGGACTGCGCCACGACTTGCCGGTAATGCTCAATCAGCTTCAGTTTGTCCTCGGCCGATTCGCGCGCCGTGCCCCAGATCGCCTGCAATCGCTGCTGCAGAGGTTCATGTTTGAGGAACTGCATCTGCCGGATGAGGTCCGCCGTCAGGTCGGTACCGGGAATTTTTTTGGCTTCAACGGCTGCGAGCAACGTCAGGGCATGGGAGGTGCGCGAACAGAGCGTGGTCAATGCGGCCCTTTTTTCCGCGGGAGCGAGTTTGCCATAGGCGTTGACCAGCAACTCAGCGGTGCGCGGGTCGTCGTACTGCGCCAGTCCGCGTAGTGCGGCTTCGCGCAACGCGGGATCGTCAAGCAGGGCGACGAGTACCGATCCAAGTTCCGGATCCTGCGCAGACAACAGGGCCTGGAGCGCCTCCTGGCGCATGGCGGTGGGTGACTTTGTCGAATTGACGATCCCGCGTGCCGCGGCGGTTGCCGCCGGGTCGCCGAACGTGACTCCCAGTGCGATTGCCTGCAGGCGTACCGCGTTCGAGGGGCTCTGTGCCAGACGTCCGCCGAGGGCCTGCCATTCCTCGGGCGGGCTCACGCGTCGTTGCCCGCGCAGCGCCGCGCGAATTGCCTGCAGGAATGTCAGTTGCAAATCGGCATCGGTCGATTTGCCGAGTGCCCGCAACAGCGATGGCAGCGATTCGGCCAGATCGGAACTGCCGATGCGCCGCAGCATATGCTCGCGCAGCAACGGCATCGTCGATCCGGAGGCGAGTGCCAGGGCCAGGGCCCGTTCCGGATCGAGGTCGGCCAGCGGTTCCGCCGCATACCAGAGCATGCAGGGAAGATTGTGGTCGGAAGCGTCTTCCGCATGTTGGGCCAATGCGGCAAGAATCGTCCAGCGCGAAACGGCTGGAATGCTCTGCAACGCCGACGCCAGGTACAAACGCACCACGGGCGAACGATCGCTTCGCGCCATCTCCGCCAGTTTGTCCAATCCTCGCTCGTCCAGCATCTGTTCGCGAAGAGCCGCGCCCGGCTCCATCGCCAGCTGGATGCTCCAGCCGCGCAGATAAGGACTCGAGTCGACCGTCAGTTTCTGGTGCAAGGCCGAATCGATTCCACCGACACCATGCAGCGCCCAGGCTGCGCGCAGCCGGCGCGTGTCGTCGGCGTGGCTGACGGCGATCTCGCGCAGCCGACCGAGAGCATCGCCGGCGATCGGCCGCATTTGGGCTCGCTCCTGCAACAGTCGCCGCGCGTGCCGCACGAACCAGTCGTTCTTGTGCAGCGTATGGTTCGCCAGTTCCAGATCGGTCGCCGCACGTAAATCGACCGGTGGGGAACGCTGATCGCCGTACTGGATCTTGTAGATCCGCCCGTTGCTGCGATCGTGGGCTTTGACGTCGCCAGTATGGCAGGCCTGCATGTCGTACCAGTCGATCATCCAGGCCTGTCCGTCAGGTCCATACCGCAGGTTGAGGATTTGCGATGCGCGGTCGCCAGTGAGCAGAAAATCGGGGCCATGGCCGCCGATGTAGCCGGAGCCGCTGGGACGCGGCACATCGACATTCAGGCGCTGGCCATGAATGTTGTTCATGAAAATCTGATTGCGGTAATGGTCGGGCCAGGCACCGCCCAGATAGATCATGGCGCCGGCGTGAGCGTGGCCGCCACCCGCCTCGTCCGATTTGTTGTTCCCGCTGTGGGGAGTCGCGCCCAGGTAATGCACGTGATCGGCAATCGTTTGAATGTCACGATAAGTGTGCTTGTTGAAGTGCTCCCCCGCCTGCCGCTGGTATCGTGCGCCTTGAACAATGTGAAACAGATGCGGAATGACGCAGGCGGTGCAGAACGCCTGGCCGTGGTCGTTGAAGTCGACACCCCAAGGATTGCTGGTGCCGTGTGCGAAGACATCGAACTGATGGCGGGTAGGATGGTATCGCCAGATGGCCGCGTTGAGCGGAATGCGCTGTTCCTCCGGAGTTCCTGGCTTGCCAACACGCGAATGGGTGAAGACTCCATGGCAGCCATAGAGCCAGCCGTCCGGACCCCAGATGAACGCGTTCAAAGTCTCATGCGTGTCCTGATATCCCCAGCCGTCCAGCAGCACTTCCGGCGCGCCGTCCGGTCGATCGTCGCCGTCCCGATCGGGAATAAACAGCAGTTCCGGCGCCGCCCCGACCCAGACGCCGCCGAACCCGACTTCCAGGCCGCTGACCAGGTTCAGGCCCTCGATGAACACCTTCCGATCGTCGAAGCGACCGTCGCCGTCACGATCTTCAAAGATCAGGATCCGGTCGCGGCCAGCACCCTCGGCCCGCCTGGGATACTCGTATGCTTCCGCGATCCAGACACGCCCCCGGTCGTCCAGCGCCATCGCAATCGGCTGCATGACGTCCGGCTCGGCCGCTCCCACCGTCACCCGGAATCCTTGCGGCAGCTTCATTGCTTTTGCCGCCTCCTCGGCGTTCAAGCCCGAGTGCGGATACTCGTCGACCACCAGCGCCGCCGCGCCTGACTTGAGCGGTGCCGGCCGATTTTCATGGAATCGAAAATGGTCGAAGTTGATATGCCCCCACGGCCCACGGTTGTCGTCCGCGATCCGCACAAAGATCTCTTTGCCTTGCAGTTTGCGCAAGTCGACCACGACTTGCCGCAGTTCTTCGTTGTTCTCACCTGAAACCTTGTAGAACACGTTACCGGTTTCTTTGAGCACCAATTCCACGCGGGTATTGGCGTGCTCGCCGCCGTTCATCAAGAACGACGCGTAATCATGGGTAACCGGGAACGGGACCGATGTCAGCGTGCCGGTCGCCTTGTCGCCCGTTTTCTCGTAGCCCCCGATCCAGAAATTGCCCCGATGACCGCTGCGCATGTCCGGGCGACGTTTCGCCACGGTGTCATCGCGGATCGGCTGGCCGACGAATGCTTCGCCGTCGACCTTCCAATCATCGAGCGTCCCCGATTCGAAATCGAGGTTCAATACGCGTCCATCGTAGGCCGTCGGTTTCACGCCTTCGTCCGGTTCCGGCAGCTTGTCGTTCGGATCCCGCAGGCGCAAATAGTCGATTCCGGCCATATAGGCTTTTGCGGCTTTGTCATTGGCTCCGACGATCTGCACTCCCAATTTGTGTTTGCCTTCCTTCCATTCCAGCTTGGGAAACGACAGCACTCCCGTCGTGATCACCTGGGGATCGTAAAGGTCGATCGGCTTGCCGAGTGGTTTCCCATCCAGCGACAACTGCACGATGCCGTAGTCGCGAGCGCAGGTCAGCACGATATCGAGATCAAACAGGCCTGCCTTGGACGCAAACTCCACCTCGAGCGTGTCGCCGGGCTGCGCGCCGGTCCACCAGAGCTGCGCGTCGCCGCTCCAACGATCCGCATCGAAGCCGCCCATCGGCTGCGGTGCCGCGGAACCGGCGGAAATCTTCGCTTTGAGTGATTCGCCCTCGACCGCTCCCGCAACGCGCCCCGTCTTCGCATCCAACGGGATCCGCCGACCGCGAAGCGCGGCCGCCCCCGTCGCCGAGATTTTCGCAGGCCCCGTATACAGTTTCGGTTGAGCCTGTTCCCACGTCGCCTTATCCACTTCGGCGCGGCGATGCCGCAGTACGTGGGCACCCTTCATGCCCCCGACCACGACATCCAACAACCGATCCGACTGCAGATCCACCAGCGACAACTGGCGACCAATCCCCGATTCCCCGTCGGCCTGATAGGGAATCCAGTCGACTCCCTCTTTGCCACGCACCAACTTGAACCAGTAAACAACCGCTCCCGCGTCCCACATCGGGCTTCCTTTGTGGTGCGAGTAATACGTCTTTCCGGTCACAATATCTTTCAGCCCATCCCCGTCGATGTCCGCAAGATTGACGGAATGCAACTCGGAGAAAACCAGACCGTAACGGTTCTCGGACGGGTGCGAGCCCATGATCCGATGCGGTTGAAACGTACTCCCGTTGTCCGCGACCTTCTGTTCGTACCAGAACAATCCAAAGTCGTGTGCGGCGTTGCTGGTGATCACGTCGTTGTCGCCGTCTCCGTCGACGTCGTAGACATACATTTCCGCGCCGCCATAGGCGGTGCTGAACGCGGCATCGTGCGGAATCCAGCGCGCGGTCAGCGCGTCCGCTTCAGGCTGCTCAAACCAGCCCTTGGCATGCACGATATCCAGCCGGCCATCGTTGTTCACGTCGCCGATGCCTAATCCGTGGCCGAACCGCTTGTCGGTGATCTGCTCGGATACCGGATGGAACACCCACGGCTCGAACGGCTTCTCCCAATTCACGGTGGCGAAGCCGAAGAATCCGTCGCGCGTGCAGACAAGTTCGGGACGCGGATCGCCGACGAGCTGCGTCAGTTGCGGCGATTCGTTCGAGACCCAATCGAAGACCGGATGTTTCCGCCAATGTTTGTCGAAACCTGCAGCCCCGGGGTTCTGGTAGACGAAGGCGGGGGTGCCAGGAAAGCCGACCGTGAAAACGTCGTTCCAGCCGTCGTCGTCGAAATCGTGGATCCAGACGAAAAAGTGATCGGCGTATGCCTCCCTGTCTTGCGGTTTGGGCGGATAGATCTCATATTTTTTTTCGTAGGAAGGGCCTTCAAACCAGTACGGCCCATAGACGACGTCGGGGATGCCGTCCCGGTTGAGATCCGCGGCATGGGCGCCCTCGGAATAGTACTCGTCCGAAAGCCGCTGCCGGTCGAACGTATCCAGTACGTACTTGTCGGCAGCCGGGGCCAGGCTGAACATCCACGCCAAGGCAGCCAGCGGCAACATTTTCCGTAAAACGCTCGCGAAGAAAATGGCCCGCGGCATCATCGGTCTCCCCGTTTGGAATCGATGCAGTCCGATCAAGATCGACCGTAATCGTACCACTTCGGAGAAAGGGCCGTCAGCTACCGCTCGAAAAGTAGCTCGAAACTTGTAGCTCGAAACTTGTTTCGAGACGTGCGCGAGGCGCGGCGAAGCCTTTGGCGACGCGAAACATGTTTCGAGCTACGCGTGGGGCGTTCTAGCCCACCACTTCCAGTTCGTCGACCAGTTTCCGCACTCCCGCCACGCGCCGGCCGCTGTGGACGCATAGCTGGCGTTCGTAGAAGGAGCGAACTTTGCCGCGCAGAGTCACCATTCCATCCTGGACCCGCACGATGATCCCTGAAGTCCTCAGCACGCCGCATTGCAGCAGGAAACTCACGACTCGTCGTTCCAGATCCCGATCCAAATCCGTTGAACTTGCAAATTCGCAACTCATGGTCGATTCACCTCTTTGGTCAGCATCCAAACCAGCCACGTCCACAGTGCCATCGTCGCCTTCGTCCTTGGCGTATGGCATGGAATCGCAACTGCCGCGCCGAAATCGGCGAACTCGGAGGGCCCTCTGCTCGTCAAAGCAGGTTAAGTTGTGTGCCTACTTGAGATTAGGAATTGATGAATTCGCCACCTGAGCGGCAGCTGGCTCGAAGCATGCATGCGCCCGGCGCGATCGCTGCTCGATTCGCGCGCAGCGGATGCGGAGAAGTGAGGCCCGGTAAAAGGGCTGAAACCGGCTGCGTTATGGCGCGCCGCGGGCGATGCGACTTGCCCGCAAGGATTGGTTGGGGCAGCGGCGGCTGGCCGAAAGAGAACGGTATGACAGCGTCCGGTGACGGTTCTTTCCTGCCGGGCCCGTCGGACCGGAAAGGTCCGATCTGGGCCAACGATCACGGGACGCAACTAAAACTTGCTCAAGAATCGTCCGCCGGCGGGGAAGGGGCGTCAATCATCGCCTGAAATTCGTCTTCGTTGAGTACCGGAATACCCAGGGCGCGGGCTTTGTCGAGTTTGCTGCCGGCATTTTCCCCCGCCAACAGATAATCGGTTTTCTTGGAAACACTGGACGCGGCACGGCCGCCCAATCGGCCGATCAGCTGTTCGATTTCGTCCCGTTTAAAGCGAGTCAGCGTCCCTGTGACGACGAGCGTCTTTCCCTTCAGCGGTCCCTCAGCTGCCGTCCTGGCATCCGACTGTTTTTCGGTCAAGTCGACACCGCAGGCCGCCAGGTCCTCGATGGTCGACGTGCCATGTTCGCTCTGGAGAAACTCATGCACATTGCGCGCGATGACCGGTCCGATTTCTGGAACGTCGCCCAGCTGCTCCAGCGTGGCGTCGCGCATCGCCGTGATGGTGCCAAAGTGGGAGGCGAGGATGGTCGAAACGCGGGCACCGACGTGGCGAATCGCCAGACCATTCAAGACCCGCGCCAGGCCCCGGCCTTTGCTGGCGGCGATTCCCTCGAGCAGGTTATCCGCCGATTTTTTTCCCATCCGCTCCAGGCCGGCAAGCTGCTCGGCGGTCAGCCGATACAGATCACCGAAACCGCGGACCAACCCGGAATCGACAAGCTGTTCGACAAGTTTGTCGCCCAGCCCTTCGATATCCATCGCGCCGCGGCTGGCGAAAAATCGAAGTCGTTCCTTGAGTTGAGCCGGGCAATCGGCCGCCGGACAGCGGATGTAGACCCCGCCTTCGTCCTTGACAAGTCCCGTTCCGCAAGCCGGGCAGTGTGTCGGGAATTCGTATTGGGGTAGATCGACAGTCCGCTCATGTTTGTTGACGCGGACGATATGGGGGATGATCTTGCCTGCCTTTTCCACGATGACGCGGTCACCGACGCGGATGTCCTTGCGCTCGATTTCCTCGGCGTTGTGCAGGCTGGCGCGGGAAACTTCCGTACCTGCCAGCTGCACCGGCTCCAGTTCCGCCACCGGCGTGATCGCGCCGGTCTTGCCCACTTGCACGGAAATCGCCAGGAGCGTCGTCGGGGCTTCGTATTTTTCGAACTTGTAGGCGATGACCCAGCGAGGGCTCTTGGATCGGGCCCCCAGACGATCGCGCTGGTCGAACCGATTGACCTTCAGCACCAACCCGTCGATTTCAAAGTCAAGTTCACCGACTTTCTCGATCAGCGTCTCGCAATGCCGCACGGCGGATTGAAAATCGGAAAAACATTGCGCCAAAGGGGTCGCCGGGAGACCGTACCGGGAGAGATCGTGGAGGTATTCAGAATGGGTCCGCGCGCGCAGTCCTTCGCTGTAACCGATCCCGTGTCCAAAAAAGTGCAGCGGCCGACGCGCGGCGATGCGAGGGTCGAGCAACCGAATCGCCCCGGCGGCGCAATTGCGCGTATTTGCGAACACGATGTCACCAAGGCGCTGCTGCTGCTCGTTCACCGACGCCAGGTCGGA
Organism: Planctomycetota bacterium; assembly: GCA_016872775.1. Taxonomy (GTDB): domain Bacteria; phylum Planctomycetota; class Planctomycetia; order Pirellulales; family Pirellulaceae; genus VGZA01. The sequence continues at coordinate 117,642 of VGZA01000003.1, read as the reverse complement.
ATTTGTCATGTAGACTTCGCCGCGCACTTCCAGAACGGATGGAATTTCCTCGCCCAGCAGCCGCAACGGAATGTCGGTGATTGTGCGCACGTTGTGCGTGATGTCGTCTCCCACCTGGCCGTCGCCGCGGGTTACGCCTCGGACGAGCAATCCCTGCTCGTAGACCAGGGACATGGCGACGCCATCGATCTTCAACTCCACCACCCATTCGATCGGCTCATCCTCGAGCAGTTTCGCGGTGCGCTGTCCGAACTGCAGCAGATCCTCGATCGTGTAGGTGTTTTCGATCGATAGCATCGGAACCCGATGAGCCACCTGCCGCAGGTGCGGCACCGGCTGATCCCCGATGCGCTGCGTCGGGCTGTCGGGTGTGATCAGTTCGGGATGCGCGTCTTCGATCGTTCGAAGTTCCGTCAACAGCCGATCGTATTCCAGATCGCTGATTTCGGGCGCGGCCTCCACGTAGTACTTGAGGTCGTGGTGCCGCACAAGCTGCCGAAGCGTCTCGGCGCACTGTGCCGCCGCATCATGACGTGAGCTGTCCATAGGCGGGGGAACCTGGCGATTATTCGATTCCACACTCGGGAGCGACCGTGACATTCTTCCCGGTGGCCGAATTGGGGATCAAGCAGAGGAACTTCAGCGGAGCTGAACCGGTGTTGAGAAACTGATGCACTTCGTTCGGTTTCACCAGCACCACATCGCCCGCTTTGAGTGGATGCCGCCGGTCGCCTTCCGTCACCTCGCCCGCTCCCTCCAGCACAAAAACTTCGTGCTCGTAGTCGTGAAAGTGCCGCGGAGTGTGGCCACCGACGGCGACTTCGAACTGCCGCATGGCGAAATTGGGAGCGCCATCCCGCTCGCCGACCAGCCAGCGCACCGTACAACCCGCCGATCCTTCCATCGATACCGGTTGCGCCTCGACCTGCTCGTAATGCGTTACTTTCATGGTTGGTTCAACTCCGAATCGACTCGTTTTGGCGATTCCAATAGTCATCCGTCAGCATCGCCAGCAGGCTGGAGGCCGCCAGCACCGTGATTTCCGCCAGCATCAGTTTGCCCCCATGCCGGTCCAAAAACGGCAACAGGCCTCCCGCCTGATCGTCGACGATCGCTGTCTCGGGCCGCAGCCCACGGACGGTCATCACGCCATACGCACACGCTGTCACTGTGAATGCGACACCGCTGAGCACCAAGAGTACGTAGAAGGGGTTTTTCGCACGCGATCGTTCGAGCATGGTGGCCGATTATAGCAGTTGTCCCTCGTCGGTTGGGAGTTGTCGTCGGGCGGCTGACGGTCGGTGCGTATCGATTATTAGATTGGCGGGGGGCAAGTCACATTCCCTCGAATGGCGGCTCGTTTTACAATTGAACTTGGAATTGGGAAAGGGAAACGGCTGGAATGACAAGCAAGCTTCGTGCACGGATGAATATCGCCGACGCGGAACCGCCACTGTTCGCCGGAGTGGACGTAGGCGGGACAAGTATCAAGCTGGGGATCGTCGACAACCAGGGTCGCACGGTCGCCAAGTCGGGAATTCCGACCTTGACACATTTGGGCCCGCAGGCGGCGTGCCAGCGTTTTGCCGAGGAATTGCAAGGGATGCTCGGCGAGCTGGGGCTGTCGCTGGGCGATCTGGCGGCGATCGGCCTGGGCAGTCCGGGCACGATGGATATCCCGCGCGGGATGTTACTGGAACCGCCCAACCTTCATGGGTGGGAGCATTTCCCGCTTCGCGACCGGGTTTCGGAGTCGTGCGGGAATTGTCGGGTGGCGTTCGCCAACGACGCCAATGCCGCCGCCTTTGGTGAATTCTGGGTCGGTTCGGGCCGAGAATATCACAGCATCGTTCTGCTGACATTGGGCACGGGGGTGGGTGGAGGCATCATCATCGGCGATCTATCGGTCGACGGCGAAAACAGCCACGGCAGCGAATGCGGACACATTATCATTGACTATCATGCCGATGCCCGTTTGTGTGGCTGCGGGCATCGCGGACACCTGGAAGCGTATGCCAGCGCCACGGCACTGCTGAAGCGTGCGGAAGAAGCGTTGTTGACGGGCCGTCCGAGTCGCCTGAGTTCGTTTCGCTCCGACCTCACGGCCTTGACCCCCCTGTTGATCGGGCAGGTGGCAGAGCAGGGCGACGAGTTGGCCAGGGAACTTGTACTGGATACGGCCATGTACCTTGGAGTGGGGATCACGAGCCTGATGCACACGATCGACCCGGCGGCGGTGATCCTTGGTGGAGCGATGACGTTCGGCGCGCATGAAACGCCCCTGGGCCGTGAATTCCTGGGTCGGATCCGGCAGGAGGTTCAGGCGCGCTGTTTCCCGGTTCTGGCGAAGCGAACGACGATCGACTACGCCTCTCTGGGCGGCGACGCCGGATTTGTCGGCGCCGCGGGAATCGCCCGCATGCAGCTGCTCAAGCCCCAATGATCGAGAACTCGATGACCATCGACTGCAAACATATCCGGAATTTCTGCATCATCGCCCATATCGACCACGGCAAGAGTACGCTCGCCGACCGTTTGATCGAAGCCACCGGCACCGTCCAGAAGCGCGAGCTGAAGGAGCAGATGCTGGACGATATGGAGCTGGAGCGCCAGCGCGGTATCACGATCAAGGCCCGCGCCGTACGGATGGAGTACGAATGCCAAGGCGAGACGTACGAGTTGAACCTGATCGACACCCCGGGGCACGTCGATTTCCATTACGAGGTCTCCCGGTCCCTGATGTGCTGCGAGGGCGCGCTGCTGCTGGTCGACGCGTTTCAGGGGGTTGAGGCACAAACGGTCGCCAACGCCTTTGCGGCGATGGATGCTCGACTGACGATCCTCCCGGTGATCAACAAGATCGACCTGAAGCATGCGCGCGTGGACGAAGTCACGGCGGAAATGGAGCACACGCTGGCGATCGATCCGGGGGAGGTGCTCAAGGTAAGCGCCAAGGCCGGCCTGGGAGTCCGCGAACTGCTCGATGCCATCGTCCAGCGCGTCCCCGCGCCGACCGGCGATCCCGAGGCCACACTCCAGGCGATGGTCTTCGACTCCCACTACGACGACTATCGTGGCGCGATCATCTACGTGCGGCTCATGAATGGCAAAGTCGAGAAGGGAGACAAGATCCGGCTGATCAGCACCGCCACCACTCATGAAGTGCTGGAATTGGGCCAGTTTGTGCCTCACCAGCGCCCCTGCGACTCGCTGCAGGCCGGGCAGGTCGGTTACCTGATCTGCAACATCAAGTCGCTCGATCTGGTGAATGTCGGCGACACGGTAACGATTCCCGGCGACCGCGGCGCGGCGGCGCTGTCGGGATTCAAGATTCCCAAACGGATGGTCTACTGCGGTCTCTATCCGTCGGACGGTCAGGATTTTGAGGAACTGCGGGACGCGCTGGAAAAGCTGCATATTAACGATCCCAGTTTCGAGTTTGAGCCGGAGACAAGCGAAGCGCTCGGGTTCGGTTTCCGCTGCGGATTCCTCGGCCTGCTGCACATGGAAATCGTCCAGCAACGGCTGGAACAGGAATCGGATGTCGACCTGGTGCAGACCGCGCCCAACGTGACCTACGAGGTCCTCACGCGCGAGGGCCGATTGATGGAAATCCATCGGCCCCAGGAAGTGCCCGATTCGGGAGCGATCGAGGAGTTTCGGCAGCCGATCGTGCGAGTGAGCCTGATCATGCCGTCGGAATCGATCGGGACCGTGATGAAGCTCTGCAACGATCGGCGCGGTGTGCAGCAGAGCATCGAACACCTGTCGCCCACGCGCGCGATGCTGGTTTACGATCTGCCCCTGGCCGAAGTCATCTACGATCTGCACGACAAGCTCAAAAGCGCCACCCGCGGGTACGGCACAATGGACTACGATCTGATCGGTTATTCACCGGCCGACCTGGTGCGCATGGACATTCTGGTGAACGGCAACCGCGTCGACGCGCTGAGTATCATCTGCGATCGCCGCGACGCCGACCGGCGCGGCCGGGCGATCGTCAAGAAACTGAAGTCGGAAATTGAACGGCACATGTTCGAAGTCGCGGTGCAGGCCGCCATCGGCTCGCGGATTATCGCTCGGGAAACCGTGCCCGCGATGCGAAAAAACGTTACCGCCAAATGCTACGGCGGCGACATCACCCGCAAGCGAAAGCTGTGGGCCAAGCAGCGTGAAGGCAAGAAACGGATGAAGTCGATCGGTCAGGTCGACATCCCGCAGAAGGCGTTTTTGGCGGTGCTGGAAACGGGCGACGAAAAGGCCTGATCCCGTCGGCCCGATTCCCTTGCGCCCGCTGCCGCCGTAGATTGAGATCATGCTCGAACGCCGTTCCCTCCGCTGGCCGATAACGCTGGGCGTGATCATGATCACGCTGCTGGTGCTGCTGACCGTCGGCTGGGTGCTGCTGGCGGTCTTCGGCGCACTGTCCGACAACGAATTCGCGCCGCTCTATTGGACGCTGCTCACTGTCGGAGCGATCTTCCTGATCGTGGTAATCGTCGGTGTCGTCCTCTACCTCACGTTGACCGTCAAAGCGATCAACCTCAACCGCCGCCAATCAAATTTCATTGACAGCGTGACCCACGAACTGAAGTCGCCTCTGGCCTCCTTGAAGCTCTACCTGCAGACGATTAACCGCCGCCCCGTAACGGTGGAACAGCAGTCCGAATTCAATCGCGTGATGCTGGAGGACGTCGAACGGCTGGATCAGTTGATCAACCACCTGCTCGACGCGGCCCGATTGGACCGAAAGCCGCTGGAATCCGAGTATGAGGAAGTCGACGTCGCCGGCGTGCTGCGGGATTGCGTGCACGATATCCAGGTCCGATATCGGCTCACGGGACAGCATTTTCGCCTGGCGCTGCTGGTCGGCAAGATCCCGGCGCGGCACGTCGATCTGGACCTGATCTTCCGCAACCTGATTGATAACGCGGTGAAATATTCTGGCGCCGAACCGCGGATCGAAATTCGCATGCGCAGGTTGCTTCGAAATCGGATCGAGGTGCGAATCGCCGATAATGGCTGCGGAATTCCTCCGGCGCAGCGCCGCAAGATCTTCAGCCGATTTGTGCGGTTGGGGTCCGAGCTGGAACGCAAACAGCCTGGCACCGGTCTGGGGCTGTACATCGTGCGGACGCTGGTCTCGCGGCTGCGCGGCAAGATCAGCGTCCGTGATCGGGGCCGCGATCCGGGCTCGGAATTCGTCGTCGAATTGCCGTTGCTCGACGAGCCTGCTATCGCGGCGTCTGAGAAGGAGTGCGAGCGCCAACAGAAATAATGCGGCCGGTTCCACGATGCATCCAGGAGCTTCGGAGGGCCACTCTGTGTCCTCTGTACTCTCTGTGGTTGTCTTCGATTTCCGTGGGCGGCGACCTGGAGGTACAAACAACCACAGAGTACACAGAGAAGACCAAGAAGGATAAGGCCGGAGCTGCTGACGGAGAAGATGACGACTTGCGCGTTCGACGGTCACCGCATGCCGGGGCCGATCCGTCTACCGCAGGTAGCGCACTGCGTTTTCAAAAATGCGCAGTCCGTCGCCCGGATCGTGTCCCTCGCCGCGCGTCCAGCGCGGATGCTGTGTCCGGTCCATGTACCGTTCCGGGTGCGGCATCAGGCCGAAGACCCGGCCGCTTGGATCGCAGATGCCCGCCACGTTGGCCTGGGATCCGTTCGGATTCTGGGGATAGGGCACGTCGTTACCTGGCTGACCATCCGAACGCGTGTAGCGCAATACGAGCTGTCCGGCCGCGTCGAGCGACTGCAGGATCGCATCGCTTCGCGCCACGAACTTGCCTTCGGCATGCGCCAGGGGCAGCGTCAGCGCGGAGATCCCCTCCAGGAAAACGCATTTCGAGCCGTCGGCAATCAAGTTCACCCAGCGATCTTCGTATTTTCCCGATTCGTTCATCGTCAGCGTCGCCGGCATGCCCTGCGCGTCATCCGCCAGCAATACGCCCGACTTGATCAACACCTGGAATCCATTGCAGATTCCCAGGATCAGCTTTCCGGCGGCCTTGAATTCCCGCAACTCATCCGCCAGTTTTCTGCGGATGTGACTGGCCAGAATACGGCCGGCCGCAAGATCATCGCCGTAGCTGAAGCCGCCCGGAACGCAAACGATCTGGAAGTCACCCAGTCTGCGCGGCGCCTCGAGCAGCCGGTTGACGTGCAGGATTTCCGCTTCCGCACCGGATCGCTGGAACGCGAAGGCGGTCTCCTGATCGCAGTTTGTTCCCGGGGCGCGCAGGATCAGGACGCGAGGCGTAGCCATAATTGCTCCATTAACACAAGGTTCGTGCCTGTCGTCATTGCATCCTCCCCGCGATCACCAGCGCAAAGGCGCCTGCCAGGCTTCCTTCAAGGATGCCAGATCCCAGCAAAAATCGTAGCCGCTGACGGGCAGGTCGATCTTTAATTCGGGCGCCGCGGTCACGCGTCCCACGCACTTCGCCGCCACGCCCGCCATCGCCGCTTCGAATTCAGTCTGCCGCTCCGCGTCGACCTCGACCACGAAGCGCGAATTGGACTCGGAGTACAGTAGCGCCACAGCGCGATAGTTCGAAGATTCCCCCGGCTGGTAGTCGGCTTTTTCGAGCTGCAGTTCCGCGCCGAGGCCGCCGGCGAAGCACATTTCGGCGACCGCCACCGCCAGCCCGCCTTCGCTGGCGTCGTGGCACGATCGGACCGATCCGCTGTGCATCGCGCGGTGCAGGCATTCGAAAGTCCGTCGCGCTGTTTCCGTGCGCACTCGTGGCACTTGCCCTCCCGATAGGCCGCGGACCAACGCGTAATGCGAACCGCCCAATTCGTCGTAGGTCGAGCCGACCACATAAAGCGGGTTTCCAGCCCGCTTGATATCCATCGTCACACATTTCCGGATATCGTCCACCTGCCCCAGGGCGCTGATCAACAGTGTCGCCGGGATGGCGATCGTCCGCTTCTGTCCGTTATCCAGGTAGCTGAATTCGTTGTTCAGGCTATCCTTACCGCTGATGAACGGCGTGCCGTACGCAATGGCGATGTCGTGGCAGGCCAGCGCGGCGCGGACCAGGGATCCCAACGTTTCGGGGCGATCGGTATGGCCCCAGCAGAAATTGTCGAGGATCGCGATTCGGCCGGGATCGGCGCCGACCGCAATGCAGTTGCGGATCGCTTCGTCGATGGCGCTGGCCGCCATATGATACGGATCGAAGTCGCCGTACCGCGGATTCATGCCGCAGGCGATCACCAGGCCGCGCTGGGAGTTGAGGATCGGTCGGATGACCGCCGCGTCGCTGGGGCCGTCATTCTGGACGCCGACCAGCGGTTTGATGACGCTGCCCGCCTGTACTTCGTGATCGTACTGGCGGATCACCCACTCCTTGCTGGCGACGTTCAACGACGCCAGGATCTTCGGCAGTGCATCTGCCAGGCTATTCATGCCGTCCGCTGCCGGCCCGCCGCCGGCGTCGCGCAACGGCTCGACGGTCGGCGGCTGATAGACCGCATCCCGGACCACGGGGGGCCGACCGCCATGCAGGAATTCCATGCTCAAGTCGCCCACTTCCTGGCCTTCGTACAGCAGCTTCAAGCGACCCGTGGGAACGAACCGGCCCAGGATCGTCGCTTCCACATCTTCCGCGGCGCACAATGCGTGGAATTCCGGCCATGACTCTGGTGGCACGGAAAGCACCATCCGTTCCTGGGCCTCGGAGATCCAGATCTCGGCATAGGAGAGTCCCTCGTATTTAAGTGGGGCGTTGTTCAGCCAGACTTCGGCGCCGATCTCCTCGCCCATCTCGCCCACCGCACTCGAGAAGCCGCCCGCTCCGCAGTCGGTGACCGCGCTAAACAGCCCCCGGTCGCGCGCGGCCAGCAGTACATCCAGCACCATTTTTTCCATGATCGCGTTGCCGATCTGAACCGCACCGCCGGAAATCGACTCGCTTTCGCTCGTCAATTCGGCCGAACTGAAGGTCGCTCCATGGATGCCGTCCCGGCCCGTGCGGCCGCCGATCGCCACGATCCAGTCGCCCGCCTGCGCTTTTTTGAAAGACTTGTCGCGCGGAATGATCCCCACGTTGCCGCAATAGACGAGCGGGTTGCCCAGGTAGCGCGGATCAAAATAGATCGCGCCATTGACGGTCGGAATACCCATGCGATTTCCATAATCCCGCACTCCGGCCACGACCCCTTTCATGATGCGACGGGGATGCAATGTGCCGGGTGGCAGATCCTCGGATGGGGTATCGGGTGGCGCAAAACAGAAAACGTCCGTGTTGCAGACAGGTTTGGCGCCCAGCCCCGTTCCCAGCGGGTCGCGGATTACGCCACCGATGCCCGTATTCGCACCCCCGTACGGCTCGATCGCCGACGGATGATTGTGCGTTTCGACCTTGAATACCACGTTGAAGTTCTCGTCGAAGCGCACGATCCCGGCGTTGTCCTTGAAAACGCTGACGCACCAGTCGTTTTCTAACATGCGCTGGCGCAGCGTGTGCGTGGCCGCGAAGATTGTCTCCTTGAGCATATTTTGAAATGTCCGCTCGCCGTTCTCGTCGCGGTAGGCGATCCGCCCGGCCAGCGTCTTGTGGCTGCAATGTTCGCTCCAGGTCTGCGCGATCGACTCCAGTTCGATGTCGGTTGGGTCCCGATCGAGCTGGCGGAAGTGCTGCTGGATCGTACGCATTTCCACGAGCGTCAAATAGAGTTGTCCGGTCCTGCTGAGTTCCATCAGTTGGGCATCGTCTAGTCCTCGAATCGGTACGACGATCCGCGTGAATTTGGAGGGCGACGCCGATTCCAACTGCCGCAACAACAGCGGGCCGACAATGACTTGCTCGATCGAATCGTTGGCAAGGACTTTGCCGCATAGCAAGCGTAGTTGCTGCTCGTCGATGCCGCCGATCCAGTATTTGCGCATGGTGCGCACCGCATCCACGGCCTCCCCGCGCGATTGGATCACCTGCAGCGCGCTTTGAGCGACCGGATCCATGACGCCCGGCTTGGGCAATACGTGCACTAGGAACGGAAAGTCCCCAGGCGGTCTGACCAACGCGGGATCGCCGGTCGGCGCAATGACCGCGTTTTCCACCACGGCGTCCACCAGCAGGTCGTTCAAGATCGCCCGGATCCGCTGCTCGTTCACGCCCCCCTGCAGCAGATATCCTTGCGCGGCCTGCAGACGCAGTGCGTGCCCGAATGGAAAATCCCTGGCCGCCGACAGTGCATTGCGACCCAGCAGATCGGGCTGGCCCTTGGCGGGATAAACGTCAATTTCCCATAGCGTCACGGCTGGTTTTTCCCTCGTGCAAGAGGTGCTGCAGTTCGTCCGAATTCAGTTTTCCAATCGCCGAACGGAAGGCCTTCAAACGCTTCACCAGGCGATCCAGTGCCTGTAGAGTGAACCGACCGTTGTCGATCAGGATTTCGGTCCAGAGCGAAGAATCGGCCGCCGCGATTCGCGTCGTATCGCGCCAACCCGGCCCCACGAACTCGCGCAATTCCAGGGGCGTGTCGCCGGCCAATGCCGATGCGACCAGGTGCGGTAAATGGCTGGTCGCGGCCAATGCTTCATCGTGCGCTTCCGGCGTCATCAGCGCCAAACGCGAACCTAAACTTCTCCAAAAGTCGCATACCTGCTCCACAGAATCCGCGTGCGCCGCCAGAAAGGAAGCCGCGGATGGCGGCGTCACGATCGTCATGCGCCCGTCAAACAAATCGGGATCGGCGAATTCGACCCCTGATTTGTCGCTTCCGGCAATGGGATGACTGCCGACAAAAGTGCCGAGCACCGCGGACCGCGATCTGCCTGCGGCCGATTCCACTCCGCCTACAATACTGGCCTTCGTGCTGCCAACATCCGTGATTAAGGTATCGGCGCGGCACGATTTCCTTACCGCCTGGACCGTTTTGCAGATCGTCGCCAACGGTGTACAAACGATAACCAGATCGGCATCCCGGACTGCGGCCTCCAGGTCGGGGCTGGCCTGGTCGATCGCGTTTCGCGCCACCGCCGTTCGCAGGACGGCGGGACGACGACCGACGCCGAGTACCTGCCGAGCCAATTTGCGTTTGCGCAGCGCCTGGCCGATCGAACCCCCAATGAGGCCGACCCCCACAATCACCACGGTATCCCAAACGGTCTTCTGCGACATAGGGGCTGAGAATGCTCCGCTGCGGCAAGGTTTCGCCGCGGAAAGGTGTCGGGCCCGATTCTATCAGACGACGATTCGGTTGAGGCGGGGGCAGCCCGAATCCCGCCGTCCGGCACCCCGCGCCCCTTTCATTTCCCTGAGGCCGGTTCTAAGCTGAAGCAGCTGAGGCCGAATTACCGTAGGACACAAATTCCCGGATCATCGGCAGTTTCGGCCAGGAGTGGGGAGTCATGAGCGAATCGCAGGGTCAGGCTTCCGCCTTCGGACAGAACGGGGAACAAAATTCCCGGCCCAATCCGACTTCGGCCGAAATGGCTGCCCGAATATCCGGCCGTACAGCACTGGAGCTGATCGCCGACATTTTTCGACCGCGCATGGGACTGCGATATCTGCTCCCGTTCCTCCGGCGGGCATCCACCGCGATCCACTCGGGAATCGATGTGCGAAAATTCTGGGAGATGGAGGCCAAACGCGCGCCGGATCGGTTCCGCTCGTCGTACCAGAACATTCTCGAGCGTGTCTCCCGCGGCGACACGATGGCCGAAGCGATGAACGCCCAGGGGGAACTGTTTCCACCCATGGTGCGGGAACTTGTGGAGGTTGGTGAGAAGACCGGTCGGCTGGAACAGGTGCTCGAGCGACTGGCGGAACATTTCGACCACATGTCCCGCCTGAAGCGCACGTTCATTTCCGGCATCGCCTGGCCGATGATGCAACTGGCCGCCGCCACCTTCATCGTCGGGTTCCTGATCTGGTTCCTGGGCGAGGTCGTTCCCGCCTTTGGCGGAGAGGCAATCGATATCCTCGGCTTCGGCCTGCTGGGAAACTCCGGACTGATTGCCTACATCGGGATCGTCGCTACGATCGTGGCCGGCGCCATGCTGGCCTACTTCGCCATCAGGCGACAGTGGTTCGGCGACGTCCCGCTGCGAATGGTGTTGCGAATCCCTTACATCGGCAACACGATCGAGACAATGGCGCTGGCGCGGCTGACCTGGACGCTCTCGATGGCGCTCGAATCGGGTGTTGATGCTCGAGGCTCAATCCGCATGGCCCTGCGCAGTTCCGCGATGCCTCATTTTCTGGCCGTGGCAAAACAGGTCGATGAGTCGATTGTGGCAGGGTTCGAATTCCACCAGGCCCTGCGGGATACCAGGCAGTTTTCCGCCGAGTTCTTGAACATGCTGGAAACCGCCGAAATCTCCGGACGGCTGTCGGAGTCGATGATCCATCTCTCGGACGAGTATTCCCAGCGCGCCGAAACCGCCACGAAGGTACTCACTACCTTCGCCACGTTCGGCATCTGGGGATGTGTTGCGACGTTCATCATCTTCCTGATTATTCGCCTTTTCATGTTCTACCTGGGGACCCTGCAAAATGCTCTGCAGGGAATCTGAGGATTCGAACCAGCGCAACTGCCGTTCGGACTATCGATTCTCGTACTCAGCGAAGGGGTACTCCTACTCGCACTCGTACTCGCATGGTGCGATCAGGACCGTGCAAGCTTCTTGATGCTGGCTCGATCGATCCTGTGGAATGAAGCGTGGCACTGGACGCCATCGAGTACGAGGTCCTCCCACCCTTCCAGGCTACAAGTCCTGCCAATCGGCAATGTGATCATCCAATCTGTCGCGGATGACGGTGCTTTGACGCAAATCCTCCAACCCATATTGGACGTTTTCCACGATCGCGCTGCGGCCGGGGAACATCAACACCTGAGTGGTTGGTGTCACGAACAGAATCGACATCAAGCCGAGGTAGGATTCCCGGCCCGATCCCAGCGTAAGAACGGACTGCCTTTCCGATCGAGCGGATTGAACATCGATTGTGCCGCGCGACACGGATAGAGTGTTCCAGGCATTGGCTCCCTCCCATCGACGGAGAATCGTCGATTCGCCCTCGGGGTCCGGCGAGTGGTTAAGGTGGTTAATGACCCGGAGTGCATCGAAGGGAACCACGAGGCCATCCGCAACGACATCGTAAAATCGATCGATGACCGATTGGGGGCGCGTCGGCGGCAGCAGATTTTCCCGCGAAGTAAACGGGCGATTCAGCTCGTTGATAATTCTGATCGCGTCCGCGGGCAGGATATTGCCGTCATCATCGACGTCAAGTGGAAGTTTCCTGTTGTGCCATGGGAAGGGGTTGGCATCGACGTTCAAAGTGATTTGAAACTCGGCGGCGCGTTGCGGAGTGCCCGAATCGACCGCCGTTACGAAGATCACGAGCGAAGGTCCAGCATTCTGCGTCACCGACTTATCGGCTCGCAGCCGCAATTCACTGCCAACCACTTCAAAACGATCGTCGTCAACCGTGAATGTATGCGTGTCGTTGGATTCCGGATCGCTGGCGGAGAGGTTGCCGACAACAATCCCGGAAATATTCTCTTCCAGGTGATCGTTGCTGAGCGCGACGTTGTGAGCCGCCTCGTTGACGTTGGTCACACGGATGGTGAACGACTTGTCGATAAACAGCCCACCCGGATCCGTTGCGCGAACGGTAACGGTTCGCGTCGATCCAGTTTCGTAGTCGAGTGGTACTGATCCAACGAGCAGCTTATTGCCAGAAATGGTGAAGCTCGTCCCGTCGCTGTCGGGCCGAATTGTGTAGCTGTGGGAATCCACACTGTTTGGATCCGCAGCTACCAGAGTTCCGATGATAGCATCCGCGGCGTTCTCCGCGACGATATCGTCCGACAAGGTCAGGCCGTCCGGATAGTCATTTTCTTCGAACCCCGGCGTCCCCAACCGGCGATAACTCGCTCGCCAGCTCGCGGGCGCGTTGTAATTTTTTGTCGTGCGGCGGATGCTGAGAGAGAACCCTTGTCCGTCTGGCGTGGTTGGCCAGGGAGGAGTGGTCGTTGGGTCATCGTCGTAGGTGAACGACTTGATGACCTGGTCATGGGCATCGACCAATGTCATCAGCTCGCCCCCATTACTGAGGCTATTGCTGGTTGAAAGTTCGTAGGTGCCTCCGACAAGAGGATCTTTGCCATACCGACCCTGGAACGCCGACAGGTTGCGGGCGAGCACCAGATGTTGGCCTGGCGCCAGCGAACGGACGCTGGCCGTGGAGAAATCGTACGAAATTCCCGCCGTGAATCGGACGCCTGTCAGATCGATCGTGTTCGGTCCGATGTTACGCAGTTCAATGAACTCAAAATTTTCTTTATCGGTGACCGGCTCACCAGCGGTGGCAGCGGGCGGGTTGTACATCAGCTCGGTTATCACCAGGTTATTGGCGGACGCCGGTTCCGCCACGATAAATTGACCTTCGGAGGCCGCCGACCATTGTCCGGCGACATCCCGCTGCCGGGCGACGATATGGTTCGACCCTTGCAGAACAATACCGGGGTTGGTCTGTCGATTTGCCAGCAGCTCTGCTTGAAAACTCACATCGCTGCTTTGAGCAGAAACTTGATGGACTTCAACGGCAATCAAGTTCCCGCCGGCGCGTAACAGCATGGGATCGATCGAAATTTCGAAATAGTGCGACTCGTTGCTGCCCCCGACAACGCTTGCGGCGGGCGTTTGCGAGTCCACTGGGCCAGCCGACATATTGCTTCGACCGGCTTCGGCCCCGTTGATATAAATGATGGCACCGTCGTCGCGTTTCAGTCGCAGAGTGACTCCGACCAGCTGGTCGGGATCGGTCAGGGAGAATTGGGAGCGGAAGTAGGTCGAAATCGGCTTGCTATTCGGATCAGCTCCAAAGCTCAAGACCGTGTTTTCGTCACCGTCTCCGTAGCCGAATTCTCCGACACCGGTAGGCCAGAAAGAATCATCGAAAGTGTCATTGTGCCAGTTCGAAGGGAGGGCTGTCGGTTGATCGTAGTAGCTCCAACGGGAGTCCAAGGCGACCAAGGTATCCGTACTGCTGCCAGGATCAAACACCAGCGCGTTGCTATCCAGGTCGCCGCCGATGAGTCGCGGATCCGAGCCGTCGTTCGAGTAATAGACGAGGCCATCGGCGGCGGCGAACCGCAAGATGCTCCCGGCGTCGATCCGACCTCCTTGGCTCGGTTGTCCATCGACAAGCAAATCGGGAGCCGCCAGAGCTGGCAGCAGGCCAACGTCTCGGAACTGTTGCAATACGATCGAATTACGATTCGCCAGAAAACCGTCGCGCGTGTTGCTGGCGGCTTGGAGCCAATCTTGGTCGGTCAACGGGCTATCGGGCCGTTTCGCATCGCCCCAACGGAGCGACTCGCCTACGATCGGCAACGCCAGCACGTCCATCTGAGCTTGCCAGCGTGCTTGGGAACTGGCAACCTCCAAGGCGCCACCCGTCGAGAATGTTCGTTGAACGATATCGGCGAATCGGAGCCGATATTCGGAATTCGCCATCAGCCGTTGATGCAGCCATTGTGGATTGAACCGCTCAAACTGCTCGCCGGCGGGATAGGGGCCGTTTCGGTTTTCACCAAGATTCCGCAACGTATGTTCCGCATCGTGTTGGAAGTAGCGGAACCCTTGGCGGCCCGTCCGGTCCCGAATCGCGAAAAAATTGTTAACGGCTGTGTTGCCCAGGAAGTTCGAAATTGGCGCATCGAGATTGCCGCCGTACAGGATGTCGATCATATAGGTGGCCAGATTGTCGACATCCAGCAAGACTTCGAATTGGCTATTGTCCGTACCGTCCGGGTTTTTACCCTGAATGCGGAAATAGTCGGCATTGGAGTCGAATCCCGCAACAGCCGCTTTCCAGAGTCGGCGAAAGGCCTCCAGGTTGCCATCGGTGGCGGTGATGATATAGGGGCCGGATTCCGCTTTGACGACGTCGTAGTTCGCGGCGGAACCGCCAAAATAGCTTGCGGCGAACTCCGCTTCCGCCCGCTCTTGAGTTTGGAACAGTCCCCAGTATTGGCCATTGAGATAGAGGTGATACCAACGGCTGCGCGTATAAGGTTGTCCTAAATCGCGCTGGGTTTCGCGAGCGAAATTGTCTTCGAGCATCGTGTTGGACGGATCGCCCCCGAAGCTCCAGGAGTAGTTTTGCGCCGTGCGCAGATCGATTTTCTTGAAGGAAGAAACGCCTTCGGTTCCGAACAGCGGATAGTCGAGACTGGCATTACCATATTCGCCGCGGAAGAACAACCGGAACGCATGTTTTGGATTGTTTCCGCTCCGGCTATATCCGCCGCGGATACGCAGTCCGGCGTTGACTTGAAATCCGGGGGAGCCGTCAGGGTTCAAGAGCTCGAATGCGGCTGGCCGTTCCCATCCTCGGCCGGATCCATAGGCATTCGCGTAAATGCCGCGTGCCGGATCGAACAGGTTTTCGAGATCGGTGGAAATCGTCAGAGTTGGCAGCGCCAAGAGGGCCTGTTTCACGCGATCCGCACCCTCAGCCTGCAACCGATCGGGATCCATTCCGTAATCGACCGTATTGTTGCCCCAGTTCGAAGGCCAGCCTGGAGGTGGCGCTCCGTTCGCCGACTGGTGGATCACATCCTCCAGATACAGGTACGTTCTGGTGATGCCCGGAAGAGTGATGTAATCGGTTCGAAATGCGGCCGCGCGCAGAACCGTGGTACTGTCAATCGATACGGGTGACGAATAGACCTGGCCATGCGATTGCGAAGGCGCGCTGCCGTCAAGCGTGTAGCGTATCTCGGAGCCGGCGTCGGCCGACGACAAGGTCACGGCGATCGCATCGTTGTAGAATCCAGCGGGCACGGATGCCTGAACCTGCGAGACGATTCCCAGCGAGGCGGCTGAATTTGGGTCGTTCGGAGTTGGCGCCGCGAAATACCGCTGTTGATCCAATTGCAGCGAAGTTCCGGTCAGCGTCGGCAGGAGCAGGAAGCTGGAGTCACTGGGGGATGCGTTGAGGCCTTGAATCGCCAGTATATTCCAACCGGCAAGCAGCAGAGCGCGATGTGCGGTCAACGAGATCGATTCGGGGTTGAGTGATTGCTGCAGATCACGGGCCGCGGTCGCGCTGGAATCGAATCGCAAACTGGCCGGGGCATTACGCCGAACGACCTCGACACCATTCAAGTACGCGACAAAACCGTCGTTGTATCGCATCTTCAATGTCAACGTATCGATCGAATCCGGGTCGGCAACCGTGAATGGTATTCGAGTCAGGATCGAGGCATTGACGCCGAGCATGCTGGAATCGACGTCGGTTTCCACGACAGCGCCGCTGCCGGGCACGACGGTGCTGAATGCTTCGAGTCCGCCTCGCTGCGTGTCACCCACCAAAGCGAAATTCCCGGGCGAAAATGTCGGGTGCTTGCCTGGTGCCGCGAAGAACTCGACCGAAGCGCCGCCGCCCCGCTCGTACATAATAAGCGACGCTTCCCATGTGCCGGCTTCCGGAACATCCAACACGGCGATCGTGTCGAATGCCGGACGTGGTGAAAAGTACTCGGATGTAAGGACGTGGTTACCACGTTGCAGCCGAAGGGCGAAACCGTCGTCGCTATTGACACCAAAACTCCACAATCCGCCCTGGGGAATCACAATCGTCGCGCTGGCCTGGACGACGAAATCATCGAAGTCCTGACCAATCTCCTGTGTCGGAAACGGGAGATCGTCGCCAAAGTTTCCACCGCCGCCGTTCGCCAGATAGTTGATGACTGGGGCGTTCGTGTCGACCCGCGACAACTGCAGGTTCGGATCCGCCAGCAGATCGCGAGCCGCGTTCAAGTCGTTAACCGGCGCGGCGGCCGTTACATAGGTGACTGAAAACCCAGGTTGCAGTACGCCGAACCCGATCCCGGTTTTTCCCGAAGCCCAGCCGGTGGCAGGGAAGTCGACTTCGGTCCATTGATCGCCCAAGGTTGCATCGCCGGGAACCAGGTACTGGACATCGGAATTGGCGGCGATGAACGACTGTGCGTTGAAAACCAGGCCGTAAGAGATATCGGTTACCTGTTGCGGAAACGTGGGAGCAAACTCGCTCGCGATCTCCTGGCCGGGCGTGACCAGCGCCAGATACTCCCCGGCGCCCGACAACCGAAAATTGGTGTGGAGTTGGCCGCCAGCCACCGCTCGATTTTTCCCCGAGGCGAAAACAGTGACAAAGGCCTCAGGCTGCAGTGAGAGTGTGGGAAAGGTCCACTGGTTGAGATCGTTACGATCATCGGTCAAATGCCAACCTTCAAGATCGACGGTAGCTCCAGTGGGATTGTAGATTTCAACCCAGTCACTGGAGTCGCCATCTTCATCGACAATGCCTCCGCCATTCGAGGCCAGAATCTCGCTGATCACCGGCGTGCCGTCCAGCATGGCGCGCCGTTCCAAAGTCTCGAAATTCATCGCGCGGCGGCGGATCGATCGAACATTCGACGACGGCGCATCGTCCGTCTGTTTTGTTCGCGCCTTTCGGCGGAACCTGAAGTTGGTCGGCATAGGAAAGTAGTCTTCCGCGAATTGGATCCACGATCTGGATTGGCGCGGACCAACAGATGGGTCGGCGACGACTCTTCCCGGACTCTGCTGTCATTGTGAGTGGTCGCGGCTTCAGTATAGTTAGTGTCCGTCCGAAGATGCACTTGGTCGAGGGTTTTTCGGCGTTCGGCACCGGACGGGATTCGGGAACGCGGCCACAATTGGCCCAAGTTGGGGCGTCCATTCAGTTCCTGGTGTCAGTGGTTCGTCACAATTTTGGCGAGTTCCCGCTGATTATCTGGCGTGTGGAAGCCGCGATCGAATAAAGCGTCTTCAATGGCCCCATTAAGTCGGTCCTGTACGATCTGTGTTTGTCGCACAACGACATCACGATCGTGTTCATCACGACCAAGCACATAAGAATGGGTGAGGAATCCCGCCCCGTCCTCGTAGACCAATACCAGACGGCCAAATTGCACGGGGGCACCAGCCTTGCCACGCTTGAACAGCTGCGTATGCGGCTCAAACGTGCTGAATAACTTCTCGTTGTTCGGTACCGACTCCCCTTTGATTACCCGGCGGCGAGCGGTCTCGCGAACTTGTTCGGTTCGTGCGAGAAAGACGCTTAATTCCTCGACCAACGCGCTGCCGGACATTTTCTTAAGTGCCAGTCTCGCCGCTTCGCATCCCATGGGATGGACCGCGCGTGGGTCGAGGGTGGGTCGAGGACGGGTCGAGGTACTCCGAGGACCACCAGCGAAGCGACACGTTGCTGGGGCCTCCAGCCCCGAGTTTCCGACAGCTTGACCGGCTACAATTGGCGAACCCTTAACATGAAAGGCTCATGATGATTCGCCCAATCAAGTTCTTCCTGTTCGCCTGCCTTCTTGCGACGACCTGCGTGCACGCCGCGGAAAAGTCGGTGAAGGTGTTCATTCTCGCGGGGCAGTCGAATATGGAAGGCAAGGCGCCGAACGGTCTGTTCGAGCATCAGGCCACAGCTGCAAAAACAGAGGATTTCTTCGCGCACCTGCGGAAGGACGATCAATGGATCGTGCGTGACGACGTGTTCATCAAGTTCCTCGATCGCAAAGGGCCGCTCACTCTGGGCTACGGCTCTCCCGGCCGTACCGGTGCGGAGTTGGAATTCGGCACGATCATGGGTAATCACTTTGATCCACCCATCATCCTGGTCAAAGCTGCCTGGGGCGGGCATTCGCTCTACAAACTGTTCCGCTCGCCATCCGCGGGATTTCCCGCGGCGGAAGTCTTGCAGAAGGAACTCGAACAAGCCCAGGATCGCGTCAAGCAAAGTAACGCGAAAAATAAGAAGGAGGACCCGCTGCCGACCCTGGACGACATTAAGAAGGACTACGGATCATCGTATCGCAACATGATGAAAGAAGTGAACGAGGTCATGGGGAACCACGAAAGGCTGTTTCCGGACCTGGCCGGGACGACGCCTGAACTGGCCGGATTCGTCTGGTTCCAGGGATGGAATGACCAGTACGGTGCCGAACACGAATATGCCTCGAACATGCGGCATTTCATCCAGGATGTGCGCAGGGATCTCCAGGTTCCCAATCTGCCGTTTGTGATTGCCGCCATGGGCCAGAACGGTTCCAAGCCCGCGCAAGGGCCGATGCTGATTATCCGCGACGCGCAGTTGTCGATGAACGACGTGCCGGAATTCAAAGGCAATATAAAGGCCTTTCGCACCGACCTGCTGGTGGACAAGGCCGCGGAAGAACTCTACCCGACCTGGCAGAAGAACCGTGACCAATGGCAACTGACCGGTGGCGACCATCCTTACCACTATCTGGGCAGCGCCATCTGGTTCACGCGGATCGGCCATGCCATGGGCGAAGCGATGCTGGAACTGCTGAAAACTTCAGAGTAGGCTGCCTTTCGAGTGCCACGGGTGGCACTGCAGGTGAGCAATCCGGCTCGTTTGAGGGTATGATCTAGCATCCGATTTGCCGCAAGTCCCACCTGCACTTTCCCCACCCCGTAACGACAATCGGCGAATAAGCCATTGATGAGGCCTGCCTTGCTGGTGCATTCCATGCTGAAGCAACCCGTGTTGATATTGACTCTGACGAGCATGTTGATGTTGGTGGCGCCAGGAACCAGCGACGCCGTCGAACCCACGGCGGCTCAGATCGAGTTCTTCGAGGCGCGCATTCGGCCGGTACTGGTGGAGCATTGTTACCAGTGCCATAACTCGGCGACGACGGCGGCCGGTGAATTGGCGATCGACCATCGCGCGGGAACGCTGCGAGGAGGAAGCGGGGGGCCGATCGTTGCACCCGGCAAGCCCGCGGCAAGTCGACTGTTGGCGATCCTGCGGCATGAGGTCGAGGGCCTGAAAATGCCCCAGGAGGGCCCGCGGCTGAGTAACGAAGTGATTGCCGACTTCGAAAAATGGATCGCGATGGGGGCTCCCGATCCTCGCGACGACCCTCCGACGGCGGCCGAGTTGGCGCAGGCGACTTCCTGGGAAGCGACCTTTGAAAAGCGAAAAAGGTGGTGGAGCCTGCAACCCGTGCGACGCGTCGAGCCGCCCACCGTGAAGAGCCGCGAGTGGTCGAAGCACCCGGTCGATCGGTTCGTGCTGGCGCAACTTGAGCGTCATGGACTTCAGCCGGCGGTGCGAGCGGACAAGCGGACCCTGATTCGCCGCGCGACATTTCTGCTGACCGGATTGCCGCCGACGCCGGGCGAGATTCAAGCATTCCTGAACGACGAATCGCCTCAAGCATTCGATACGGTAATCGATCGGCTGTTGGATTCGCCCCGTTTTGGCGAACGATGGGCCCGGCACTGGATGGACCTGGTGCGGTACTGCGAATCGCACGGCAGCCAGGGCGATCCCGAGTTGCCGAACGCCTACCGGTATCGCGATTATCTGATTCGGGCCTTCAATGCCGATCTGCCGTACGACCAGTTGGTGCGCGAGCACCTCGCCGGCGACCTGCTGCCTCAACCAAGGTGGAATGCTGCCGAGCAATTCAACGAATCGGCGATCGGTCCGGCGCACTTGCGGATGGTCGAATTGGGATTCGTGCCCGTCGATGCCCTCGAGGATCAAGTCAAAGTCGTCGACAACCAGATCGACGTCTACTCCAAGGCATTTCTTGGATTAACGGCCTCGTGTGCCCGTTGTCACAACCACAAGTTCGACGCGATCAGTCAGGAAGATTTCTACGCGTTGTACGGCATCTTCGCAAGCAGTCGCCCGGGGCAAGTGCTGATCGACCCGCCCGAGTTGCTCCACAACAACTGCGAAGAGTTGGCGCAGCTCAAGAAGACCATCCGCAACGAACTGGCAGCGGCGTGGCTGGAAGCGGCGGCGACGATCGCGGAGCAACTCAAGACGCAATCAAGGCGTGAGGCGCAGAGGATTGATCTGGCCGCGCGAAGGGCGCGCGTGCGCGGCGAGATCGCGGCGATCGAAGACCCGGCTCGCGCGATTGTGCTGAAGGGGCGCGGCGAATCGGGGAGTGGCTCGCTGCCGACCCCCGACGCGCGCTGGAGTTTCGAGGGTGATGCGCGCGACAGCGCCGGCTCGCATCATGGCGAGTTGCTCAATGGCGCGGCGATTCGCAACGGACGACTGATTCTCGATGGCGTTGCCGCAAACATGCGTACGGTTCCACTCGACCGCGACATTCAGGAAAAGACCCTGGAAGCCTGGGTGGCGCTGGCCAACCTCGACCAGCGTGGTGGAGGCGTCGTCGGACTCGACACGCCGGAAGGCCGGTTTTTCGATTCGATCGTTTTCGGCGAGATCAATCCGAAGCACTGGATGGCCGGCAGCGACTTCTTCAACCGTTCGCAGGATCCCGGCGGCCCGGAAGAATCTTCGCGGCCCGACGAGTTGATTCATGTCGCGATCGTTTACGCAATGGACAACTCGATCACTTTGTACCGCAACGGCCAGCGATACGGCGCGTCGTACCAGAAAGGAACGCTGCGGCCGTTCTTGAAGGGCCAGTCGCGGTTTCTGTTCGGACAGCGGCTGTCCGACATCAACCCGCCGCTGGCCGGCGAGGTGGAAGAGGCGCGAGCCTACGTACGAGCCCTCACCGCCGAAGAAATTGTTGCCTCGTTCCAGGCGGGGCCGGCGGGGGTGACGGCCGCGGAAATTGCGGCGGTGTTGAGTCCCGAACAGCGCGAGCAACTCGCAATGCTCCAAGCCGAGCAGAGTCGCATCGCTGAACAATTGGCGGCTATGGACCCAACGAGCGGAGATCCGTGGAGTAAGGTATTAGCGGACGCACGCTCCAACAACGCCAACCCGTTCCATCCTTGGCGCCTGTTCACCACTGACGAACCCGATCTGCCGCCGGAAGTCCTGCGCGAGCATTGGAGCAAGCTGGTCGATTTCTGGCGTGACGAAATGAAATCGCGGCGCGAATTCAATCAGTCGCATTTCACGTCACTCTGGGATCTGCGCGGCGAACAACTGCGGGATTGGTTTCCTTCCGGCACGGGACTGTCCGGGAAAATGGGTTCCGACGCCGATCCTGCGAAGGCAGCAAGGCAGGCGACGCCGCATGGCGAATTTAATATTGAGGCTGAGGGCGACCGCGTGCTGCGCGGCATTCATCCGGCCGGCGTCTTCACGCATGGAATCAGCAGCCGGCACACGGGAGTGCTGCTGTCGCCGCGGTTTCTGATCGAGACCGACAGCATCAGCGTACAGGCAATGGGGCAGAGCAGCATGGTCCGGCTGGTGATCGAGAATTATCCGATTGGAAACGGCGGAATCTATCCGGCGACACGGTTCAATCGCGATGAACTCGGCTGGTTGCGGCTTGATACGGCGTATCGCAAAGGCTCGCACGCGCACGTTGAGTTTGTCACCGATGCGACGGAGCGGACATTTTTCGGCGCGGCGCGGATCGTCGCCAGTAACCAGGCGGAACCTCCGCGCGAGGTCACCGCGCCGATCGTGAGCCTGTTACAGGGCGAGTCGCCGGCGTCGGCCGACGAACTGGCCTCGCGCTATGCCGACTGCCTGCTGCGCGCCGTGCGCGCATGGCAGTCGCAGTCGCTGAATGACGACGACACCGCTTTGCTCGACTTTTTCCTGCGTCGCGAACTGCTCCCGACAACGCTTGCGGCGCTGCCGCGTCTGCGCGAACCTGTCGAACGCTACCGGCAATTGGAGCGTGAAATTCCGGTGCCGCGCCGCGCGCCGGGTGTACTCGAGGCGGCGGCGTTCAATCAACCGCTGATGGAGCGCGGGAGGCATACTCGGCTCGTTCAGCCGGTGCCGCGCCGCGGGCTCTCGCTGTTCGGAACCTCTCCGTTTGCAACGGAGCAGAGCGGCCGATTGCAACTGGCCGAACAGACCGCGTCGGCGCAGAACCCGCTGACCGCGCGCGTGATGGTGAATCGGTTGTGGCAGCACCTGTTTGGAAAAGGCATCGTCGGGACCGTCGATAACTTCGGCCGGCTGGGAGATCCGCCAACCCATCCCGAGTTGCTCGACTATCTCGCCTCGCGTTTCGCGCATGACGAACAATGGTCGATCAAGAAAATGCTGCGGCTACTGATGACTTCGCAGACCTGGCAGCAGGTGTCGCTGGCCAACCAAGCCGCGCGAGACATCGACGCGAACAACCACTGGCTGTCGCACATGCCGGTGCGGCGCATGGAAGCGGAAGCGATCCGCGATGCGATCCTGGTCACGTCGGGGCAGTTGAATTCGATGATGTACGGACCAGGCGTCAACGTCTATTTCGTCAACAAGACCGAAGGTGGCGGTCCCAAAGGGCCACTCGACGGCGACCGACGCCGAAGCATCTACCAGAGAATCCGCCGCAACGCTGCCAATCCGTTCCTGGAAGTCTTCGACGCTCCCAAGCCGACCTCCACTCGAGGAAAACGCGATATCACCAACGTGCCTGCGCAATCCCTGACGATGCTCAACGACCCGTTCGTGATCGAGCAATCGGCCAAATGGGCCGTGTCCCTGATTACTGATGGCGCAACCCAAGAGCGTCGAATCGAGCAGATGTTCCGCCTGGCGCTCGGCCGTGATCCGGATGGCGACGAGCTGCAAGCGTCGCTTGCGTATCTGGCGGAACTGGCGGCCGAACATGGTGTCGCGGCGGCTGACGTTGCCGGCAGTGCTCCGGTCTGGCAGGACTTCGCTCAGTCAATGTTTTGTCTCAAGGAATTCATCTATGTCCGCTGAAACGCCACGCGGCACTCTTCAACTCACGCGCCGAAAGATGCTCGCTCGGAGCTCCGTCGGCTTCGGATTGACGGCCTTGACCGGCCTGTTGGCGACGCGGCGACCAGACCTGTTCGCCGCGGAGAACACGACGGCGATGCACGCCAGCCGCAGCCTGCCGGCTCGCGCCAAGAGCGTTATTTTCCTGTTCATGTCGGGAGGCGTTTCCGCCGTCGACACGTTCGATCCGAAACCACGCCTGAAGCTCGACCACGGCAAACCGATGCCGGTGCCCGTCAAGCCGACGATGTTCAACGCCAACGGTAACATCATGGCCAGTCCCTGGGAATTCAAGAACTACGGGGAATGCGGCCTGCCGGTCAGCGATCTGTTCCCGCATGTTGCTCAATGCGCCGATGACCTCGCCGTCGTTCGTTCGATGACCAGCATTGCTAACGAGCACGCACAAGGGAATTATTTCATTCACACCGGATTCTCCCTGGCGGGATACCCCAGCGCCGGCGCGTGGGTGAACTACGGCTTGGGCAGCGAAAACGATAACCTGCCCGGATACGTGGTTCTCGCCAGTGGTGGCTCGCCGCTGGGAGGAATCGGCATCTACGGCAATGGTTTTCTGCCCGCGGTTCATCAGGCGTCGCTCGTTGATCCGAGTCAAACGGAGCCGCTGCCGAATATCACGCCGCGCGAAGCGGGCAGCCGACAGCGGATGCGGCTGCGGTTCGTCGAGCAAGTCGACCGCCGGCAACTCGTCCAGTTTGGTGATAACGAGCAGGTCGAGTCGGCGATTCGCAACTATGAAACGGCTTTCCGCATGCAGACAGCGGTTCCCGCGCTGGTCGACCTCTCCGGGGAAACCGACGCGACGCGGCGGCTTTACGGCATCGACTCGCCAGTAAAAGAGACCGCTGCGTATGGTCAACAATGCCTTCTGGCTCGCCGACTTGTCGAACGAGGCGTGCGCTTTGTGGAACTTACCTGCCTGCCTCGCCCGGCCGAACTCGGCCAGATCGGCAACCCGTGGGACCAGCACGGCGGACTGAAAACAGGACACGCGGAGATGGCCCAGCAGGTCGACCAGCCGATCGCCGGCTTGATCCGCGATTTGAAGCAGCGAGGTTTATTGGACGAAACGCTGATCGTCTGGGCCGGAGAATTTGGTCGCACACCGTTCGCGCAGGGAAGCGACGGCCGCGATCACAACCCGTTCGGGTTCAGTGTCTGGCTTGCCGGCGGCGGAATCAAAGGAGGGACCGCCTGCGGCGCTACCGACGAACTCGGTTACCACGCTGTCGAAAACGTGGCCACCGTATACGATCTCTGGGCCACAGTGCTGCATCAGCTAGGAGTCGATCACGAGGCTCTAACCTACCGCTTCGGCGGCCGAGACTTCCGCCTGACCGACGTCCACGGCAACGTCATACGCGACATTCTGGCATAACGTAGCTCGAAACTTGTTTCGAGTTACATCGCTCTCGAAACAAGTTTCGAACTACGCAAGTTTCGAGTTACGACTCATCGTCAAAAAACCGAAAAACATCATCGAGCGCGGCTTGCACGATCATCATGTGTTCGACCTGTTTGTACTCGCGGTAAGTGGCGTTGGCGCCCGATTTTTCGAGCGATCGCACCAGATTGACAGCGCCGCCGCGTCCGAAGTCGGCTTCCCCTGCGCCGACGAACCAGCGAACGTGCCGGACCGATTCCGGTTGGCCAACGCGACCCCCGCCCCCCAGCGCCGCGGCAGCGCTCATCAACTGCGGGTGCCGCGTTACCTGTCGCACGACCTGACCCGCACCCATCGAGTGGCCGATGCAGAACACGCGCTTGCGATCGATCGGAAAGTAATCGTGAAGGATGTCGAGTATCTCTTTGCAATCGATGTTGTTGAACAGTGTCTGTCGCGTTGCGATCACCAGCCAGCGTCGCTCGGTTCCCAGATCGACGGCCCGACCGGCGCCGTAGGCGTCAAAGAACATATTTTCACTGCCGCCGGCACCATGAAAGAGAAACAGCACGGGCCATGGCTTTTCGTCGGATTGGGGGTTGGGTTCCGCAGGTGGAGGCGCCCTCAGGCGAATCGGCGACTGGCTGCCGTCGCGTGCCAGGGTAATCCACGCATCCTGCCCGGAAGCCAATTCCCGCAGGGTCGAAACCGAACGACCTTGCGATGCGACCAGCGTTTCGCAATGTTCGAGCAGGCGATTGGCCGGGAAGTCGGTTTCCTGGACCTGTTCGGATGCAAGCGACTTGAGCAACCCCAGCAGGCCGTCGACGGTCGCGCGAACCGTTTCCGACGCGTCGCCAGGCCAACTGCTTTTTGCCCGCTCGACAGCCGCCATGCGGTCGGCAAGCCGGTCGACGCGAGAGACCATCACCCAGTTCAGTTCCATCGGCAAGGATCCCACTGATCCTGTCAGCACCAGCTTGAAATCGCCCGGCCCAATCCCATCAAGGTTGAGATCGATACCCTGGGGCAAATCGAGCCAGCGGAACGCTTGCCGAGCGACCGTGGTTCCATTGCCGCGGCGGAGTTCGAATTCGCCTTGTGAATCGAGTGTTTCAGCAACGTCATAGCAAGGCGAACCAGCGATTTTGAGAGTTGTGTTTGCGGCGTCGACGAGTCGCGGCGCGAGCAAAATCCGGTGGGCGATTGCGAGTCGTTCTTCGTTGCTCGGCGAGTCGGTGCTGCGAACAGCGAACCAGGCCTCGTCGAGACCTCTGGCAGCCCGCCCGAATTGCAGACTGAAAAAACTGCCGACCGCACTCTGCATCGGGGCAACCGCCCGCGCACGCGCTTCGGGAGTCGCCAGTTGCCACTCCCGCTCGCATCGCTGCAGCCGTTTGCCCAACTCATACCGGTCCGCTGCCTCCGTCCTACCCACGGTCCCCGCGAACCCGATCGCCAGGACCAGCATTCCCAGCACGGTCCGCATGCCAATCGTTGCGCCGTTGCTAATACAGTTCGTTGGAAGACGATAGGTCATGGTGAGTGTCCAAACGCTCCTCGCAGGCAAAGTTACCGC
The DNA here is from genome assembly GCA_016872775.1 of Planctomycetota bacterium. Classification (GTDB taxonomy): domain Bacteria; phylum Planctomycetota; class Planctomycetia; order Pirellulales; family Pirellulaceae; genus VGZA01. Next base: position 90,932 of record VGZA01000003.1, on the reverse strand, counting down.
CGGCGCAGGATAACTTACCTGCCATTCCGATACCAGACTCGTTCGAACCAGGTCAGGAATCGTTCGGCGCACCGCCGTCCGGCAGGAACACATGGGCCCGAGCGGTGTCGATATTCTCCAGCTCCACAAATTCGGCGCCGCGCAGATCCGCCTCGGACAGATCCGCTTCGACCAGGATTGCCGCCGCCAACACAAATCGAAACGGAATGGATGTCATGCGGGAGCTCGCCAGCATTGAGTTGATTTTGACCAGAGAACCCTTGATGGTGTTGACCGCCGACGCCTCGACATTCACCATCGCGCCTTTCGTGACATTCTTGTTCGCCGCTTCCGCGTTGACTTCCATGCCTTTGGACAAGACTTTTTTCATCGCTTCGATCTTGATGTCTTTACCCTTTGATCACGATGTCACCGTACTTTTTCATCGTGATGCTGGCCTGTCCCGTCTGCAGCACGATTTCGTTGTAGCCGCTGCCCTTGTACGTCTTCGACTTGATTCCGGAAATTGTCTTGGAACCGGGCAGGCCGTACGGCGGCATGTTCTCCGCGTCGCCCTCGCTCTTCTTTTCATACTCGTCGGGAAAATCAAATACTTCGTACTTTTTGATGTCGGGTAGAGCGATCACGCTGTCGGTCTGCGCCAACAGGCTGGTGCTGGGCGTCTCAAAGTTGTAATCGGTCTGGGCCCACTTGCCGGACGGAAACTCGTATTCGTGCTCCCAACTCGTGATATGGTCCTTAATCGCGCGCGTGCCGACATTTTGCGGGAAGTCCTTTATTCTCCTAGCAGTCGTAGTAGGCCCCTTTGTTGTCGACGATATGCAGCATGTGCTTGTCCTGCTCATGCTTGAAAAAGTAGAAGATTCCTTCCTGTTCCATCAGTCGCGAAACGAAATTAGAGTCGGTCTCGCGGTACTGGACGCAGTAATCCCTCTTGGGGTGCTGCTCGCGAAGGTCGAATTTGAAGTCGGAAAATCGGGCGTCGCTGAAGACCTGCTTGATGATATCCTGGACGCTGAGGTTCTGAAAAATCCTGCAATCGGCCGAGCGAGTCAGGAACCAGAGCCAGGGGACAACTTTCGCGCGGTAGTTGCGGCGTCCCTCTTCCTCGTCGCCCGCGGAAAAGCGGTTCACGAATCCGCGGAAGTGCCGCACCGTGTTCTCGTCGCGATCGACGGTGAACTCGACCTTTTTTCCGACGATGTTCTTTGCTTCGATATTGGTCTTCTCCGAGATCATCTACAGCTGGAAGCGAAACCGGCGGGAGATCTCCTCTCGACCAGCAAAGGAGGTGACAAGCAGCAGATCGTCTCCGAGCGGAGAATGGACTTGATTTTCCGATGGGCTTGCGAGAGCGGCATGGTATCCCCCAGTCGAGTGCAGGGTCGGCTTGCAGGGTCGGCCTGGCAACACGGTAGTTAATGAAACTACCGGTCGGCGCGGCAGGGTCAAGTAGCGTCAATCCTTAGAGGAATCGAACAGGACGCTGATCGATTGGTCGTGATGGATGCGCTTGATTGCTTCGGCCAGCAGTGGCGCGACGGTCAGGACTTTGATCTTGGGCAGCCGCTTCGACTCGTCCAGCGGGATACTGTCGGTGATCGCAATGCTGTCGACCGGGGCTTCCCGCAGCCGATCGACGGCCGGGCCGCAGAGAACCCCATGCGTGGCCGCGATATGGATCTCGCGCGCTCCTTGCTCGTGGATGAACCGGGCCGCGCCGCAAACCGAACCGGCGGTCGTGATCATGTCGTCGAACATCAGGCAGATCTTGCCGCGCACGCTGGAACCGATAATGTTCTTCTGCTCGGTTTCCAGCGCGTTGACCCGCCGCTTCTCGATGATCGCCAGTTCGCCGCCCAGCCGGCGCACGTGCCCCAACGCCCGCTTGTTGCTGCCCACATCCGGACTGACGATCACGACCTGATCCAGCGGCAGATTCATGTCCAGAAAATGGTCGTTCAAGACGGGCGCGGCATAGAGATGATCTACCGGAATATCGAAGAAGCCCTGCAACTGGTGCGCGTGCAGGTCCATGGTCAGTACGCGATCCGCGCCGGCCCGCGTGATGATATTCGCGACCAGCTTGGCGGTGATCGGCACACGCCCCTCGTCTTTGCGGTCCTGTCGCGCGTAACCGAAGTAAGGGATGACGGCCGTGACCCGTTCGGCGCTGGCCCGTTTGCAACTGTCGATCATGATCAACAGTTCCATCAGATTGTCGTTCACCGGCGGACAGGTCGGCTGCACCAGGAAAACGTCGCGGCCGCGAACGTCTTCGTCAATCTTGCAGAAATTCTCCCCGTCGGGAAATTTGGAAAGGGAGATTCCCGCCAGGGGCAGGTTCAGGTATTCGCAGATACGCGTCGTAAGTGGCACATTCGCCTTGCCACTGAAGATCTTCAATTCTCGCATCCGCGGACCTCATCGATCGGAGTGAAACCAGCAACAACGACTCAATGTTCGCAGAGATATCCCAGACGCTTCATCTCAGCCTCAACGCCCGCCAATTCCTCCAGCGTATTGATGCTGAGTGATTCGCAGGGACGCAGCACAGGCAGCGCTCGAACGTCCTTGCCCTCGCGCAACAGGATCCCGGGACAATCCGTGAGATAATACTCGCGCTGCCGATTGTCGTTGCGAAGTAACCCCAGTGCGCGCCGCAGCTCCCGGGCATCGAACACGTAGGTGCTCATGTTCACTTCCTGGATCAATCGCTGCTCCTCGGTCGCATCCTTCTCTTCCACGATGCCCTGGAACGCTCCGGAAGCACTGCGCACGATCCGCCCCAGCCCGGCGGGATTGTCCTTTTTCAGGGTACCGAGCAGGCATGCGGGGAGGTCGCGATCGAATTCCGCGAACAGTACCGACAGCGATGCATCCTGCACCAGCGGAGAATCACCGGCGAGCACCACCACAGGGCCATGGTGCGAGGCGAGTTGCGGTTCACACATTTTGACCGCATGACCCGTTCCCAGCCGTTCGGTCTGTTCCGCAAATTCCACCGAGCGGTCCGCCAGTTCCGCCCGCACCAGATCGGAACGGTAGCCGACGACAACGATCGTGCGTGTGACGCCGGCACGCTGCAACGCGTCGAGCACGAAATGCACCATCGGGCGGCCGCAGACAGGAAACAGGACCTTCGGCAGGTCCGACTTCATGCGCGTCCCCATACCGGCGGCCAGCACTACAGCCATTCGCGATCGGTCGGTCATGTTTTCGAAATCCCCGGGCCTCTAACCGCGATTCAATCGGCACGATCGGTCGCCATCTTGACACGAAGCCCCCGCAAGTTCCAGGGGAGAGCACGACAAAATGGCGTTCCCGCGTATACTGGTATGCTGAAGGTCGGGGAATTCCCAATCCGATCATTCGCCCAGGGTCCAGCGGACAGTCGAGGACGCTCTCATGCAGTTCTATCGATTTCGTCGCTCCGCCGTATTTGGTGGCTTCGCGGCGCTTTGCATCGTCGTTGCCGGCAACGACAGCATGCGAGGTTCGAACGGCGACGGCAAAGATCGTTCGCTCGCAGTGCGACAACGGATCGCGTTTCTCCCGCCGCCCGCCGCCGCTCGGACTCCGGCACCGTCGATCGACTTTGAAATCGTACTCGAAGGCGGACTGGCGCCGACCGCCGCTCAGGAATGGATCGAATTGTTCAAAGGGATCGATCAATCCAGTGTCCGGATCCGCAATGCGCGAGGCGACGATCGCCCGAATATCGAGCGGCAACCACTTGGCAACCGCACTTCCTACCGCGTTACGGGTGTCGTGCGGGCCAACAACATGTTGCTGCTTCCCGGCGGCACGTTTCGGGTCAACGATCGTGCAAAGTTGCGTCAATGGATTGAAAAACTGCAGGAGGGTGGTGACGAGTCGATTACGGAAAAACCGGGCGCGTTCGGATTGCTGGCGAAACAACTGATCGAGGTCCATGAAAAGCTGGCGGTCAAAATTCCGTTCTCGACGCGCGGCAAATCACCGCGCGAAGTCGGTTCGCTGATTTCGCGGCTGATCTCCGTGGAAATCGTGATCGAGGCCCGAGCCAAAGAAGCTCTGCAGGACACGACGCCCCTGGAAGACGAATTGGAAGGGTTGGCGGCCGGTACGGCGCTTGCCGCGGCCATGCGCCCCGCAGGACTGGTGCTCGTTCCCGAAAAACCACGCGGTGACGCCCCGCGCATTCGCATCGTCGACGTTCGTGACGCGGAACAAAGCTGGCCGATCGGCTGGCCGCTGAATCGGCCTACGACCGACACCGTTCCCAAGCTACTGGAGTTTCTCGAAGTGGAAATCGAGAATACGCCGCTCAGCGACGCGCTGCCCGCCATCCAGGAACGGCTCGGCGTGCCGTTTCTCTACGACCGGAACGGGCTGGCCCGCGCCAAAGTCAACCTCGAAGAGACGCTGGTTTCACTTCCGGGAAAGCGTACCTACTACGCGAAGCTGCTCGATCGCGTCCTGGCCAAGCCCAACCTCAAATGGGAAGTCCGCAAAGACGAACTGGAACAGTCGTTTATCTGGATCTCACCGAAACGCTAATGCGGGCAAGGCCGCCATCGACCGATGGTATTTTGACTGTGCGGATGGCAGAATAGCGGCCATGCGAATGATCGGTCACGGATTCCTGCCGATCGGCGGGACGTACGATCTGCCCCCAACAGAAGGCAACGTAACATGGAACGCTCAATTTGGCGCGTCGCGTTCGCGGCGGCGTTCGCAGGCTTGATCGGCTGTAACAACGGGAGTTCTCCTGTCCCGGTTGCTCAGGAGGCCCCGTCCAGGAACGGAAATTCAACGGTCGCGAATGCCGACACGACGTCTTCAACTACGGCGACGCAGCAGCAGACACCAGGCGGCGCGCCTGGGGCCTCACCATCCTCTGCCGGCATCGCGGGGGGGCTAGCAGCGGGTGAAAAACCGGCAGCGGCTCCGATTGGCAGCGGCAAGACCGCAGATACGCCGGCCGCCAAGGAGAATGATCCGACGCTGGAAGGGATCAACGACCCTCGCGCCAAGTCCGTGTTTCAGCAACTGAAGACCATGCTCGATCAAGCCCCCAACGACGTGAATGCTCGACTGAACATGATCAACCTCCTGCAGCAAATTGGCGCGATGCAAGCCAGCGGCGGCCTTCGCGCTCAGGGAATGCAACGCTTCATCGAGTCCGGAAAAATGGCTCGTGACATGATGGCAGACGGCTCCGAGATTCCCCAGCCCGCCAGGGGCCTCCTCAGCCAAGTGTATTACAACGAAGCCTGCGCCTTGGCCGACAGTGGCAAGAACGAAGAAGCAATGAATAGCTTGAATGAGGCGTTCGCACTGGGCTTTTCCGACATGAAGCTCTTGAACGAAGATCCCGACCTGGCCAATTTGCGGAAATCGCCCGAATTCGCCGTAAACCTGAAAAAGTGGGAAACAGCGGCCCAGGAAGCAGGGCGACAGCGCGCGGCGGAAGAATTGGCTGGTGCCAAGAGCTTTCCGTTCGATTTCCAGGTCACGGACCTGGACGGCCAGTCGCACAAACTGGCCGACTTCAAGGGAAAAGTCCTGATCGTTGATTTCTGGGGAACGTGGTGCCCACCGTGCCGAGCGGAGTTGCCGTCGTTTGTCAAGCTGCAACAGACCTTCGGGCCCAAGGGATTCCAGATGATCGGCTTGAACTACGAGAACGATAACTCGGAGGAGACGGCGGAAATGGTCCGCAAGTTCAACAAGGAGCAGATGATCAACTATCCATGCGCCTTGGCGGACGACGCGATTCGGGCGCAAGTACCAGATTTCGGGGGCTATCCCACCACGCTTTTTCTGGATGCCAGTGGCAAAGTGCGCCTCAAGGTCGTTGGACTCCATGACTACGCGTTCCTCGAGGCAGTGGTAACCACGTTGCTGGAGGAGTCCGGTTCAACCAGCGCCAGCGGAGACGGGGCCGATACAAATTCAACCAGCGCCAGCGGAGACGGGGCCGATACAAAGTGAGCCGACGACGCTGCGAGGTCGATCCGCCCGTCAGCCGGGGCCCTCACGCGTGACCGTGAACCCCATTTCCTCGATCATGCGGTAATCGGCCTCCGGCGCCTGCCCTTTCGTCGTCAGGTAATCGCCGAGGAACAACGAATTCGCGGCGTACAAACCGAGACATTGCATGCTGCCCAGATGCAGTTCGCGTCCGCCGGCGATTCGAATCTCCGCCGCGGGATTCGCGAAGCGGTACAGTGCCAGGATCCGCAGGCAGCGACGCGGATTCAAGGCGCGTATGCCGGCGAGCGGAGTTCCTTCGATCGGATTCAGGAAATTCACCGGAATCGATTCGACTTGCAGGTCGCGCAGGGCGAACGCCATGCCGACGATGTCCTGATCGGATTCGCCCATCCCCATGATACCACCGGAGCAGAGCTTCATCCCGGCCTCGCGTACGGCCCGCAACGTGGCGATCCGATCCTGGTAGGTATGGGTCGAGCAGATTTGGGCGTAGTGATCTTCACTGGTATTCAGATTGTGGTTGACCGTGTCCACACCGCAGGCTTTCAATCGGCGCGCGTCTTCCTCCGATAACAGGCCCAGGCAGGCGCAGACATCGAGCGGATACTGCCGCTTGATCTCCGGTACCAGCTCTTCAACAGCACGCATTTCCCGTTCATTCGGCCCTCGCGCCGAGATCACGATGCAATAGGTCTTGGCGTTCCGCTCGTGGGCAATCCGTGCCCCATTCAGGATCTGCTGCCGATTGAGGAGGTTATAACGAGGAATTTCGGCGGAAGAGACTTTCGACTGCGAGCAATACGAACAGTCCTCCGGACAAAGTCCACTCTTGGCATTCATCAAAAAATAGAACTGCACCGTATTCGACCAGTATTGCCGACGAATGCGGTAAGCAGCCGCCATCAGTTCCAGCAGTTCCTCCTCCGACGAACGCAGAATCGCCAGACCTTCGGATTCGGCAAGCCGTTCGCCGCCGAGGATCCGGCTGGCGAGGCTATCCCAAGGGTTGGTTGGCGGGTTCGGTCCACCGGCTACCGTTGCCGCAGTAATCGATCGACCGGACGCGTTCGCAGGTTCCAGGGAAGAAATAGGGCTCATTCGATTCACTCAGGGGTAGTCAGCGGGAATAGCCACAGTCAGAATGATACCAAGGTCGGGTGAAGCACGTCGATGCCCGGCGGACGGTGCCCCCGGAGGTCAACAGGCGCATGCCAGGATATTATGTTCGAGTCGGTTTGCTGGGACATATCGGACACTTCGCGGCGGTCGATGCAACGACCTACGAACGGGGCCAGCGGGTGCTCTGCCGCACCGATCGCGGCGTCGAGACGGGCGAGGTTCTCGCGCCCGTTGAATGCCCACCCGTTGAATACCCGACCGATGAATGCTCGCCCGACCTGCCGACCGTCACCGACGGCAAACTCCTGCGTCCGATGCTGGTGGAGGACGAGCTCCTGGAGGCGCGCCTGCGCCGCCACCGGGACCGGGCTCACGACGCCTGCAATGAATTGCTCGTGCGGCGCGGCATCGACGCCACGCTCGTCGACGTCGAACATCTGTTCGACGGGCAAAGCCTCTACTTCCATTTTTTGGGAACCACTCCACCGGAACTCGCCGAATTAACCCAGGAACTGGCCGATCTTTACGAGACGAAAGTGGAGTTTCGCCGATTTGTCGAGACGCTGGACGCCGGATGCGGTCCCGGCTGCGGCACGGACGAAGCCGAAAATGGCTGTCACCACGGAGGCTGCCAGTCGTGCGTGATCGCCTCGGCCTGCCGACGCCACTAGCATGATCGGGCCGCGCATCGACCCTCCCGGTTACCCCTTATCTTCCTCGGGAAGTTTCTCGCGCCGGAAGACCGCCACGACGTCCTCGACCGGGACAACGAACAGCTGATTGTCGGCCTCAAAATCGACCGGGATCGCATTCTTGGGGTGGAAGAGGATCTTGTCGTACTGTTTCAGCGGAATGTCGGAGTCATTATTGATCTGGGCGGAAATTGCCACAATCCGACCGGTAATCGTCGGGATTTCCGATTGGTCCGGCAGCGCGATGCCACCCTTGGTGGTCCGTTTCGGCTCATCCTTGCGTACCAGGACCCGGGCACCGATCGGTTCCACGAATTCAAAGACTTTGCGTTCCGCTTTTGCCATGTTTTGCCATACATTCGCTGGGAGATTCTCGCCAGGGGCAGTGCGCCCGGCGAGGAAATAAGTACGTCATCAAGCTAATTCGGCAGCGGGACTTCGACAAGCCTAAATCGCATCGACCTTGACGCTGGCGACGGTGCCGGGTATGGTTCCGCCCCCGCCCAAGATGGCGAGGCTGCGCCGGGTGGGGAACGCGCGTCGATTTCAGGGATGCGAATCGAGGAGTCGCCGGACATGACGATGGAATCAGGGCGGAAAGGGAAGAGTGGCTGCGATCGCCGTACGCTGTTGCGGACCGGATTGGGGCTGTTGCCGTTCAGCGCCACGGGATGTACCAGTTCCTGGTTCCTCGCTTCCTCGGACAAGAACGACGAACTATTGCCGCTGGAAACGGGAGACCTCGAGCCGTCGGACCTGATCGGCGACGTCACCCATGTCTGGTCGACGGGAATGCGGCCGCAGAAGCTGGAAAGCGTCGCCCTGGTGACCGGTTTGAACAACACCGGCAGTGACCCGCCCGCGGGACCGCAGCGGCAGGCGCTGATCGACGAGATGAATACGCATGACGTGGCCAACGCAAAACAGCTGCTGGTGTCGCCGACGACCTCGCTGGTAATTACCATCGGGTACATCCCGGTTGCGGCCCGCAAAGGAGATCGTTTCGACATCGAGGTCCGTACGCCGCAGCGGTCCGACACGACCAGTTTGCGCGGCGGCTGGCTGATGCACTCGCGCATGCATCCTTTGGAACAACTGGGCGGCGTGGCGCGCCAGGGTTCGCATCTCGCCAACTGTTCTGGCGAGGTACTGATCGACGCGGTCTTCAAAGAAAGCGAGGACAAGGTGCTGCTGACGCGCGGGCGCATCCTGGGCGGCGCTGTCGCGCTGATCGATAGGACACTCGGCCTGGTCGTGCGGCAGGGTTACCACACGGTGGCGGTCAGTACGATGATCGGCGCGGCGATCAACGGGCGTTTTTCCCGGGACGACCATGGACAGAAACGCGGCTGCGCCGTGCCGAAGCGAGACAATTTTATCGAGCTGACCTTGCATCGATCGTACAGCCGCAATATCGGCCGCTATATCGAAGTCGTGCGATCGATCGCCATTCAGGAAACGCCGTCGAATCGAGTCACTCGAATCCAGACACTGGAGAAGAAGTTGCGCGAGCCGGCGACGAGCCGTACGGCGGCACTGCAGTTGGAGGCGATTGGCAAAGAGGGCGTCGCGGCTCTGCGAACCGGCCTGCGATCGCCGCATCGCGAAGTGCGGTTCTATGCCGCGGAAGCGCTGGCCTACCTCGACGTCGGCGAGGGTGTCGACGTGTTGCAGGACACGGCGGAAAACGTCGACGCTTTCCGCTGGGAGTCGCTCACGGCGCTTTCCACGCTGACGCACCTGCGGGCCTATGACGCGTTGCTCAATCTGATGCATGTCTCCAGCGCGGAAACGCGGTATGGAGCGGTGCGGGCGATCCATGAGCGACGCACCAATGATCCGCTGGTGCGCGGCGAAACGTTGGGCAAGTCGGCACAACGCTCCGGCTTCCAGTTCATCGTCGTCAAGACCCACGGCGAACCGATGGTGCATTTTTCCAAGAGCCGTGCGCAGGAAGTCGTGTTGTTCGGTGATGAAATGCGGCTGCGGCCGCCGCAATTCCTGTTCGCCGGCCCACGGATCCTGATCAAGCCGCTGGGCGCCGACCAACTGCAACTGACCCGGTTCCAGCCGGGAGAGGAGGACGTATCCGAGGCCAGTTCAACGCGGCTGGTCGATTTGATTCCGGCGATCGTCCGCATCGGGGGAGACTACTCCGACGTCATGCAGGCGATCCAGCAGGCACGGATCCACGGCGATCTGGACGCCAAGGTGGCAATCGACGCGTTACCGCGGCCCAACCGCCAGTTCAATCCGACCGACTACGCCGAGGAATCGGCCGAAGTCGAGGAGGAAACCGAATCGGAGGTCAATGAGGCGTTCCCGAATCGGGAATACAGCCCGCCAAAGAAGGGTTTTTTTGGTAGAATGGTCGATTGGATGATTCCGACCGAATGACCCTCCCGCACCGATCATGTTGAAAGCCCTGGAACTATACGGCTTCAAAAGTTTCGCCGACAAGACGCGCTTCGAGTTTCCCGAAGGGATCACTGTGGTGGTGGGCCCCAACGGGTCGGGCAAGTCGAATGTCGTCGATGCGATCAAGTGGGTGTTGGGCGAGCAGAGCGCAAAGAGCCTTCGCGGCCAGGATATGGCCGATGTGATCTTCAAAGGTGGTTCGACGCAAGGGGGCCGTAAGCCGATGAACGTGGCCGAGGCCACGATCATCTTTCAGAACGCCGATCGTCGACTGGCGATCGACGCGCCCGAGGTGCACATTACCCGCCGAGTCTACCGCAGCGGCGAGGGTGAGTACCTGATCAATCGCCAGCCAAGTCGCCTGAAGGATATCAAGGATCTGATTCGCGGTACCGGCGTCGGCGGCGACGCCTATAGCCTGATCGAGCAGGGCAAGGTCGAACGCATGCTTCAGGCGTCGGCCAAGGACCGCCGAGCGATGTTTGAGGAAGCGGCGGGTATCAGCCGGTTCAAGGCGAAGAAGGTCGACGCCCAGCGGCGGTTGGAACGGGTCGAACAGAATCTGCTGCGGCTATCGGACATTGTCGAGGAGGTCGAAAGCCGATTGCGAAGCGTGCGGGCCCAGGCGGCCAAGGCCCGCCGGTATCGGGAATACGGCGAACGACTGCAGCAGCTCCGCACCCAGGTGGGCTTCGCCGATTGGCGCAAGTTTTCGGAGAAACTCGCGGCAATGGAACGCGAGATCGCCTGCCTGCGCGACGAATCTGCGGCCGGGCAGACGCATGCGGAAATGCTGGAAACGCGGACGCTCGAAATCGACACCGAAGGCAGCAGCTTGCTGGAGGAATCCCAGACCGCCGAATCGCGGATGTCGCGGTGCCGACAACAGGTGGCGTTGCTGGAGTCGTCGATGGCCCAGCAGCGGCAACGCGTGCTCGAGTACTCCGAAGAGCATCAGCGACTGGCGTCACAATTGACGGAACTCTGCTCGCGGGCCGGCAACCTGCACGATCGGATTCAGGCGGCGACGCGGGCCTGGCACGACGCCCGTGGCCGCCACCAGGAACTGGCCGATCGCGTGGCGGAAGAGGAACGGCAGTGGCAAGGCCTCGCCCGTGAATACGAAACGCTGCGCGGTGCGATGGACGGCCGCCGCTCCAGCTATGTCAGCCGCATGAAGGAAGCGGCCGGATTGACCAACGAAATCAGTTCGTTCCGCTCCCAGCTCGCTCTGCTCATGGAATCGCAGCAACGGACACGGACGCGAGTGGCCGAGTTGGATGCGGAGGCGGGGGCTTGCGAGGAGTTGCGGGCCTCGGCCAGTCAACTCTGCGACCGGACGCGCGACGCCATTGTCGAGGCCGACCAGCTGGTGGAGCAGGCACAGCGCGAACTGGCCGACTCTCGCCGGCTGCACCTGCGCCGTCAGGAGGAGATTGTCGAATTGCTGGGGCGGTTGAGCGGGACGCGCGAACGGGCCGCCGTGCTGGAAGAGCTCGAACAAAAACACGAAGGGATCGATCGCGGAGTCACCGAATTGCTAGAAGCCGCCCGTTCGCATCCCGGGGAACCGTTTGGCGAAGCCCGGGGGCTGGTGGCCGACTATGTCGAGGCCAGCGTCGATTTGGCGCCGTTGGTCGACGCCGCGCTGGGAATGCACGCGCAGTTTGTGATCGTCGATGGACATCGACTGCCCGATTCGATCGCGACCGGTGTCTACCGGCCGTCGGGTCGTATCGGACTGGTGCCGCTGCACGGCCGATCGGACCCGCCGGCGCGGGGAGCCGATCTGGAACTGCATGCCGGGGTGATCGGCCGCGCCGACCGCCTGGTGGAAACACCCGCCGAATTTGCCGGGGTGATTCGCCGCCTGCTCGGAAATACCTGGTTCGTCGAGGACTTGCCGACGGCCACCCAACTCGCGGAACGGGTCGGCAGCGGCTGCCGCTGGGTGACGCGAACCGGCCAGGTACTCGAAGCGGACGGGACACTGATCGCGGGCCCCCGCGCCGCGGCCGAGGCGGGAGCGGGAATCGTTTCGCGCCGCAGCCAGCTGCGGGACCTGCGCAATCGGATTGAGGTGCTCGAGTACCAGGTCGCTGAGGGACAGCGCGAAGCCCAGCGCCTGCAGGCGAACATCGATCAGCAGGAACAGACGCTGCGCGCGATGCAGGAAGAACAATCGAAACGCCAACAACTGATTGCCGAACATCGCGCCGCGCTGGGAAGCGCGGAGCGGCGCGTCGAGGAACTTCGCCGCAGTCGACAGTCCGCCGAACAGGAGCATCTGGCGGCCCAGGCGGCGGCCGTCGAACTTTCCGGGCGGCTGGAACACGCGACGACGGTCCTGGTCGAACTGGAAAACGAACTGGCGCGACAGGAAGCCGAGATTGGCGAGGGCGATCGCCGTCTGGAAGCGATCGATCGCGATCGGCAGGAACGCGCCAGGCTGGCGACCCAGGCGAAAATCGAGGCGGCCAAGAGCGAGCAGGGGATCGCGATTCTCCAGGCCGAAGTCGATCAGTATGAAATGGCTCGGCAGGAACGGTCCCGCGGTGTTCGCGAAGTCGAATCGCGATTGGCCCAATGTCGCGAAAGAACGCGGCAGACGGAACTGGAAATCCTCCGCGCCAGTTCCGAGGCGGCGCCGCTCTACCTGGAACAACAGGCATGCGCCGCAAAAATCGATCAGCTTCGCCAACGGCGCGGCGAGATTCAGCAACAGCGCGCGTCGCTCGTCGAACAATTGCAGACGCAACGCAAGGAATTGCGCGCCAACGAGGAGGAAACGCACCGCTGCGAACTGGCCGCGGGACAGGTGCGGCACGAACGCATGGCGCTCGTCGATCGGCTGCGCGACGACTACGGCATCGACCTGGCAACGCTTGAAGCTCCCACCACGGGCGAGGAACTTCAACAGCGCGAGCAGGCCGAAGAAGAGATCCAGTCGCTCCGCAAGCGAATCCACGCGCTGGGGGCGGTGAATATGGACGCGCTCGCGGAACTGGATGAACTTGAATCCCGCTTCAATTCACTGTCCGGCCAGTTCAACGACCTGCGCGAAGCAAAGGAGTCTCTGGAACGCATCATCGTCAAGATCAACGCCGACAGCCGTCGAATCTTTCTGGAAACCCTGGACGCGATCCGCCACAACTTCCACGACCTCTATCGCCGGGCGTTCGGCGGCGGCCACGCCGATATCGTGCTCGAAGAAGCCGCCGATGTCCTCGAAGGGGGCGTCGAGATCATCGCCACGCCGCCCGGCAAACCATCCTTCAATAATTCGCTGCTCAGCGGAGGCGAAAAGGCGCTCACCGCCGTGGCCCTGCTGCTGGCGATCTTCAAATTCCGCCCCAGTCCGTTCTGCGTGCTCGATGAAGTCGATGCGCCGTTCGACGAAGCCAACGTCGGCAGATTCATCGAAGTGCTCAGGGATTTCCTCAGCTTCACCAAGTTTGTCATCGTCACGCACTCCAAGAAAACGATGACCGCCGCCACTACGCTGTACGGCGTGACCATGCAGGAGTCGGGCGTTTCCAAACGGGTATCGGTCCAGTTCGAAGACGTCTCCGAAGACGGTGAAATCCGCGCGGAAGCGGTAGCGCGAGAAAACGAACGCGCCGCGCAAGACGACGACGAAGCAGCCTGAGAGTTGGCGCAACGTCGTTGAATCTCGCAAAGTAGCCCAAGACGCAGAGAAGCCCCCGCGACGCGCATCGAGCTATTGTTCGAGCTTGTGATCGGACGGTTTTCGGCCGAGTACGGCGCCATTGAATTTGAAAGGGCTGGTCTTGAACTGTCCGACGATTTCCACGTTACTGGCCGAAGGGATCTTGGCTTCGAGCCCGACGGCCCAATAGGTGGCATTGACCAGCAGCCGCCGGAGTCCGGCGCTTTCAAAATCCTGCGAGGCGCCCATGGTGGTGCAGAATGCGCGGCCCGTCTTGCCATCCTTGGTCTTAAACGACTTGGTCCAGGCGATCGGCATCATCGGACTGTTTTTGGGTCCCTCGACCGGCTTGTCGGTTGGCTTCATGCCGGCGACAACCTGGCCTAACACCAACGGCAGACTGTCGTCGGGCAATGGCAGTCGCACGCCATAGACATCGGTAGGCCCGAAGATCTCACCGCTCTTGATCCCCCGCAGAATCGGGTGGGACTCCTGCCCGTCGGCGATCAGTCCCCGCGTCGCTTCCGAGCCATGGTTGCCGTGATGACTGATCCATGTCTCGCCCAGGATCACGCGGCCAAATCCGCCTTTGCTCTCGCCATGATTCCATGAATAGGTCGGATAGGCCCGTCCCGACGACAGGTTGAACGCATGGGTCGCCGTTCGCAGTCCGATGACCGGGCGACCCGATTCGATATAGTCCACCACATGTTTCATCTGCTCGTCCGGCAGATCGCGGAATCGCGTGAAGATGATCATCAGGTCGGCGTTCTTGAGCGATTCGAGTCCCGGAATGTTATTGTTCACGTTGGGACTGATCGTGCCGTCTTTGGGGTCGATTGCGAACAGCACGGTACATCGGAAACCATGCTGCCGCGACAAGATTTTTCCCAGCTGAGGCATCGTCTCTTCGGATCGGTACTCTTCGTCGCCGCTGATCAGCACAACATGCTTGCCTTTGCCTGGACCTTCGCCGCCTGGATAAACCACCCAGCCGTCCTCGCCGCGCGTCAACTCGATTGCCGACAAGACCATTACCAGACCACCGAACATGAATTCCAGCCTGCGCATCGTGGACTCCCCTCTGCAGTGAATCGGCCGTCGTACGAGGGCCGATCGTTGAAGCGTTGCAATTCCCGCGGTTGGATCGGCCAACCGCTCGGCATGCTGCATAGCGTACTGGCTCGCCCGCCAAAAGCCAACGGATCGATCGGAATTGGGAGGGGTGGCCGTGCACTTATCCCCACACCGAGCGGCTGCGGGGACAGGCTGCCATTGTCGAACGGGAAGCGAGCACGTTAGTCTATGGTGCGGGGGGTGTAAAATCGATGAGTCAACTTGCACCGGATACGGGACGATGTCCAAGTTGTTTCCGGGAGATTGCTCGGGAGGCGACTGTCTGCCCGCATTGCGGCGCTGCGAAGACCGGCGGCATGGCAAGCGACCGTTCCGCGCCGCAGCGTGAATCGACGATGGGCGAGATACGGCGATTGCTCGATCAGCCGATCTATATGCTGTCGTTCCTGTTTCTCGCCGCCCTGTTTCTGGGCTTTCCATTCCTTTGGAGCAGCCGAGCATTTCGTCTGCACGGCAAGATCATCATCACGCTGCTGGTGCTGATCGAGACGGTGTTGATCTTCTGGGGATTCGGCCTGGTGATGCAATGGGTTTGGCACCGCTTCCATGAGTTCTAGAGGCTCAGCAGCGCGGCCGGCTCGACCTGCTCCATCACGACTCCACCGAACATCGTGTGGGGACTGACGTCGTAGATCACGACCGGAAGAATCTGACCGATCAGTCGCGGCATGCCGTCGAAGACGACGATCCGGTCGCAGAGGGTACGGCCGGTGAGTTGCAGCAATTCGCCGTCCGATTCGCGCCGTGACGCGGTCTTGCTGGGGCCCTCGACAAGCACTTCGACGACTTGTCCGATGAACTTTTGGTTGTCCTCGAAACTGATCCGATTCTGGATCGCCAGCAGGTCGTTGTTACGCCATTGTTTGACCTCGTGCGGAATATCATCCTCCATCCGCTCCGCAGCCTTGGTCCCCGCGCGTTCGCTGTATTTGAAGATGAAGCTGTTCTTGAAACGGCATTCTTTCACCAGTTCAGCGGTCAATTCGTATTCGGCATCGGTCTCTCCGCAGAAGCCGACGATGAAATCGCTGGAAACCGCGGCGTTGGGAACCGCCTCGCGAAGACGCTGCATCATTTCGCGGTAGTCTTCGATCGTGTACCCGCGCTTCATGCGTTCCAGGATGCGATTGGAACCGCTCTGGGCCGGAACGTGCAGATAACTGGATACCTTGGGGAGTTCGCGAACGGCCCGCAACAGGTCGTCGGTCATGTCCTTGGGGTAGTTCGTCACGAACTTCAGCCGCCGGATCTGCGGGATCTCGTGCAACCGGTACAGCAGGTCGGACAGTCGCGTGGTTCGTTCCGCTTCGCGATAGCGATAGCTGTTGACGGTCTGACCCAGCAAGGTGATCTCGAGGCAGCCTTGGTCGGCCAAGGTCCGCGCTTCGGCGAGTATATCGTCGGGCGGCCGTCCCTGCTCCGGGCCACGCGTCATCGGCACGACACAATAGGTACAGAACTTGTCGCAGCCGATCTGAATCCGCAGGTAGGCCTGGAACGGCGTGGGACGCATGCTGGGATCGCGAAGCGGGTCGAACGACTCGTGGCTGCGACGGATCTCATCGGTGGAACCGTCGCGCCTCCCGAGACTGATCGCCATTCTCTGGCCGCCCTCGCGCCGCACCTGCTCGATCAATTCCGGAATCTGCTGCAATTGTCCGGGGCCGACGACAAGGTCCACGTACGGCGCTCGCTCGAAAATCAGCTTCTGGTCCTTTTGAGCCATGCAGCCCATGACACCGATGACTTTTTCCGGATGCCGCAGTTTCCATTGCCGCAATCGACCCAAGGCGCTGTAGGTCTTGTTTTCCGACTGCTCCCGGACGCTGCAGGTGTTGAACAGAATCGTGTCGGCGTCGTCCAGACTGCCGGTCAAGGTGTAGCCACGTTGTCGCAGGCTGGCAACGACCATTTCGCTGTCCAGCACGTTCATCTGGCAGCCGACGGTTTCGATATAGAGTTTTCGCAACATGGGCCTCGCCCCGGTAGCTCGAAACTTGTTTCGAGTTTTTTACGATTCGAAACAAGTTTCGAGCTACTAAGCAAGTTTCGGGTGATTATTTTTTCGAAACAAGTTTCGAGCTACTGTCGAAACAAGTTTCGAGCTACCTAGGCGGACCGGCGCTCGGGGGGCGCGGTTGCAGCGGAATCTTGATCGCGTTCCTTTGGATTGCGATCCCTGTCGCGCTGGGCTGCTGCCACTTCCCGCCGCAAGTCCTTCAGGACCTTTTGACGGTGCGCCAGCAGCAGTCGCACCAAGGAGATCGTGGCTGCGTAGACGGCGACACCCAGCAAGAGCAGCTCTCCGTTCGACATGGAAGAACTCCGCATTCCCTTGCGTTCACTATCCGCTCCCGCCAGACTCGGCGCCCAAACTTCCGCGATCCGAGGCGTATCCTACCATGCGGTGTGCGCAATGGGCGAGAGGGATTCGGGCGACTCGGGAGTCTTCAGCGAGTTGGCTTCCAGTTCGGTCGACCGAGTTCCGGGGTGCGGGCGGTCCAGGTCTTCATCTGGTCGGGTGGATCGAGTTCCGGGAGCTCCCGGGGCGCAGCAGTGTCGTTTTCCGCATGCATCTTCGGCGCGTCGTCGGCCGGCTCGTCGCTGTCATAAGTCCGTCGTCGTTCGGAGCGAGGCGACCAGGTTTCGGTGGGCATGCCGACCAGGTTGAGTCGCAAATCGTGCCATTTCTCCAATTTGCGTCCGTCGATTGTCTGCAGTCGGGCGACCAGCCTTAGTTGCGCATGTTCCGGCTGGAGTCCGTCCAAGGGCAATGTCAGGTGGATTCCTCGCCCATGGCGCGTGTCTTTCAAGAAACGATTGGACTCGACTGCATCGAAATCCCATCGCCCAACGCGAGCCTGTTCGGCGGGGGCGCGCGGATCGAGCAGCACAAGGGAAATCGGGCCCGACTGCGCGAGGAATTGGCCGTTGGCGTCGCGTGGTTCGAGCACGATCGCGATCGCATCGTCGCCATTCCTGCCGTCCTGGTCGATCCCTTTGGTCAGAATAGGATTAATCACAATATGATCGATTTCGTCGTCCCCAGCGTTTTCGGGAACCTCGGCTGCGTAATGGATGGAACCGAGCCCGCCGGGAGGATCCTGGCGATTGTCACTGCGGGGCGTGGCCGGAACAAGTTCGAGCTCCTGGTTCTGGTCCGGGTCCTGGTCCGGGTCCTGGTCCGGGTCGCCGGGCTGACGATCGAGGGGCTTCGTCCTGGGCGCAGGAGCAGTGCTCGACTTTTTCTTCGGCGTACCTAAGTCGATTTCGGGAGCTTCCAGCTCCATCTCGTCAACCTTAGGCCCGGTTCCTGCGCGCGAACCGGTCCGACCGGATGATCCGTTCGAGCGACGCGTTTTGGAGCCGCTGGTTCCGTCACGCGGTTTCCAATCGTCGAGTTGTTCCCTAAGCTGCTGGTTTTCCTCTTCCAGCCGCTCGTACTCGTACTGCCATTCGTAAAGCTGATCTTCCAGGTACCGTTTTTCGGCATTGGATTGTTCGAACCAGATTGCCGATTGCCGACCGTTCTGGCAGCCCGGTGCGCAGAGCAACAATACCGCTGCGACGGTCCGCACGGACCGACGGAAAACAACTTGAATGCGGAACGGTTGCACGTGATCCTCCTTGATCGTGTGCGGCGCGTTGCAGACGATCTAAGCCTTGCGATCCTCCATCCGTTCGATAACGCGATCGATCAAGCGATAGTCCAGCGCTTCCATCGCCGTCATGAAGCAATCGCGGTCGGTATCCTGGATGATTTTTTCCAGGGGGTGTCCGGTATGTTTGATCAGAATCTGATTCATCCGCTCTTTGACGCGGCGGAATTCACGAGCGTGGATCATGATTTCTTCCGCAGTTCCTTGCATCCCAGCCAGCGGCTGGTGGATCATGATCCTGGCATTCGGCAAGGCGAACCGTTTGCCGGCGGCGCCGGCCGTCAACAGTACCGCGCCCATGCTCGCCGCCTGCCCGATGCAGTAGGTAGAAACATCGCAGGTGACAAACTGCATCGTATCGTAGATCGCCATGCCGGCGCTGATGCTGCCGCCGGGCGAATTAATGTAAAGGTGAATGTCCGACTTGGGGTCGTCCGACTGCAGGAAGAGCATCTGGGCAACGATGGAGTTCGCCACTTCGTCGTTGACCTGGGTTCCCAGGAAGACGATGCGGTCTTTCAGCAGCCGGCTGTAAATATCGTAAACGCGTTCTTCGCGGCCACTCTTCTCGACGACATAGGGAACAATCGACATGACGCGTAGGGCTCCGGGTAGATTCGGGATCGGGTTGGGTTATTTGTCCTCGGCTTCGACCGGAGGTTTGGTCAGGATATTGTCGACGATCCCATAGTCTTTGGCTTCGGAGGCGCCGAGGAAGAAATCACGATCGGTATCCTTGGCGATCCGATCCAGGGGTTGTCCGGTGTGCGAAGCGATGATTTTGTTGAGGTCTTCGCGATTCCGCAGAATCTCGTTGGTCTGGATTTCGATGTCGCTGATCTGCCCGCCGACGCCGCCGTACGGCTGATGCATCATGACGCGCGCATGGGGCAGGATATACCGTTTGCCTTTGGTGCCGCCGCAGAGCAGCACGGCGGCGCCGCTCGCAGCCTGTCCGACACAGTAGGTCGCGACCGGGCAGCTCAAGATCTGCATCGTGTCGTAGATCGCCAGCGTCGCCTGCACTTCCCCGCCCGGCGAGTTGATGTAGAAGTGGATGTCCTTGCGCCGGTTTTCGCTCTGCAGGTACAGCAGTTTCATCACGATCTCAATCGCATTTCCGCTGTAGATTTCACCCTGCAGGAACACGATTCGATTTTCGAGCAGCAGGTCGCCCAGCGTCATTTGCCGCTGTCTCTGGTACGACTGATGGGAATAGGAATCGAGTAGCGGCGGGTTAGAGATGCGGCTCATGCGGATTAGGCTTTCCTGGAACGAGTTTCCTCGAACAAGCTTTCTGGTAAGGTTTTTTCTGGAACCGATTTTCTGGAAAAGGGGGCCTTCGGGAACAGTCCTCAAGCGGATTCTCGCGACGTGGCTGGTTGCCGGGATGTCAAACCGCTCGGCACACACCGATGGATAACGGTTCGGCCGAGCGCAGGTTAATTCAGCGGACGGCGATCCTGGCTTTTGCAAATGCGAACGAACGCCGAAGACGACCACACTCCGTCGCTGGTCCTACCGATACCCTTTCCATGGTGAACTGATGCAATCGACTCAATGATGTTCGGGTTGATGCGGGAGCGGTTCGGGACCGTCTCCATGTTTCGCTTCCGGAATTTCCGAAGATTCCTCTCCACACAGGGACACGTCGATGGCGGTAACGTTGTCCACGCGCGGTTCGAACAGGACCTCCTTGAATTCTGCGGCAGCCTCGATCATTTCGATCACCTTGCGCTCGATGATCTGATTCCGCAGGCTGTCCATCTGGCCTTTTTTCTCCAATCGAGCTCGAGCCCGCCGCGGGGATTCATCCTGTTGCTCGGCGATCAGTTCGATCTCCTTGTCGTAATCCTTGGGCAAAGCCTCGATTTTCTGGTCTTCCGCGATTTTCTCCAGGATGAAATGCTCCTTGAGCGCGCGCGCGGTCGAGGCCATCGTGTTTTGACGCAATTCGTTAATGTGGGCCCGGATCATATTTTCACTGAAACCGGACGCCTGCAATTCCATCATCGACCGCTCGACCTCACGGCGCGCCTGGCGGCGCAGCAAAGCCTGCGGCAATTCCCAATTCGCCGTCGCTGTCAGCAATCCCGTAATCTGCTGACGGAGCCGCTGCTGCTGGTGATATTTCAACTGCCGGTTCAATTCATCGGCGACCGCGGATCGCAGATCGTTCTCGTCCTGAAACCCGCCGATTTCCTCCAGGAAGGCCCGGTCCAGCTTCGGCTGCACCAGTCGCTGAACGTCGAGCACCTCAAAGTCGACATCGAGCTCCTGGCCTTGCAGATCTGGCTTCGCGGGGTTGTACCCCAGCTTGGTCTTGCAATTCCGGGTTTCCCCGACGCTTGCGCCAACGACGGTGGCGGCAAAGCCAACAATTTTGGCATCGGCAAAGCTCAGGTCGGTTTTGACCTGGATTTCCCGGTCGAAAAGCCGCGAAATGACGGTGCCCTCATGTCGGACGGTCACGTTGAACGCGACATAATCGCCTTCGGCGATCGGGTCGGACGTCGGTTCGCGCTGACCGTACTTCGCCAGCAGTTTATGGGTATAGCGGGTAACTTCGTCTTCCGAGTATTCCCGCACGGGACGCTCGAGCTTCAGGCCGCGCCATTCCGGCAACTCAAATTCGGGGCGAACCTCAAGATTAAACTCAAACGTCATCGGACCGTCGGCGGGCAGATTCACCGCGCCGACATCCAGATTGGGTTCGCTGATGGAGGTCAACGCGTGGTCTTCGTTGACCTGGGTAAGGCTATCCATCAACAGGGTGCTTTTGACCTGTTCGTCAACTTCTTCACGGAATCGACTTTGCACCAGCTTGTGGGGCGCACGCCCCGGCCGGAATCCTGGCACCACCGCCTTGGCGCCGATTTCGTTAAACACTTTTGCCCGGTAACGCTGGATATCCTTTTCCGAAACCGTGACCGTCACGTGCCGCTCGCAAGCGGTCGGAGACTCAATTTTCACCGTCAGATCGAGCCGTTCGGGCCTCTCGGTCGCTTCCGCCGTCGCTTCGTTGGTGTCCGTGTCAATTTCCGTCATTTTTTTGCCGTTTTCCTTACATCAACCAAAAAGTACCGAACCGTCGGCGATTGTGGGTGATTCGAAGAGCGGGTGATGGGATTCGAACCCACGACAACCACGTTGGCAACGTGGTGCTCTACCAACTGAGCTACACCCGCTGGAATTGCCCCCGTTTCTGGCAATCGGGGCTTCTGGATTATAGGGTCGATGAATGGTCTTGCAAGGGCAATGGGGACAATTGGACACCCTTGGACCCGGCGGCCGCGATCGGCCCGACGCGTCGGGAACGCTCTCTTTTTTGACTTACGACGGTAAAGCACTTTCCCAGCCCATTTGCACAATCCGAGAAAGCTCCGCCGCCAGGAAAAACGAACCGCTGATACAGAGGAGATCGTCGGGACCGAGCGACCGTCGACATTCCGACCAGGCATCGGCCGGCGTTTCGGCGACCTGAATCTCCGGCGCCACACCGGGATGCCGTTCCATGAAATTCTGACAGTATTCCGCGAGCAGCCTCGGTGCCACCGCGCGGGGATTTTCCAGAAAACGGGTCAGTACGACCCGATCGAAAAACGGAATGATTACCTCGATCATGCCGTCGACATCCTTGTCCTGGCTGGCGGCAAAGAGGAGCGTCTTACTGCGGTAATTCGCCGGGGGAATTGCCTCCAGCAACGCTTCGACAGAAGCCCGATTGTGCGCCACATCGAGAATGATCAGCGGACGGTCTCGGACGATCTGGGTCCGGGCCGGAAACTGGCTGTTCGCCAGCCCCTCCCGTAACGCCGAGTCGGGAATCTGCCAGCCCGCTTGCCGCAACCTCTCGACCCCACAGCAGACCAGGGCCGCGTTTGCCCGTTGATGCATTCCCCGCGCGGGAATTCTCAGGCCGTCGATCCGGGTGCGAAGGCTGTTCGCGCGCTGCGATTCCGCAGGTTCCCTATAGTTGAATGCAGCAATCGCCAAGCGTGCCTCGCTCGCCGGGCTGGCGACCATTTCGAAGTCGAAATCGAGCCCCAGCTTGTAGATCCGGGAGCTTTCTCGATTGGCGATCGCGGCGATCACTCCGGCGGGCCCGTCCTGCACCACTCCGGACACCACGGGAACTCCGGGTTTGATGATCCCGGCTTTTTCCGCGGCGATCGCCTCCACCGTATCGCCCAGTTGCCGAACGTGATCGAGGCTGATCGACGTGATGATCGAAAGAACCGGAAGACAGACATTGGTGGAATCAAGCCGGCCGCCCAACCCGACCTCCATGACGGCCAGCTGAACCGACGCCCGTTGGAAGTACAGAAATGCAACGGCAGTAAGGATCTCGAAAAACGTCGGACCGGCCCCCTGCGCTTCGACCCAATGGCGATCGAGGACGTGCACGGCGTCGCGGACCTGGGCCAGCAGGGCCAGGAATTCCGCGGTGGGAATCGGCCTGCCGTCGATCGCAATCCGCTCTTCGATGGCATGCAGGTGGGGCGAAGTATACAGGCCGGTCCGTATCCCGGCGGCGGCGGCGACGGAGGAAAACATCACTGCGGTCGATCCTTTGCCTTTGGTCCCCGCCACATGCACGCTGGGCAGCGCGAAGTGGGGGTTGCCGAGTGCGCGTAGCAGGTCCCGCATCCGATCGAGCTTCAGCCCCTGCCCCCCGCTGGGCATGCTGGTCCGCTCATAATTAATCCTCCCGTAAAGGAACTCCAGCGGCGTAACGGGGGAGGTCGGCCTAGGTTTCATACCCCGCAATGTCCTGTCGCGAAAAAGGAGGGCGTTCTAGTCGGGCGATGGCACAAGCGCTCGCCGGAGCCACCAGCCCGGAACGGACCGGCCGCCCCGGCTGAATCTTGCACCCGGCAATCCAGCGATTTATAGTGAGCGTTTCCCGTCGCCGAACCCTGCCGCCACCGTCGATGTTGTTCCCCGGTCCCGTTTCGGAGCCGAGGGGCGTCATGCTGCGGGGCAACCGTGGGAGGGGGGCGACGGCCGATCGCCGTACGGCCAGCGACCGGGCGGTTGGCGGATCGCGGGGAATCCAGAGGTTGGCAACCAATCGTGACACGATGACCACCGTTTTGAATTAGCTCGACCGGCTGAACCGCCCGCTCCATGATCTCGTAGTGAGTACCGGTTTCGCCGCGAGCTTAAGGTATGTACTGGGAGTAATTGATGGCAACGGCTACTAGCATTTCCGAACGGACCAGGACCAGCACGACGGAATCGGACATCGTAATCGAAACCAGGAACTTGTCGAAAGTCTACCGGGACTTCTGGGGTCGGCAAAAGGTCCGGGCACTGAAGGCCCTCGACCTGGAGGTCCGACGCGGGGAGATCTTCGGTCTGCTGGGTCCGAACGGTTCGGGAAAATCGACGACGATCAAGTTGTTGCTGGGCCTCCTTTTCCCCACAAGCGGCCAGTCCCTCGTATTCGGAAAAGATGCCTCGGACGTGAACAAGAACGAACGGATCGGCTACCTGCCCGAGGAATCGTACCTTTATCGATTTCTGAACGCCGAGGAAACACTTGATTTTTACGGCCGGTTATTCGACATGCCGGCTCAGGTACGGCGCCAGCGCATCGATCAATTGATCGAACTGGTGGGACTGAAATCGGCCCGACGGCGTCAGTTGCGCGAGTACTCCAAAGGAATGGCGCGACGGATCGGTCTGGCCCAGGCCCTGATCAACGACCCCGAGTTGATCTTGTTGGACGAGCCGACTTCGGGACTCGATCCGATCGGAACCCGGGAAATGAAGGACCTGATCAAGAGCCTTCGCGACCAGGGCAAGACGGTTTTGATGAGCAGCCATCTGCTGGCCGACGTCCAGGATGTCTGCGACCGGATCGCAATCCTGCACCAGGGCGAACTGAAAGAGCTTGGCCGGGTTGACAGTCTGTTGACGGTGAAAGGGGTGACGCAGATTCAAGTGTCCCAGTTGAGCGAGGCGGCCACCGACGACCTCAAAGCGGTCTTGGCCCGGCATCATGTCGAGCTCAAATCGATCGAGAACCCGACGTCGACGCTGGAGGAGCTTTTCTTGAATATCGTGCAGTCAAGCGATTCACCACCGAAATAGGGCGGCGTGGCAGTAAGGTAAGTCATGGCACTTGAAAACGAAATTCTTCCTTTCCTGCAATGGTTGCTGCCGACGCTCAACGTCGGGATGGGAGCGCTGCTGAAATTTTTCGCCGTCAGCGCGATCCTTGCAGCCGTAGGGTTCTTCATCTCCTATCTTTATTGTGCCGCGCGGTACGGTCCCGCCGAGGGATTTTACATTGTCGCCCGCGTTGCCGCCGGGATTCTTGGCGATGACCTCCCCAGTTTTTCCCTGCGGAGGACCTACGCGGTGGCGCGCCTGGCGATCCAGGAATCGATACGCCGCAAGGTTCTGGTTGCGTTTGCCGTGTTTGTCGTGGTCCTGCTGTTCGCGGGACTGTTTCTCGATCAGCAAAGCGATAACCCGGCACGCATTTACCTGGACTTCGTGTTTGGGACCGCCAACTCCATGATCTTCGTGCTGGCCATTTTTCTCAGCACGTTCAGCCTGCCCAGCGACATCAAGAACCGAACCATTTACACGGTGGTCACCAAGCCGGTACGGGCGATCGAAATCGTGGCCGGACGGATCGTTGGCTTCACCGCGATCAGTACCGGACTCCTGGTCGTCATGGGACTTACCAGCTGGTTGTTCGTTGTCCGCAACTTGTCGCACGAACACTCCGTGGAAATCAGCGAGGAACTGAAGGCCCAACTGGAGCAGTTGCAGGCTTCCGGCAAGTCAAGTTCCACCATCGTCGGCGTTACGTCGCGCGATTCCCATCACCGCCACGAATTCACACTCGGTTCCAACGGCCTGGGTAACACCGACATCAAGATGGGCCATTGGCATTCCGTCCGCTATGACAAAGATTCCAAGACGGTCAAGGTCGGACCACACCAAGGCATGTTACTGGCCCGCGTACCGAAGTATGGCCAATTGACTTTTTTCGACCGGCAAGGCCATCCGGGGCAGGGCATCAGCGTCGGCAAGGAATGGACCTACCGTAGCTACATCGAGGGCCAGACCCAGGCCCGCGCGATCTGGCGATTCGAGGATCTGGAACGCGCGGACTTCCAGAACGGCCTGACCCTGGAACTGAATCTGCGGATCTTCCGCACGCACAAGGGGGATATCAAACAGGGTGTGCAGGGCGAAATTGAGATCTTTAACCCGAAGTCGAATGCCGTTTATGTCCGCAGCGTACCCCGCACCTTTACCGCGATCGAGTTCATTTCCCAGGAATTGACGCTGGAACGGAAAATCAAAGCAATCGATCGCAACAACTCGGTGAAGGAAGTCGACCTGTTCGACGACTTGACGGATAACGGCAAACTGGAAATTCGAATTCGTTGCGCTCACCCCGGCCAGTATTTCGGGATGGCGAAGGGCGACCTGTTCCTTCGATCCGGTGACCGTCCGTTCACCCCCAATTTCATCAAAGGGTTCGTTGGCATCTGGCTGCAGTTGCTGATGGTCACTTCATTCGGGGTGATGTTCAGTACCGTCCTGACCGCACCGGTGGCGCTGCTGGCAACGATGTCCAATGTCGTCTTGGGCTTCTTTGCCAAGAGCGTCTCGGACATTCTCACGGGTGAATCGCAGGGAGGGGGACCGATCGAGGCGACGATCCGCATGTTCCAGCAGTTGAATCTGACCGCGGAACTGGAATTGCCCGCGCTGGCCGAGAGCACGATCAAACGGGTCGACAACACGCTGCTCGGTTCGATGCAGCTGCTGTCGGAGGCGATTCCGAATTTCCGCTCCTACCTCGAATCCGCGAATTATGTCGCCTACGGATACGACATCACGGGCAACATGCTGCTGCAGCAGACGTTGATCGCGGTCGCCTGCGTGTTTGTTGTCTCGCTGGTCGGTTTCGTCTTGCTGAAAACGAGGGAAATTGGCGCATGAACCGAAACGTCGTCTTCAACCGCAAAGTGACCTACGTCGGAATCATTGCACTGCTGCTGTTTCCGTTGTTTCGCTTGGGCCAACCGGCCACGCGGGGCACGGGCGGAGGCTGGCTGGCCGGACTTCGCAAAGATTTCGGACTGGCACAAGCGCAACTGGGTGAAATCGACTCCACCAGCGAAACGATGAAGCTCGTCACCTTGGGCATGCGCGGCGTCGCCGCCAATGTGCTCTGGTTCCGGCAGGCCGAGTACCAGAAAAAAGAAGACTGGGATAATGTCCGCGCCACGTTGAACCAGATCACGACCCTTCAGCCAAACTTCATCAACGTCTGGGAATACCAGGCGCACAACCTGTCGTACAACATTTCGGTGGAATTTGACGACTACCGCTATCGGTACCATTGGGTGAAGAAAGGGATCGATTTCCTGATCGACGGCACCCACTTCAATGCGTCCGACCCGACGCTGCTGCGCTGGACGGGCTGGTATACCAGCCACAAAATCGGCAAGTCGGACGAGAAGCTGGAATTTCGTGAGCTGTTCCGCGGCGACCGAGACTGGCATTCCGATTTGCTGGAGGATATTCCGATCGAGTCCCGCGATGCGCTGGGGCCGGACGGCAGGCCCGACTGCTGGCAGGTGGGGCGAATCTGGCATGGGATTTCCGAAGACGCCGTAGCGGCGGGGCACTCGATGCGCGGCCGAGCGCCGCTGATTTTCTACTCCGACGGACCACAGGCCCGCATCAATTACGCGCAGTCGATCGAAGATGAAGGCTGGCTGGGTGAGCAGGCCCAAACCGCCTGGCAGATCGCGCTCGACGACTTGCACCGATTCGGCCGAAGAGATCTACCGACCAGCTGGGGCCACTACACGCGCCTCGATTCGTTCTACGAACTGCTCAAGGAACGCGATGCCTACCGCAGCCAATTGGATGCCCTGGCGCCCGGCCTGCGCGACGAAATTCGGCAGCAGAAGGAAGAGGCGCTGGACCACGATGAGCGCGTGGCGATGCAGACGGATATGCTCAGTCGAACTGAGCGGCAAATGATGCTGGCGGCAATGATTCCGGAAAAGCTCGAAGCCAGAGATTCCGACTTCGTCGACCGACTGCCTACCGAACTGAAGCCTCGCGGCGTCAGCCTGATGGCCAAAGTCGCCGAGGTGCAAGCGTTTCTCGAACACTGCGATCGCTATCGCAATATCGTCAACTACGGTTACTGGGAAATGCGATGCGAGGCCGAACAAACGGCCGATGCGGTGAATGCCCGCAAACATGTCTACCAGGCGCTGGACCGCCTGAAGAAGACCGACCTGGTCAATGCCAAACAGGAGTTTGAACTGGCATGGGACTATTGGGCCAACGTCTTCCGAGACTTCCCGGCGCTGATGGACGACGTCACCGGCGATGATCTGAACGAATCGATCAACAAGTACGAGCATGTGCTGCAGCAAATGGGTTTGACCGGTCTCCCGCCCGATTTCAAGCTGAAAGAGCTGCGATCGAAGCGCAAAGCCGTGGAACGACGTGGCCCCCCCAGCGCAGCGGGGCAACCGCCGACCGCCCACCTGCAGGAAATTCCCCCACCAGGCGCTCCAATCCCTGTCGCTCCACCGCGCAAATAGGTGATTTGCAGGACGGACATCTTGTCTGTCCTGCCAAGATGACCATCCTGCACCGCGAATCCTGGACTTTCGCTCGATTCCAGCGCATGCTGAAAGCGAAGGGAGGACGCGACGATGAGCAACGCAAAAACAGGCAGCCGGCTTCTTTTTCTGGCGCTCTTGCTGACGGGCTGCACGGAAGATGGTTCGACGCTCCCGCCGGCGATTCGCCAGCAGGTCGAGCAGATGTCGGGCGTCGCCGGGTCTTCGCACGAGAGCAGCGACGCAACCAGGACATCGTCCGCATCGAATTTTTCGATCCCAATGCGCGATGAATGGACCATGCAACAGACGGTCGCCGATGCCCTGCGGCGGATCGGCGCGGCGGCCGTTCCGGACCTGGTCCGATCGTTAAATGATCGCGATCCGGAAATGCGATTCCGGGCCGCGGAAATCCTGGGCAGGATGGGCTCCGAAGCCAAGGAGGCGGTTCCCGATCTGGTCGCGCACATCGACGATCCGGAGCTTCGGGTACGCAAAGCGGCGATCCGGGCCTTGGGGCAGATCGGTCCCGCCTCGTCGCCCGCCGTACCGGCGTTGATCCGAGTTTTACGCGACGAAGCGTCGGCTGCCGGCGCCGATTGACCGCGCGGCTCGCGGTCGACGTGGAACAGCACGCCCTTTGCGACTTCGCGTCTTTGCGCAAACTCCGATTTGACGGTCCTCGACGGAGGCTCAACGCTTTTCGCGGAGCATCCCGGCGCTGGATTGGAAGTAGCGCGTGCGGCGCGTCGTCGTCGACGACGCGGCCTCCCGCTGCTGACGTTGCAGGTCGGCCAGGTTCGCGTAGCAGTAGCGGCAGCCGACGACATCGATATGAAACCGAAAATACTCGGCAAACTCGGGGGTCAGTACTCCCAGCAGTAGACTGCCAAGCTGTTCGCGGGTCGCGCAACTCAGCCGATGGCGGCGCCAGATTTCGCCGAGGGAATGTACCCCGGCGTCGCGGCGGGCGTTGAGCGTGGAGAGCTGCTGGACCAGTCGCGGGTCGTTGCGAACCGCTTCCTCGATCTCCGTCATTTGCGCGGGGGCAAGCGCCTCGTCAAGATAGGCTTCGAGTTCCAGTTCGGTGAAAATCCGCGGCATGGCGATTCCTGCTATTCGGTCGGATAGAGTTCCGGAAAAATGTCGGAGTTCAGGCCCTGCTTCCGTACGGCGGAACTCATCCGAGCGATAAAATCGAACTTGAAGTTGGCCACCTGCTGTTCGCTGATGGCGAGTTGCGTCGCCACGTCCTTGTTGGCCCAACCTCGCACGAACAGCAGCTCCTGGCACTGCAGTTTGATCCATTCGCCGCGCTCGCGCCACCGCTGGATCTGCTCGCGTATGGCGTCGACGAGCGCTTTTTCCTCGAGTCTCTGCTGTTCGCCACTGCGGGCGATACTGCTGGCGGCGCGTGCGGCTGAATCCGGCAGCCCCCACTCGCCGCTGGAATTGCTTCCGGCGGAAAACGGGATACTCGGACGGCGCCCTTCGCGTCGCAAGTGATCCGTGAGTTTGTAGGCGCAGATCGAGAACAGATAGCTCTCCAGAGGCCGCCGCCAGTCGTAATTCGGCAAGCTGTTCAGGAAGCCGACGAACGTATCCTGGACGATATCCTCACTGGTCGTCCGATCGCGAAGTCGGCTTTCGACAAACGCCAGCAGCCGGCCCTCAAATCGCGAAATAAGTTCCCGCCACGCATTTTCCTCGCGGTGGCGGATGCGCTCCACAAGCTGGCGGTCGGCTTCGTTGGAGGCGGTCCTGTCGTTGGAGGCGGTCATATCGGGGTTCGCATTGCGAGATACTGCCGCCCGGCGACATTCGATCATAGCCATTGAATATGCTTGGTGATCATCAAGCCCGCGACAAGTAACCCCAGTATCGCCACCGCCGTGGCAAACTGCAAGCGCTTCGAGTAGTAGCCGCGTGTTGCCGTGTCCGCGCGCAGGTAACCAAAGACCATCAACAAGAACGTAAACAAACCTGCAAACCCCAGACCGATCTGCCCCAGGCGGCTGGTGGTGACAACCCGCTGCCAGCGCTGCTGGGCTTCCTCGCGGAAATCGGCATCGAATTCAAGTAACGCGTACGACTGCCTCATTTCTCCGACCGAAAACCACTGGGACTCGTCGTACCAGCGGTCCGAGGGCACCAGATGCCGCTGAATATATTTCGCGTCGTAGCGGAGTATTTTCGGCGCTAAGGGGTTTCCGAGCAGGTCGACAAGGTAGTCGGCCGTCGCCTGTTCGAGTTTCTCCGCCAACGCCTGCCTCGCCTCCGCAGCCGTCACAAACGGCCCGGAACTGATCAAAACCGATTCGCCTCCGGCGGCAGCCTGGGACGACTCCTTCACCCATTCCGGTCGCGCCGCAATCGTCTTGTTCATCCGTTCCCGCAGCGCCACCTCGTCGGCATCCGGGCGGAATTCGTCAACCGTTCCGTTGCTGGTCGAGACCGGAATCGCGGCGTCGTCGGCGTGGCCCCTTTCAAGACATGCCAGGCCCATGACGGCGATGACACAGCCAAAAACAAGGCTGGATAGACCACAAATCCCCTGCACAAACCTGCGTATTGACTGGCGAACATCTTCCGTCGGAGGTCCGAGTTCGGTTGGCGTCGTGCAAGCGGTCATCGTAGTATCTCCTGCTGGTTTTTCGTCCGTCGAGGCGGATTATTGGGGGTGCTTGCGGTGCGGCAAGTTACGGCCTGGATCAGGCGACCGGCGCAACCGCGCGCTGCTTGGGCGGGACCCAAGGAGCGGCCAACTGCACGGCGAGTGACGTCGTTCCAGCCGCCAATAACCCCCAGGGGTGGAACGATTGCCAGATCTCCGTGCCCAGGTATGCGAACAGCACACAGACCGCGGTGTCCCACAGGCTAAGCCGCGAACCGCGCAGCGGGTCCGCCTGTTTCCACCAGCGAAGCAACACAAACAAAGCACCAAAGTACAGGAGGTAGGTGGGGAGTTGCGCTGCCGACGTTCCTGACGAGGGGAACAACAGAGCCTTCGAAACCAGAAGCGGCGACGGTGCCGACAGTGACCCCATTCCCAGGAATTGGTGGAGCGCGAACGCGATTCCACCGAGCGCCAGGCCGGCGACGAGCATCGTGAAACGACGCCGCATTTCATCGCCCGCGGATGCCTCCCAAAATTTGCTCAAGGTCAGCACGATCCAGGCGCCGGTCGTAGTCGTGGCGACCAGCCAGGCGTATACCGACCAGGTCTGCACCGAACCGTCGATCGGTTGCTCGCCAATTAACAGTCCGACGAACGAGAGCACGGCGGAAACCGTGGCCGCGCCGAGCAGCGACCCGACCAGCTCGCTGAATTTGTCGCGGGGGGACCGTTGGGCGAGCGCCGCACGAACTGCCTCGGCCTGTTGCCGCTTACGCTGCTTCGCCGATGCCGGAAACGCCTGCGGCGGAGGCGTGGGGCCCGCCCGTCGATGCAGATCGGCCCGGGCAGCTGGGCCCCTTGCGGGCTGACTGGGCGCCGACATCGCCAGAACGATCGAACGTATCCCCAGATAGACCAGGTAGACTGCACCCAATACGACCGCGATCGGGAAAATGATCCCGATATTCGCCACCGCCAGGATGCTGAACACCACCATCAGCACGACCTTGACAGGAGCGGCAAGATTCGATTCGTTCCACCAGCGCCGCGCCGCCTGGAATCGCTCGGCAATCGCTGCCGCGACCGGTTCCGGCGGCGAAGGTCGGGTGACGACCGGTGGACGGTCGGCAAAAGCAGCTGCTCCACCCGTTCCGGGCCCGGCGGCGGCCGTTCGGTTCGCAGACGGGCCCGCCACCACCGCCGCCCCCAACCCCGCTGCCGACGATCGATCCGCGTGGCGCAGGGGGCCGAAAACGATGTCGGGGTTCGAATCGTTGATGAAAAGAACTTCCGGCTTCGAGGAATGGCCAGCCAGATGGGGGGCGCCCGCGGGGGAGTTGGAGAGGCGCAGCGCCGCCAACAGTTCGCTCACATCGTGAAACCGCTTCTCGGGATCCTTGAGCAAGGCACGGCGGATCACCTCACGAAACCCGGCGGCGATCCCGTTCAAGTCGGGCTCCGCCGTCAGGTGCTTCATGATGATCTCTTGACTCGATTCGCCCTCGAACGGCACCCGGCCGGTCAGCATTTCATAAAGGATGATGCCGAGGGCATAGATGTCGATTTCCTTGCCATACGAGCCCCGGCCAATCTCCGGTGCCATGTAATGGAACGTGCCGACGCTCTCCGTCTGGCCACTGCGGCGGCTGCAGGAAATGAACTTCGAAAGTCCATAATCGCCGATCTTGATCAGGTCTTCATCGCTGAAGATGTTTCCCGGCTTCAGATCGCGATGCACAATACCATGGTCATGCAGGTAGGCCACACCGGCGGCGATTCCCTGGAACCATTGAACAACCTGATCGGTCGGCATGCCATGGGGATTGCGTTCGAGCACATCCCGGAGGCTTTCACCTTTGACGAACTCCATCACCACCCAGGCGTCGCCTTTTCCGTCGTAACGGATGTCAAACAGGCCGAGCAGATTGGGATGTTTGAGGTTCAGGCATTGGGAGACCCCGCGGAGTTCGACGTCCAAGTTGCGCTGGACCCGTTTGAGCGCGACTTCTTTGCCGGCGTCGCTGAGCGCGAAATAAACCTCGCCGAATCCCCCCACACCCACGCCCCGCTTAATGGTGAAACCGTCAAGTGGGCGCGAACCACTGGCGTAGACGAACTTCATGGCGTCGATACGTGGTTGCTTTTCGGCCAAGGGTATTTCTCGCTTGGGATCAAGTTCTAGCGTAGCTGCGGACTTTGCCATTTGTCCAGTTTCCTTGCCGTCAAATACAGGGGTTCGTCCGCTTTACAGTCCACGGCATGCCGTCAGCGTGATCGGGGTGATTGGCGCTCGGTTCCGCCGGGAGCAAATCAAATGACCTCCAGGCTCAATGCGAAATCGGCTCCCGCGATATGCGAGTTGTCACCAACCCTGCCTCGTCCCTCCATCCATTCTCCGTCGATCTGGATCGAGTCCATGGCACGGCAATACAGTTGTTCGTCCTGCCGGTAGAGAATCACATCATCGGCCCAGTTGCGGCAGACAACGTGGTTCTGCCAGCGAGGTCCCAGCACGCACGATTCGGCCATCAGCAGGATTCCGTCGGCACTCGGGGCCGTCGAATGCCGGCTGACGAATTCAAGCCGGGCGGTTGCGCTCAGCACATGCGGCTTGCGAAATCGGATCCGAACCGATGGTCCCAGCGCGATTTCGTCGCCATCGGTCAATAGTGTCGCCTCCTGGATTGGCTGGCGTTCGACGCTCACCGCATGATTCGGCTCGATAAAGTAACCCTCACCCTGGCGTCGGATGATCGCGTGCCGCCTCGAGAGATCGCCGAGAATAGGAATATCGACTTTGTTTCCCGGGATCGCCTGCCCCAGCACGACCTGGTCGGCAAGGCAAACCAGGTACCCACCGACCGCGTCGATCCAGAGCCGGAACCGGGAGGGGATTCGCGGCGTGGCCCTCGATTTTCCCTGCGGATCAACCATAACAGGCATTCTCTGCGACGCGGATGGTTTTGCGCGGCCTCCAAGCGTGACTCGAGCACCCGCCTCCGCCCGCCGCGCTGCGTCACGGATGCGTCGCCCCCGGTCGCTGCACGCCTGCCGACGTTCCAGGCCATCGATGATTGCCACGGTTCCGGCAGCGTCTCCCGCTTCCACCCGTCGTAACGCCTGAGCCAGTTCGGCGTCGACAAGCCGGCCACGCAGTTCTTCGGTCGGCCCTTTCAGCTCTTCCATACATTCCAGATCGGCCCAGGCGCCGGCGAAGTTGCTGGCCGATATCCGGGTTTCGATCCGTGCCCGGTACGCGGCCGCTAACCGATCGACGACGCGCTCGGCGGGCTGAAACAGACGTAGCTCGTCCTGCCGCAATGTCCGCATTGCCTCGTCGATTCGGCCGGCCGCACAGGCAGCTTCGGCCTGTTTGATCTTCCATCGCCACGACTGAAACATGCAGCATGCCCTGTTACGATGTCTGCCACCTCAGACGCCGATCCCGTCCGACCGGCGATAATCGACCACGTGCAAAACGACTCCAGCCCTCCCCGTAAGGGAAGGGCCGGAATTCATCGATTTGCCCGCACTTAGTTGTTTTCCAGTCGCACGATCGTGTCCGAAGACGGATGTTCGCTGAAATACCTGGCAATCTCGGCCGTGATGTTCTGCGATTCCGCTTCGTCCAGCTTGATCTGATCCGGAAGATTAACGTTCGAGCTGGCCAGCTTCTCCGCGACGTCGATTCGCGCCTTGATCTCCTTGATCGTCTGACGGGTCCTGGCAAGCTTGCTGTCGTCGAAATTGAAGTTGCTTGTCGATTCCGCGACCTTCACCATCTCCAGGCGGGCCTTCAGGTTCTCGACCTCAACCTCCAGCTGACGCTTGGCACTCTGCATCCCTTTGAGCTTCTCATGGGCGGCGGCCAATCCCGTTTCGCGAGCCGTTAGAATCTTCTGCAGCTTCTCGGCGGTCGCCTCCCGGACCTTGAATCGCTCGAATCGGCGGCTCAAGTCGGTCTCCACCTGCCGCTGTGTGTAACTGACACCGGCATAAACAAATTGACTTCCGCCGTTGTCCAGGTCGTCCTTCAGTCGGACGATGTCGCGGCGGTCCTTGTCAAGCTGCTTCATCGAACCGGCCAGTTCGTCCTTCAACGAAACCACCTGAGTTTCCTCGGACGCAATCAGGTGCATATTGCGGGCAATTTCCGGATCAAGATCCTTGATCATGTTCCTGGCCCGCTGAATCTCGAACTCAATCGGCACGCTCTCCTTGACCGTATCTTTGACCCATCCAACCGAGGTCGACACATAACTTACCGCGTCTCGGCCGAAAAACAGCCCGGAAAACAACGCGGCCACCACTCCCCCCATCACCATTTTCTTCAACATGGCACCAGCCCTCCCACAGGAAACCTGAACCGCCTCGACCGGCCCGGCGCCCCGCGCCGATGTCCAAGGAGGCTTCTGTTTTCGCTTGCCGCGTCACCCAACGTGGCGGCCGACATGGACAATTCGCCCCGGATATGCCTTTATTGGAGGCAGGGGACTTTTTTTAAAGTTTGACCCCACAAAGGGTGAAAACGGCGAACCGGGTACAGGTGCTGGTACCGCACCGCCTTGTCATCCCATCTCTACTGCGGAATTTCCGCTCGATTCGAACAACCAGCCCGCATGCCAAGCTCCAAGTCCGCCCCGTTCCCCATATCCCCCCCGAACACCCCCTGCCCCCGTTCCCCGCTAGCACACCATTTTCCCTGTAGGAGTTCGTTCCTGCTCGCGTTTATAATTCCGCGCCCTTCGGCGGAGACACCACTCCGGTTGGCGGGAAGAACGAGCGTCGTGAAGCGTCGTGTCACGGGTGAGCGACGGCGTAGAGGTTGTTGTCAGGCAAGGACGCCATGGTCGGACAGGGAAGTCCGCGATTTTGTATTGCGCTGGGGATCGTCGCAGTCCTGGTCAGCGCCTGCTTTTGCTGCGCGCCGGTGGCGGCGGTCGATCCGATCG
Source organism: Planctomycetota bacterium (assembly GCA_016872775.1). Taxonomy (GTDB): domain Bacteria; phylum Planctomycetota; class Planctomycetia; order Pirellulales; family Pirellulaceae; genus VGZA01. The sequence goes on along the minus strand of VGZA01000003.1, from coordinate 55,063 downwards.
AACTGCGGCTGCGGCTGCGCTGGGGAGGGGGGGAGACCCCGAAAAACTGGCGCGTCACTGCTCGCATCTCCGAAGGCGAAATCCGCGAACCGCTCGGCCTGGGCAGCAATCCCGACGACCCCGGTTCGATCGTCGTAAACAAATCGACGCTGAGCGTGATGTCGCCGAGTGCGTCGCTGGAATCGGCGGTCGATTTCACGCTGCTCGCCCCTCGCGACGCGATACTGGCGGTGGAGTGGTCGGACGGGGAGGGATCGACATCGCCGCAGCGCATGGACGTACCGTTGGCGGATTTGATCGGAAAATCGCTGAGCCGCGTCATGGACGACCAGCGGCATGAAATTTCGATCGAGCGGGCTCCTGGCGATCGGCTGCGTGTGGAGTTGCCGCGCGATGCGTTGGTGATGGAGCCAAACGAGCTGTTCATTTTCGGACTGCTGCCGCATCGAATCGGCGTCGAAGGCGAATCGACTTTGCGGTGCCGGATTCAATTGACGCGAGCGCGATCGGACGATCCGTTATGGACCACGGAGAAGGAGATTCGCGTCGATCGGGACGGGAACGGGATCACCACGACACCGATCCAGGTGACGGCGCCGGGGAACGAAGGCGTCTTTGACGTCGTGATTACCCTGATGAAGAAGCGTTTGACCGATTCCATTTCGCTGGTTCCCGCCAAACCGATTGCGCAGCGGCGAATTCAGTTCGTGGTGATTCACCCGCGTTCGCAACTCGATGTGCGTGGCAAGGGGCAGGAGAGTGTGGGTTGGAAGCCGATTGCCGAGATCGATCCTGTGCAAAGCGGAGCGGTGTCGGACATGACGGGATCACGTTGGACGGACTGGCTGCGGAAAATGCCGCAGCTGAAACTGCCCGGATTCAATAAAGGGCCGCTGGGTGCGGCCAAGGTTTCGCGTGTCGAGCATGCGGGCCGCCCCGGCCTGCGGATGGAACCAGGAAGCTGGCAGGCCTATCCGCTGCCGGTCGTGCGACCGGACGAACCGCACCTCCTGGAAATTGAGTACGCGGCCGATCAGCGACAGACGTTAGGCATCAGTTTTGTCGAACCGGATGCGGGGGGCCGAGTGGCACCGGTAAGTGGCCTCGATTTTGGCTTGGACGTTTCTTCCGCCTCGGATCGGGAACCGCGTTGGGCGAGGCATCGGGTGATTTTCTGGCCGAGGACCAAGACACCGTTGTTGTTGCTTACGAACCGCCGCGATCGCGAGCCGGTAATTTGTGGGCGGATCGCCATTTCCGCGGGGCCGGCTCGACTGCCGGCGATGTCGGGGCCCGCGGACGGATTCGAATCGCGCCGCTATCTGCTGCATTTGACGAAGCCGCTGGTACAGAAAACGTTGGGGGGTGGCGACGTGATTGACGGTCCGACGGGCGCGGTGTTGAGCGACTGGGTGACCTTTTACGAAGCGGGCAGACGGTTGAGCGAGTATCTCAAGTACCATGGCTACGGCACGGCGGTTGTGACGATCGCGTGTGAGGGAAGCGCGCTCTATCCCTCGGCAATCACCGGCCCCAACACGCTTTATGATTCGGGGCAGCGATTCAGCACCGGTCAGGACCCGGTGCGCAAAGATATCCTGGAGATGCTCTGTCGGATCTTCGATCGCGAGGGGCTGCGGTTGATTCCGGCGATTCAATTTGCCACGCCGATTCCCGAGCTCGAGGAGCTCCGTCGCGCCGGGCGTGGCTCGTCGGCGGGGTTGGACTGGCTCGACGCTCAAGGGCGGTCTTGGCGGGAATTGCATGGAACCAATCGCAGATTGGCGCCCTACTACAATCCGTTGGACGAACGCGTTCAGGCGGTGATGACGCGCGTCGTCGAGGAAATCGCGGACCGCTATGGATCGCATCCAAGTCTGGCCGGAGTAGCGTTGCAGTTGGGGCCCGATACCTTTGCTCAGCTGCCAGATGGCCGTGGCAGTTACGACGATACGACGATTGCCGGTTTCGAATCGGCGGCGGGCGTCCGCGTTCCGGGAAACGGCTTGGGGCTGCTTGAACAGCGGGTGGCCTTTTGTGACGGCGATGCGCGCGAGGCGTGGCTTGACTGGCGCGCCGGGCAGCTCACAAATCTCTATCAGCGGATGGCCGAGACGGTCAGCGAGCGGACTCATAATGGCCGACTTTACTTGTCGACTTGTGATCTTCTGCTGACGGCGCGGATGCAGAAGTTGCTGCGTCCGCGGTTGTTGGGCGAGGTCGAAACGAATCGCGAGGTGGCGGTGCCCGAGGCGCTGCGGGAACTTGGCCTGGACTGGGGAAAGCTGGAACAGGACCCGCGGATCGTCGTCTTTCGGCCGCAACGATTCGGGCCGACCACTTCGGTGGCGGCGCAGGGCGTGAACCTGGAATCCGAAACTTCGCTGGAACTCGACAACTGCTTCCGGGGCGAACTTCGCGCGGCTGTGGAATGGTGCCAGGAGAACCTCGACACCGCGGTGCCGGAATTCGACGCCGTTAGTCCGTTCGGCGCCGATCGGACCAAGACCTGGCTGTCATCGCAGATCGTGCCCGCCGGCGCAGCGAATCGCCGGCGGTTGATTCAAAGCCTCGCCACGCTCGATGCTCAACTCATCATGGACACCGGTTGGACATTGACGATGGGGAACGAAGAGAGCCTGGCCAATCAGCTCGAGGTTTTTCGAAAACTGCCCGCCGAGCGTTTCAGTACGGCCGCCGCGCAAATCCCCACGCGGGGACAACCTGTCACCGTGCGATTTCTCAATCGCGGAAATCGCTCGTTCGTCTATGCAGTGAATGACTCCCCCTGGCCGCTCACCGCCGCAATCGAATTGACGGGCACGGGGGTCGAAGCCAAGGCGACGCCCCTTGGTCGAGTCGCCGCGGCGCCCTCGGTCGAAAGGGTCGCCAACGGGATCCGCTGGACCGTGAATATGGAGGCGTACGACCTGCAAGCGCTGGCACTGAATTCGGGCGAGGTCCGCGTGCGTGACTGGACAGTCTCGGTCGAGGAATCGGTGCTCACGGAACTCGATCAGCGACTCCAGGACATAACCACCCGCCGCCATGAACTGCGTTCGCCCAAACCGATCGTGCCGCTGCGCAACTCTGGCTTTGAGAATTTGGGCAGGAACGAGGCGATTCCCGGGTGGGAGTTTCGCCAGGATCCGAGGGTCTTGGTCAAGGTCGATTCGGCATCCGCTGCGTCCGGCGGGCATTCCTTGCGTCTGAAGAGTGATGGCGAGGTTGTCTGGATTCGCAGCGAACCATTTTCGTCGCCGCGAACCGGTCGGCTTGCCGTCGGCGCGAAGATCCGCATCGACCGCGCCGCGCCGCAACCGGAACTGCGCATCGCGGTCGACGACGGCCAGAATTACTACCCGCATGTGACGATCGGTGCGACGGAAAAACCGCTGACCACGGAGTGGACCGAGTATCAACTGTTTATTGACGGCGTTCCTTCGTCGTCGGGCGACGAATTGCGTGTCGGTTTTGACTTGATGGGAAAGGGGGAAGTCTGGATCGACGACGTTCATGTCTACGGGATGTGGCTGGACCGCAGCGAGGGATTGGAGTTGTCCAAGAGTATCTCCCAGGCAATCTTTCTGCGTAACAAGCTGGCGATCGGGGATTGCCGGGCATTTCTGGACAGTTACTGGCCGCAGTTACTCGAACAGCATGTGCCGTTGCCGTCGCGTGTTGCGGCCCGGGATCCCGCCGCAGCGCCGGCGGAAAAGCCGAAAGCGACGAGCTGGCTGGACAAAGTCAACGGCATGCTGCCGAAAAAACTGACCCGATAATCCCGGTGCGCCCCGGTGCCCTGGGCTGCTCTGACTCCTAAGTTCCCTTAAGATAGGGTGCCTTCTTGAGTCGAATTCCAAGTATTGATGAGGAGCAATTCATGCATCGACCGCGATGGAGAATGGTCCCCGGAATCTGTTCAATCGTCGTGGCAGCCGGTGTCGGCGCCGTGACGCAGTTTTGTTCCGCGGCGGATCCGCAACTTCAGGGCACTCGTCCGCTGACGATGGAAGGCGATATCGCCCGATCGCTCGTCGCCGGCGTCGACCGTTTCCTGCTTGGCGAACTGGACGCATCGATCGCCGGACGCGAAAAATTCTGGCAGCGCGATTTTGCGTCGGCGGACGCCTATGTTCGCGCGCTGGAGTCGAACCGCGCTCGGCTGGCGAGAATCCTGGGAGTCCGCGATGCGCGCCCGCCGCAGGTTGAGGTCGAATTTGTCGCAACGACGACGCAGCCTGCCACGGTGGCGGAGTCCGATGCGATTCAGGTCCTGGCGGTTCGCTGGCACGCCTTCGGAGATGTCACCGCGGAGGGCTTGCTGCTGTTGCCGAAATCCGGCGCGATTCGCGCCAGTATTGTGGCGATCCCCGACGCCGATCAGTCCCCCGAATCGATGGCCGGATTGCCGGGAGGCAAAGGGCCGGCATTCGCGCGTGCCTTGGCGGAGATCGGATGCCGTGTCCTGGTGCCGACGTTGATCGGCCGGGAAATGAAGCCACGAGCGCCTCGCGGTCGAAGCGGCGGAGCAAGACTTACGGATCGGGAGTACCTTTACCGTAGCGCGTTCGAAGTGGGCCGGCATCTCGTCGGCTACGAAGTACAGAAGGTTCTGGCCGGTGTCGATTGGTTTGTCCAGGATGCGGCAAACGCCGATCCGGATATCGGCGTGATCGGGTACGGCGAAGGTGGCATGATTGCCCTGTACTCCGCCGCGCTCGACCCACGGATCGACGCCTGTGCGGTGCATGGTTTTTTTGGCTCGCGACAGAACGTCTGGCAGGAACCGATTGACCGCAATCTGTTTGGATTGCTGGAGCGATTCGGAGATGCCGAACTGGCGGCGATGGTCTTCCCTCGCGCTGTGCGGATCTCCCAAAGTGGCGGGCCGTCGGTGACACTGCCGAGCGAAGGTGGAGCGCCGGCCCGCCTGTTGCCCGTGGCGGCGGACGATTCCCAGGCGGAATGGCAGCGCTACTTGAAGCTGGTGGCTCCCGGAGCGGAAAAGTTGCGGCCGAGCCCGTCATCGGCGAAAGTCGCAGAACTGCTCCAGAAAGCCGAATCGGCCAGCGACAGCGAATCGGCCGCGAAAACCGCGCGATCCCCCCTCCGTCCGGCCGCCAGGCCGATCGATCCCGCCCAGCGCCACGCACGCCAATTCCAGGAACTCGACCGCTTCAACCAGCAGGTGCTCGCGGAAAGTCCTTACGTGCGCCAGGAATTCATGAAGAAGCTGAATTACGGCAGTCTGGAAGCATACCAGCAGTCGGTCGAGGAATATCGTGAGATTTTCCGCAAGGAAGTGATCGGGCATTTCGATCGCCCCCTGCTGCCATTCAACGCCCATTCCCGAAAAGCGTACGAAAACGACAAATGGACAGGATACGAGCTGACGCTGGACGTGTTTCCGGACGTGATCGCCTATGGGGTCCTGCTGCTTCCCAACGATCTGAAGCCGGGCGAAAAGCGGCCGGTGGTGGTCTGCCAGCATGGGCTCGAGGGCCGGCCGCGCGACGTCATCGAGGGCGACAATCCGGCCTACCATGATTTCGCCGCCAAACTGGCCGAACGAGGGTTCATCACCTTCGCTCCCCAGAATCTCTACATATTCCGCGACGACTTCCGGACGCTGCAGAGAAAGGCGAATCCCCTGGGAAAAACCTTGTTTTCCGTGATCGTTCCGCAACACCAGCAGATCGTGAACTGGCTGAAGTCCCAACCGTTCGTCGACCCAGAACGTATAGCCTTCTACGGACTATCGTACGGGGGAAAGAGCGCGATGCGGATCCCGCCTTTGGTTACTGATTATTGCCTGTCGATCTGCTCCGCCGATTTCAACGAATGGGTCGTCAAGAACGCGTCCAACCGCTTGCCGTTCAGTTACGTCTGGACCGGCGAGTACGAGATTTTCGAGTTTGATCTGGGAAGCACCTTCAACTATGCGGAGATGGCCGCTCTGATCTGTCCCCGACCGTTCATGGTCGAACGAGGGCATACCGATGGGGTCTCGACCGATGAATGGGTGGCGTTCGAATTCGCCAAGGTTCAATTCCTGTACAGCCATCGACTGAAGATTAGGGACCGGGTGGAAATGGAGGTATTTGACGGGCCGCATACGATCAACGGTGTCGGTACCTACGAATTTCTGCACCGGCATTTGAAATGGCCAAAACGATCGTAGTTTGAGGGTGTCGGGCGAGCCCCTTCCGCCTACAATAGGTGGATCGCGTCCGCGGTTTTGTAACAGTGGTTCTCTTCAACGGTTATCAGGAAAAGTGTGACGAAATGCGTGCTATTCTGAACGGCCGGGTCGCCCTTGGGACTAGTCGGGTGGGGTTCGGAGGGATGTCAATTGGTTCGACGCTGGCCGTCTGCCTGTTGCTGTTGGGCTGCGGCGGCAGTCCGGATGCGCCGATTACGGCGTCGAGTTCCAAGTACCAGGCCGTGGATGACGACGAAGCCGCCGGGGCCGGAACTCGCTCGAATTCCGGTTCGGTCTTGCCTCGCGCTCCCGCCGATTTAGGAAAAGGCAGCGCTGGCTCGAGGTCGGGGCGCGGCAGCGACGCGGCGAACAGCGCGGACAACAACAACGACAATCCGGCCGACTCGGGCTCGACGGCAAGTCGCCAAGGTACCGCGGCGGCCGATCGCAGCGGGACGGCGCGACGTCCGGCAACTGATCCCAAGGGATCGGGTGCCACCGCGGGTAATCCGTCCGGCGGCAAGGCAGCACCGTCCGCCAATCAAGCAGGAACCAAGAAGTCCTCCGGTTCGGCAGCCGGCCCGCGCGGCAAGTTCAACGCCAAAGCGATCGCGCAGCGGATCACACCCCGCAATCTGCCCGACGGCACGCCCGATGAACTGCTGGCGGTGCTGGACGAATTGCGGTCGGTGAAGATAAATGCGCGATCGCGTGAAGAGTACATGGAGCGGTTCGGTACGATCTTCACCTCGCGTATGATGCTGGCGGAACAGGTTTTCCGGCGCGAGGATGCCAACGACGATCAGAAATATCGGGCGGCCTACCATATTTTTGAAGTCCTGCGAATCGCCGGGCAGAACGAATTTGGCGACGTCGTCGAACGACTTTTCTCGCTATGTCAAGAGCTTGAGGAAAGTGAATCTCCGAGGCTGCGTCATCTCTCTTCGATGATGATCTGCCAAATGCTGCTCGAACCGGTCGCCAAAGGTTCGGAAGGCTTGGCTCGCACCCTGACAGGCACGCTGGAGATGATGCTGGCATTCGAGCCACTCACTCCGGAAGATTTCGAGGTGGCGATGGCGTCGATCATGGCATTGGAAAAAGGCAAGCACACCGAGTTGTTCAGCCAGGCCGCCACTTTGACCGGAAAGACGTTCGATTCCCACCCGGTTTCGGCCATCTCCGGACAGGCCAAAGCACTGCTCGACATGGCGGTGACCATGGAGCTGAAATTCCCGGAAAAGATGGAGACACTGCTCAAGTCCCGCGATGACGAATCGGTGCAGGCGGTTATCGACGCAGCTCAGGAAATGGCGGCGCGCCGCCAGACCATTATCATGCTCAGCATGGTGGCGCAAGGAGTGTACGGCCTCGAGGCGATGGACCGCTTCGCCGACGCCGAGCTGCTGCTCAAGATGCTGGAACGGACTTTCTCACAGGCGACCGACCGGCAGACCAAGGAACGTCTGGAGGAGATGCTGGAAAAAGCCCGTACGCGCGCGAAATTGATGGGGACAACCGTTAAGATCGCCGGAACCGCCCATGACGATCGAGCGCTGAAGTGGGAAAAATACGCCGACAAAGTCGTGCTGGTCTATTTCTGGTCGGGCGCCAATGAAATCAGCGTCAACGACCTGGCCGGCTTGATGGAGTTCTACGAAAAATACAAGGACAAAGGCTTCGAGGTTGTCAGCGTCAACGTCGACGACAATCGGCGGATCACGGACGAGTTCCTCAAACTTAACACGCTTCCGTTTGTTACGCTGGTCAGTTCGCAAGGCGAATCGGCCGGCATGGATTTCGTATTGGCTCGTCAGTTTGGCGTCGAGGTCGTCCCGTATGGAGCGCTGATTGATCGAGAAGGCAAGCTGGTGGCGATGAATGTCATTGGTCAGCGCATCATTGATGCCACGTTGCCGTTGCTGGGTATCTCGCCGGAAACAACGGACGGCGACGACGCGGGCCCCAACAAAGGGCGCGCCGCGGAAAAAGAAAAGGATGGTGACGCCGGGACGAATGACGCCGGGACGAATGGCGCCGGGACGAATGGCGCCGGGACGAATGGCGCCGGGACGAATGGCGTGCGTTCTTCGGTCGTCCCCCGATTTTCAAGCCGATCGCGAACCGTCAAACCCCGCCCGGTAGCTGCGCCGGCGCCGGGCGAGCCGGCCTCGGAACCACTCGACGAACCGGTCCCCGCGCCCGCGACGGTCGCCGATGAAAATCCGTACGCACCCCGCGCCGATTTGACGCCGGACGAGTTACGAGAGTTTATTCTGGCCATGCGGGAAAAGCCGAAATCGATCCAGGTGCGCAAGGGATTCGACGCGGCTCTGGTCGAAGCGGCCGACCGCCTGCTCGCCGCACAGCCCGAAGATAAGACGCGGGTCCTTGCGACGATCGCAAGGCTGGAAACGTTGCACCGCATGGCCTGCGGCGGCGACACCGAGGCGGAAAAATCTCTGGCCGAATTCGTCGATCAGCTTCAGGACGATCCCCACGCCAAAATTGCCCGGGAAGTTCGCTTCCTGCAATGGGAACGCCGCACCGTCGATGCCGAACAGGCTCCTGTCGATAGCGTTCCGGCATTGCTCGCGGAACTCAAAGAGTACCTCGCCAAAGAACCATTGAACGCTCGACACCTGCGACTGGCGTCCAATACCGTACGCGTCATTAACCGCATCGAGGACGACGACGCGCGGGAGAAGTTGTTCGCCGAATTCGGAGGACTGTTCGCCCGATCCAGCAGCAAGGAGCTGGCACGCTACGGAAAACAACTGGCGAAGTCGGAAAAGAGCTCCGAGCTGGTCGGCAAACCTGTCGAACTGTCGGGCCGGACGGTGGCCGGCTCCGAGTTGGACTGGAAGAAATATCAGGGGCGGGTCGTGATTGTCGATTTCTGGGCGACCTGGTGTGGCCCGTGCATCCGCGAAATGCCGCACGTCAAGGCGCTGTACGATAATCTGCACGATAAGGGACTGGAGATCGTGGGCGTGAATCTCGACAAGGATCCCGAAGCGGTGCTGGAGTTCCTCGACAAGAACCCCGTGCCCTGGGAAACGTTGATGGGAGACGAAACGCAGGCAATCGCCAGCAGCTTCGGCGTCCGAGCGATCCCCACGATGTTACTCGTCGACCGGGAAGGCAAGATTGCCGCCGTCTCCCACAACTGCGAGTCGCTGATTCCGAAACTCGAAAAACTGCTCGAAGGCCCTGGTGGCACCGGCGGCACCCGACCCGATTCCGTCCGCCCGGTTGAACCGGCGAAATGAGCCCGCTGTCGTGCGCTTGTCGTGCGCTTGTCGTGCGCTTGTTGTGTGCTCGTCGGCGCTCGTCGTCTGCTCGTCCTGCATTCGTTGTGCGTTCAAGGGCGTGGCAGTTGAAACAGGTCGCTGGTGCGACACCAGTATTCGCCGCCGAGTCTCGCGACGGCCTGGACTTTGCGTGGGTCGGGGCGACGTTTGTCATCCAGGATCGACTCGTCGACGTAGATCGACACCACGTCGCCGATTACCAGATTGGCGGAGATCGGGCCATCGCCGATCGGCAACAACTGGCGTAAGCGGCATTCGAAGGCGAATGGCGTTCCGGCGACACGCGGCGGCGCCACAAGCATCGACGATTCCGCCGATAATCCGACAAGTTCCAATTCGCTCTCCTCGGGCGGCAACTCCCGTGATGACAGGTTGATCGCCTCAAGGTATCGCTCGACCGATGCGTTAATCACGAACTCGCCGTCACGCTCGATGTTGCGCAGCGTGTCCTTCTTGGTGCCGTCCCGCCGCAGCGTCGGCGAGAAGACTACCACCGGAGGATTGGCGCCGAACGCATTGTAGAAACTGAACGGAGCCAGATTAATCGCGCCCTGCGCGGACCTGGTGGTCACCCAGGCGATGGGGCGCGGTGTCACCAGGCCAGTCACAAACTGGTAGACGTCGAGTACGCTCGCCTTGCCGATCTCGATTTGCATCCGTTCAATCCAGCCAACTCAAAGGGTATTGCGGGTCATCAAACGCGGCCGCCTGCATCGTCGGAGCCAGCGGACGGAAAGTGTCGATCATCACCGCCAGCTCATCGGTGCGCGCCATTTTTTGACTGGCGACAATCGTACCAGGATGGGGACCGTGGGGAATCCCGTGAGGGTGCAATGTCAACGAGGCTTCTTCGACGCCTCGGCGACTGCCAAACCGGCCCTGGACGTAGTACAACACTTCGTCCGATTCGACGTTGCTGTGCGCGTAAGGAACCTTGATCGCGTCCGGATGGGTGTCGAGCGCTCGAGGCGCGAAGGTGCAGATGACGAAACCCGGCGCGGAGAAAGTCTGATGGATCGGTGGCGGCTGGTGGATCGTGCCCGTGATCGGCTCAAAATCGTCGGCGTTGAACGCGAATGGGTAGACCATGCCGTCCCAGCCAACCAGATCGAATGGATGGTGGGCCATCACGTAGCGGACCAGTTGCGGACCGTTCTTGATCAGGATCGGGCATTCGATCTCCTGGTCAAGTGAAATCAGTTCCGCGGGTCCGCGCAGGTCCCTTTCCGCGAACGGAGCACCGAGTCGGAACTGGCCGTCGGGATTGAGGTACCGCGACGGGAAACGGATCGCTCCGGGCGATTCGATGATCAGCAGATCCGGCGCGTCGGCCGCCTCGTCAAAATCCACGCGGTAGGTCGTGCACTTGGGGATTACCACGTAGTCACGATCCCGGAACGGCAGCGCACCGTAGTGCGTCAGCAACCGACCGCGGCCATGATGCACGAACAGGACCTCGTCGGACAGCGCATTGCGATAAAGTTCGGGCTGGGGCAAAGCGGGACGGCAGCGCGAAATCGTGACATCGGCGTTCCAGAATAACGGCACACGGCCGAGAATCACGTCGCCCTCGCGCTGCATTGTTCCGGTCTTGAGGTGGTAATGTCGCAGCAGGGGGTTGGGCTGGCCGAGCAGTTCACTTCGGCCTGCCGGCTCCACGCGCAGCACGCGCGTCGGCGGCCGCAAATGGTAGAGGATGCTGTAGGCCCGATCGAATCCCTGGGTCGTCACTACTTCTTCGTAGTAGATCCCCTCGCCCTTGTGACCGGCGCCGGTCGACGCATGCCGGACATGCCGTTTGGCTGGAACTGAGCCGAGCTGAAGGTAACGTGGCATGGCAGATTCCTCGATCCGTCAGCGAACGGGACGCTGAACGATATGATTCGTAAGGGTTCCCAGGCGTTCGATCGCGAGTGTCACCACATCGCCGGGCCGCAGCCAACCGCCGACCCGTTCCGGCGTTAGTTCCAGGATACAGCCACCGCCGACCGTGCCGGATCCGATCACATCGCCCGGTAACAACATGGTATCGCGGCTGGCGTGGGCGAGAATCTGCGGCCAGCTCCAATAGATCGACCCGGCATTGCCGCGGGAGAGTTCACGACCATTCACCGTGGCCGACATTTCCAGCCCGATGCGGCCGTCGCGGTAGCAATCGCGAAGTTCCTCCAGCGGCACCAGGGCCGGTCCGAGTGAATTCGCGAAGTCCTTGCTCTTGCTCGGTCCCAACCCCACCGCCATTTCAACTTTCTGCAGGTCGCGGGCCGACCAGTCGTTGAAGATCGTGAAGCCGGCGACGCATTGCATCGCCGAGTCGTCCGGCGGCAGGTTGCTTGCAGCCGTTCCGATGACGCAGGCGAGTTCCAGTTCATAGTCGAGCGCCTGGCTGCCCCACGGAGCCCAGACGGCGTCGCCGTCGCTGCGCAGCGATGCGGTATTGGAAAAATAGAAGACGGGAACGTCGTACCATTCCGGCGCCACCGGCAATCCCCGTTGACCCCGGCAGGTGCGGACGTGCTGCTCAAACGCGTAAAAGTCGCGGATGCTGTTGATCCTGGGCAGCGGCAGTGTCATCTACAAAGTTCCACGCAAGGATTGTTCCCGCTCGATCGCTTCGAACAGCGCCTTGAAGTTCCCTTTGCCGAAACTTCGGGAACCCTCGCGCTGAATTATCTCGAAGAACAGCGTCGGACGATCCTGGACCGGTTTCGTGAAAATCTGAAGCATGTATCCTTCATCGTCGCGGTCGACCAGGATTCCCAGTTCGGCAAGCTCCTCGATATTCTCGGCGATCGGACCCACGCGTTCCGGCAACAGGTCGTAATAGGTCCGGGGCACGCGCAGAAAGGAAACGTCGTTCTGCCGCAATGCCCGCACCGTCTTGAGGATGTCGTTCGTCGCCAAGGCAATATGCTGAACCCCGGCGCCGCCGTAGAAGTCGATATACTCTTCGATCTGGCTCCGGCGCCGGCCACGCGCAGGCTCGTTAATTGGAAACTTGATCTTGCCGCGCCCACTCTGCACGACCTTCGACATCAACGCCGAATACTCTGTCGATATGTCCTTGTCGTCGAACGATACGAGTTGCTCAAACCCCAGCACCCGCCGGTAGAAATCGACCCATTCATTCATCTTCCCTTCTTCGACGTTGCCGACGATATGGTCAATCGCCAGCAGGCCGGTGGGGTGGTAAGTCGCCGGGTTGTAACGCGAGGGGTCGATCGGATTGAAGCCGGGCGCGAACGGACCTCGATACTGGTCGCGGTTGACAAAGGAGTGGGTCGTGTCCCCGTACGCGCGGATCGTGGCGAACTCGTAAACTCCCCATTCATCCTCCAGCCGCGTCGGACCTTTCACGCCGACCGCACCCCGCTCCACGGACTTGTTATAGGTCGTGCGCACGTCGTCGACCTGGAAGGCGATATCGGCAACGCCGTCGCCGTGCAGGCTCAGGCGGTGCGCGTCCGGATGACTCGCCTGCAGCGGTGAAATCAACACGAACGTGATTCCGCCCTGCTGAAGCACGTAACCGGCCTCGTGCTTGACCTTGGTTTCCAGCCCGGCATACGCCACAACATCGAATCCGTAGGCATTGCGATAGAAGTACGCCGACTGCCTCGCGTTACCGACAAAGAACCGGACGTGGTCAATCTTGCGAAGCGAAATCTCGTCGGTGGCCATGCCTTGTTCCTCGAATCGGGATCGAGCCAGCGACCCGTCCAGCGACTGCTGGCCGGTATCTTTGCACTTTAACGCCTTTGCCCCGGCAAGGGAATCGGCTATCAACGATGTCGCACGACGCGGCGTGCCCATATAATCCGCATTCCCCACGGCGATCCAATTGCAGGAGAATCTTCCCTTGCCAACCGAACAGCTCCCGTCACGCGACGATTTGGCGCTGGAGTTCCTGGAGCGGATCCCGTACGAGTTGTATCCGGTACAGGAGCGGGCGATCGAGGCCTGGTTTCGCAGTCCGGGGGGCGTGCTGGTGTGCGCTCCGACCGGTACCGGCAAGACGTTGATCGCCGAGGCGGCGGTCTACGAAGCGTTACGAGACGGATCGACGATCTACTACACCACGCCGCTGATCGCTCTCACCGAGCAGAAGTTCGCCGAACTGCAGCGATTGGCCGCCGATTGGGGATTCCACCCGGACGATGTCGGCCTGGTCACGGGTAACCGGCGCGTCAATCCGGACGCCCGGGTTCTGGTCGTGGTCGCCGAGATCCTGCTTAACCGGCTACTCCAACCGGGAGTCGAGGATGAATTCCGACGGGTCTCGGCTGTGGTGATGGACGAATTTCACAGCTTCTCGGATCCGGAACGGGGCATCGTCTGGGAATTCGCCCTGGCGCTGCTTCCGCCACAGGTGCGATTGCTGTTGCTATCCGCGACGGTAGGAAATTCGGTGGCATTTCTCTCCTGGCTGGAGCAGAGCCACCGCCGCAAGCTGGAACTGGTTCAAAGTACCGACCGCAAAGTGCCGCTCAGCTACCATTGGATTCCGGACAAGTTGTTGAACGAACTTCTGGAGGAACTGGCGGAAGGCGCGGGCGACGCTCGGCGCACGCCGGCGCTGGTTTTCTGCTTTAATCGGGACGAGTGCTGGAATGTGGCGGAGCAACTGAAGGGACGCGCGATGCTGGCCAGCGGGCAGCAGGATGAACTGGCGATGCGCCTCGACCGCTACGATTGGTCGGTCGGCGCGGGCCCGAAAATGCGCCGCATTCTGTTACGGGGCGTCGGCGTGCATCATGCGGGAATCCTGCCGCGATATCGGCGGATCGTCGAGGAACTGTTCCAAAAAAAACTGCTGACCGTCTGCGTTTGCACCGAGACGCTGTCCGCCGGCATCAACCTTCCCGCGCGGTCGGTCGTATTGACCTCGCTGGTCAAGGGAATCCCGGGCAAGCAGAAACTGATCGACGCCAGCACGGCCCATCAGATCTTTGGACGAGCCGGGCGGCCGCAGTTCGATCGCGAAGGACACGTCTACGCGATCGCCCACGAAGACGACGTCAAGATCCACGAATGGCGGCTGAAATACGACAGCATTCCCGAAGATACCCGCGATCCCGGCCTGCTGCGGGCAAAAAAGGCGCTGAAAAAGAAGATGCCGACCCGCAGCCCGAACCGGCAGTACTGGAATGCGGGACAGTTTGAAAAACTGCGCGAGGCAGCACCGCGCGACCTCGCCAGCCAGGGCGCATTGCCCTGGCGGCTACTGGCCTACATGCTGCGCATCGATCCGCGGGTTGACCGCCTGCGCGCTCTGGTCAAACAGCGTTTGATTCCCGTCAAGCGGCAGGAAGAGGCCGAACGGGAAATGGAACATATGCTGCGGATCCTGCATGCGCTGCAGGTCGTCAAACTGGATCCGGAGCCGCCGCCCTTCAGTGACCTCGAACGTGCCGCGTCGATGAGCAATCCGATCGTGCCGCCGACCTCGGGTGGGCCGACGGCGGCATCGAACATTCCGATCGAGCCCAAACGGTCGCTGGTCGGCGATCTGATTCTGCAGGCGCTGCAAGAGCAACATGCAGCCACCGGCAAAGGCGCACGGCCCGACCCGGAGGCCGTCTCCGGAGGTACTCGACCCACCGGCTATCGCGCGGTCGCCGCGCATCCCACCGACCGCATGGATGCGTTCTTCGTTTTCCGCGGCATCAATCCGGTGTATGGCCTGTTTCTCCTGGAACATCTGGCGCTGGCGGACCCCGTGGAACGCATTCAGTTGCTGGAAAGTGTGTTGGAACTTCCCGGCTCGCTGCTTCGACATGTGCGCGTGCCACCGCCACACCGCATGCCTCCAGGACCGCTGGCACGGGAACGCGTCGATGCAGAAATCGTGCAGCGCGGGTTGATCGCCGCAGGAGACATCTATCCGGAGTTTGATCCCGACCTTCCGCCCGAAGAAAGAAAATACGCGCCGCCGCTGGCCGACAAGGTTCGCATGCTGTTCGAATCCGAGTACCCGAACGTCCATAGCGTGCGGATTACACCGGCCTGGGCCGCCGGGGACGTGTTGGAACATGGCGCGAAGTTCCACGCATTTATCGGTGCCAAACAGATCGCCACGCAGGAGGGACTCATCTTCCGGCACCTGCTGCGACTGATTCTGCTGCTGGAAGAATTTGCGCATGTATTGCCAGTCGGAATGGAAGCGGTTGAGTGGCAGTCGTACCTCCGTAACCTGGCTGACCAGTTGACGGCCTGCTGCCGAGACGTCGATCCCGCCAGTACCGACCACGCGATCGCGCAGGCCGGCCAGGTGGATGTCTTCGCGCCGGCGTCTGCACCCGTGCTGGTTCATCCGGCCACGGAGACTGCAACGGTGAAGAGCGCTACGAACGAAGTGGTGCCCCCCGCTACGGCTTCCACCACGAATCGGGAAGCGGCTCGTCGCACCAATAACGATTTCGCGGCGGGACTATTTGACGACCTGCAAGATTCGACGCTCTCGACGGAGGAAGAACGATGAACAACATGCCCGGCCGCGCTGTTCGAATTCCCTTGGCCGTCATCGTGTCGCTGGCATGGCTGCCGATCGAATGCGGCTTGTCGTTCGGCAACGACCAGCCGCCGACGAAACGCTACCTGTATGTCGTAACTCCCGGTATTCGTAACTACCTGGAGTTCGGCGGAGCCGGTATCCTGGTATTCGATATCGATCATGAATACCGCTTCGTACGCCGCATCGAAACCCCTGCCAGCCGCGAATCCGCGCCGGATAATATCAAGGGAGTTTGCGCCGACGCGCCTCGCGGACGGCTCTATTTCACAACCCGTTCGCAACTCTACTGCGTCGACCTGCTGACAGAGCAGACCGTCTGGGTCAAGTCGCTGCCCGGAGGGACCGACCGCATGTCGATCACGCCGGACGGGCGAGTCTTGTACGTTCCCTCCCTGGAGCAGGACACCTGGAACGTCGTTGATCCAGCAACCGGCGCTTTGATTACATCGATAGAGACTCGCAGCGGCGCGCATAACACTGTCGTCAGCCGTGACGGGCGATTCATGTATCTTGGCGGCCTGAAATCACCCTTCCTGTTCGTTGCCGATACCCATTCCCACACGATCATCCGCAAGGTCGGGCCGCTGGGAGGATCCGTTCGTCCGTTTACCGTCGACGGGCAAGGTCGGCGGGCCTATATCTGCGTGAACGACCTGCTTGGATTCGAAGTCGCGGATCTCGAAACGGGTAAGCTCGAACACCGCGTCGAAGTGGGGGGGTTCGAACGTGGACCCGTGAAGCGGCACGGCTGTCCCAGCCATGGGATCGGCCTGACGCCCGACGAGAGTCAGGTCTGGGTCGTCGACGCGTTCAATCAACGCGTCCATTTCTTTGACAATCGTGAATCGCCGCCGCGGCAATTGGCCGATGTCCCGCTTCGCGAACAACCCGGATGGATCACTTTCCGATTGGACGGCAAGCATGCCTGGTTGTCGACCGGCGAGATCATCGACGTGGCGACGCGCAAGCTGGTCGCCGGTTTGAGCGACGAGCAGGGTCGCGAAGTCCACAGCGAAAAGATGGTCGAACTGCATTTTCAGAACGGCCGTCCCGTCGTTAATGGTGATCAGTTCGGTGTGGGACGCGCCCTGACGCCGTGATCGTTCCGCGTTCGACGATGCAGCCCGCGATCAGCAGCCAGGCGATTGCAAATGCCGTAAGCCGGCGAATGGGACGGTTCATGATCTGGTCCTCCCTTTTTGCGGCCGAAGTCGGCGTACCGGGACCGGCACACCAGTTGCAATCAGCGGGGGAAGGGAAACCGATCCTGTACCGTAAATATCTAGCGCGAATAAGGAGTATCGTTCTGGTCACCGATGCTGGAAAGGAGCCGATTTACGGCGACGGCGCAGACCCAGATTCCCACACGCGTAATTGTCTGCGGGGGAAACGCGTTGCGGTCCCTCTGCCGCAAGGATCCTGAGTTAGGTTACGAGTTTATGCGGCGGGTCGCCGATGTACTGGCCGACCGGTTGCTGGCGACGCGTCGACTCTTGTTCCACGAATAAGTGCGACCCTGTCCTGTGCCGGTATGCCGTTTGCTAAATCCAATCGAGGTGGGTTCAATGGTTCATCCGCAGGAGAGCGGGCGGCACGATTGGTTGAGCCATGGAATGGCAGGAGGTATCCCATGAAATCCTTAGACGCCAATTCGCAACCCGACATCGGATTGGGGCCCGCGCCGGCGCGAAGATGCTCAAGCCGATCGAGAATTACGCCGGCAACTACTTGACATTATGGGATAATCTCGACGATCCTGGCGCCGTTGAGGCTTGGCATGCCATGAATACCTGGGTCCGCGATATCATTCCGATGGCCGGCGGCCCTTACGAGCAACTGATCAACGAACTGTATAAAGAGAATCGCCTGATGAACGGTACGATGGCGTTGCGCGGCGAGCGGGTGCAGTTGGCCAACCTGCGCGCCGACCTGCTGAACGTGATCGCCGAGGCGGATCATATTACGCCGCCCTGCCAGTCGGAGCGGGTGATGGAGCTGGTCGGCAGCCAGGACAAAGAGATCTTTCGCGTCCGTGGCGGACATATCGGCATCATGGCGGGGCGCGGCGCCCAGAGGACGACCTGGCCTCATATCCACCACTGGCTCTCGGCTCGAAGCGGCTAGGAGCGCCATGACCAATCCGATAACCAGGGAAGCGCTCGAGCCGCTGCTGCGGACGGAGTGGCTCGGGAGGAACTACGAAACGCGGAGCGAGGTCGATTCGACCAACTCTCTCGCAGCCCGATTGGGCGAAGCGGGCGCCGCTCATGGACTGGTGGTGAGCGCGGAATCGCAGACAAAGGGTCGCGGTCGCATGCGGCGTGTGTGGCACTCGCCGGCCGGCATGAACCTCTATTTTTCCATCCTGCTGCGGCCGCAATGGGATCTGCAGGCCTGTCCGCCCTTGAGTATCGCCGCGGGCGTGGCGATCGCGGAGGCGGTGGCGCAATTCGCGGCCACTCCTGAATTGAAATGGCCGAATGACGTGCTGTGCAATGGACGCAAACTGGCCGGCGTGCTTGTCGAAGCAACCGCCCAGCAACGGCAAATTCGTCAGGTCGTGCTCGGGATTGGCGTCAATGTCAATCAGAGTGATTTCCCGGCGGAACTTGAGCAGCGCGCGACATCCCTGTACCTGATGCGAGGTGGCGCGCATCTCGACCGCGCCGCCGTGCTGGCTCGACTGCTGCAGCGGCTCGAATTCTGGATCGATCAATTGGCGCTGCAACATGGCGGGAGCGTGATCGAACGCTGGACGGAATTCGCACCGTGGCTTGGTACGGCCGTGCGTGTCACGCATGGCAACACCACGATCGCGGGCACGGCAATTGCACTGGAATCCAACGGTGCGCTCCGATTGCGGAACGAGCAGGGCGAGGAACAGCTGGTGCATTGCGGTGATGCCTCGGGAGTCATGGGTTGGGCCTGCTGAGCCGTTCGCCGAACAGGCACGGCCTTGTTCGATTCGTTCCGAGCGGGTAACAAGTGCAACTGTCACGGAAAGGAGCACGATTCCATTCAGGACTTGTGGAAGCAACGGACCGACCTGTAACAGCCCAAGGAGACTCGTATGACCCCCGTGAAAGCCTTGAACCATGTCGGAATCGCGGTGCGATCGATCGACGCCCAACGCTCGTTCTACGAAGACGTGCTCGGCGCGGCCTTCGAGGGCGTGGAGCTTGTCCCGTCGCAGCGCGTTCGCGTCGCCTTCTTTCGCGTCCACGACGTTCGCTTGGAGTTGCTGGAACCGACCGACGATGAGAGTACCGTGGCGAAGTTCCTGGAGAAACGCGGCGAAGGACTGCACCACCTGGCGTTCACTGTGGACGATATTCAGGCTCGGATCGCCGAGTTGCAATCTGCCGGATTGCGGATGATTGACGAGGTACCTCGGCCCGGCGCTCACCAGATGCAGATCGCGTTCCTGCACCCGAAGAGCACCTTTGGCGTACTGACGGAACTCTGTCAGCCGCGCCAGGGGCATCTTTGATACGAACGTCGAAACGCACCGCACCTCGATTTGTCAGCCTCCCCTCCTTACGAGTGACTCGCCATGCTTCCCGCGACGTTTTCCATTCGAGATGATTTTCCGCCGACCGACTATGCGCAATGGCGCGAGCTGGCCGAATCGGATCTGGAAGGCGCGACGTTCGAAGAGAAACTGCTGACGCAGACATACGAGGGATTCAAGGTACAGGCGCTGTACACGCGCGCCGACCATTCCGGCGACGACGATCCGCTGGGCTTTCCGGGCCTGCCGCCGCACGTTCGCGGCGCCGATGCCTGGGGCGTGCGCGGCGGATGCGATTTGCGTCAGGAGTACCTGCATCCGGATCTTGGACAATCGAATCGCGAGATTTTGGCGGACCTTGCGGGTGGCGCGACGTCGCTACTGTTACGGTTCGATTTCGGTGCTCGAACCGGACTCGATCCGGACGATAGTCGCGCTATCGCACGGGCGGGCCGCGATGGCGTGATGATCTATCACCAGGACGATTTTGCGCAGCTGTTCCACGGCGTGGATCTGGCGTCGACGCCGATCGCATTGGAGGCGGGGGCGGCATTCCTGCCCGCGGCGGCGCTGCTCGTCGGGCATTGGCGGCGCGCGGGGATTCCCGCGAACGAGGCCCGCGGCGCGTTCAACGCCGACCCGTTGGCCATCCTGGCACGGGACGGCGAGTTGCCGATGCCGATCGAGCACGCGCTCGCACAGATGGCGGAGCTGGCGAACTGGACGACGCGGAATTGTCCACATCTGACTTCGGTTCGCGTCGGTTCGGCGCCCTACCACCACGCCGGCGCGACGGCGGTGCAGGATCTCGCCTTCGCGATCGCGACAGGGATTGACTACCTGCGCGCGATGGAGGCCGCCGGGTTGACCATCGAGTCGGCGGCAAAGCAAATCTTGTTCAGTTTCAGTCTTGGAACGCACCATTTTCTGGGGATCGCCAAATTGCGAGCGGCGCGGCTCCTTTGGTCGCGTGTTATCGAGGCCTGCGGAGGCTCGGCGTCGGCCGGGGCGATGCGAATCCACGCGCGCACCAGCAAGCGTGTCCTCACGCGCCGCGATCCTTACGTAAATATTCTGCGTAACAGTTCGGCGCTGTTCGCGGCCATCCTGGGCGGCAGCGAGACGATCACGTCCGCTCCGTTCGACGCGGCTGCCGGGCTGCCCGATGACTTCAGCCGCCGTGTCGCCCGCAACACCCCGCTGGTACTTCAGGAGGAAGGCCATCTCCATCGTGTGATCGACCCCGCCGGAGGGAGCTGGTATCTCGACAGCCTCACCGAAAAGCTCGCCGGCATGGCCTGGGAACTGTTTCAGAAAATCGAACGTCAGGGCGGGATGACCCATCTGCTGAAGAGCGGTTGGGTCTTGCAAGAAATCGACTCGGCATTTGCCCTGTGTGAGCGGAATATCTCCCGGCGAAAAGAAGGAATCACCGGCGCCAGCGATTTTGTCGATCCAGCTCAGGATCGCGCCGCAACTGTTCCACCCGATCCACGCGAAATGCGCGACGCGGCTTGTCTGCGGGTGGCACGCTTGCGGCGGGAGAATTCTGCCCTCGACCGACTGGCGGGCCTACCGATCGGCGCCGACAACCGATTTGACGCGGCGATCGCCGCGGCCGCCTCCGGCGCGTCGCTCGGGCAACTGGCCGAAGCACTTAGATTTCACCGCGCGGACTGTGTACCGATCGCGCCCCTGGCGCCGCATCCGTACGCGCAGCCATTCGAAGACCTTCGCGACGCCAGCGACCGCTGGTGCGAAACGCATGGCCGCAGGCCGGCCGTCTTTCTGGCAAAGTTCGGATCGGCCGCCCACCATACGGCGCGCGCCAGCTATGCTCGCGGCTTCTTCGAGGCCGGTGGATTCGTTGTCAGTGGCAATCATGCGTTCGACGATCCGCAATCGGCCGCAAATGCTTTCGCCGACAGTGGCGCAAAGATCGCCGTCATTTGCTCTTCGGATAAGCTCTATCCCCAGATTGTCCCCGGCGCCGCCGCGGCCCTCAAGGCAAGCGGAGCGCGAACCGTCGTGCTCGCAGGGAACCCCGCTGCACAGCAAAATGCCTGGGAGCAGGCCGGTGTCGATCGATTTATCTTCATCAAGTGCGATGTACTGGCGACGCTGCGTGAGTTGCTCGAGGATGAAGGAGTGTTATCGTCATGAGTGCAATTCCCGACTTCGCTAAACTGCCACTCCATCCGCCGACGCGCAAACCGCTTCCATGGGACGATTGGCGAACGGTCGCGGGCCGCTCGCGCGGCGCGGGCCGTCCGTCCGGAAATGCGACCGCCGCCACCACCGTCGCTGCCGAACCTGCCGACCGGCATGGCCTCCAGCGTCTCGAGCAGGAATGGGAAACTCCCGAGCAGATCATGGTGCGACCGCTTTATACGTCGGCCGACCTGGAAGGACTCGACCACCTCGACACAATGCCGGGACTCCCGCCGTACCTGCGCGGTCCGTACGCGACGATGTACGTGCTGCGCCCCTGGACGATCCGGCAGTACGCCGGCTTTTCGACCGCCAGTGAATCGAACGCGTTCTACCGGCGCAATCTGGCCGCCGGCCAGATGGGGCTTTCGATCGCGTTCGACCTGGCGACGCATCGCGGTTACGATTCCGATCATCCTCGCGTTGCCGGGGATGTCGGAATGGCGGGAGTGGCGATCGACAGCATTGACGACATGCGTACGCTGCTGGATGGCATACCGCTCGATAAGATGACCGTCTCGATGACGATGAACGGCGCGGTGCTGCCGATCATGGCACTGTATATTGTGGCGGGCGAGGAACAAGGCGTGGCGCCGGAGCAGCTCGGCGGCACAATCCAGAACGACATTCTCAAGGAATTCGTGGTCCGTAACACTTACATTTACCCGCCTGAGCCGAGCATGCGGATCATCGGCGATATCTTCGACTTTACCAGTCGACGGATGCCCAAGTTCAACAGCATCAGCATCAGTGGCTACCATATGCATGAAGCCGGCGCTACGGCGGACCTGGAACTGGCCTACACGCTCGCGGACGGACTGGAATATATCCGGACCGGACAGCGATCGGGGCTGGACGTGGACGCCTTTTGTCCGCGCCTTTCCTTTTTCTGGGCCATCGGAATGAACTACTTCATGGAGGTTGCTAAGCTGCGAGCGGCCCGTATGTTGTGGGCGAAACTGACGAGCCAGTTTCATCCCAGGAACCCGCGCAGCATGTCGCTGCGAACGCACAGCCAGACGAGCGGCTGGAGTTTGACGGCTCAAGGCGTTTATAACAACGTCGTGCGCACCTGCCTGGAGGCGCTGGCGGCGACCCACGGGCACACGCAGTCGCTGCACACGAACGCTCTGGACGAGGCGCTCGCCTTGCCGAACGATTTTTCTGCCCGAATCGCCCGCAACACACAACTGTTTATCCAGCAGGAAACCGATACCTGCAACGTGATCGACCCTTGGGGTGGCAGTTATTATCTGGAACGCCTGACGCGGGAGCTGGCGCAGCGGGCCTGGGACCATATCCGCGAAGTCGAGGGAAGGGGCGGGATGACACGCGCGATCCAGGAAGGAATTCCGAAGACACGGATCGAAGAGGCGGCGGCGCGTACGCAGGCCAGGATCGATTCCGGCCAGCAGACCGTCATCGGCGTCAACAAATACCGCTCGACAGGCGAGGAACAGATCAAGGTCTTGAAGGTCGACAACGCGGCGGTTCGAGCGGCGCAGATCGAGAACCTTCGCCGACTGCGCCGCGATCGCGATCCGGCGGCAGTGGAATCGGCGCTCGCCGCGTTGACGGCGTCAGCGGCCAGCGGTTCGGGCAATCTGCTGGAACTGGCGGTGGTCGCCGCGCGGGCTCGAGCAACGGTGGGTGAAATCAGCGCCGCTCTGGAAAAAGTCTTTGGCCGATATGAGGCTCCAGCCCTTGCCGTGCGAGGAGTCTACGCGGCGGAACTGGGCGCTGATCGAACCGACACGGAGGAAGTGCGGCGGCTCGTGACGGCATTCGAAAATGCCGAAGGACGCCGTCCCAGGATCCTGGTCGCCAAAATGGGCCAGGACGGGCACGACCGCGGACAGAAGGTCATCGCCTCGGCGCTTGCCGATCTTGGGTTCGACGTCGACATCGGCTCGCTGTTCCGTACGCCGGCGGAAACGGCGCGGCAGGCAGTCGAGAATGACGTGCATATCATTGGAGTTAGTTCACTTGCCGCGGGACACCTGACACTTGTGCCCGAATTGCGCGCGGAATTGGATCGGCTCGGTCGCAACGATCTGATGATCGTCGTGGGAGGCGTGATTCCGCCGCAAGATTATCAAGCTTTGTACGACGCGGGTGCCTCAGCCGTCTTCGGACCGGGAACCGTCATCGTCCAGGCAGCGAAGAAACTCGTGCGGGAACTGGCCGATCGCCTGGAGATCGAGTTGCCCGTTGCCTCGCCCAGCGCGTAAGATCCAAGACCCGACCCGCTTCCAACGCCGATAGCCAGCGCATGCCGAACGAAATGCCGTCAAAACCACGTCGCCCAGAATGGACCATCGAGGAGCTCGTCGAGGGCGTTCGGCAACGGCGGATCGAGGTCCTGGCTCGAGCCTTGACCCTGCTCGAGTCGAGCTTGCCCCGACACCAGTTGCTGGCCGAGGAGCTGTTGTCGCGGCTGCTGCCGCTCGACAACAAAGGGGTGCGGATCGGCATCACTGGCGCTCCGGGAAGCGGCAAGAGTACGTTCATCAACGCGTTGGGAATGCACCTTGTCCGCCAGGGGCTGCGGGTGGCCGTGCTGGCAGTCGATCCCTCCAGCGGCATCAGCGGCGGTAGCATTCTCGGAGACAAGACGCGCATGTCCGGACTGGCGAACGAACCGTCCGCCTACATTCGTCCTTGCCCAGCCGCGGGCACGTTGGGTGGCGTTGCCCGCAAGTCGCGCGAAGCGATGCTGCTCTGCGAGGCCGCCGGTTACGATGTCGTGATTGTCGAGACCGTCGGTGTCGGCCAGTCGGAAACGATGGTTGCAGACATGACCGACACGTTCGTCGCCTTGATGCTGCCCGGGGCAGGGGACGAACTGCAAGCGATGAAACGGGGCCTGCTGGAACTGGTCGACATCATCGCGGTCAATAAGGCGGATGGAGAGTTTCGCATCGCGGCGGAGGTAGCCGCCCGACAGTTCCATGTGTTATTCGAGTCGCTGCCGTCGCGGGACGGTGAAGCGTCCGCGCCGAAGATCTTTACCTGCAGCGCCCGCGAGCAGACCGGCATCGACCGCATCTGGGAGGCGATCCGACAGCACCAGGACGAACTGCTCGCCACCGGGCAGCTCGGGGAACGCCGACGACGGCAGGAACTACGTTGGATCTGGAACTCCGTTGAGGATCGCCTGCGGCAGGCGCTGCAGTCGCATCCCGGTGTGCGTGAGATCCGCGAGTCACTCGAACGACAGGTGCTGGCGGGCACGCTGCCCGCCGAAGTCGCCGCACGCAGGATCCTAGAGGCGTTCGGCATCCCTGCCGCATCCCGCGAGTGACTTGGAAGAAAAAAAACGACCAATACACGCAGCCATCATCACCCGGCGGAACAACGCAGGCAGCGCACGTGGCCGTCGAAGTGGGCTGTGAAGAGGTCAACGCCGTTGGGGTGCAGGTCGCAGTCGAAGATTTTGCTGGGCGTCTCGGCGGCAACTTCCCACGACAGCCAACGGCCGTCATAATCGCCCGAATAGAGCGTTTGTCCGTCGCGAGAAACGCCGAGGGTGCGGACCCAATTGTCGTGACCCACGAAAGCCGTCTGCTTTCCGCTGGCGATCTCCCAGCGCTAAATCGTGTTGTCCGTGCCGCCGGCGAAGACGTACTTCCCCGCTGGGTCGATGCGGCAGCAAAGTAGACGCGCGGAGTGCGGCCAGTCGTGTGTCGGTTTCGCGTCCTGGGGCCGAAACGGCACTGGAGCTGAGGAAGGAGAGGCGATGTCAGTGTTCATGCCAGCAACTCCTTGATCGGGCCGAAGGCGGGATCGGCGATCGGATACGACCGGCCGGCAATTTGAAAGTGACCCGATGAGTCGATTCCGACGGCTCGTAGGTAAGTGTGGAACAGGTGACGATGGTCGACCTTTCGATCGGTCACTTCGACGCCTTTGGAATCGGTCTTGCCGATCACCGCGCCGTGCTGAATTCCACACCCCGCCAGCGCGATCGACCAGGCATTGGGATAGTGGTCACGCCCGTATCCCGCATTGATCTTCGGAGTCCGGCCGAATTCGGTCATC
The DNA here is from genome assembly GCA_016872775.1 of Planctomycetota bacterium. GTDB lineage: Bacteria > Planctomycetota > Planctomycetia > Pirellulales > Pirellulaceae > VGZA01. The sequence goes on along the minus strand of VGZA01000003.1, from coordinate 29,267 downwards.
ACGATTACCAAGGTCCGCTCCAGCAAGCCCCGTTGAGTCAGATCCTCCAGAAAATGTGCGAACGGACGGTCAATGTCGGCCACATAGTGCAGATGGAACTCAAAATTGTTGTGATGAAAGTCCCAGCCGGCATGGGAGACTTCCACAAACGGAACTTCCTGCTCCACCAGTCGCCGGGCCAGCAAGAGCTTCTTTCCGAACTCCGATTTTCCGTAACCTTGCTGCACTGTTTCCGGTTCGCGAGCGATGTCGAACAGTTCACGCCGTTCCATGATTCGCTGAGCCTGCGTGTAGCTCTGCGAGTAGGCGTCGATCTCGGGCGACTCGATTCGACGACGGTAACGCTCATTGAAAAAACGGCGTACATCCTGCCGACGTTGATCGCTCTGGGGTGTAAGTCCGTCCGGCAAGTTGCTGTTGGCGATTCCGCCCGCTTCCGCGCCGATCGATACACTGGCATACGCCGGCCCCAGGTAGGCCGCGTCCCGTCCGCGTCCTCCGACTCCGGACTCCATTGTGCGAATATACCCTGGCAATGGATCGTCCGGACGCTCCAACCCCTTGGCCACCACGGCGCCTAGTTCCGGATATTCCGTCGCTGAGCGCGTGGTGCGCCCGGACCTGACCAGATTCTTCGCCAGCCCATGATCGTCCAGTCCGGTACTCATACTGCGGACCAGCGCCATCCGATGCATCTGCCGAGCCGTGTGGGGGAAGAGTTCCGAAATGTGAATTCCAGGAACCGAAGTCGGGATCGCCTTGAATGGGCCCCCCGTATCGAGATCGGATTTCGGATCCCAAGATTCGAATTGACTGATTCCGCCATCCAAAAAGACCACGACGACGGACTTCCCTTGTCGGGCGACTTCGCTGGCACCAAGTTGATGCGCAAACAGACCGGCTCCTGCGGTCACGCCCAAGCCGGTCCACAAGTCTCCAAGGAACTGGCGACGCCCGATCAAGTGTTGATTCGAACCACAGCGAGTCGTCGGTGGAAGCATATGCAAGGACCTATTGGATCAATTCGTAGCTCAGGGAATGAAGCGGAACTCAGACGAGGCGAGCACTCCCCAAACCAACTCTTGCACGAGCCTGTCTCGCTCTGCGACGTTTTGGCTTAGAAAGTCACGAACCATCGTCCGCTCTTCCTCATCGGGAAAGCGACAGGCCATGCTCAAATAAAGTTGTTCGGCAAATTGGTTTGAGTCATCCAGTGCGATCAATCGCTCGACCAGATTGCCCGATGCGGGCTTGAGCCAGTTCTGGCAGTTGGAATCGTTCCGAAGCGCAAGCGCCTGATCGATGGTCGCAAAGAACCCATCTTGAGGTGCACCGGCGGGAGCAGAAAATCGCTCGACGATCAGATCCTCGACGGTATCCCACATATTCGTCGCCAAAGCCGCGCTCAAAAACAGTTGCTGCTTGTTGAGGTCATCACGTTCCCCAGGGTTGGCTTGATGGGTTGACTGCCATTCCGCCAGAGCCTTCTCGCGCACCGGTCGGTACATTTCGAGCGCCGTGTAGGTCGCTCCTGTGAATTGCTCCGGTGAAAGTCCACGAACGCTGCGCATCGCAAAGCTGCGTCGCCATGATTCAACAAGCTCGGCACGAAGTATGTCGAGTTGCTTTTTCGACTCAACGGCTTGCGCGCCCTGGCCGCTGGCAATCAACGGCGGGATTCGCTCGCGCTGCTCCAGCCAGCCCTTGAGAATCGTGATCCTCTGCTTATGTTGCTCGAAGTCCGACTGTTGATCGAGCAGAGCCTGCTGCCGATGCCGCACCCGACGCGATACACCGCGTGCCTCGACCACGAACTCACCCAAGGCCAGGCGGCGATTCGCCAGCGCCAGAATTCTCCCTCGCTGATCCTCGACGCGGCGTTCGGCTTCCGTGACGTCTTCCTGTTGCTCTTTGACTTCGTTGTCAATGGCGGTGGTCGCTTCCGTCGCTGTTGCCAACCGAGTTTTCAGCAGATCTCTGGCGGCAATCAATTCCTGGTCCTCGGGCCGCAGCGACACGACCTTCTCGAACTCAGCGAGAGCCGCGGTAAGGGAAGCGACAAGATCGTGCGACGTCTTTTTCCGGGCCTGGATTCCGGTCAACTTCGTCGCTTGTGCGTCGCGGTCCGTGGCATGTTTTTGAAGCGTCGTCTTTTCCTGATCGACTTGCTGCTGGTTACGATCCACATCGGCTTGTGCTCGATTCAGCGCGGCGGTCGCTTCTTTAATTTCTTCGTGCAGTGAATTCTGACGCGCCGTTACTTCGGTGATTTGATGATCGAGTCGCTCCAGTTCCGATTCCAGTCCAGCCAGTCCCTGAGCGGGGCCTTGCCACGATTCCAACTCGGGCGCAAAGAGCGAACGCTGGTATGTCTGCGATCGCGCGATCTGACGCAACATCTCGCGGAGGTCGTATTGGCAGGCGACCAGTTCGTCGGCCAGCAACCGCAAAAGGGCCGCCGAGGCCGGGCGGTTCCCGGCGTGGTGCATGTCGACCGGCTGGACAATCCCCGTCCCCATCAGGTTGGCCCAAAGCCGATTCGCAAGATTGCGATTGAACGACTCGTTCTCGGGATGCGTCGCCAAGACCGCCAGCTGTTGCCGGCGACTGTAACGGGGAACAGCGCGGCGGCCCTTTTCGGGAGGGACCACATAGGCATCAGCATCGCTGATGAACATTGGTTCCGCATCCATGGCCATGACCATCGGCAGCACGGGTCGGGCGGCGAACTTGCCACGTTCGGGATGGAAGACCGAGGCAAATTCCAGTGGGGCATCCGCTTTCTCACCGAGAAACGGTTTGTTGTTCTGCTTCTCATCCAAAAACAGATAGGTCCGATTAACAAACGACAGGATGCCGAAGAATTCGGACTGCTCGTAGTCAGCCACCAGCGGATGGTCGTGACATTGAGCACATTGGACATCGCGACCAAAAAAGATCCGCCCAACATCCCGGGTCATCAGATTCGGCTCCGCGTCCCGGTTGAGGAAGAAGCTGGCCGCTGGCCGCCACTGTGCTCCGGTTCCGTCAGCCGCCAGAATCTCCAGGCAGAGTTCATTGAGGGGTTTCTTGTCCGCCAGCCATTGTCGGATGAAGGCGCGAAATTCCAGAACCGAAATATTCTCCCGCCGCTCCGTGAACATCACATCGAAGACCCTGGCATATTGCCGCGAGAACTCATCTCGCTCGAGCAGATCGTCGATGACCTCCTGGCGGATGACCTGCGTCTCGCCGGGACGCTGTTCGAGCTTTAGGAGATAGGCACGAACCTCTTCGATCATTGGTCCTCGCCCGATCAAGTCGAGATAGACGCGCCGCAGGAACTCCAGGTCGCTCGCGGAAGGAATCTCGGGTCCGCGGTAGCCGGCTGCGACTACTTGATCGATGCGTTGGCTGAGCGGAGGCGTCGCGTCAGAACCAACGGCTCGCAAGGTGAGCACCGCGAGCCATGGGATCAGCATGGCTTGCCGAAGCTTCAGTGAATGAGATAGCAACTGCAACAACACCGTCATCTCGTCGAGTGCGTTTCCAAGGCAAACCAGGATTTTAGCATTGGCGGCGCCCCCTCGCAAATCCAAAGAACTTGGTCGGGATCGTGCTTCTCGATCGGCAGCCCTATTCATGGGGCAGCGACAGTTTCGATCGGACATGATTGGCAAACGGCCAGTCGCCGGGCGAGTAAGTCACCGCTAGTTCCGGTGTTCGCTGCCGAGCGCCTCCCGCCGCAAGGCCCTGCATGCAGCGGTCGAGGGTCCCTGTCGTCAGCAACGTTCGTTCGACGGGATACACGGTCTCGCCCGAGCGAATGGTCGCCTCAAATGCCTCGAGCAGATACGAAAAATGCCCGAACGGGCCCCAGTCCTGAAGCTTGAACCAACAGGCTCTTGGCCGATCTTCCCCTTTCAATCGGCAGGCGAAGGCAAATCCTCCCGACCAGCCCGCCGTCATGATCACGGCCGATTTCAGGCCATCCTCGTGTTCCAGCAGATAGGCAGCGGGTTGATTCAGGTTGCCCTCGAATTCGGCTCGAAGCGGATCCCACGCGGCGGCGTCCTCGGGTGCTCTGGGCATGCTGCGACGTGCCGCCGAAAAGAGTTCCGCGGACCAATGGCCCTCGCGCTCGCTCTCGCGAATCTGATCCTTGACGGCGACCCGAACCGAACGCACGCCCGCTTCACCGCCACGGCGTCTCTCGATCATGCCCTGGTGGGCCTCGAGGGCGTGGAAACCATAGTCCTCCAGCGGGCCGTAGCCGATCGTCAGCGCCGACTCGATCTCACAGTCCGGGGGCAACTCCAGTGCCGGAAACCGCCACGTCAATGGCAGCGACGAACCAGCCAGCAACGGAAACTTCATTTTGCGTGCGGTCTTGACCATCTCCACGGCATCCTCCCAGCGATAGGAAAGATGTTTATCGTTGAAAAAGGGAACCGATCGGCCACAACGTCGATACGTGGCGACCGTTTCGTCAAAAAAGCGTCGCCGTGGGTACATCTTCTGCTGTGTCTCCTTCACGCGCGGGTACTCGCCGTGTTCGCCGATACTCAGCACTCCCGCCACCTGAACCTGATCCGTTCCGAGGGTGATCGCTTCCTCGACCGACTGGCAGAGTCGGACGTCATACTTCTTGGCCAGCGCTCGACTGATGTCATGAACATGCTGCGGTTGATCGACAAACATCGAAACAAGTCGCAATCCCGGACCGGGGCTCTCGCCATTGCGTTGATACCCTTCCAAAATTTTCGACACGATCACATCCGCGTGGCTGACGTGATAGTAGGCGGTGATCAGCGCAGTGACCGGAAGTTTCTCGCGCTGCGATGCCGCCGCCCGTAAGGTCCCCAGGTTCGTCTGAACCGCGTTCGTCTGAACCACTCCGCAGCCAAGGGCCAAGAATGCGGAACGATTGAATGCGCGACGTGTTGGAACGTTCACAAGTGTGCTTTCAACGAAGAAGCGGTCATTCGCATATCCACATGCAGAGACTGACGATCACTTGGGAGCCCGTACCAAGGTGGCGGGCTTGTTTTCCGTTGCATCCAAAGTTAACAATCGGATCGTACCGTGTCGATGAGTCGGCGACCTGCAACCGACGAACTGAGACGAGGGCCAATCGCAATCTTTGGCATTTACCGGATGCGACCACATTCCCGCATGTAATGGTCCTCAGCCTTATGCGTGGAAATACGTATGATCAAAACGCGGTGTTGGTTGGCGTAGATGGTCCTTGGGCGAACGGCACGCGTTGGACAGGTACTTGGCAGATTTCTAACGCCCCGACAAGTCGCTCGTACAGCCTCACTGGGTGGTCTCCCGCTAACTTTGAACGATAGCCGCCGAACATGGCTATGCCGCATGATGACTGCCGATGAGGCATACCCGGCAAACTGAATAGCAACGCCGGGATTACGGCGAATAGGCTGCCTTTATTCGTAGGAAAGCCCGGTTGACGGCGATGCCGAGCTGGCGAGCTTCGTCAACTTCCTGATCCTCGACCTCATGTTCAAGCAGTTCCAGCTTGTCGCGCAGGACGTTGGCCTTGGCGCGGCGGTACGGCGTCAGTTGCTCGCCTCGCAAAAACATGCTCACTTGCAGCTTCCGGGTCCAGTCGTCGTAAATCGGAATCCAATACAGGGCGGTGTCCCAGTTCCGCGACGACGCCGCCGATGCGACTTCCACATTGATGATTCCCATCTCTTCAAAGATTTCACTCGGCGGCGGGTAGTAGATGTAGCAACCAAGGACGCTTACACCGATCAAACCGACGAGTGCGATCCCGCCCAGCACCGGGCCTGGCAACACGATGTCCCCTCGCGGCTGCTTCTCCGGTCGCCGCTCGAGCCAACGCTCGAGGCGCCCGCCGCGGTCCCAGCGAGCCAGTGCAATGCCTGCCATAAGAAACAGCCCGGTCACAATCAGAGCGACGATCTCGTGCGGCGCGATCTTCTCGCTCAGCATGCGCCAGGCCAACGAAAACGCGCCGCTAGTGCCCGGTTGAAACGGCGCACAATAAATATCGAACGCGTGCGTGTGGCCGGCCGGCTCCACGCCGTGAGGATACAGTGGCTTGTCGACGCCGTAAGCCAGCCCGACTACCACCGCGATGAGTAACGCAAACCAGGCTGCCGAGCGACGCAGCCCGTACATGCGAATCATCCATACCACAAGCCCAATGTTCGCACCCGCGCCAAGCACTAACAGTGCGAACGCCGCGCCCACCGAATTCCCATGCTGGAACATCGAAGCGAGTTGCACCATCGCGGCCATCGGTGTGGCATACGCGGGAACCGCCACTGCGGTCATGAACAAGGGTGCCCACGGGTCGTCGTGTTCGGCGGCGGTTTGCAAGTAACCGGCAGGGAGAATCAGACTGAGAATCGCCACGCCCAGCAATCCGGCGGCGATGTACAGGCTGCTCGGCCCGGCCAGTTCCCGCGCGCTGAAAACGGCAACCGCCAGCATGCGTTTCGCGCCGAATCCGACCGTAGGCGGTTCTAGTTCGGCAGCGGCAGTGTGAGGAAACAGCTTGTCCCACGCAATGCCAACCACTGTCACAATCATCAGCGAACAGAAGGAAAACGTGATGATCACAATCGGGTCGGCAAGTGTCAGCCCGTACAGGACGGAGATTGGGTTGAACAGCGGTGCCGTCAATCCGAAAGCCAGAATCGCTCCTCCGGACACACCCGCACGGCGCATCTCTCGCACGACGGGTATCACACCCAGCGAACAGACCGGCAGTAACATGCCAACCGCCCACGCTTGCGGCAGAGTCCGCCAAGTGTTTTCGCCGAACAACCGCCGCGTGCCCGCGTGTCCCAACAAGCGGCGGAACACTCCAGCCACAATCAAACCCACCAGAATTGTCGGTGTTGCTTGAATAAGCGCCTGGACAAAGCGGAGCACAGCTCCCCAGAAGAGGCTTTCCATTCTTGATGCCTTATAAAGATTGATCGGATGACAACGGGCTGGCGGCCGGGAATTTCTGTTTGATCTCAATCAGTGCGCGTTGGTGCTGGCCGAGTTCCGTTTCGTAGTTCAGGTACGCATTCGACCGATCGTCAACGTGCGGAGATCGCACCTCGGTCAAGATTGCTTCAAGCCGTTGGGCCGTGGCGTATACGATGTTCCAGGGCTCTTCACCCAAATCGCTATCCGCGGCCAGTTCGGGCAGCCAACGAACAACGTCGTGGGCTTCGGTGAAAACGTCGAGCGAATCGTTCGCGCGGGGACGGCCGTTGAGGATCTCCACGTGCAGCGCCAGCAGCCGGTCCACCGCAGCGGGAAAATCAGCCGGCTTGTGGGCGGGCGTGTGGTGTTCGGATTCCTCGACGCGGGTGCCGTGGCAGCCGGCGGCAAGTAAAAGACTTGCCAGCAGGGGGAGCCTTCTTCGAAAGGCCGCATGGAGTTTGGTTGGTATCATTCTTGAAACCTTGTTCGTTGTTGGTGCCTTGTGGGTCAAGCATGCTGCTCGCCTTGCGAATGGCCGACAAGCTCGAAGTGATAATCGCTTGGTCCACTCAGCGAAACACAGGAACCTCGACGGCAGCCAGGATCTCTTGGACAAGCCGCGGCGCGGCATCAAAGTCGCCTGCCAGGCGGACTTCAAGCACGGGGCCGGCGACGTCTTGGATGTCATCCGGGGTCACGAAGTCTCGTCCGCGCAGGTGAGCGCGAGCTTGTGCAATCCGCTGCCAGCTGATCAATCCGCGCGGACTGAGCCCCAGCGAGATCTCTTTGTGTTCGCGGGTCGCTCGCCCCAGATCGACCAGGTACTCCTGAACTTTTGCCGACAATGCGACCTTGGCGACGTGCTCCTGTAATTGGCACAGTTGCACGGGCGTGATGACTGGCTCGGGCTCGTGCCGCACACCGTCCACGACCCCGATATTCGCGGCCAGCATTTCCAGTTCGCTGCGCCGATCGGGGTAGCCAATCCGGAGTTTCATTGCGAAACGATCGAGCTGCGCTTCGGGCAACGGATAGGCACCATGGCTTTCGACCGGATTCTGTGTCGCGATGACGAAAAACGTCTGGCTCAAGGGATGCGTTTGTCCGTCAAGCGTCACCTGCCGTTCGGCCATCGCTTCGAACAACGCGCTCTGCGTCCGCGGGGTGGCGCGATTGATCTCGTCGGCCAGCAGCACATCCGAGAAGACAGGACCGCGGCGAAATTCGAACGCGCGCGACTTCTGATCGAACATATTGAAGCCAGTGATGTCGGTCGGCAGCAAGTCGGGCGTGCATTGCACGCGGGCGAATTCGCCACCGACCGCCCGGGCCACCGCCTTCGCCAGGGTCGTCTTTCCCAAACCGGGCAGATCGTCGAACAGCAAGTGGCCCCGGGCCAAGAGGCAAGCGAGGACCATTTCGACGATGTCGTTCTTGCCGCTCAGAGCGGCTTGCAGTGATCGGCGCAGGCCATCGATCGCGGCCTGGTGTTCACAGGGCGAGGCAAGCGTCTTTTCAGCGAGGTGGGAAGATTCCTTTACCATTTCAATTGCCATGTCTTCTTATGCTTACTTGGATTGGCAGAAACTTGTCGCGAGTAGTTTACGTGTGCAGGTAGACGCAGCGGAGCGGCAAACCGAATCGACGACCGAGTGCTCAGTGGCATCGATTCCAGCCGGGGAGTAAAGCAGACGGTCGGTGCAGCGCAGGAAGTGGGCTAGAGGCGGTTGAACGTCGGGTGGTGCGTTTTCCACAAGCGGCGCATACCAGCTCGCAATGGTAGACCGCCTGGGGCGTGAACTGCCCGCGAGCCATCCCCGCCATTCCAGCAGCCGAATCGTCCACAGCAGCCGGGCGCGATTGGATCGCAGTCCCATCACGCAGCAAACACAACCGGCTAACATATCCAGCCACACGCAGCGAGCAACGAATAGCAGAGCGACCAGCACGCTGCCGGCCAAAACGATGGCAATATGTTCGGCGCACCAGTCAACACACTTGGTAAGTACGAACATTGCCCACTGTCGCCACGTGAGCGATTCTCGCGGCGCGTCGTAACCAGGCGTGGGTTCGATCGCCACCCAGCTGTTTCCGTTCACAAAAACTTCCACCCACACATGCACGTCGTCGGCCAGTACGCTTGTCTGTCCAGCGCGATGGTCAAACCGATCGTGACGCGCGTAGAAGCCCGCAACCAATCGCGTCACGTAACCCAACTCGCGCAACATCACAGCCGCCGTTGTCGCGAACAAGTAGTCGGGTCCGCGTTTGGTGCTAAGAAAATGGGCGACAACGTCCGTGCATTCTTCCGGCGCCGGAGCATTGGGATCTAGAACAAATTCCGACCGCAGGCGTTCGACGACCGCTTCCACCTTTCGCCAGTTGTTGGTCGGGCTACTACGCAGTGGCTGCAAGTTGACGCCTTGCGATTGCAGGTGGGCGACGGTCAGTTGCGGGATCTGTTTGCGGACGGGCATGCAAGCGACGCCGTCATCGGTCCAGCCGAAGAAATCGGGCTGATCCACCTTGTCGACGTGGATCGCCGTCAACTGCGGAGGCGACGGAAAACGATTCGTATTCAGGTTGATGATCTTGACTGCGTGCGACTCGACACCGCGATGAATTGACGATGAACCGGCCCGCATGAGATAAGCCCACGGTCTTTCATACCAGATTTCGAGCCGGATTGGCGGTCGGATTTCCGTTTCGCCCGAGTGTGTCCATTGACGGCCATCGAATGTGTCGAACCGCTCCAGCGCTAGATGCAGCGGCACTCGGCCGACCACGTACAGCATCGCTGGTGCCAGGCGATCCTCCAGTGTCGTCGTTGAGTTGCGTTTGCCTCTTCGCCGCACCGCTGAAAATTCCCGACCGCTTCGCTCGGTCTTGGACATCGGTTCATGCGTAGCTGTGAAGTTCTCGGATGCCAGAGCGATGTTCCGTTCCAGTTCTCTCTTTGGCTTGGGCGGGTCGCCGTAGAGATCGTTGGACATGTCGTACAGACTCGGCATGTCCGACTCGAGAAACAGATCGCTCTCGACCGGCCCGAAGCTCTTCGCCTCGTATTTGGCGGCGACCATCGCGTCGCCGTCGCCAACGCCGGAGCGGGCTTGAGGATCATGCCACCGCGTACCACCGGAAGTCGGCATGAATCCGTGCAAGGCCACCGCCGATACGCGCGTCGCGCCAATCAGCGTCGCCAGAAGCAACGCGAAAATTCCTGTGCCGCCAAGCACTGCAACCCGCACCGGAATCCGCCGCTCGACTTGGGTGGCCACAAGCGCTCCGGCCAATCGGTCCCAGTACGCGCCCATCAGCCACCACAAAACCATCATGCCGTAGATGCCAACCAGGACCAGTGCGATGCGGCTGCTGGTCATTGTCGTGACGAACAGCAACAGAAAGCTGCTCAGCAGTACGGCAGAACTTGCCACCCGCGGCAATTGCGAAAACACAGCCAGCACCACCGCCATCAACTGCAGGCTGCTCAACATCAATATCTCCAGCGGCTCGCTGCCGCCGGCGAATTGCCGCAGCGCAAGCTCGGCGACAAACGGATAGATGATCGCCGCAAAAATCGCGATCGCCAGGAGTCCCTTTGCGTGCGCGAGCGAACCGGCTCGGCGACAAAGCGCGATCGACAACGCGATCGTCACCAGCAATTCGCAGACGGCTCGAACCGCCAGCGAAGTTGGATTCCACGCGTTATTGGCCCGGACCACGGTCATTGCCAGACTCGCGATCAGCACCAACAGCAGCGCATCAACACGCGGAGTCGGACTATTTCGCCACGCTGTCATTACAGAGCCGCTCCCATTGGTGTCGTAGTTGCCGTGACGGGTCGGCGCCTGTGTCAATCGAGATCCAGACATTTTGCCGGCGGGATTGCGAAGAATTGGTTCTGTTGCTCGATTCGCCCTGATCGTCGATCAGTACCAGCCGAAGTGAGCTTTTCGATACGGCCTCGTGTTCCCATTCCGACCGGCGCTGGCTGTTCGTCAGCAGCACCGTTAAAGCCTGACGGCCAAAACTCAGCGGCGGACGAAAGAACTCCGGCTCGGCCTGGAATCGGGCCAGCGCATCGAAGAGGCGGTGCAAGCCGTCCGCACCGGGGGCCAACAGCAAATCGACGTCGCCAATGACGAACCGCACCTGGGCATGATGCGCGTGAAACTCCTGCGCGATGCTGGCGGCAACTCGAATCGCTGCCTCCAGGGAATTGTTAGTCGGTTGCTCGATCCTCGAATCGGAATTCGCAAAGGCTGCCACGTCGACGGTCACCACGACCAACCGCCGAGCCGCCGCTTGCCGCTCGGTCACGATCAGCGCATCGCGCCGCGCGGTTTGTGCCCAGTGGATGCTGCGCAGCCGGTCGCCGTGACGGTACGGACGGACTCCGATCACATCGCCTTCGTAACCCGGCCGGTCGAACAGCATTCCGATCACGTCGGCAATGTCGCCGCCGAGCGACGGAATCGCGGTGAGCGTCGTCGTTCGCGGCCAGACCAGCAGCGCGCCCTCGACAGAAATCGTCTTCGCGGCTCGCCAAATGCCGAAGGGAAACCCGGTTGCCAGTTCGGGCATCTGATGTGGATAGACGCCTCGAGCATCGGGACAGAATTCGAATACAAACTTCGATCGGCTCCAGCCTGGAACGCGAGCCAGTGCTGCCACGGGTCGATTTTCCTCATCGATTGGTCGCAAGAAGAAACCGTTCTCAACCGCCAGTCCCCACAGCGGCCACGGCCAGCGATTGTGGACGGCCAGACGCACTTGCCTGCGATCCCCTTCACGGCACCGACGGCAGTCGAAAGTGATTTTCGCTGTCGTCCCGCGCATCGCCACCCACGGCCAGACAACCCCCAACACCATCACTGCCGCTAACGAACCGAAGACGATCCATACTTGAGGCTCAAGAAACATCGCCGTTAATGCCGCAGCCGCCGCTGCCACAACGAACCAGCCCATCGGCTGCTTAAGCCAATAGACATAGCGATTCGCCCACGGACAGAAGTCGTAGTTACCGAACGCGACCAAGTTGCCGGCCCATTGAGACGGCCGGATCTTTGCAAGCCGAATACTTGCATCACGAGGCTTCAAGAGCCACCTCCCGGCCGCCGAATGTAGATGCCGTCAGCCGTGACTTGGAGCATGTCCAACTCGGTAGGCACTTCGCCCTGTCCGCGAATCACGACGGTGTCGCCGACTCGAATACCGAACAATTCGCGCGCATCGACGGCCAGCAGTTCGCCGGACGAGTCGACGAAATGCACCGCCGCACGCGGAGCGTTGGCGGCCCTTTGTTTGCAGAATGGGCAGTTCTCCGCGTGATCCTTGCCGCCATGACCGACTTCATCGGCCAGAATCTCCGTGACGACGAATGATGCCTGCCGCGGCACGAAGACTTCGTGCTCGTTGCCAGTGATGCGCCCCACAAACGTGACGCGCGGATTCTCGATCGCTTCAGCCCTCGCCGCGTCGATCGTTGTCACGGACTCCGGTTCGACGGCCAGTACCAACTGTTGCCGCAACTTCACCAGACGCGGATTTTCTGCGGAACAACCGGTGATCAACAACACGACCGCCAGCGACACCAACAATCGGGAATGGCAGGCTGGAATTGGGCCGCGCAAGGCGATGTTCATGGTGACTATTCCTTTCCGATCGACTTCAACTCGGTCAGCGCGGAATCGATCTGCGCAGCCACTTCGTCAAACGACTTGCCCGCGCTGCCGCCGGAGTGGATCCGTTCGTCCAGAGCGGCAAAGCTGTTCATCAACGCATCGACCGATCGCTTGACCTGCTGCTGGTCGGCTTCTGAAAGCGACTTTGTGGCTGCCGACTTCGGTAAGCCTTCGAGCAGATGGCCGATCGCGTGAACCGGCCCATCGGCCTTGTCCAGATCGCCGGCGGCAAACGCCGCTTCGATCTTGTCGCGAAGACGTTCGATCTCTGAAACCGCGCCGGCCAGGGATGCCGATGGACCATCTGGGTGATCTCCGTGCGCGTCGTGATCATGGTCGTGATCATGGTCGTGATCATGGTCGTGATCATGGTCGTGATCATGGTCGTGATCCGCGGCCGATTTCGCCGGAGTTGCCGTTCCGGGCGAGCCGCAACCGGCGAGGCAAGGGAAGCAGGCAAGAATGCCAGCAAGAATTGTCAGTCGAATTAATGATGTCATTTGATATCTCCTTGGGTTAACTTTCGCTGTCATCGTCCGCGTCGCTCTCGTGTTCGGCCGGAGCCACCGGAAACGGATCTTCGAAATCGGACCAGCCTGCCGGGCCGAGCAGCATTTCTTCGTTCGTCAACAGACAATCGATCAAGGCCGATTCGATCACCGGCTGGTCCATTTCGATGCCGATGAAGACAAGCTCCTGCCGCCGATCTCCGTAGGGACTCATCAAATCGCGGAGTACTGCTTCCCGTTCGGCCTCATCGTCGGGCCAATCGTCTTGGGGAACCGCCGCCCACCAGTTGCCTTCCGGCGAGAGGCTGATCGAGCAACCGGCTTGCGACCATAACATCGCTTCGTCGTGTCGGCTGGCCAGCCAGGAAAATCCTTTGCTGCGCAGCACACCTGCAAGCAGATCGCTCGACAGCAAGCCCCATAACCGCTGTGGATGGAAGGGACGTCGAGCGCGAAAGATGAAGCTGCCGATGCCGTACTCGTCGGTTTCGCTCGTCTCTTGCCCGCGCGGCTGCTCCATCCAGCCGAGAATCGCCGATGCCCGATCGATGTCGAATCGGCCGGTGTTGAGAACCTGATCCAGCGGCACGCGGCCGAAGCGGGCGCGGATGATCTTGGCCTGCGGGTTGATCAAATGCAGAATGTGTTCGAGTGCTTGAGACTGCTCGTCGGAGATCAGGTCGATCTTGTTCAATACCAGCACGTCGGCAAACTCAACTTGATCAGTTAGCAGATTAACGATGTTTCGCTCGTCGGATTCATTCAATTCCAACCCGCGATCTAGCAGGGCGTCGTCGGAGCCGAATTCGTCGAGAAAATTGGCCGCGTCAACCACCGTGACCATCGTGTCCAGCCGAGCGACATCGGACAGGCGGCGTCCCTCTTCGTCTTCAAAGGTAAACGTCTCGGCCACCGGCATCGGCTCGCTGATGCCGGTCGATTCGATCAGCAGGTAGTCGAAGCGTCCTTGTTTCGCGAGTTTGGCCACTTCGATCAGCAGGTCCTCGCGCAGCGTGCAGCAGATGCAGCCGTTGGTCATTTCGACAAGCTGCTCCTCGGCCCGCAGCAGCGACGCCTCGCCGCCGCGCACCAGCGCCGCGTCGATGTTCACTTCGCTCATGTCGTTGACGATTACCGCGACCCGCAAGCCTTGGCGATTCGCCAGCAGATGGTTCAACAGGGTCGTCTTCCCCGCGCCGAGAAAGCCGGAGAGGACGGTGACAGGGATGGGAAAACCGGCTTGTGCCATGAATGGATTCCGTTTGGCTAGGAGTGTGAAGGAGGGCCAAGTTCGCGTCCAAGGACGCTCGGTGTTCTGGCAGCATGGATGCGAACGCGCCATGCCAAGCCGACACGCTGAATCGCTTGCCGAACGAGGCACGACGCAGGTCGTGCGCGCCTACCGCCCAACAGATTGACAAAGAGGCCGCTTACACCTGAAACGCGGGTGGAGCGCGAGATCGGAAGCCAGACCGGCTCGGGAAAGGGTAGAATTCGGGCAAGACAGAAACCGTTGCCGGCGAAACCGCCAAACTAACGGTAGTTTCGAGATCGACAGGTGTGTCTTGCGCCTGCCCTAGAACCTGGCAAACCGAGCATGTGGATGAATCGTGGGGTCGGTTCTTGCCCGGCGAATGACCGCCATCCTGCTGCTCGTCCTCGGCATCCTCGCTTTGGTGATGACAACGGCCTTCGTGATGATGGTGCTGCCGCGAATGATTCGAGGCAGCCGGGCAATGGCCCTCACCGCAGCAGGTACCCGACAAATGCTGCCATAGATGAACAGGCAGTCCACCCACCACTTGGCCGGCATAAAGTGCCAGAAAGGCAACGGCGATTAAACGTCGGGTAAAACGCATTTCTCAGGCTTACACTGAAAAACAGGCGAGATGTTCAGGTATCCGGACCAGTTCTGATTGAATGATTATGGTTTTTACGAGCGCAACAAGCAATGGGTTCGGACCGGAATGTTCCGCGCCTGTCTTACCCCCTTTCAGAGCGTCGAACGTCGGGGGCCGCGAGCGTACATGCCGTTCGACGGACCGTTGCCGCCGGGAGCATCGACCGGGCCGATGAGCTCGACGGGCATCTTGTCGTCCCGAGGGTTCACGTGCGGCGCGAACGAAAAACGCCGCAGCACCGGCAACTGGTCCCAGTCGCGTGACCAGCGGATCGGGATCGTTACCTTGCTCGGAGTTTCACGGACGCTTGGTTCGCGATAGCCGCTATCATCCATGTAGCTCAGGTGGTAACTGCCGTTGTCAAATCTATAGATGTAAAACGGCAGCGCGAACTCGCACGGATCGCATTGGGTTGCGCCGGACGCGACGAGACGGTCGGCCAGTGCCTGGTCCTCGCCGTTGTTGTGGGGACCGTAGCCCCGGCCCCGATAGAATTGCGCCGCAGCGGAAGGCCCAGCCGCCGTGGTAGAGGCCGCCAGTGTCGCACTCCCGCAATCCGTCGCCATGTTCCACCAGCATCAGACCAGGATGCGACCAGTCCGCACGCTTGAGTGCTTCGGCCTGCGTGCGGAACCAGTGCCGGAAATAGATGTCGTCATCGTCCGCGCTACTCGGAAGAAGACCACTTTCAACGTCGAAGGATTGTCGGGTGCATTGAATTGGTGCGGAGGACGAAGACCTGGTGTTTTGGAAATTGGTAGCGGTTGTGCCGGATATGACGCCTTTCCCAAATATCCTGGGATAAACCGTTGTATTTGGAATGATCGAACAAACCAGTACGGTCGAAACGACAACAGCAGGGAAGTTCTAAGATCCAAGGCCGGCAAAGATGCTAGCAAATGTGGCAGATCGAAAAAACAACTTGGACGCAAATCGCAGTTCTCGTCTTGGTTGCGACTACACCGGGCCTGCTTCGGGGACAAGGGTGGGGGGACACGGGGGGGGGGCACGGGGGCGAGAGATCGCTTGAATCCTTCCCGCCGGCAATCGAATCATTCACTGTCGCGCGTCCCGATTCGTCGGAAGAAAGCAAAGAGGAAGAGAAACCCTACCGGAT
Source organism: Planctomycetota bacterium (assembly GCA_016872775.1). Lineage (GTDB taxonomy): Bacteria > Planctomycetota > Planctomycetia > Pirellulales > Pirellulaceae > VGZA01. The sequence continues at coordinate 13,105 of VGZA01000003.1, read as the reverse complement.
CGGATCATCGCTTGAGCTGTCGGGAAAAGTAAATAACGGCGGACTTCAATTAGAGACAGTAAACAAAGACTACCGCTACCACGTTGGAGCTCTGATTCAACAAGACTACGCTTTTTTTAGCCAGGATCAGGCCCTCAAGACACTCCCTGGTATAGGGCAAGGCCCCGCAGGTGGAGTTGGCGATTTACAAGACTCTGTGTTCTTTCGACGTGGGCGTATTCGATTTGATGGGGTTGCCCATGACGTGATTGAATGGGACTTCGATTGCGAGCTTCTGGCAAACAATACGATCGCGTTCGATGACCTGTGGGTAGGAACCACCAATCTTCCCGTTCTCGGAACTGTTCGCGCTGGCCATGTGAAAATTCCTATGGGAATCGAGTCGATTACGAGTAACCGCGTCTTCACGTTTGTCGAACGCGCCTCCATGTTTGATGCATTTTTGCCCGAATACGGGCCGGGTATCCTGGCTTTTGATTCTTACAGAGATGCAAAGCTTACTTGGGCAGCGTGCGCACATCGCCTGGATCCTAATGGAAACGGAACTGACAGTGGTGATGGCCAATGGAATGGAACCTTCCGAATGACGTCGCTGCTTTTCACTTCGCCCGATGACCGCCACTACCTCCATGTTGGTTCCGCCTACAGTATTCGCGATGATCGGGGCGGCACAGTTCGGTTTCGTGGACGTCCTGAATGGCGAGACACCACGACGAGTGCATCTCTCAACTCGCGGTTTGTCGATACGGGTGACATCGTCGCCTCGGATTACAACCTCTACCAGGCTGAGATGGCTTGGGTGGCTGGTGCATTCAGTTTTCAGACGGAGTGTCTGTATGCATCGGTTAATTCGACCAGTGGCAACACCGAGACTTTTAATGGTGGTTACGCCATGGTGAGTTACTTTCTGACGGGCGAGTCACGCCCGTACGACAAAAGGCTTGGCAGATTTGCTCGCCTCAAACCAACGGAGAATTTCTTCCTCACAAGGCGTGGCGCCGACGAACCTTGCAGCATCGGCGCTTTTGGACACGGCGCTTGGGAACTGGCCGCTCGCTACTCTTGGACTGACCTCACGTCCGCCAACGTTTCAGGAGGAGTCGAGGAAGCGATGACCATGGGCGTCAATTGGTACTGGAATTACAACTTTCGCATGCAATTGAACTACATTCACACTCATCGCAACGCAAGCAACCCTGCATCAATCTCGGGTGACGTCGACGCGTTTGTCATAAGATTGTCGTTCGATATCTAAAGCCCAGGTCGGAAGGCCCTGCTCGGCCACCAGCTTCTTCAAGCGGGCATTCTCCTTCTCCACAAGGCCCGCAGCTGCTGGATCATCGCAGGGGCCATCCCGCCATACTTCTGACGCCAACGGTAGTAGGTCTGCTCCGTGATCTGGAGTGCCTTGCGGACCTCCGGCACCTTCTGCCCCTTGCCCAACGCCACGTCCGCTTGACGCAGCTTCTCGATGATCTGGTCCGTCGTATGTCTCGTCTTCTTCATCTCGAAAGAATCCTTTCCGGGCTACGCCCGGATGCGATTCTCTCATCCAGAATGGACCAATTTCAGGGGGGAAGGCCAGCGGTTCGGATCGCTGCGGATTGTGCCGCTCCAATAATGCCGCGGGGTCGTCTGGGACGAATGGCCGCAAATGATTGACTTGCCAGCACTTCGGTCCTAAATTCATGGGAGTTTCGACTGCGTCTTATCCCGCCGGAGTGGCCATCGTAACTAATTACGAGGGCGCTTCCCCGGCGGCAGAATTACATAGTTCTGCTGCTGACATGAAACTATCCATGCTTGACTTACCGAGGCTAGTCGCACACTGGAGTAGTCATGGCATTGACTTGCCGAGCGGCGCGACGGAAGAGGAGATTCGACAGTTTGAATCCAGACACAATGTCGTCTTGCCGGCCGACATGCGTTTCTATTTCCAAGCCGTCAATGGCATGGGTAAGCGCGGCGTGATGGACGAGGACATGTTCAGCTTTTGGCGGATTCAGGACGTGATTTCCGTTGCCGATGAACTGCCCGACCGGACAAGAGACTATCCAAACACAAGATGCTATTTCATGTTTGCCGATCATTCGATTTCACTACCAACGTACGCCATTCGACTCTCAAGCAACGCCACAGAAAACACGCCCGTCGCCAGTGTGCTATCCGATTTTGGAGCCTTCGGGATTGGTGATCTGTTTGCATCGTTTACTGAGTTTGTCACCAACTATCTCGCTGATCCGTACGGCCGGTGCCAAACAATTCCAGAGGCACTTGTGCCAGCAACAAGTGTGAAGCCTTGGTGGCAATTCTGGTGACACATAATAGTTAATGGCATAGTCGCAGCAGAACAAGGCCGTGAACCGGAGCGGCGAAGTCGGGCGAGTTTGAAATGGACAATTCTTCGTTGCCGCCCGGTTACGGCAGTCGTTATACCCTTGGAGGCCACATGGATGCAGTTGCGATTACGATCGGCATCAGTTGGACAGTGGTCGGGTTGGTATGCATCGGCTTGGCCATTCCGCTTGTGCGTGGGCAGGTTGGCAGGAATGCGCTCTACGGCGTTCGTTTTTCCCAATCGTTCCAATCCGACGATGCGTGGTTTGCCATCAACCGCTTCGGGGGCAGGCGATTAATCGTCTGGTCGATTCCGCTGGTCGCCATCGGCATCATCTCTTTCTTTCTGCCGCTGCAATCTCATACGGGATTAACGCTTACCCTCGGCTTCGCACCGCTCATCTTCATTCTGATCCCTCTTATTGAGACGTGGCGGTTTGCCCGCCGGTACCGGCCAAGGGTATAACCACGCATTGCAACGAACCGGCCGGGCGGAACGGTCCTCGTGATTCGAACGCGGCTCGGCGCCCGGCGCAGATGTTCCTGATCTTCGCTGTGGGGCGACTGGATGTATTCCCCGAAGATGACCTGGGTGTGCGGTCGGCGATTCGGAACCTTTACGGGTTGGCGGAGCTCCCCGACAAGGCAACGAATCGGTCGATTGCTAAAACATGGCGAGGCCACGGCCCGGAATTTGGGTACGGCTCCCAGAAGTTGGGGCGTATCGATTTCCCACCACGCTGTCATTTCCTGTCTCCTTGATGGTTAGCGGTCGGGCGAGTACCTCGCTCGCGCCGTCAAGGACAGGACAGTTACGCTAGGGTTGTAGCAGGGAGCAAGCGCCGGTCGGCGGCAATTCAGGCAATTCCGAAGCGAGATTCCAAGCGGACGATGGAAGATCGCAAATCGCGTCCGTGGGGCGATTTGCAGCAGGCGGCCAATTCGCTCCAATGTCACGGATAAAGGCGAAGCGACGTATCCGATCGGGGGCGGTAGACAATGCACTGACTTGGTATCGATGATTGGGACGGACAGGAGAGGCCACTGATGGACGAATCGTCGGCGCGACACGGTTGGAGTTCCAACTTCCCAGTGTTTCGCTCCACGGCTCCGCCGGTTATCTACGAAAGCCTGCGGGCACTCGTGCATGACGCCAGTGACGAGCAACTACGTGCCTGGAGAGACTCGATTCCGCCGCTGCAACGCGAAGCCAGCGAAGTCTTGGAGGTCGATCCGACCAGCGCCGAATATTCGGCGATTCTCGAATACGAACTTCCGCTCGAGTCGCGGCGCCCCGACGTACTGGTTCTCGCCAAAGGAGCGGTCATCGTCCTGGAAATCAAAGGCAAGGAAACGCCTTCCCAGGCCGACCTCGATCAGGTGTCCGCATATGCTCGCGATCTGCGTTGCTATCACGCGGCCTGTGCAAGCCGGCAAGTGCTGGCGGTCGTTGTTCCCATGCGGGCAAAGGGCTATGTGGGGCAGATTCAAGGTGTTCATATCGCAGGCCCAGACGCGATCGATCGGCTAATTCTTGAGCTGCAATCATCGCCAGAAGCCGGTCCCTTGCCAATCGCCGATTTTCTGGCGTCGTCCGCTTACCGGCCGCTTCCCACGCTTGTGCAGGCAGCGAGAGAGCTCTTTCATTCGCACACGATTCGGCGAATCCACCAGGCTTGTGCTTCGACCGACCCTGCGGTTCAGCAAATCACACGTATTGTGCACGAAGCGGCCCAATCTCGTTCGAGGCGATTGATTCTGCTAACCGGCGTGCCCGGGGCTGGAAAGACCTTGGTCGGCTTGCGAACGGTCCACGCCAAGTACCTGGATGACTTGGCGGTTCCCAGACCGGGTGGCAAAAGCACAGTGCCGGCTGTGTTCTTATCGGGCAATGGTCCGCTCGTTGAGGTGCTTCAGTACGAACTGCGCGCGGCGGGTGGGGGCGGGAAGACGTTTGTCCGGGGCGTGAAGGAGTACGTGAAACACTATTCGTCCCGGCGACATCAGATTCCTCCGGAACACGTGCTCGTGTTTGATGAAGCCCAGCGCGCATTTGATGCCGAGCAGGTGCGAAAAAAGCACACCGACACCGCGGGCTACGTTGGCGGCAAGTCGGAACCGGAGCATTTCATCGAGTTCGCGGAACGCATTCCGGAATGGTGCGTTGTCGTCGGGTTAATCGGGAGCGGGCAGGAGATTCACGTGGGGGAGGAAGCGGGCCTGAGCCAATGGCGAACGGCGATCGAAAAAGCGCAGATGCCCAGCGATTGGCAGGTCCACGGACCGCAAGGAGTCGCCGACATCTTTGCGGACGGTGCGATTGGCTTTCATGCTTGCCCGTCGCTCAACCTGGACACCGAAATCCGCTTTCATCTTGCCCGCGACCTTCACCAGTTCGTCCAGATGCTTCTGGCGGGACATCCTCCAGAGGATAATCGACGGCTTGCAGGTCGTATGTTTGACCAGTGTTATCACCTGCGTGCGACCCGCGACATCGAAGTCGCGAAGCACTACCTGCGTGAACGGTACTCCGAAAACCCATTGGCGCGCTATGGTCTGGTCGCGTCCTCAAAGGACAAGGACTTGATGCGATTCGGAATTCCCAACGACTTCCAATCAACCAAGCGGGTCAAGTACGGTCCTTGGTATGGTGATAATGAAACAGCTGCAGGTGGATACTCATGTCGCCATCTACGCGACGCAGTAACGGAATTCGGCGCGCAAGGGCTCGAATTGGATGCTGTGTTGTTAGCTTGGGGCACGGACCTGGCGCGCGTTCAAGGCAAGTGGTCGAATCATCGCGCTCGAGGTTACCAGCGTGGTGCCCACGTCAAGGATCCGTTTCAGCTACGACTGAACGCCTATCGCGTCCTCCTTACCCGCGGACGTGACGCCACCGTCGTGTTTGTCCCGCAATGGAGTGAATTGGACGAAACATGGCACTATCTGGTGTCGAGTGGGTTTCGGGAGTTGGATGACGACGCTTAGCCAGACGCAGTTCTGTGATCCATGTGATTACCGAGCCCGTACGACTTCGCCTTGGCCCAACGGTGATCAAGCGGACCGCAGTTCGAGCAGTGTCCCTTTCGCTACCCCGAGTTTGACACGGTTGTTAATTTTCGAGGGGTTGTTAATTCGACCCGGAGAGAGTTTTGGGGCGAAGTTTCGTGACCCCGAGAAGGGACAGGGCCATTTTCGACCGGTCTGGCGGTTGACGAAGAGAGCCGGAGATTTTACCGCATCGCCGTAAGTCGTTGACGGATCACGCCATAAAACGACGACGCCGAGAGGGGAAACTCTCGGCGTGGGGTGTGAACTCGTGGGGCGGAAAAGTTGGTGGCGGAAATATCAGCTCCCCGAAAGGGACTCTCTTCGAAACAATACTCTCTTTTTTGATTTTCGTAAGTACATAAGCGAATAGGACTTCGTGAATTCGAGTCGGTTTCGGTAGTAAAAAACGAAACCGACGGTTACAACTCGCCCACAGGCAAGTTAACAGCGGTGAGCGGTATGAGCAAATGCTGTTGAGCAAACGCCACTTTCATTTGTTGGCGATTCCCGAGGTTCTTGCTCCTTTAAACTACATTTGAGCATGGCCGATCGTGCCGGCCATGACGTATTCCATTGGCTTACTTGGTCAGGAACAACGGGCTTTGCACAACGAGGTGAATTAAATCGCGAAAGCCGCTGGATTGGTCGTGCAACTGCCGAACGATTCGGTTCACTTCACTGCGGTCGGTTGGTTCCATTAAGCGTCCCGTGGCGTACGTGAGCAGTTTCTCGGTGAGGTTGTGCGTTATCATCGGCTCGCGTTCCAACAGCCAGCCCTTAAGCGCGGTGATGTCATCGAGTTTGCGGCCTCCGATCAATGTTGATGACGGATCGATTCTTTGCTTGGAATCGTCATAGACTGTTCGCCACTTTCCAACCGGGTCAAAATTCTCCATCGCGAAACCCATTGGGTCGATCTTGCGATGGCAGGCGTTACAGGTTTCGAATTTGCGGTGCTTCTCCAATTGCTCGCGGATGGTCTTGGCACCGCGCAGGTCTGGCGAAAGTGGCTCGACATCGGGCGGCGGGGGCGACGGCGGCGTGCCTAAGACACACTCCAACACCCAAACGCCGCGCACGACAGGCGACGTATCCACGCCGTTGGCAGTGGCGGTCATCGCGGCGGGCATGGTGAGCAGGCCACCGCCATGAGGAGCCTTCGCCGGAACTTTGCGATAGCCATCCCCCCAGACATCGTCACGATCATAAATCCACTGGGCCATACGTTCGTTGAGGAAGGTGTAATCCGAGTCGATGATGTTTCGCACTGATCCACTCGATTTCACCAAGTCTCCAAAGAAGGCATCGACCTGGAGTCGCATCTGCGTCTCCATTTGTCGGTGATGATAGAATCCGCCTGGGGGCGGCATCGTACCGAGCTTGTATAACCGCAACCATCGTTCAGGAAAGCGTCGGATAAAGGCGAGCGACTTGGGATCGTCGAGCATGCGGTTGACCTGTTTGCGTAGCACGGACGGATCGTTCAGTTTGTGCGCCTCGGCCAAAGCCAGCAATTCCTCATCGGGCATCGACGACCAGAGAAAGTAGCTCAAGCGTGAAGCAAGTTCGAAATTGGTCAACCGGCCCTCACGCTCCTGCAAGTAGTAGAAACGTGGCGAGGCAATGATCGCGGTGTATCCCACACGCAATGCTTCGGCTCGACTGCGGCCGGCTTTCATTTCCTCATCAACCAACCGCACGTAGCGAGTGATGTCGTCCAGCTTCACCGGGCTGCGAAAGGCACGAAAAGCAAACCGCAGTAGCAGATCCTCGACGGGCTCCTTCTCACTCAAACCATAGAGCGCAACATGGCTAGGTGGTGGCCAAGATTGTATCAGCGGTTCCACGGTGAGACTGTGGATGCGGACGTGCGGGCCTTTGTAACCTGCCTCAAACAAGGCACGAGCCATTCTCGGCTCGTAGGTTTCCCGTTCCTTCTGCGGGGCGTCATTCTTTGGCCGTGGTTCAAACGCCTCTGTTACGTACTTCTCGACCAATTGAGAAGGACACAGCCCACGCTGATAGGGCGCGTTCTCCCAACCAATCCACGGTAACCAAGTATCGCCCAGCCAAGTCTCGAAAGTGTAAGTGCGTTCGACGCCATCGGCGGTCATTGCCCACTCCGTGAGCAGGCGTTCATTGGGGTTGCCGTCATTCATGCCGCCGGTGCGTGCATCAGAAATATGCAGGCCTAGCAGTAGGGGTTCCTCCTGCCGGCTCTTGATGAGATCTCCCCAGGGATGCTGCTGATTGTGGGCGGAGGCTTCAATCGTAATGCGATATCGGCCCGCCACACCAACCCCTGCGTGGGCCAGTTCATTCGAAGAGACGCGTCCCAATCCACCTGCAGCTGCACCTGGCTCACGATAACGCTCATAGATGCCGTCGAAGCTGGAATCCACCTCTTGAGACCAGCGTTCGAAACTGCCGCCAGGACCATCTTTGCGAATTGGAGCAGCGAAGCGGCGTGTTTCCAGCTTGGGTTTCTGTTGCGGATAGGTTGCCAGCTTCAGACTGTACTCGGCCGCATTGATCATTTGTGTCAATAGAAAATCAGACATCACCAGTTTGCCGCCGATATTATCGAAGCCCTCTTCCAATTGGTCGGCAGGGAACTCGCGGGTGGGGTCGTTACTACTCCACTCTGCCACGCCGTTGCCGTTGCGATCCTCCAGTTTGGGAACCATGTCCGGCCGGAAGTCGTTATGGTCCTCCAGATAAAGCAAATCCCGGAGCGTGCTGCGAACTTCAAAGCGATTCAGGCGCCGAGCAACCGTCTTACCAGCTACACTTTTGAGTTTCGCGTAAGCCTGCCGCAACTCCGTGCTAAGCGTCTCCACAATGGCCGCGATTTCCTCACTCTTGGGCTGCGGCTGGCTTTCTGGCGGCATCGAGCCGAGATTTAACTCATCCAGAATCGCCTGCCACGTTGCCAGCGTTTCCCGTTGCGTGAGCGATGTGCCCAACGTATCGAAGCGCAGCTCGCTTTTCTGTTTTTCGGCACCGTGGCATTCATAGCAGTGCTGTTTCAAAAAAGGACGTACCTTTTCGAGCCATGATTCATCCGCCAACACAAGGCTCGTCGTCAGATTGGCAATGAGGGCCAATACGAATGCAAAACGAAGCATGGCTCAACTCCACTTCAATCCGGTGAGAGTTCCGGTGCTGGTACCGAAACGGTCGATCTCCAAGCCATGATTTTGCAAGATGGAGAGCAGAAGATTGGCTGCGGGAACGCGCTGGCCGTTTTCTTCCGGATAGACTTGATGCTCGCCGAGCTTGAAACCGCCACCTGCCAAGACAAGCGGCAGATTCCGCGTGGAATGTTCGCCGGTTGCCATGCCGCAGCCGAACAGGATCGCAGTGTGATCAAACAACGTACCGCCATTGAGCGGATCGGGTTGTGCTTTGAGGAGGTCGATGAGGTGAGCCGTCTGTGCGATCTGGTTGCGTTCGATAAGTTTGAGGGCGTTCACTTCCTTTTCGCGTTGACCGTGGTGAGAGAAGCCGTGGTAGCCGCCGGAGAGTCCCAGATCGCCATTGGCAAACCCGGAAGTCACTGTGACAGCGCGGGTTGAATCGGTCTGAATCGCCAACGCAATGAGTTCCATCATCACTGCAAGATCGGGAACGGTTTTGCCTGTCTGCGGCGGTTCCTTCATGCCGGGTTGTGGCTTGGGCTGATCGAGCCATGGTTTTCGTTGTGCGATTTTCTGTTCCAACGAACGAACCGCTTCGAGGTACTCCGCGAACTTCTGCTGGTCCTCTCGCCCCAGAGTGTTCTGGACCGACTTCGCCTCCTCCAGGACCACATCCAAGATGCTGTTGTGGCGTTTTAACTTTTCAGCAGCCGTGGCTTTGATGGCCTGATCATCCTCGGTGAAGAGCACGCGAAAGGTTCGCTGCAAATCAATCGCCGGCACCTGCACGCCGGTGCGTGTGAAGCTGATGAGGTTTGCATCGTTCACTTGCAAAGTCAGCGATGGAAACCGTGTCTTTGAGCCGACAAACTCAGCAACCTTTTGATCGACGCTGATGTTTCCTTCGGGAAAGTGCGCCGCATGCGACGGCCGCACTCCGCTGAGCAGCACCGGCACACCCTGATGGCCACCCGTATTGCCATGATCGAGATGCGAGAAAATCGTGAAATCTTTTCGATGCTTCTCCAGAGGTTGGAGAGTTTCTGGCATATCGTATTCGGTGCCGACCTGATCCTTACGCGGAAAAAAAGCTTCCTGGTAGACACCATAGTTATTGGAGAGACAGACAAACCGCTTGATCGGCAAGGCTGTAGTTGTGGCAGCACGCCCATGTGGAAGCATAGCATCGAGTATCGGCAGCGCGATAGCGACGCCGGCGCCGCGTAAGAAAGTACGACGGGGGATGGGAGTATGCATGGTCGTGTCCTCGTAAAGCTTCAAGAGCAATAAGGATACCATGCTGCGTTAAGAAAGGGACAATCTTCGGTTGGTTTGCGCATCCCCCGGCTATAACGCAAAGAGCTTGCGGACGGGTTCGCCTGTGCCGATGTGCACGGGGCGGCCGAGTCGGTCGTGGATCAGTTGGGCCGGGTCGAGTCCGAACCTCCAGAAGAGCGTTGCCGCCAATTCGCCGCTGGAGACCGGATCAGAAGTCGGATAAGCAGCGTGCTTGTCGCTATTCCCATAGACCATTCCGCCATTCACGCCGCCACCGGCCAGCACGATACTGAAGCAATCGGGCCAGTGGTCTCGTCCGCCCCCTTCCGCTTTGGTGATCGTTGGTGTCCGACCGAATTCACCGATCCAGACAATCAAGGTGGAATCCAACAGTCCGCGCGATTCCAGATCTTCGATCAGCGCGGAAAACGCTTGGTCGGTTTTAGGGAGCAGATCGTTTTTGAGGATGCTGAAATTCTGGTAATGGGTGTCCCAGTCATCGCCGCCGCCGATTTCCTTATCACCGATGGAATTGACCGTCACGAAACGGACTCCCGCTTCCACCAGCCTGCGGGCCAAGAGCAGGCTTTGGCCATGCGTGTGTCTGCCATAGCGATCCCGAAGGCGTTGGTCTTCCTGCGCGATGTCGAACGCCTGGCGAATTTCGTGGGAACGAAGAAGATCAAAGGCGCGATCACGAAACAGACCCATTGATTTCTGGGCGGCGGTCAACTCGGACTCTGGCATTTGTCGGTTGATCAGACGCAACAAACGTCGGCGATTCTCCAAACCGTCCGGCGTGAGGCCACTTGGCAACGACAATTCCGGGACGCTGAAATTCGCCGCATTGGCATCTTGCGAGAGTTGAAACGGGCTGTAGGCGGCCCCCAAAAAACCGGGGCCTTGTCCCGGCAGCTTGCCCCCGCGGCTCACCACTTGAGGGAGTGCGACATGCGGCGGTACCAGATTTTGTTGCGGCAGCAGATGGCTTAACACCGAGCCGAAGCACGGATAACTGTTCGGGCCGTCGTGAAAAATCACGTCTCCTTCCAACGGAGTATGCCCGCAAAGCGTTTCCGTCGCCGCCGCATTATGATCACGCATCCGATGCCACATGCTGCGGACCACGGCCAACCGATGGGCCAGGCTCGCCAGTTGCGGCAGATGTTCGCAGATTCGCAGGTCCGGGACGGTGGTATCAATACTTTGAAAATCGCCTCTCACTTCACGCGGCGCATCGGGTTTCATGTCCCAGGTATCGAGCTGGCTCGGCCCGCCGCTTTGATAAAGCAGAATGCACGATTGGATCGGCGGTGCGGATGCCGTCGGCGATTCTGCACGATTCTCTTCCGTTGCTTCTGCCCGAATGAACGCGGGGAGAGTCAGCCCCAGAGCTCCCATCCCACCGATGCGCAACAATTCTCGGCGTGGGATGCCATTCCTTGAGTTGAAGCTGGACATCGGATGATCTCTCCGCAGCCGTTTGGAATAGCTTGGGCCGGGAACGAGCCGCAACGAGGCAACTGTACCAAGCCCTTGGCTATTCTATGAGTTCTGGCGGGCCTTCTCTACGTCTGTCAATGACCGTGCCAGGGCACCACCCACTCAATGAGGGACGACATCGCGCCCCCCGCGTCTATCGTGCGGCAATTCCTGGCTCGTTTTCTGATTCGGGAGTTGGATGACGACGCTTAGCCAGACGCAGTTCTGTGATCCATGTGATTACCGAGCCCGTACGACTTCGCCTTGGCCCAACGGTGATCAAGCGGATCGCAGTTCGAGCAGTGTCCCTTCCGCTCCATCGAAAGGAACCCTCTTCGAACTTCCGGTCGCCAACTCATACGCGATTGGGTTGTGCCGGCCCCAAGGTGGCGAGAACTTGCGTAAAAAAGTCCAGAATGTCGTGACACACAGCTGGGTCGCTGAGCTACCCGCCAGCGGCGCTCTCGTGCGATCGTGCCGGAACTTTCCCGTCTGGCTGCCTCGCCGCAAGTCATTGCCAGAACGGCGGAAGGGTCGCGAGAGTACGGACTCTCGCTCTCGGCGATTTCCGTCAACCCTTGGGTCGGCGGGATTATGGAGGGTTGCGACCGCCATAGATGGAGCGAACTATTTCGCAACGCGAGCGCGGACAATAACGCAGATGGCCCAGTCGGCACATTGCTCACAGATTACTCGCCAAGACGCTCACGTCGATCTTGAAGTAGTCGGCCAGTTTGCGAATCATCTGACGGCTGAATGGCTTTTTTCCGGCCAGAACCTCCGAGATTGTGGACTTGGCGATTCCCGACTCCTGGCTCAGTTGTGCCTGCGTGACGCCCTTTGCTTCGAGCAGATGTCGCAGCATGTCAGCGTCGGATGCCGGCTCGAGAGCATGATAGGTGTCTTCGTACACGGCGACGAGATCGCTGAGTGCATCGAGGTACGTCTCCTCACCGTCATCAAGCGCGCCCTTGGCGAGCAGCCGATCCATGACCTTCTGCGCTTCGTCGAGATGCTCCTCCGAGCGGATCGAAGAGAGTGGGAAGACCAGCACTAGCTCCAGGTAGGAGTCTCGGTCTTTCCCCTTCAAACCGAATTTGGCCTTGGTCGCCATCTTTTATTTCCGCCTACGTTGGAGAGGTCTGGTCGGTCCGGACTTTGATCGCTTGGTCGTGCGTGTGGTTGGTGGTGGCGGCTCGTAGCACCCGCACTCTTCCTTCCATTTGTCCTCGTCGTATTCCTCGTGAGTCATCACCTTCAGGACGAAGACCTTCTGGCTAGGATACAGAATACGCGTGGCCAGCCGATACTTGTTCCCACCGATGTTGAACACAACGCAGTTGCCGACCATGCTGGCACTGGCAAAGTCGGCCTTCACGTCAGCCCAAGATTGCCAGCGGATGGTCTTGCTGTTGACGTGGGTGTGCCAAGCTCGAAGCGGCCCCTCAGCATCTCCGTGGCGTGGCCATTCCCAGAACCGTCTGAGTCGAGCTTTGGAGATCACCCGCATCCGTCGCCTCTTGGTTGATCGGCATCCCCAGGAATTCTAGTTCGCAAAACACGAACAGACAAGAGAAAAGTTCGTGAAAGGCGAACAGTGGCCGAATTGCTGAAATCTGGGAGAATTGGGCGAACTCGCAGCAGTCGCCCCCCATTATTGGCGTGGCAGCTGTCCCCATGCCAAATCAGATCAACGTCATCGCCCGTGGCGACCGAATGCCACGTCCGCTTGACGCAGCTTCTCGATGATCTGGTCCGTCGTATGTCTCGTCTTCTTCATCTCGAAAGAATCCTTTCCGGGCTACGCCCGGATGCGA